>JACMLY010000045.1 GCA_014379345.1 Chitinophagaceae bacterium
ACATTTGAAACATACAGGCGAGCTTCCGCTGGTTGGTGTCAATACCTTCCTGAACAAAAAGGGAAGTCCTACTATTTTGCCCGGCGAAGTCATCCGCAGCACCGCAGAAGAAAAAGAATACCAGATAAATAATCTTCATGCATTTTATCAACGCAATAAATCAAGAAGTGAATTGGCCTTAAAAAAACTACAGGAAACAGCAATCAATAATGGTAACCTGTTCGCTGAATTGATGGAAACAGTGAAGTACTGTTCGTTGGGACAAATCACCCATGCCTTGTATGAAGTAGGTGGGCAATACCGTCGGAATATGTAATTAACTCTCATCGAAAACCTATACGGTCTTATCAGGTTTCCTCATTTTATTTTGAATGTTTTAGTAAGACCTTATAGATTTTTCACAGGGCGATCCAATAATTCTTATTTTAAAGTACAGGATGTTTAATCAGACCTAAGCATGAAATTATCGTATATCTACTTTCTGCAAACAAATAGCTTTAGCTGGAAGGAATTATTGATGGGAAGTGAAGACTGGTCTTTTTTGATGGAGGCTGCTTTTCGTACGCTGATCATGTTCTCTTTAGTGTTGGTAGGGCTTACCGTCTTGGGCAAGCGTGGTGTAAAGCAATTATCGGTTTTTGAGCTTGTTGTCATTATTGGCCTTGGCTCGGCAGCGGGAGATCCCATGTTCTACAAGGATGTCGGTTTGCTACCCGCTCTTGTTGTATTTATCATTGTTATTAGCCTGTATGTTCTGGTTACTTATTTTGTTGGCAAAAGCAAAAAATTTGAGAACCTGGTTGAAGGAACGCCTGACCTGTTAATTGAGGAAGGAACATTTGCCATAGAAAATTTCGAAAAAGAGGCACTGGGACAGGATGAGTTTTTTGCTGAGCTTCGCTTAAGAGGGGTTTCTCATTTGGGCCAGGTGCAAACAGCAATTATTGAAACCAATGGAGGTGTCAGCATATTTTTTTATCCTGATGATAAAGTAAAATATGGCTTGCCTATTATGCCGGATTCATTAAATGATCAAACAAAAAAAATAAAAGTAACCGGAATATATGCCTGTACATTTTGTGGTTACGCGGAAAAAATAGAGATGGCAAACCAACATACCTGCAAAAATTGCAAAAAAAACCTTTGGGTGAAAGCGAGTAACTCAAAGCGAGTGACCTGAGTTCTGGATACTGGATACTGGATACTCGATACTGGATGCAGTAAGTAGTCATCATTAGTAAATTCAGATTAAATTGATTTGAGATTATGATTAGCCATCTAGAATCCAGTATCCAGCATCAAGTTTTATCATTTTCTTTTTGTACTACTTTCTCATTTTCCTTTTTCTTTTCCACCTGTTGGACTGATTGATCGCCGGATTCTACTTCTACTTTGCGAGTAGTTACTGCATAATCGTTTGGATGAATCGCAGACCCAAATTCAACGGCATATGCTTTGGTAAACTCTGCGCCGAAATATAGTATGATGGATGAATAATATACCCATAGCAATAGTACCACAAGGGAACCGGCTGTGCCGTAGGTAGTGCCGATATCGCTCGTGCTGATATAATAAGATATCCCCAACTTGCCCAGCATAAATAATAAGGCCGTGGCCATGGCGCCTGCCATCACATCGCGCCATTTTATTTTTGCGTCGGGTAATACTTTGAAAATAACTGCAAATAAAGTAGTGATTACTGCCAATGACACCAGAAGATTTATGATATAAAAAACAACGACCGTTACATCGGGAAATGCATCTGCCAAACTTTTGCTCAGGGCTTCCACCAAATATGAAACGCCTAAAGAAACCAATAGTAAAAAGCCGAGACTAATGATCACCGAAAAGGAAAGTAAGCGATTGACAAGCATTTTAAGCCATCCTTTTTTAGGTTTCGGCTTTATTCCCCAGATATCATTGATCGAATCCTGAATTTCTGCAAAAACCGTGGTAGCCCCAATTAATAAGGTTATTACCCCAATAATAGCGGCAATATTTCCCTTACTTCCTATGGATGCATTTTTAATGATTTCCTGTAATTGTATGGCCGTGTCGCTACCTACAAAACTTTCTATTTGTCCATATATGGTTCCTTCAATAGCCTCGCGCCCAAAAAACAGGCTGCACAGGTAAATGATCACTATCAGCAATGGTCCCATCGAAAACACGGTATAATATGCCAGGGAAGCGCTCAGTTTCATTACCTTATCGTCCACAAATCCGGAAAAGCATTGCTTAAGCACCCTCCAGAAACCTTTAAAAGAAAATTTTTTCATGTAATGCTTTTATCACCAACACAACAAAATTATACCAGCATCCTGGGGAATTACCTCCCGTTCACAAAATGACAAACAAAACCTATCATTGTAGCCCGATGGTTGACGGGTCAGGGTTCATAGGTCATGGTTCATGATCTAGAGTCTCAAGGTTGATTGGATAGTCTATTTCAATTACCCATACCAACCCTGAAGTATTATTTTACCTGATTCAGCAAGAGCCGCGAACTATGAACCCAATACCCCCTTACACCGTAATAAATGAAAAAAATTTTCACTAATCTCACTTTCTGGGTTCTTACGGCCATTGCAGCTGGTGCATTGCTGGGAGAAATTTACCCGGAAACGGCTGTTAAAATGAAGCCCTTGGGTGAGGGATTCATTGAAATTGTAAAATTATTTATCAGTCCTATCATCTTCCTTACAATTTCGCTCGGTATCAGTGGTATGGGTGATTTGAAAAAAGTTGGGAGAGTAGGTGGAAAAGCTATTTTGTATTTTGAGATCGTAACAACATTGGCATTAATTATAGGGATCATTGTAGCCAATCTTATTCAACCCGGCAGCGGGGTAAATACAAAGGCAGTTGCCAGCGGCGATATTTCCAGTTACACAAAAACGGCATCCAGCTTTAGCTGGTGGCAATTTCTCAAAAATAATTTCACGATCCAGGTATTGATTTTCTCCATCGCGTTTGGAATTTTCCTGAGTAAATACCGCGGGCGGCAAAGGATTGTCGACATACTCGGCTTTTTTTCAAAATATGTATTCAAAGCGCTTCATTTTGTGATGTTGTTTGCACCCATTGGAGCATTTGGAGGCATGGCATTTACTATTGGCAAATATGGGCTTCAAGCTTTGGTACCACTCGGTAAGCTGATGATCACAGTATATCTGACGATGGCTATTTTTATTTTCCTGGTGCTTGGCTTATTATTGAAATACTATAAGGTAAGCTTGTGGAAATTGCTGAAATATATTCGGGAAGAATTATTAGTTGTATTGGGTACTTCATCTTCCGAGGCCGGGCTTCCCTCACTTATGGAAAAATTAGAACGAATGGGATGCACGAAATCCGTAGTCGGGTTGGTTGTACCTGCGGGTTACTCCTTCAATCTCGACGGCACTACCATCTATTTGTCCATGGCAACCATTTTTTTAGCGCAGGTATACGATATCCATTTGGATATGATGCAGGTGCTTACCATTATTGGCGTATTAATGATCACCTCAAAAGGAGCGGCGGGTGTAACCGGCAGCGGTTTTGTAGTTCTTGCTTCCACCCTTACTGCAATCAGAGTAATTCCATTGGAAGGTCTTGCATTGCTTCTAGGAGTTGATCGTTTCATGTCTGAAGCCCGTTCCATAACGAACTTCATTGGTAATGCGGTAGCTACTGTTTGGCTGGCAAGCAATGAGAAAGAATTTGACCGCGATAAAATGAAGCTGGCATTCGAAAGTGTCCAGGAAACGGAAAACATCCTTACGGATAATCTCGAAATAGAGGATAAAACTCCATCGGACACAACTAAAAAAAATCATGAGCTGTGATGCGGCCATTCCCATGACCATTGACAAAGGAGATCACTTCCAGTATTGTGCAGGAAAGTTTACTTTGCACCATGGCTTAAAAATTGCGTTTCATCTTTAATCATTAACCGATTTACATGGAAAACGAAAAATTAAAACTCAATACGCCTTGGGAAGAAGTTAAAGAAAAATTAAAGGAAACCAATATCCATCTCACAGATGAAGATCTCCATTATCAGCCCGGTGAAGAAGATGCTTTACTTGAACGGCTGCAAAACAAAATGGGAAAAAGTAAGGAGGAAATAAAACGCTTTATTGAAAGTGTTTCTTCCACTAAGGGTATTGCTGGTTAATAGTTTCCCCAGAAATATCTCCCGGAAAACCTCTTCGGTTCTTTGTTCAGAAGATTAAAGCTTTTTCTTGAA
Source organism: Chitinophagaceae bacterium (assembly GCA_014379345.1). GTDB lineage: Bacteria > Bacteroidota > Bacteroidia > Chitinophagales > Chitinophagaceae > Flavitalea. The sequence goes on from JACMLY010000045.1 coordinate 4,235, forward strand.
GATATGTAAATGGTCTATCAACGTCATTTATTGAAACCATTTTACAGCGCCATAAAATTCCACTGATTCTATCGCTTTGCTCTTTCATATTGCACAGGCCAGTGAACATCTACTCCCAACTCTTTTGCGGCTTGTAATGGAAAATAGGGATCGCGTAGTAACTGTCTTGCAAATACGATGAGGTCTGCCTGTCCGTTGGTCAATATTTGTTCTGCCTGTCCGGCGGTGGTGATCAATCCAACAGCACCGGTGCGCATCCCGGTTTCCTTTTTGATCCGTTCTGCAAACGATACCTGGTGCAACGGCCCTGTCGGAATTTTTTGAGCTGAACTGTTACCACCTGAAGAACAGTCCACCAAATCAACACCTGCGGTTTTTAATATCTCGGCAAGCTTTACAGAATCATCGGCGTTCCAGCCACCGTCTACCCAATCCGTTGCAGAGATGCGAACGAACAACGGGAAATCTTCCGGCCATGATTGTCTTACGGCTCTAACCACTTCAAGCAATAGTCTTATGCGATTGGTAAATGATCCGCCATATTCATCATCCCTTTTATTGGTGATTGGTGAAAGGAATTCATTGATCAGGTATCCATGGGCAGCATGTATCTCCACTACCTTGAATCCGGCTTTCATCGCTCTGATGGCAGCAGCATGAAAATCATTGATCAAACTGTTTATATCTTCCCTGGCCATGGCGATGGGCGCAGGTTCGCCCTCTTTAAAAGGGATGGCACTGGGCGCTACTGTCTTCCAGGCGCCCTCCTCCGACGTTAGGGCAGTACCATTTTTCCACGGTATATGATGACTTGCCTTTCGCCCCGCATGGGCAAGCTGTATACCGGGAACGGCACCTTGCAATTGCAAAAATTCTGTAATTCGTTTTAAAAAAGGAATATGTTCATCTTTCCATATCCCAAGATCTGAAGAAGTAATTCTTCCCTCCGGAACAACAGCCGACGCTTCTATAATGATCATTCCTGCGCCCCCGACAGCCCTGCTCCCCAGATGTACAAGATGCCAATCATTGGCAAAGCCGTCTTCGCTGGAATACTGGCACATCGGCGATACGACGATGCGGTTCTTTAGCTCAATTTCTCTCAGTTGTAATGGTTGAAAAAGAAGCGACATGTTTTTTGTGTAGATGCTACAAACTTGTGTCCAGAAACGTCGACCATCGACCCTCCACCGTCGACGGAAAAATAGCTATGTAAATTTAACTCAGCATTCGTTGATTACTGTTGACGGTTGTCGGTGAACGGTTGACCGTTGATGTTTGACGCTTGATGGCGCAAAAGCTCTTAAATATTCAATCCCCCACATGCACTGATCACCTGGCCGGTTATATACGAACTCATATCTGAAGCGAGAAAAACCGTTGTGTCCGCAATTTCATTGGCAGAACCAAAGCGACCCAATGGAATTTTTTCAAGAAATGCTTTAGACACTTCTCCGTTCTTGAGGTAGTCTGTCATGTCGGTTTCTATAAATCCAGGTGCAATCGCATTACAGCGGATATTTCGACTGCCAAGTTCAAGTGCTATCGATTTTGTGAACCCGATAATGCCGGCTTTGCTGGCTGCATAACTGCTTTGCCCCGCGTTTCCCCGTATTCCAATAATCGAACTCATATTCACGATTGATCCTTTCCTCGATTTCATCATTGGCTTAATGATCTGCTTTGTCATGTTGAACACACTCTTCAGGTTAATGGCCATTACATCATCCCACTGTTCAGGTGTCATTCTCAGCAGGAGGTTATCTTTTGATATGCCGGCATTGTTCACACAAACATCTACGCTGCCAAATTCTTTCAGTACATCATTGACGAATGATTCGCAATCCTCATAATTACCGGCATTGCTTTGATATCCTTTTGCTTTTACACCGAATGCGCCAATCCTTGTTTCCAGAGCTCTCGCTTTTTCAGCACTGCTATCGCTTACGAAGCTAAAGGCAATATTTGCGCCATTTTCAGCCATTTTAATGGCAATGGCTTCACCGATGCCACGTGCAGCTCCGGTTATAATTGCCACTTTGTTTTCAAGTAGTTTCATGAATATTAAGTAGTCTTAAATAAATAAAAATACAACTGATAGTAATATGATCCTATATAAAAAATAAACTATCAACATATGCAACGCTAAAAATAAAATGGATTTAATCAATGCCGGAAGCTTTCTTTCATTATAAAACCGGATGAAAGACATATAACAATAACTCCCAAAAACGAGCGAGTATAAAGGCAGTGAAATATTATCTTTTAAATCAATATCTGTACGGGTTAAAAAGCGTACAATAAAAAAAATAATCATAAACGCAAGCGGCATAATGAAAAATGTAAAGTACAGGTAAACTGTATTCAATTCCGCCGCCAAAGTGATATGATCGAAATAATAATTTTTATTTCTAAAAAAAAGAGCCGCCAATGCAAGTCCTGAGAGAGGTATGATGACAAGCAACAAAACTTTTGCAAACTTGGGCGATTTTGAATTAAACTTGAATGCAATCTCATCAGCATTAAGTTGTCTGGAAGACATTTTGTACTTAACCAAATAACGTGTGTATGGAGCATATCCCTCTTTAAGATGACTTGCCAAAGGCAAGTTTAATCCCTGAAAGAATGGAAATAAAAGATATAGAATTACGCCGATCAAAAATAAATTCAGCGGCTTAAAATATTTTTTCCTAATGCCCTGAACGATATCAGTTGATATTTTTGCAGGCCTCGTAAATACCACCCAGATACTTCTAAAAAATTTGTTATCGAAATGAGTTAAAAAATGAAAGGATTCATCAAAAAAATGCGCAACAGATTTGTCGCGCTCGTGAAAAACTTTTTCGCCACAGAGATTGCAATAGTTTCCAACAAATTGGTTTGAGCAATTTTTGCAGTTGATAGGATTATTCATTGTAAACAGTTAGGTATTGGCTATTGACAATATCTCTTCGAGATATTTTCTTTCATTGCTCAGCCTCGGCACTTTATGCTGACCTCCCAATTTACCCTTGCTTTTCAGCCAGGTTGTAAAAACACCTTTTTTTAATACGTGAACAATGGGCTTTGCCAATGCAATATTCTTATAGCGCTTTGCTTCATAATCACTGTTTACTTGCTGAAGCGCCTGATCCAGTTCTTCCATAAATACGTTGATATCAACCGGGGCCCTTTCAAATTCGATCAGCCATTCGTGTGCGCCATTGTTATTATCTCCAAAATACACCGGTGCGGCCGTGTAGTCGTTTACAATAGAATTTGTTTTCTCACTGGCTACTGCAATCGCTTTATCGCTGTTATCCACGATCACTTCTTCACCAAAGGCGTTGATGTAATGTTTCAGGCGCCCGCTAACTTTTACTTTAAATGGGTACACAGAAGTAAACTGAACGGTATCACCCAACAAATACCGCCATAATCCACCATTGGTACTTATAACCAATGCATAATTTTTTCCGAGTTCTACGTTCTGCAGACCAATGGTTTCAGGAAATTTCTTGCCATATTCCTCAACTGGCATGAACTCCATAAAAACGCCATGATCAACAAATAATAGCATACCCTCTTCCGATGGATTATCCTGTGCTGCAAAAAATCCTTCGCTGGCATTGTACATTTCGAGGTAATGGATCTTTTTCCCAATGATTTTTTGAAATTGTTCGCGATAAGGGGTAAATGATACGCCTCCGTGAATATATAATTCTAAGGAAGGCCATATTTCCGCTATGCAAGACTTACCCGTTATTTCCAGGATACGCTTAAACAACACGAGTGTCCAGGTTGGAACACCAGATATTGATGTTACATTCTCTTTGATGGTAGCCTTCGCCAGCATTTCAATTTTGTTTTCCCATTCATCCATTAGGGCAATGCTTAACTCTGGAGTTCTTATCCAATGACCCCAAAAAGGTGAGTTTTGTAGTAACACAGCACTCAGGTCGCCATATTGTACCTCATCGTTCACCTGATGTATATTGTGGCTACCTCCAATGACCAGTCCCTTTCCTGTTAACAGATCTGAATCGGGATTGAAGTTGTAATAAAAGGTGAGAACGTCCTTGGCAGCCTGGTAATGGCAATCCTGCAAGCTCTCGTCGCTTACCGGAATGAATTTGCTTTTATCGCTGGTTGTGCCACTGCTTTTTGCAAACCACGAAACGGGTGTGTTCCATAAAATATTTTGTTCTCCATCCATGATCCGCTGGATATACGGTTTTATATCATCGTATTCATGAATCGGAACAGCCTGTTTAAAATCTTTGATATTAAACAGGCCGGAAAAATTATATTTTCTTCCAAACTCAGTATACTGCGCAGAAGTAACAAGGTCCTGCAGCACTTCGCGCTGGGAGTCTACCGGGTGCGATTTCCATGCATCGATGCGCCAAAGCCTCAAACGGGCCAGTTGTGATATAGCCGGAGATAATAATTTCACAGAGAAGCAAAATAAACAATATTGAAAGAATATCGCGGAAGTTATTTCAAGTTATTCTGTTCTCCTTGTAAATAAAAAAGAATAGTATTTAAATCTGCGGTTGTTGTATTAAAATCGGACTGATCGGAAAGAAGTGCACTCGCTTTATCCAATAACATTTTGTTGTTTTTTTGCGTTGCATACTCTATTAAAGATTGCTTCAATTCATTAATGAACCTTCCGTAATCGTCCAGACTAAGATCTTCAATTTCCGTTTTCGTGTTTCCGCTGTAGTATCCCATTGTGTGCTGCCTTCTTGCATCGGTTTCTTCAATCTTTTGTGCCCAATCTATCGCACTTTCTACTGATCTTATAATGCTGGTAAGATCCGGTTTATTTATCCCTTTAGCCTCATCGTGTAGATAATCTTTTCTCTTCAATTCGAAATTACGTCCAAGATACAAACGCCGAACCTGTTCATCTTCGGCAAGTTCTTCTGCTGTTCCATGCTTGAATATTTTCCCTTCGATCAATAAATAGGCCCTGTCGCAAATAGAAAGCGTTTCATTAACGTTATGGTCTGTGATCAATATCCCGATATTTCTATATTTAAGACGGGCAACAACTGCCTGAATATCTTCAACGGCAATAGGGTCAACACCAGCAAAAGGTTCATCCAGTAAAATAAATTTAGGATCCACAGCCAGAGCCCGGGCAATCTCTGTTCTTCTGCGTTCACCCCCGCTCAGTGAGTCACCATGATTCTTACGTACATGGTGAAGCCTGAACTCATCGAGCAAGGCCTCGAGTTTTTCCTTTTGGGCCGAACGGGAAAGCTTTGTCATTTCCAGGATGGCCTTGATATTGTCTTCAACACTCAGCTTACGGAATACAGAGGCTTCCTGTGGAAGATAACCAATACCCAATTGAGCCCTTTTGTACATAGGCAAACGGGTAATTTCGTCCTGGTCTAAATAAACCTTTCCGTCATCCGGTTTTATCAAACCAACAACCATATAAAAAGTGGTTGTCTTCCCCGCTCCATTAGGTCCCAGCAATCCTACAATTTCCCCTTGCTTAACCGAAACAGAAACATTGTTCACCACAGTACGGCTTCTGTAGCTTTTAACGAGGTTATTCGTATGTATTTCGCTGATCAAACAGTAATATTTGCGACAAAAATACCGGAACTAATTGATTAAACATTTTTGCCATTTCGATTTAACACCTGTTTGCCATACAGAATTCGTTGAGTATGTTTGCAGGCTAATTCTATAAAAATTATTGTTAACCGAGATTTTTTGTGATTCTGAAGTAACGATTATATACAATGAAAGTAATAGATCATATTCGCCAGGCAAAAGAAACTCTTATATCGTTTGAAATTCTTCCGCCGTTAAAAGGAAAAACCATCAACTCAATTTATGAGCATCTTGATCCGTTGATGGAATTCAAACCTTCTTTTATAAATGTTACTTATCATAGAAGCGAACATGTTTTCAAGAAAAAGGCCGATGGTACTTTTGAAAAAGTGGAAGTTCGGAAACGACCCGGAACTGTCGGGATCTGTGCAGCCATTATGAATTACTATCATGTAGATGCTGTACCTCACCTCATCTGCGGGGGCTTTAACAAACGTGAAACGGAAGATGCATTGATCGATCTGAATTTTATCGGGGTGGATAATGTTCTGGTATTACGCGGCGATGCGGCAAAAAACGAAACTGTTTTTGAACCTGAAGCCGATGGGCATCGTTATGCACTGGATCTCATGAAACAAGTTGTGAACCTTAATAACGGAATCTATCTGGAAGAAGATATTCGTGATGGATTTCGTACAAAATTTTCTATTGGTGTTGCCGGCTATCCCGAAAAGCATTTTGAAGCCCCTAACATGGATACCGATATCATGCACCTCAAAACAAAAGTAGATGCAGGCGCTGATTATATTGTTACACAAATGTTTTTTGACAACAATAAGTTTTTTGAGTTTGTGAAAAAATGCCGCGAAGCAGGCATCGAAGCACCGATCATACCAGGCTTGAAACCTATCACCAGTAAAAAACAGCTATCTGTTCTGCCGCGAACATTCTATGTTGATATTCCGAATGAGCTGAGCGTGGAAATCATGAAGTGTAAAGCGGATGTAGACGTAGAAAAAGTGGGCGGCGAATGGTTACTGCAGCAATCCAAAGAATTAAAGGCTTCGGGTTCGCCTGTGCTGCATTACTACACACTCGGTAAACCAAAAGTGATCTGGAACGTGGTAAAGGAGCTGGTGTAAGAAAATCTGCCACGGATTACACGAATTATCACGGATTTAATTCTTGGTAATCCGTGGCAAGTCGTTCATTTGGGTAAGGTACTAAACACCGCTTCATTTAATTTTACCGGGTATTTCTTTTTTAATGAAACTATCCACTGGTTTTCCAGCGATTCCTGGTAATCATTTATCACAAACCCCCTTGCGTCCTGGAAATTTCGCGGTTCCCGGTTGTTGTATAATTTCACTATGTAAGCAAATGTCATACTATTATCTGCTTCATTTTTCACACTGGCCGTGATAAGATCAGGAGTAAAACGAGTCCGTTCGAGTACCGGTATTTGTCCCAATTCAAATCGTCCAGAATCTGCCTGCATGCTTCCATTGCTGGTTTCTATTAATTTTCTCCAGCCCGTAAGTTCATTTTTTAGGCTGGCTTTAAGGTTTTCAGCCACAGTCTCATCTGAGCAGGTAAAAATGATGGCATCTGCGCTATTCTCCCACCAGTATTTATTGCTATTTGTTTGATAAAAACTTTTGAGTGCTACTGTATCTTCGGCGGCCGCATCCCAGATCTTACGCTGCATCACTTCAAATAATAAATTACCTTCTCTGAATTCATTCAGCTGATAAACAAGATCATTATTGAATTCCTCAAGATGATTACGATAATAATCGAGCGAGCTTGTTTCAATAAATTGCTCAAATATCTGCGCATTCTTTTTCCCCGCTACCAGGCTTTGAATGTTTCTGACAGACTCCAGGTAATTTTGCCAGTCTTTAACCCGTATCGTTTGTTTTGCAAAAGCAAATAAGGCCGTATTGGAATTCAGGTCTTTAAGAACGGGCGACTTTTTATTTGCAAGAATACTGTCGGTCATTCGCCAAAGGCTATTCTGGCTGTAAGGAAACTTTCTAAAATTTGTTTTTTTCTGTATGTTGCCGAGAAGCTTTTTTTGTGAAATATCAAACCGGTCATTTTGCATGATCAGTTGTTTAATATTATCGCGCCACTGCCGATCACTTTTATCCTGTTGCGGAGGAGTACGAACTAAACGCTTGATGATATGATATCCAAATTCAGTTTGCACGGGCTTGCTTAGTTCTCCGTCCTTTTGTAATGCAAATGCAGCGGTTTCAAATACCGCATCATAACGGCCAACACCAAACTCAGGCAGCTCCCCACCGTTCTGATAAGAGAGATTATCATTGCTGTACTGCAATGCGATTTTTTTAAAATCCGCTCCATTCCGCAGAGCTGTAATAATAGAATCTGCCTTTGCATTCACGGAATCCTTTTGTGAATGTGTAGCATCGGGAGGGAGGGAAACCAAGATCTGCGCGGCACGTAGGCGTCCTGCCGCTTTTCGCTCGTTGATATTTTTGAAAATATGAAAGCCCGCAGCGCTCCGAAACGGTTTTGAATACTGGCCGGCGGGCGTGCCATATATTATATTTTCAATGCTGTAAGGCAACACGAAAACAGTGATGTATCCTATATCTCCCTTGTTAGACCTTACCGAAGGATCCTCGGAATATTCAAGGGCTACCTGTTCGAACGAACGTTGTTTCAATAATTCATATGCCTTATTGATTTTGTTTTGAGCCTTTTGAATTTGACTGGCGCTATCTTCTTTACGAACAGGAATAAATATATGGGCTACATGAATGTCCTTTTGACCTCGCAGATAAGCCTCATCAATGAGTTCCTGCATGCTTCCATCATCATTCAAAAAGTTTTCAGCAACCTGGCTGCGAAAATTTTGCAATTCGGCATTCAGGTTTGCAAGCGTATCGAGCTTCATATCAAATGCAGCCTGTACTTTTAGTTTGAATTTTGAGAAGAGATCAAAATAGTTTCGGTACGCACTGTCGCTTGGCTTGTCATCTGTGTTATTTTTATTGTAAGCACGTAAAAACTCTGCTTTGCTTACAGTTTTGTTACCGTAAGTAAATAATGTCTGTGCCTGCAATGAACAGGTGACTAGAAAAAAAGTAAACGGGATAAGTGTAAGAAAATTCCTGCGGATCATATTGTCAATTGGATTTTGCTGTTCTTGCTTTCAAACTAATTACCTCATCAATCTGAAGATAGGTAAGCTTTTTAGCGATGATGCGTTTGTCTTTGTCAAGTAGGTACAATAGGGGGGTCTGGAAAACATCATACAATTGTTTATAGCCAGGTTTGCCGGCCGCATTGTCGGTAGTTTGTTGTTCGGGTAACTGATACACATGCAACCAGCCTGTTAACTTGTGTTCACGGATGAATTTCACCCAGTCTTCTTTAGTTCCATCTGTTTTTACGCCGTAAACAACTACACCCTGGTTTTTCCACTTCGCTTTATAGATAGAATCCACTTTTGGAACAACCTCTTTACAGTGCGAGCAGGTTGGATCCCAAAAGCAGACTACTGTAAAGTCACTCTGTATATTGTAAAGCTGAACCGATTTCCCGGAACTGTCCACCATTTCCAGATTCGCCGCCGGTTGGCCAATCAAATTTGCCATTAGGCTGTAAGCTCGCTTGGTCATGAAGTCCTTGTATTGGGTGGAAAAGAAATCTGCCTGTTCTGTATTTACATATCTTTCGAAAAGATGTACAAATACGGCATCCTGCCCCATATATTCGGGGTTAACATACTTCTGTACAAAATGCACCAACAGATACTTAAACATTTCTTTACTGGTACGCGCCTGCATCAGCATCGCATCTATTTCTCTCTTGATCGAATCAGCATGAGGATGAACCAGGTCTTTATAATATTTCTCAAGTTTAGGCTCAAAAAAAGGTGTGCGAACCAGTCTTTCGTCACTAATGGAAACTCCTTCCCAGTAATGTGATTTGTAATACTGGTAAGCATAATTCGAATCGTATTTACCACCAGGATGGGTTGAAGCAGGGGGAACCTGCGGTTCACGGATCGCACCGAACAACATCGACAAAAAGGAACCAGGATATTTTTTTCCAATGCTATCCCGATATAGAGTCATCGAACGACTCAATTCTTTCATTTTTGAGCTGATCGCAGTAGAATCTGCAGGATTTTTTGCGTTATTTATTTCTTTTCCAAGCCGATTGATTTGCTGGCCTGTCTGGTTTGCAAATCCGGAATAGGTTTGAAACTGGGTATTGTCCGTGCTTCCATTAAAAGAAATATTTGCAAGCAGATTGGTGGTGTCTGCTACAATGGAAAAATCCTGGTCTTTATCCATCAAGATCTCAAAAAGGATTTCCTTTCTGGGCGATACGATGAAATAAATCCCCCCATAAAGTGATTCTTTTCCTTTAAAAACACCGGCTGAATTTTCATCCAGCACCACAGAGTCTGACAATGCTTTCATTTTACCGTAATAATAACCCAGGTAAATTTTCTCATTTTTATAAGGTTTCAATGAGATCCTGATATCGTAGCCCTGCTGGGCATTCAAAACCAGGCCGGTTAAAACGATGAAAAATAGTGAGAAATAATGCTTCATGGTCGACAAAAAATAAGCCTCAATGTATAATAAATTACAACGACGAACCTGTTAATTCGTTGTGTATGAAATGAAGAAACAGGCGGAATTTTGCAATTGGGGGCAGCCGAAAACAAAAAAACCCCCGACATTGCGGGGGCTGGCGATCAAATTTTATCTTATTTTACTTCCGTTTTTACCTCATTAAACTCTGTATTGATTGTGATAACAACTTCTTTTGCAACCACGAGGCTGCCTGCTTCCGTGGCCCGATCCCATTTCAAATTATAGTCAAAACGGTTGACAGTTGTTTTGGCCTTAAACCCGATCTTTTTGCCCCGTTGGGTATCAATAGACCCACCATAAGTGACCTCGAAACTAACGGGTTTGGTAATATCACGAATGGTCAGGTTACCATCCAGTTGATATTTATTTCCGCCAAGAGGCTTGAAAGAAGTGGATTGAAACTTCATCTGTGGGAATTTTTCAGCATTGAAAAAATCATCACTTTTCAGATGCTTATCTCTGTTCTCATTATCAGTATTTACAGAAGCCACATCAACTGTGAAAGTTACTACAGCATCAGAATAATCCGGCTTGGTATGTTCGACCGTGCCGTCAAAATTCTTAAAAGATCCATCAACATCAGATACCACCATATGTGTGACGGTGAATTTTACATTTGAGTGTCCTTTATCCAGGGTCCATTTGGTAGCGAAATTTTTCGAATTGTTTGTCACGGATGCAAATGCAGGGGTTTTCTCAACACCTATAAATGAGGAAACAATTATCGCAACGGTGAGCAAAAAAGCAGAGACAGGAACAATTTTTTTCATAAATTAAATATTGTTAAAGTTTAAACACTGATAAATATACATTGTTTACATCAAATCAATAATCTTTTTTATAGCCTGGATCTCTAAAGCGGTTAATTATTTATTACGCCTTTAGGGCTAGAGGGGTTCTTGTATATTTATAAATTAAATTTTCTGCATGAAGAAGCGCCTGCTTTTTTTGATGTCATTTGTTGTTAGCATGAGTCAATACTCACAACAAGTAAAACTGGATCAGCATTTCAGCAATTGGAAACCGCGCTGCATAGGCCCTTCGGGTATGAGCGGCCGCATCACGGCCATAGATGCCGTGGTTGATAATCCAAATATTATTTACCTCGGAGCCGCTTCGGGCGGTATATGGAAGACGGAGAACGGAGGAGCTAAATGGAACCCTGTTTTTGACGAGCAACCGACCCAAAATATTGGCTCGATAGCTATCCAGCAAAATAATCCTTCAATAATATGGGTAGGCACCGGAGAAGGAAATCCGCGGAATTCTATTAACCTCGGCGAAGGTATTTATAAAAGCCTGGACGCCGGAAAATCCTGGAAGCGCATGGGCCTGGAAAAAACCATCAATATTCACCGCATATTAATTGATCCCGTACAACCTGAAACGGTATATGCCGGTGCTATCGGGAATCCGTATGCTGAGCACGCCGAAAGAGGCGTTTTTAAAACTATAAATGGCGGCATTACCTGGGAAAAAATACTGTATACAAACGACACCTCGGGTGTCGGCGATATGATCATGGACCCATCTAATCCAAATAAATTATTTGTGGCTATGTGGCAGCATCGCCGTACTCCATGGAGTTTGCACAGTGGTGGAAAGGGAAGTGGTTTATATATGACACTGGATGGCGGCAAAAACTGGAAAAAATTAGGCAAAACGGAAGGGTTGCCTGATGGCAATTATGGAAGAATAGGATTGGCCATTTCGCGAAGCAATCCTAAAAGAGTATACGCCCTGATAGAAGCAACGAAAAATGGTTTATATAAAAGCGATGACGGCGGATACCAGTGGGAGCTGGTCTCTTCAGATCCCCAATGGGTATCGAACCGCCCGTTTTATTTCCAGGATATTGCTGTAGATCCGCAAAATGAAAATCGGGTGTGGTTGATCTATCAAATGATCGCTGCCAGCGAGGATGCAGGAAAAACTTTTAATATTACCATTCCTTACAATGGCATTCATCCCGATCATCATGCGTTCTGGATCAATCCCAAAGATGGCAATTTCATCATCGATGGAAATGATGGCGGTATCGGAATTACAAGAGACCGGGGAAAAACCTGGCAATTCGATGAAAAGTTACCAGTTGGACAGTTTTATCATATCAATGTAGACAATGATATACCCTATAATGTGATGGGAGGAATGCAGGACAACGGAAGCTGGAGAGGACCAGGGTATACCTGGATGGGAGGCGGCATTAAAAATTATTATTGGGAAAATTTATGGGGTGGTGATGGTTTTGATGTAATGCCCGATCCTGATGACGTCAACTGGGTTTATGCAATGAGCCAGGGCGGAAGTGTTGGCCGTTATAACGTAAAAACCGGAGAGCGATGGTTTATCCGTCCAACTGTGTCAGATCTTAAAACGAAATTGCGTTTTAACTGGAATGCTGCCATCGCCCAGGATCCTTTCGATAAAAATTCGGTTTACTTTGGCAGCCAGTATTTACACCGGAGTGCTAATAAAGGAGTGACTTGGGATATTTTGTCGGGCGACCTTACTACTAATGATAGCATCAAGATTGATCAAACGAATAACGGAGGAATATCAGTTGACATTACAGGCGCCGAGAATTATTGTACCATATTAACCATTGCCCCGTCTCCAAAAGAGAAGGGCGTTGTTTGGATAGGCACAGATGATGGAAACGTGCAACTAAGCCGCGACGGCGGTAAAACCTGGGTAAACTTCAGAAATAAAATACCTGGTTTACCTGCAGGTGCCTGGATACCGCAAATCAATGCCTCCAGGTTTAATGCCGGTGAAGCATTCGTTGTTGCCAATGATTACAGGCGTGGAGATTTCAAACCCTATTTGTTCAGGACCACGGATTATGGCAAAACCTGGGTAAGATTGGCGGACGAAAAAAAGATCAATGGCTATGCCTTGTGCGTTTTGCAAGATCCCGTAGAACCTAATTTAGTCTTTGCAGGCACCGAACAGGGTCTGTGGGTTAGCCTTGACAATGGGATTTCTTTTCAGCAATGGAAAAACGGTTATCCCTCGGTTTCAACTTATGATCTGGCGATACAGGAACGAGAAGCAGATCTTGTGATTGCCACATTCGGAAGGGCTATCTATATACTCGATGATATTCGTCCTTTGAGAAAACTGGCGTCTCTCAAAGGAATTGTTCCTGCTAAATTACTGGCATTTACACCACCTGATTCATACCTGGCATCATATAAAAATGCCCCGGGATACGATTGGAGTACATGGGGATTATGGGATGCTGAAAATAAACCCAGGGGAGCTGCTGTATCGTTCTATGTAAGGCCCGGAACCAAAAAAGACACAGCTGCAAAAAAATCAGATGTGGATAGTGTTTGGGTGAAGATTTACAATGAAAAAAATGAAAATATAAGAACGCTTCAATGGAAAGCCGATACCGGGATCAATCGCCGCTATTGGAATATGGATGAAAAAGGAGCAAGAATTCCAGGTTCAGCAAAGCCAAGACCGGGGAGTCCGGAACCTGGCGGATACCAGGTATTGGCTGGCGCATATAAAATAGTCCTGCTTGCAGGAAACTATGCAGACTCCACCTACCTGACAGTAAAGGAGGACCCCCGGATCGGTAACAGGAATGAGATAAAACTAGCCCAGCGTTCGATGCAATTACGCTTGCGGCAAACTAGTGATAAATTAGTAGAAGGAATGGACCGGCTGACCGATGCGGAAGAAGTGTTTCAAAAAGTGGAAGCACAACTAAAAGGAATGGAGGGCAAGCAAATAGATTCACTCAGAAGATCAACAAAGCTTATGCAGGATGAAATAAAATCCATCCGTGAATTTATCAGCGGCAAACCGCAGACACGACAGGGTTATGGAAGCGTACCACAAATAACAGTCATCAATCAATGGCAACAAGCCAACACTGCTATTGTTGCTAAACCCCTTGCTCCCGGCAGGCAGGAGGAAATGCTTGTTGAAAGATCAGAAGGCCTTATTAAAGAAGCTATCACACAGATCAATTCCTTTTTTGAAGGGAAATGGAAAACTTATCGTAGACAGGTGGAAGAAACACCAATTAAAATATTTAAAGATTATACACCCCTTGAAAGGTGAAAGGTTAAAGGTGAAAGGTGAATGGTGAATGGTGAAAGGTGAATGGTCGATAGTGGATGGTGGATGGGTATTTAAGCCGCAAGATATCCCCTATTCACCTTTGACCATTCACCTTTCACCACTCACCATTATATTTGTCGCATGAAACTTTCACATTTAGCAGAAACATTGATCGGATCGGAAATTGTAAAGTTGGGAGGGGACATCAGGGAAAAAATAAGGCAGGGAGAAAAAATTTACAATTTTACGGTGGGAGATTTCAATCCTGAAATATTTCCTATTCCGAAAGAGCTTGAGGAAGAGATCATTTGGGCTTACCGGCAGCACTATACGAATTACCCGGCTGCTGAAGGTAATCTGGATCTTCGGGAAGCGATATCAGGGTTCATTGAAGAAAGAGAGCAGCTGAAATATTCAACCGACGAAATACTGGTTGCTTCCGGTGGCCGTCCTTTAATTCATGCTTTATTTTATACCATTTGCGATGAGGGTGATAAGATAATATATGCGGCTCCTTCCTGGAATAATAACCATTATACTCATTTTGTAGGAGGTCAACATGTAGTTATTGAAGCAAGTGAGGCGAACAATTTTATGCCCACCGTGGATGAAATACGACCATATATTAAAGATGCTTCATTGATATCGCTTTGTTCGCCGCAGAATCCCACGGGAACAACATTTACAAAGAACGACCTTGAATCTATCTGCGATATGGTACTGGAAGAAAACGCGAACCGCTCCGAACAGCAAAAAAAACTGTATGTGTTGTACGATCAAATGTACTGGCATCTTACTTACGGGGATATCAAACACTACAATCCTGTTTCGCTCAGGCCGCAAATGAAGGCATATACTATTTTTATCGATGCAATCAGCAAAGTTTTTGCTTCAACAGGTGTGCGCGTGGGCTGGTCTATGGGCCCGGCAACTGTTATCTCAAAAATGAAAGCGATTCTTACGCATACAGGCGCATGGGGGCCTATGGCTGAACAAAAAGCTTTAGCAAGGTTTTTATATCAAAAAGAGAATATTGACCGATACCTGAAGCATTTCAAAAATGAACTTGAAGTCCGTCTGCGGGCTATATACGATGGGTTGATGCAATTAAAAAAAGAAGGTTTTGCAGTGGATGCCATAGCTCCGCAGGCGGCTATCTATCTAACCATTAAGATAGACCTAACCGGGCTCGAATCAAAAGACAAAAAATTATTGGAAACGCAGTCGGATGTAACGGCCTATTTACTGGATGAAGCAAAACTTGCCGTGGTGCCGTTTTATGCCTTTGGTGCGCCGAAAAATTCTCCCTGGTACAGGCTGAGTGTGGGGACCTGCAAAAAAGAAGAGATCCCCGAAATGTTTGCCCAATTGAGGAAGGCATTGGAAAAATTGTCTTCAAAACAGATCGCTAAAATAAAAAAGGACCTACAATGAGATCCTTTCTTAATCCTACAGTTATAATTATTTTTTAGTTTTTATTGAATAAAAACTCGAAGGGTTTCAAATGTTTTTTGCTGATGACTTTCTTAAGAAGTTTCGCGTTGTTGTGTATCTTATATACATTCAGATCGAAAACTTCGTGGGCCGCACAGAGGTTGTCTATTGTTTCAAAATTAAATAAAAGCTGATTTAGCTTTTCAAGCTCCAATTCAATTGCCTTCTCATTCAGGTGATCATTTTTGACCAATACAAGTAAATCGCGATTGGGCGTTTTCATTGTTTTTTACCAGGATTTTAGTAACCGACAAAACCTTTATTTACTCCGCAGCCACATTTCTTGGAAGACCCACCACTAATCCGGTTTCCCGAACTGCAACTGGCAGCAATAACGCTTAAAATAATTAATAAAAAAACAGATTGATAGATGACCTTCTTCATAGATTTGGTTTTCTAAGTTAAACTATTTTGTGGCAAAAAAAGTATCTCTTTAAAGGGAAATCGCCAAATTTCACATGAATACAAGAAAACCCGTAGTATTACTAGCTCCGTTGGATTGGGGCCTCGGCCATACCATACGGTGCATTCCGATCATACACGAACTCATCGTGCAGGGCTGCGAGGTATTAGTAGCTTGTAACTCAAAGCAAAAGCTACTCCTTACCGAAGAGTTCCCTTCTCTCGGTTTTGCTGATCTTATCGGCTATGATATTTATTACGGAAATAACAGGTTGCAAACTATTTTTAACATAGTTCGTCAGGTACCGAAGATATTGACGAGAATCAACCGCGAAAAATCCTGGCTTGAATCCTTTTTGCTTAAAAACCGGGTGAGTGCGGTAATATCTGATAATCGATATGGATTTTTTTCGACCAGTCTTCCTTGTGTTTTTATCACGCATCAATTAAAAATAAAATCTGGTTTGGGTTTTTTGATAGACGGCCTAATTCAAAAAATTCTTTATTCTTATATCAACAAGTTTACTGAATGCTGGATCCCGGATTGGAAGGATTCTTCTTCGAATGCCGCGGGATCGTTATCGCATCCAGAGAAATTTCCTCGTTTAGCCGTTAAATACATTGGGTGTTTATCAAGATTTGAGAAGTGTGACCATACCTGCGATGTGAAGGGCCTGCTGATTGTTTTATCAGGTCCTGAGCCACAGCGCTCAATACTTGAGAATGCATTAGTAGATCAATTAAAAGCATACAACGGCCCTGCAACGGTAGTCAGGGGTGTTTTTGGTAGCCAACCTATTGCCCCCTTCAATCAGATCAATTTTTTGGACCGAGTTCCGTCCAAAGAACTGAACAGGATGATATGCAACGCGGAAACACTCCTCTGCAGAGCAGGTTACACCACCATCATGGACATTTTAAAGCTCCGCAAAAAAAGCATTCTTATCCCTACGCCCGGACAGGCTGAACAGGAATACCTGGCTGTTCATATGCATGAAAAAAAAGTAGCGGTCACTATGGGCCAGGAAGATTTTTGTCTTGACAAAGCCCTGAAAACTGTATTGCAATTCCAACCGCTGTTTATCGGGCAGTCAATGAACGGGTATAAAAAGACTATAGAAGAACTGGTTAGCGCTCTAAAAAAACCTGCGTTTCTTATTCATCCTGGATCGATTTAGGAAAATCGAAAAAGTAAAATTCTTTGGAGGCCTCTTTAAATTCGGACCAGTCATCAATATCGAACTTGACCGCAAATACTGAGCAGGTCGGCATATTATCGATGCGCATAGAGGTCAGGGCATTTGCAAAATCAGTTATTCCGGGATTATGAGAAAAAATGGCTATTGAGCGGCTTTTTTGAGGGGCATTCGCAACCGTATCAAAGAAAATACTCCGGCTTGCCTCATATAAGGCGGGCACCAGTATGATACTGTCTTTTTTTCTGTCATACTGTTCAGCAAATATTTCAGCAGTTTTTTTAGCTCTTTTTGCAGGGCTCGATATAAAAGTATCTATACGAATCTCTTTATTAAAAAGCCTTTTGGCCATTTTCGGCGCATCGGTTTTGCCTCTTTCATTTAATGGCCGATCAAAATCGGCCAGGTAAAGGTCATCCCAGCTACTTTTTGCATGTCGAATTAATAATATTGTCTTCATGTAAATAAAAAAAGAGGGAAGAAATCCCTCTTTAAAATTAAAAAGTTGCAAATCAAAGGAATCAGAATTTAACAGGCGCCTGTTGGTTTCCCATAGGAGCTAAACGGTCGGCTTGTTTTATCAGCAAATTCTTTGCCAAAAAAAAAATTAAGACTCTGCTGCGTGTTGAAAATGAGGAAGAAAGGCTCAAAAATGCTCGATCAGCTCGGCGCAAATGTATTCTTTACCTTCGGAAACCTGTATAATGGCATGAATGATTTCTTTATGCGGAGAGCTTTTGGTAACATAGCCTTTTGCACCCAATTGCAAAATATTTTTTGCGTAGGAGGGCTGTTTATGCACGGACAACCCAATAATTTTTGTTGAAGGGTTTTGTTTTAGAATTTTTCTGGTGGCTTCAAAACCATTGATGGGTGCCATATTAATATCGATCAATATGACGTCCGGGCTTAGTTGCCTGGCTAAGGAAATAGCTTCTTCTCCGCTTTCAGCTTCGCCAATCAGTTTTAAATTGTCGAATCGGGAAAGCAGAAAGCGTATTGTTTCACGAATATATTTATTGTCATCCGCTATGAGGATGGTGATTGCTTTGTCCATAAGATCAGCATATAAGTCACTGACTTTGAAACCGCAATTCACCTCCATTGCCAGGAATGGTTACAAGTTTTATAAAACTAGGTAAAATAGTTCTCCAACATATTAATCTATGGCTTCCTTTTGATCTTTAGTAGGAATCATGTAACAGGGGTAAGTAACTATATTAAATTTTCCGCCTACAGGCCGCTGGAGTTGATATAATTGATGAGAGAGGCAGTATTTTTTACTTTTAATTTTTTTAGAATATTATGCCTGTGAACTTCAACAGTCTTAATTGAGATCCCTAATTTATCAGCAATTTCTTTTGAAGAAAGTCCGTCACGGATCTGGTTGATCACTTCTATTTCCCGCTCTGAAAGTTGATTCAGACCGGCAGCCGTATCTTCTTCGCCTAACATTTGATCGGACAAAATATTCTTCACCTCCTGGCAGATATAAATATTGCCTTTGTTCACTTCTGAGATCGCGTCAAGCATTTCCTGTTTGGGAGAATTTTTGGTAACATAGCCTTTTGCTCCAAGCCGGAGCATCTTTTTGGCATATGCAGGTTGTGAATGCATCGACACTGCAATCACTTTAGAGCCGGGTGACAATTTACGGATCATTTTCAAAACATCGAATCCATTGAGGGGAGCCATATTGATATCCAATAAAACAATCTGGGGCCGTTTGTCGCGGGCGATATCAATCGCTTTTTGCCCATCGCCAAGTTCTGCAATCACTTCAAAATTTTCATTTCTTCCTAGTAAAAACGACCATGTTTCCCGAATGAGTGTGTGATCATCCACGATCATTACAGTAATCTTCGACATAAATAAACGCTTTAAAAGGGTAAGCTAACTTTTAATGTGCAACCTTTGCCGGGTGAACTGACAACGTCTACTTTTCCATTGTGAAGTTCAGCGCGGCTTGTAATATTGCTTAGTCCAATTCCATTTGCCTTTCTTTTTGCATCAAAGCCAATACCATTGTCCTTTACTGTTATATTAAACATTTTTTTGGATACAGCCAATTTTATCTCGGCATTGGTTGCTTTAGAATGTTTGATAATATTATTCAATTGTTCCTGCACAATCCTGTAAGCCATTAGTTTTATATTATCCGGCATCTCTACAATTTCCATCCCGGTTGTTTTTAATGTGAGCTTGATCCGCTGACTGATATTCAAACTGGCGATCAACTCAGATACCGCTTCCTTTAAACCGATATCACCCAAGGAAGGGGGTACAAGTGATTTTGAAAGCATTCTTATTTCTTCAATAGCACTCGAAATATTCCGATATGTTTTTTGAAGCAACTCTTCCCTGATATCTGTTTCTGTAAGAGCCATATCAATATATAGCTTGGTGGTTGAGAGAATCTGATTTATATTATCATGCAATTCCTTTCCCAATTCTGATCGTTCTTTTTCCTGTGCCTGAATAGTTGCTTCAGTAATTTCCCTTTGCTTATTTATTTTTTGTTCTGCCAGTTCAGCCTCTAATTTTCTTCGTTCAGTGATGTCCATCATCGCGCCGATCATACGATAAGGTTGCTGTTCACGGTTTAAAAGGATAAACCCCCGGTCTAAAACAAATTTATATGTTCCATCGGCTTTTACAAAACGATATTCATCCTGCCATTTTTCTATGCCTTTATCAATATGATGATGGATTTTCGATACAACCCGTTCCCGGTCGTCCGGATGAATTTTCTCATACCACCAATCGGCTGTTTTTCCGATTTCGTGATCTTTATACCCGAATAAATGTTTTACCGCTTTATTCCATAATATTTCATTGGTAACAAGATCCCAATCCCATATAGCATCGTTGGTGGCTTTTGATACGATATTAAATCGTTCATTGCTTATACGCAAAGATTCGGCAATCTCTTTCTGCGCTGTTATATCCCGGCTAACACCTACAAGCCCGAAAACCTTATTGTTTTCACCTTTTAAGGGCACTTTCGTAGTTAGCAACCATCTTTTTTTATTTCCATGGGTAATGACGGCTTCTTCAAGATTATGAATAGGCTGTCCCTTTTCCATCACCTGCTTGTCGTGCTGAATATATTTTTCGGCTATTTCCCTGTCAAAATAATCAAATACGGTTTTTCCCAGTGTTTCTTTTTCATCCCTGGCACCCATTAATTCCACGTTGGCCTTGTTATTAATGATATGCTTGAAATTGGAATCCTTTACATAAATGTAATCGGGTAAATGATCAATTAGTGTGCGTAATAAATACCTCTCGCGTGCCAGTTCCTCTTCAGCCTTTACTTTTTCGGTAATGTCGTTTGCAAGCACAAGATTGGCAAGACGGCCATTGTAGTGTAACTCATTAGATTTTATTTCAACAAAAATGGTTTCACTGTTTTTTTTCCGGTGAGTCCATAGCCGGTTTGAAAAAAGCCGGTCTTTTCCGTTATCTAACTGATCGGGAGTATGTGGCAGTTGCGCTATATATTCCGATGGCTGAATATCACCGATTGTCATTTTGTGAAATTCTTCAGCAGTGTATCCATAATGCTGAACTGCCGCTTCATTCACTTCAAGAAATTGTAAGTTCCCGGCATCATAGATCCACATGGGCTGGGGATTCAAATAAAACAGGAAGCGATATTGCTCTTCAGAAACCTGCAGGGCCTGGTCAGCCTCTTTCTGTTCCGTAGTGTCGCGAAAATTCAATACGATACCATGTATGCCCGGTTCTTCCAGGAGATTATAATAAGTACAGGCTATCCATATCATGCTGGCATCTGCAGTTTTAATACGATACTCAATTTTTTTGAGTGATGCCGGTGTACTGACAACTTCTTCAAACAACGATCTGACTGAGTCGATATCGTCGCGATGAATAATATCCTCACGGTGTATGTTACCCAGGTCAGGCGTGAGGTAACCCAATATTTTTTCTCCTGATGGGCTCATTTCCAGCACTGAACCTCCCGATGATAAGATAGCTAAACCTTCCGCGCTATTTTCGATAAGAGCCCTGAAATGTTTTTCATTATGAATAAGTTTTTCCTCAGCTGTCTTTTTTTCGGTAATATCCCTGCTTGTAACAACAGCCGCAACAATTTCTTTATTTTCGGAGTAAGCCGGCTTATAATGATTTGAATAAATAAACGCGTTTCCATTTACGTGCGGAAATCTGACTTCTGTTTCATGCTCTTTGCCTTCAAACACATCCTTGTAAAGCTCTTTTAAAAACGCATGCTGCTGCGGCGGATCAAGCGTTAGAATGGAAAGTCCTTTCTTTAATGAAATGTTATAGAACTGATGAATTTTCTTATTAGCCGCTGCATTGTAGCTTAAAACCTGTAGCTCTTTACCCACCATCATAAAGGATTCTTCTGTGTTGTTCATTAACAACTGCAGGTTTTCCTGCGCCTGCAATTTTTCGAGCTCGGCTCTTTTTCTTTCGCTGATATCATTTCCAATACATTGTATACCTGCAGAAGTTCCATTTTCTGTAACTGCACAAAACTCCCATCGCGTCCAAAATAAACTACCATCAAAGCGGGGATGCCTGAGATCCACGCAAACGGTTTTATCATTGTTGTCAATACATTCCTGAATGGCCTCATGGTAAATCAACAGATCATCAGGATGTATGGCTGCAGAAAACTCTTTTGTAGAAATATCGTGAGAGAGGTAACCGAATATCTTTCGGAAAAGGCTGTTTGCATAGGTATAAATTCCACGAGAATCTGTTATAATATAATAGATGCTACTGGAATGATCCAAAAAGGAAAAAAGGCTTTCGCGGGTATTCATTCAGATAACTGGCTTTAATATTTGTACAATACAATTAGCAATATATTCCTTTACCTGGCTCACAGCAGAAGATAACCGGCAGATAATTATAGGGAGGAATTCAGATATCGGACTAAATAAGAGGGGTAAAGGTATTGTATGTAGTTTTTATAATAAAACATGCCTGCAGGTACAATGGGAGCTTAAGTGTTTCTCTGTAGCAAAAAGACCGATTAAGAATTTAGTGCTGCGTTAACCTTACTTTGACGGGTTTAAAGTCTAAAGTTTAAAGTTTTTGCTCAACTAAAAAATGGCTTAAAATAAAGATTTTCACACTAAAGAACCTTAAACCTTAAACAATTAAACTTTAAACTGATAAGACATAATATCCTTGACATAACACCAGTTGCCAACGTATCAGTATCCCCTTACATTTTTACCTTCCATAAAATTGATAAAAGCTCTGTTAACTACACGGTTACCACCGGAAGTGGGATAGTTGCCTGTAAAATACCAATCGCCTGTATTCGTTGGACAAGCCTGGTGCAAAGATTCAATGGTTTGAAAAATAACCTGAACGGGAATATCAATTTCCTGCGGTGTTATTAGGGATGCAATTTTTTCGGAGATCTCTTCGGTGGAGAACAGTTTATAAAGCTGCTTTACTACATTTTCAGTATGTAACTGACCGGTGCGCTGAAGTTCCTTACACTTATTATAAAGATCCTGTAAGCAATTTTCTTTTCCACGGTCATGCATCAGTTCAATGGCAGCCCTGAAAGCGATAAAATCACCCAGCTTGCTCATATCTATTCCATAACAATCGGGATAACGGATCTGGGGCGCTGATGAAACAATAATGATTTTTTTAGGTTCCAGACGTGCGAGCATACGAATGATGCTTTGCCTCAAAGTAGTTCCGCGCACAATGGAGTCATCGATTACAACTAAAGTATCAGTATTTTTTTGAACAGTGCCGTATGTAATATCGTATACATGCTGAACCATTTCATTCCGGCCGACATCTTCCGTGATGAATGTGCGCATTTTAACATCCTTGATCGCAATTTTTTCAATTCTGATCTTTCGATTGATCATCTCTGAAAGTTTTTCCTCCGTGATATCCTTTCCCCAGGATAATATCCGTTGTATTTTGACCTTTTTAAGATAATCATCCAAGCCCTTCCACAACCCATAAAAAGCTATCTCTGCCGTGTTTGGGATAAATGAGAAGATCGTATTCTTAAGGTCATTCTGTATGGCGTTCAGTATCTGTTCGCTCAGATTATATCCCAAACCACTCCTTTCCCTGTAGATCTTTTCATCACTTCCGCGGGAAAAATAAATCCGTTCAAAACTGCAGGCTTTCCGCTCCTTTGGTTCTAATATTTTATCTATAGAAAAAGAACCATTTGCCTTAACAATTAGACCCATGCCCGGCATTAATTCCTGCACTTCATTTTCACCTACATTAAAAACGGTACGTATTGCTGCCCGCTCAGATGCCGCCACTACTACATCATCGCTGATATAATAATAAGCGGGCCGAATGCCATTCGCATCGCGAAAAACAAAAGAATCGCCATTCCCTATCAATCCTCCCACTGTAAACCCTCCGTCGAATAACGATACCGCCTTACGCAACGCCCCCAATACATTGAGATCGTCCGGTGAGGTTTCATCAGCATGTATAAGAAAATGCTGAATGACTTCCATCATGGCCGCCAGATCGCTTTGCTTTTGAAATTCTCCCGGTTCTATATTTACCAGCGCAAAAAGTTCGTCAGTATTAACAAGATTAAAATTGCCGGCAAGGGCCAGGTTACGGGCCGGAATAGTATGGCGTTTGATAAATGGGTGACAGAACTCCGCATTATTTTTTCCCTGTGTTCCATACCGGAGATGGCCTAATAACAATTCACCCAGGAAAGAAATATGTCCTTTCATTAAACCCGGGTGGGTGGCAATATCAGGCTGATATTTTTCCAGCTCTTTTACTTCATTATTAATTGTGGTAAATATATCTACCAAAGGCTGATTCGCACTGCTCCTGATCCTTTGTAAGAAGGGGAAACCAGGTTCAATATTGAGCTTTACTGCAGCTACTCCGGCGCCATCCTGGCCACGGTTATGTTGCTTTTCCATGAGCAGGTACAGCTTATTGAGGCCCCACATAACTGTACCGTATTGTTGCTGATAGTAGGAGAAAGGTTTTCGTAAACGGATGAATGCCAATCCGCACTCATGTTTTATTTCATCGCTCATGAATAAGTTTCCTTATAAGAAGCGCAAAGGTAATCCGAATTTCTTGACCGGGATACTCAGGATGGAGATGATTTGTAAGATTATTATCCACGCAGATTGAACCAGGTCTGATTTGACCGTATACACTCTAAAAAAATTCTACAATGCAGAGGTATAAGGTATTAAAAAACAAAACCCCCGCGGTTTTCATAGGCAGGGGTAATTCTTCAATAGGATTGAAAAAAATGTTTACCGCTTATTGCAGCATTCGACGGTCAGGATTTCATAGGATTCGATTTCAGTCTATTGCATTCTATTGTTTTTTGGTATTTGAATCAGGTAATAGATTGACGAAATACTCTTGTATGAAAAAAACCATGGACTACTTTTCACTGAAATAAATAATTGTTAAAGATGCTGCTACCTGTTTTCTTTTACACTATGCATTGTAAGCGGCTGTGTTATTTATGAAATTTACCAACGATGCTGAATTTTTCAATTTCAATTTCTTAAGAACATTGTGCCTGTGGACTTCCACCGTTTTCAAAGAAATATTCAGGTTGCCTGCTATTTCTTTCGATGATTGTCCGTCTTTGATGAGGTTGATAATCTGGATCTCTCTTTCTGTTAATGCGTTTACGTTAGGTACATCTTTATTCTCTTCGAGCACAAGCTCTGAGATATTGTTTTTGATCTCCTCACAGATATATTTATTACCCTGGTGAACTTCCAGGATGGCTTTCATCATTTCTTCTTTTGACGAATTTTTTGTGACATATCCCTTAGCGCCGATCTGAAGCATTTTCTTTGCGTAAGCAGGTTGTGAATGCATTGATACGCCAATAATTTTTGAAGCCGGGGATACTTTTCGAATTTTTTCGGTGGCTTCAAAACCTGAAATGGGCAGCATATTGATGTCCATCAGAACAATGTTCGGTCTTTTTAGTTTCGCTGCTTCTACAGCCTGTTCCGAATCTCCACATTCCGCGATGACCTGGAAGCGGGGGTCGTTGTTTAAAATGAAGCTCCAGGTATCACGGATCAACTTGTGATCGTCTGCAATTAGAACACTGATCTTTTCCATACGTATTGAGTTTTAGAGTTTAGAAATTGGTACGTGAATATTTAATTTACAGCCTTTATTCGGCGCCGTTACTATATTTATTTTTCCATTGAACAATTCAGTTCTACTGGCGATGTTCTGAAGCCCGACACCTTTATTATTTTTTACTTCCTCAAAATCAAATCCTTTTCCATCATCACTAACGGCCAGGTTGATCATATGACCATCGATCATCAATTCAATAATGATATTACTCGCATCCGCATGCTTCAAAACATTATTTACCTGCTCCTGAATGATTCGAAACAACATTAATTTCTGCTTTTGACCCAATAATGCCTCTATATCTCCTCCATAACAAAATTCTATATACAATTTTTTTGTGGCCCTGATATTTTCAACGAGGTCCTGGATCGATTCTACGAGCCCCAAATCTCCGATGCTCGGAGGAACAAGTGACCTGGAAATGCTCCTAATCTCATTGATGGCATCGTAAATATTATCATAACTACGGTTGATCAAATTTATCCGTTCTTTTTCATCGCTTTTTGCGAGTTCAAGGTACAGGCGCGCGGTGGACAAAATCTGGTTAACATTATCGTGCAGCTCCTTCCCGATTTCAGCTCTCTCTTTCTCCTGTGCATTTACCACAGCCTGGGCAACCAGCTTTTGTTTGTCGACCTCCTGTTTCACCAATCTTCTTTCCAGTTCCTTTCTTTCAGTAATATCCATCATGGACCCAACCAACCGGGTTATGCGCCCATCATGACTGAAAATTAAAAATCCCCTGTCGTATACAACCACATATTTTCCGGCTGCGTTTAAAAACCTGTATTCAGTTTCCCAGATATCAGGACTTTTATTCTCCACAAAGCGTTTCAGGCTTTTAATAACCCTGCCCTTATCATCGGGATGTAATTTAGCTTCCAGAAAACTGAGCAGATCTCCGACCTGATTTCTCGAATAACCAAACAAAGAATAAAAACTCTCGCCCCGGTAAACAGTATTTTCAATAAGATCCCAGTCATAAATAGCATCATGCGTTGCTTTTGTTGCTAGAAGATACCTTTCATTACTAAGACGCAGATTTGCCTCCGCTTGTTTATTTTCAAAAATTATTTTTAGCAGGTTGCAGGCTACCTCCATAATATTAAGCTCTTTGTCAGTGGGCGACTTTGGATAATGGTGATAGGCCGCAATGGTTGCCAATACTTCATTTTGCGCGTTGGTAATGGGAAATGACCAGCAAGATTGCAAATTAAATTCCGCAGCCAGTACTTTATAAGTATCCCAAAGCGGGTCTGTCTTAATATCGCTGGTAATAACTTTCTGTTTGGTAAACATTGCCGTTCCACATGAGCCCGCTTTAGGCCCAATCTTTGCGCCATTTATTGCTTCTGAAAATTGTAGAGGTAAACTGGGAGCTGAAAGATGCTGAATGCTTTGTTTGTCGTCTCTCAGCATTAATATGGAACAAATCATATCGGGAAACATTTTTTCAATGCCCC
>JACMLY010000004.1 GCA_014379345.1 Chitinophagaceae bacterium
AACGTTGATGCATTTATGCTGTTGGGGCATGGTTGTTCGTCAGCCGGGCAACAGGTGTTCAATAAAGATATGTTGTACAAGCCATATTCAAAAGCATAATTAAGAAACGGTCGCTGGAACAAAAGCTGATTGAATTACCGAAGTTGAAGGACGCGTTAATGTCTCGCCCCAATGGCATAAATGCAATTGTTGTACGCAATCTAGTTTGGAAACTTTTTACTGGAATATACAAAATCATAAATTTCTCCTTTATGCCAAACAGAATAATGAAGATCTACATTATCTGAATTGTTCTTCCATGACGCGGTCCACCGTATATTAAAACGTCGTTTTTTTGCTTCGGTAAAATCTAAACTACTATCTACCTTGAAGCCGTTTTTTAATAACGCAGCTTTTATTCTGTCTTTTGTCCATGTGTCATGCGATACCTGATATTGGTCAAGCGCGCTAAGCTCTCTTCTCAAAGAATCTTGCGCTTTCATAAAAGCGGCAAACATTTCTGAAAAGTATGGCTTCGGGTCACAGTTTTTCATTCCAACATCAATGCTGTCTTGATTTAAACCTGGATTATTCTCAGATAAAATAGTCAAATCTTTGGTTTCAGGATCATGGCGCTTTTTTTCTGAACATTCAGAAAACAGTAATGGCAATATCAAAATGTAAAAAAAATGTTTCATTGGATTGCGTACAACGAACAGGGCTTGGCGAAGTGGGGGAAATAGAATTCCGTCCGCCCGGCTAACTGAAGCTAAATTTATAAATAAAAGTTGATGATATGCACATAGCTAAATTAATAACGTCAAGCTGGATACGAAGCCAAATTGAAAAACAAAAAGTTGAAAAACGGCTTCCGTCCGCCCCCATTTTGGCAAACCCCATGTTAGTGGCATGTAGCTTTCTGTCACACTATTCTGGTGCTACAATTCCCTTTGATAAGTCGTTCAAAAATTGTTCTGGATCACCAACAAAGCGATTTGCATTTGATAGTTTAATCGTGTCAAACAATGCAACTATTGAAGGCTGATAAAGTCTGCCTTGTCTGTCCATTAATAAACATTCAAACTGTGTAGCAAGTGAAAGAACTTTGTCTATAAAGCCTTTGTCAAGTTGGCGAAGGTCAAGTCTGCAACTTATTTCTTCAACAATTTTTGTCGTGGCGTTAAAGCAAACAGAAATATCATTGGTGTCTGTGTCACCAAAGCTCCTTAGTCCGTCAGTGTTCTGTGTCCATCTTTGTATGTCACCGAAAGTTTTTAATAATGGCAATATGTTGTCAAGATTGATATTTAGGTCAAGCCACCAATGAACTGTCAATGCGTCCTCAAAGTCAGGTTCTGCGTCAAGGTCGGCGTTTTGAATATAGTCACTCCAACCGTCTTTGTCCACTACAAGTTGTGTCGGAACTTGTCCGTACTTATTCAGTAATGATTTCTGTGGAATTAAGTAAATATGAAATTGCCAAATTGCCATTGCTATTTAATTAACGGAATGTCGCTTTGCTATTGCCACTAACACTAAGATTGCTGTATTAGCTGAAATTTCCAAACAAATGACTCATTGATTCGCAAAAAATTAGTTTTCGCTTTTAAGTATTGTGGAGTGCGGCAATACAACCTGTCTCCCCGGCAAAACAATTTGCTGCCGACCGCCGGCTACCATTCGATTGCGCCTTTTTTCCAGATATCATCAAGAGGGCTTGGGATATGTATCAATTGCTCCTTTTTTACATGCAGATAACGTTCGGTGGTTTTAATGCTGAAATGCCCTAGAATATCTTTGATGTAACGGATGTCAACTCCCTTTTCAAGTATATGTGTAGCAAATGAATGCCGAAGACAATGAAAACTCACCTCTTTGTTAATACCAGCCCTAATACGGGCAAGCTGAAATACCTTTTGCGCGCTGCGGGCGCTATATTGTGTTCCCGGATCACCCTGCCCTTCAAACAGGTATACTTTCGGACGGGGTTTGCATAATCTAATATAATTCCGGAGTACATCCAGCAATACCGGGCTTAACGTAACGTACCTGTCTTTTTTTCCTTTGCTTTTTTCTACAAAAAGCTGCATACGGTCACTGTCTACATCCCGTAATTTTATGTTCACTACTTCACTTACCCGCAATCCCGCGCTGTATGCCATAAATAAAATGGCTTTATGCTTTTTATTGCTAATTGCGTTAAATAACCGTGTTAGTTCTAATTCTCCCAATACTTTTGGTAACTGCAAATGCTTTTTTGGCCTGGGTATCTCAAAGAAAAATTTTTGACGTCCTAACACCTGTTCATAATAATATTTCAATGCATTGGTCCGGCTGTGTATTGTATTTTCAGATAATCCGTCCTGTAGACATTTTTGCAGGTACCGCTTTACATCCTCTGTAGTAAGGGTTTGGGCCGGATGATTACCCAATTGTTGAAAATAAACAAGCAATTCACCTCGATAGGTTCGTATAGTGCTTGCACTGTATGCCTTTAGCATTAAATGTTGAACGGTAAGCTTCAAAGCGTGCAGGTTTTCGCTACTGATATTGAAGGCGGCAGATGGCCGGGTTATTGATCCTCTAGGCATAGACACTACCTGGGAGTCAATCTGCATGGGCAATGGTTTCGGTACTTTCGTGGCCTGCACCTTCTTTCTTTTTTCCAGGTATTGCTTCAGGACGGTAATATCTAATTCAGCCTTCCCATTGAAGGCTTTACATATTCTATCGTAAGAATCACGACTCAAAGGAACATACCAAAATTTATTGCTTTGCGACCATTTCGCCTGCCAGATCCGCTTCACGACTTTTTGTAAACTGTTATCTCTTTCGAATCGTATGCCTATTTGTTCTTTGGTTTTATGAAAGAATGGCTCGAGGACTACTGTTTTCATACCCGTCAAACTAATACTTTCAGCAAATAAAATCCTGGTGAAAACCATCGGAAATAACGGTGAAAAACCCACAAGCAGTTGTAGAATACTTAGAAGCTCAAGTCGTACCGGACCGTCGCGGGATTTCTTCGCCTCCTGAAAGGCCTATTTTCAAACTTCCTTCCAAATATATTTAAACGCTTGTGGTTAGGGAAAAACTCTAATCAATAATCTGCTTTGAAAATCGCTTTTGAAGATTGTTGCAAATTGCAATGAGTTTTCGCGAATAACTTATTTCTTATTTTATTTTAATCCGTTTTGATAGGTTGCCGATTTACTTTCATAAAGAATATAATATCTTCTGATGTTTATTAGTGAACAAGCAAAATGTGAAGCGTGGAACAAATATTTAGAAAAACCGATCCGGATCGCTACCCCCAAAAAATCTTTGCAAATCAACTTATCACAGTCGACGATTTGCTGCAATTTAAAAAGCAATTGTTAGATGAGCTATTGATCGCCTTTAGATCCCAATCAGCAACAGTTTCTAAAAGATGGATGAAGTCTCATGAGGTCAGGAAACTTCTTAAAATCTCGCCGGGTACACTACAAACATTAAAGTCTTCCGGTGTTATCCCATACACTAAAGTCGGTGGAGTACATTTCTACGATTACGAAGATATTCAGACGGTGCTACTTTACCGGGATGTGCCTGAAACATTTCGAATTAATAAACTTTTAAAAATTTATAAAATGGCCCGACAATCATCCATCTTCAAATTCGACGGCCTGCGGGACGATGTAGTTTTTACAAGTTTGGAATGATTGAAGATTTGCAAAAAGGGACAATACAAAAACATGTCCCATCATACCAGGATGGCCCGGCGAACGTCGATCATTCATCTCCGAATAATTCATCGTACGGTATGACCCGGATAGGGGTTTCCTTCGGGTCTTGTTCGGGTCTTGTTCGGTAAAACCCGAAGAAGACACAGAGAAAAGGCGAAGAAGACCCGAAGAAGACACAGAGAAAACTCAAAAACAGGTGCCTGCCTCAGATGAATTTACGGCACATGTATCATCGTTAAAATTGCTTTACAGCAGATGGCAAAAAGAAGGCTGTCATTGTACGATCAATGATTCCGACACTGTTTGCATCGAGTCTCGCGCACGTCGGTTCCGTAAGATCTCCCTAACAGGCATGCCACGGCTTGGAGCCGTGGCATGCCTGGACAAGTTAAAGAATCCGTTTATATCAGTTACACCACTTCTGATGGGATTTGGAATTCCGGAAACCTCCGGAGTCTCGTGTAATTCGCCGGTTTTGAGTGTTGTTTGTTATAATCCTGTATTGTTTGTTGCCGTTTCCGGGGCTTGATCTTTTCCGCTTCTCACCGTCATACTTTTGATGACGCATCAGTCAGATCTATACTAGTTACGTGCACGGGCTGCAGCCAATTGAATCAAATTTTATCATCTTAAAAAATCAATTTTATGGCACGAATTTCAAAAGGAATACTGGGTGGCTTTTCGGGGACTGTTGGTACCGTGGTCGGTGGTAACTGGAAGGGGATCGACTACATGCGCAGCAAGGCCGTCAGCCGCACATCGGGCACTTCAACCGCCCAGGATGTGCAGCGTGCAAAATTTGCGTTGGCATCAAAGTTTAACCGGTCGATGAAAGACCTGTTGTCAATCAGTTTTCGCGACTTTGCAAGCAAGATGACAGGTATGAACAGTGCCTTGTCTTTCACAATGAAAAATGCTGTTGTTGGTATTTACCCTGATTTAAAGATCGACTACGCCCAGGTGTTGGTAGCCAGGGGAAATATGCCGAATGCGCTAACTCCGTCCTCGGCCCCATCCTGGCGCGAGTATGCCGTATGGCTTTGTGCGGAGCGTCCCCGTGCCTCTTGCCGAGCGGAGGCTCTGATATTAATATAGCAATCATCCTGAATAAATTCTGCTGCTGCGGCATAAATAATCTTTCTGCCTTGCCGCTATCCCGAAGTCAAATATGTCATTTTATATTTCTCGTGAACTCTCCACAAGGAAGTATATGGAAACCTGTTGCAAATTTTCTGTGGTGCAGGCACGAGATGCCATCGCACAATACCCCCGCCTCAACCTCGCGCCAGGCCTCTGATTAAACATCGCCATACACGCGCTGGTTGGGGATTGACCTGACATGATCTTTAGCCTCAATAATATCTGCCAATGAGTGGATTGTCAACGATCACCCTTTTCATCTCTTCGGGATCAATGGTACCTTGTTTGGCATAAACAATCTTCCCGCCCGGTTCAACCAGGATAGAGTAAGGTAATGCACCCTGCCATTTTGGGTCGATAATATCGATCAATTTATATTTATCATCTACACTGAATAAAAAATTAGAATTGGAGGCCTGATGCTTTATTAAAAATTTCAACACTTTTTCCTTATTTGAAGGATTATCGGCACTGATGCTGACAAATTCAAAATCCCGACCACGGTACATTCTGTTGATGGTAATGAAATCGGGGAATTCGGTTACGCACGGGCCACACCAGGTAGCCCATATATTAATTAAACGAAGCTTGTCTGAATTGTTTTTCAGCAAATCCTTTAATCCTGATTCGTCAATCATTTCGACACCTACCGGTTCACTGGCCCATTTTTCATAAACTTTTTGTACCACCTCTTTTTTTTCTGCCCATTTAATAGAACATCCAAAAACCTTGGTGGTAGCTACCGGCACTTTTTTATTATTTAATAAAGCTTCAATAGCAGTTCGTGCATCCAGGCTGGTGGGGGTCTTGGCAGGATTTTCCATATCGTCAATACGGCCGTGGTAAGCCAGTGTCCTTTCTTTGTTAAAAACAAAGATATGTGGGGTAGCAATGGGTCCGTAGGCCTTGGAAACCGATTGGGTCTTGCCATCATATAAATAAGGAAAATTGTAACGTTTTTGTTTGGCACGCAGTTTCATTTCTTCATAAGAGTCGCTTAGATCGGAATAGCCCAGTTCATTTAAATTAACAGAGTTTGGATCATTGGGTGAAATTGCAACAACAGCCACTCCCTTTTTGCTGTAGTCTTTTGTTAATTGAATGATCCTGTCCTCATAGGCCTGGGCAGTAGGGCAGTGGTTGCAGGTAAATACAATTACAAGGATCTGCGCATTTTTGAACGAAGCAAGGGTATACGTTTTTCCATCTACACCAGGCAAACTGAAGTTTGGAGCCTTTGCACCTACTTCCAGCGTCTTATGCTCTTCCAAAGTTGCAGAGGAAACAGAGTAGCGGGGATAAGCCAGATCCAGGGCCAGAGAGATAAATAAAAAAAATAAAGACTTGCTTTTCATAAACTGGAGTATTTATGAAAAGTTACAATGTTTTTGAACCGGTTTTTCTTTAATTGAAAAGCCAAATGAACGTGATGTAGAAATGATGTAGTTTATAAGTATCCTTAAATGATTTTTGGGGTATGTTGTAGTACTGACGTAGTAAAAATCGGCTGATTTAATAGTGTGCCATCACCAAATATCATTTTTTGAACCGCTTTCCTGAAAGTGGCTTTCAGATACAGATTATTATTTATTGCAATCATTATGAAGGCAATGTAGAAACTGAAACGCTATGGTTATTCTTCTTTTTGAAAGGAAAATTCCAAGAGGTAATTAAATAAATTGGTTTCTGTTGGTATCCGGAATTTTTTTCTCAGTCGGTAGCGGCTTATTTCAACTCCTCTTACAGAAATATTCATAAGCTGAGCAATTTCCTTACTCGATAAATTCATTACCAGGTAAGCACAAAGCTTAAGCTCATGGGCACTTAATGTGGGGTGACTTGCTTTGAGCGTTTTCAGGAAATTGCTATGGACTTTATCAAAATGAGCCGCAAAATGCTCCCAGTCCTTATCCATCTTGTCTTCCTCACCCAGTATGTGAATTAATTTTTTATAGTCCCCACCTGAATGGGTATCGCCATTTGAGTTTCTTTTTAAGCGAATCAGTTCTTCTTTAATATTTGCCAGGAGCTCGCCTTTTTGCACCAGATGCATAGCAACAGAGGCCAGCTCAGTGTTTTTATGTTCAATTTCTGATTGCAGCTTTTCGTTTTTCAGCGTAACAATTTCTTTTTCAGACTTTTCTATTTCAAGTTGATGTAAATATTGTAATCTTTTTTGGTCCTCCTCATGTTTCTTCTGTTGGGCAAAAAATATTTTCTGTTGTTTGGAATAAGCCAGATAAAGAATAATAAAGGATAAGATAAAATACATAATGTAGGCCCAGGACGTTTGATACCAGGGGGGTAGAACCGTAAATGAATAGCTGTTAATGGCTGATTCACTGCCTAAATTGTTCTTTGCTTTTACCTGAAATTTATAGGTTCCTGCCGGCAGGTTGGTATAATCTTTTTCCGCTTTTTTCGACCATGAGGACCAGTCTTTATCAAATCCCTCCAGGTAGTAGGCATATAGAACACTATTCTGATGTTCATAAAGGGGTGAAGAGTATTTAAAATTTAAGGAATTCCTGTTATGAGCTATATTAGGCATAGCTTGCTCTGGTTGATCCCGTACCTGACTTGCCTCTCCATAGTATCCGCCAAATAATAAACTGTCAGTATTTCCCACGGTTTTTACTGATCTTATTTTAACTATGATCTTGTACTTGTTTTTTTTATACTTCTCATAGTTTATATGATAAAAGCCTTTCTCAGAGCCTATGAAAATATTAAATTCATTGTATGGATTTATATGTTCAAAGCCACTCACCATTTTGCCATTTAATTCCGGAAAATAAATAGTTTCCGGCTTAGACCCGGAAAGATCAACCACACCCAGGTTTTTTTCTTCTACGAACCAGATATTCCCGGCTGCGTCTTCTTTTAAATGCCTGATATTTCTTTGGCCGAAGAATTCTGTAAAATATCCGGATAGTTCAAAAGAATCTCTTTTTTCGTTATAGCTGTAAATACCTTTTTCTGTGGTAACAACAATGCGGTTCTTTATTTTAAAGAGATGATTTTTTATGGGCGAAGGCAATCCATTATTATCGGTATATAGTTTAATAATGGGATGGCGAGGATCATTAATATCTATTTTATACACTCCCCTGTACGGGTGAGCCAGCCAAAGGGTACTGTTATTATCGATAGCGACAAACTGCGAATGTCCGTTAAAACCGGGCACACTCCCTTTTGGATAAAATATATTATTTTCAAATTGAAGAATATCCAATCCAATCTCATTACCCGCTACAAGTAACGAAGAAGGCAAAACATTCGATAAAGGCAAAAAAAACATGTACCCATTTCTTTTTTTAATGGGTATTAGTGTGTTATTTTTTATCTGGAACGCGCCATCATGATGCCCGAGTAATAAACTTCCATTCACTTCAGATAAATTCCAGGCAGAACCCTTTGTTTCCGGTAACGATATAAATTCTCCCGTTGCAAAGCTAAGATCCTGTTTTTCAGGAAGTGGTACCCAATACACCCCATTTGATGTTCCCAGATATAATTTATTATCAAATCGTATTGAGGTATAGCCTTCACCCTCATTTAAGGCTTCCGGGTAGATATGTTTTATTGCATTATTGTAGGCAATAAAATCAATGCCATTATCTAAACCCAGCCAAAGATTATTATCATAATCAAGAAAAAGGGACAACACATTATTAAGTTGTAACCCTTCCTTTCTGCTCAGACTTTGTATTATTTCTCCCTTTTTATTAATAATATAACAACCGTCGAGATTGGTGCCTACCGCAATCCTGTCTTCAGTAATAGGAATGGCAGTAAGAATACGTTCTTTTAAAAATGGATTGAATCCCGCAAATTCAAACTTTGAAACTTTATTGTTGGAAAGGATATAAAAACCGGTGGTGATCGTTGTAAAAAAAGAACTGTCTTTTCCAAGCGGAAAAATAGCCGTAACGCGGTATTCTTCCGGCAAGATACTCTCCCTGAGGAAGGGCACCCATAATCCATGTGTGAATTCCAATAACCCGTTTTTAACGTCTTGCGCAATCAGCTGGTTGTTGCTGGATCCCAAAAATTCCCATTCCGAGGGAGCCGTATAAACGGTTATCGAACCGTTGCTTAATTGGAATATTTTCTCTTTTGTTCTAAAAAATATATCATTTCCATAAGCAACAATGTTCCAGATATCAGTAAAAGAATAATTCTTTTCAGAAAGTAAAGGTTTCAGTGACCTAAACGTCAACTTCCCATTTTTAGCAGGAGAAAAGTAGCCAAAGTCATCCTGGCCACCCGCGTAGATTTTATTGTCTTTTCCTATTGCTATTGACCTTACTATGGTTTTATTTGGAAGTGGGTAGGTAATCCATTGCGTTCCGTCAAAACTCAGCAGTCCCTCATAGTTGGCAAAATATACAATTCCATTTTTATCCTGTACGATTCCCCGGTTCTGCGTTCCGGCATTATAGGTGCTCCGGGTGAAGTTAATAATGTCAGGTATTCCAATCGTATTTTGAGAAAACGAAGGAATAAACGGAACTAAAAAAAAGAGTATAACTACAATTTTTTTCATACAAAAGGCGCCTAATCGTTGTGAAAAGGTATATAAAAATGCTGACGTAGTAATAATTCTCAATAATGCCGTATATAGTAGCTGTAATTGATCTAATGAAGTAGTCGGAAATGTAACTATAAAACCCTGAGCAGGTAAAGAAACCATAAATGCCCTATTCAGTTTGCAGAATTTAAAATATTCTCAACTCAATTCGCGTAGCGAAATCTTTTGAAGCTGCGAAAGCCCTGGTATGAAGAACCTCCTGGAAAAAATTCAACTTTGCTTTCTCTCAAAACGAATGTTAGTTCGCCTGTAATATTGCATGAAGGGAACCTGTATTGCAAATTTTTTTTTGACCCTTCAATTATTCTGGAGCATGATTTTAACTCTCCAAAATTTGGAATCATATAATTTAAAATTTCATGATGTAAAAATGATGTGGCAAAAACACGGCTTTTAAACTCAATTTTTAAATGCGATGTAGTATTGATGTAGTACAAACGATACAGACATTTAATAACCGGCCTAGCTTTGAAGGATTCTAACAGGTAAATCTCATTAATGGAAAATCGAAGCTTGCAACAAAAAATGATCGCCCTTTTAATTGTGTTAAGTGTAAGTATTTCACTTTTTTCACAAAAAAAATCAATTGGCATTTTTGATGGAAGTGGTGATGTAGGAACAGGTGTAAAAGCCGGGTCGGCTGCTTACCTGCCACGTACCCAGCAATATGTAATTTCCGGGGCCGGATACAATGTATGGCTCGATCACGATGAATTTCAATTTGTATGGAAGAAGATAAAAGGAGATTTCATTCTTTATACCCGGGCAGAATTCTTAGGCCCCTGGGTGTCTATCCACAAAAAAGTAGGATGGATGGTACGTAAAAGCCTTGACGGAAATTCTGCACACGTCAATGCAGTAGAACATGGTGACGGTCTCACTTCCCTGCAATTTCGGAGAACAGCGGGAGCTCAGACAGAAGAACACAAGCTAAAGATGACTCATGCAAACATCCTTCAGCTGGAGAGAAAAGGCAATCAATATATTATGCGGGCTGCCGTATTTGGGGAGCCTTTTAAAACGGATACGATCACTGGTATTGATCTTGGAGACGAAGTCTATGTGGGACTTTTTGTAGGTTCTCATAATTCGGACGTACTTGAAACGGGTGTTTTCAGTAATGTAAGCATCACGATTCCTTTCAATGGCGTGGCCGACCAAAGAACACAAATGACTTTGGGTAGTAACCTGGAAGTGCTGGAGGTTGCTTCCGGAAAGAGGGAAGTGATTTATCAGGAACCATTTTCTATTCAGGCTCCTAACTGGACACCGGATGGAAAAGCATTGATATATAATGATGCTAAAGGTTCCATGTATACTTTTGATCTTGCCACACGAACTCCCAAATTATTAAATACCGGTAATGTTAAGTCGAACAATAATGATCATGTGCTTTCCTTTGACGGTAAAATCATTGGACTGAGCAGCAGTGTTAGAGAACTTGGTGGATCCATTATTTATACCGTACCGGTGACAGGCGGTACACCCAAACAAATTACT
The DNA here is from genome assembly GCA_014379345.1 of Chitinophagaceae bacterium. GTDB lineage: Bacteria > Bacteroidota > Bacteroidia > Chitinophagales > Chitinophagaceae > Flavitalea. Next base: position 10,939 of record JACMLY010000004.1, read on the forward strand.
CCAAAAGGACCTTCGTATTTGCATGGCTGGTCACCGGATGGGAAAGATCTTGTTTTTTGTGGATCCAGGAATGGAGAGTATGATGTATACAAAATCCCGGCTGCTGGCGGAGAAGAAGTCCGTTTAACAGATTCCAAAGGGCTTGATGATGGACCAGAATATTCTCCTGACGGTAAATACATTTACTTCAATTCAGTACGATCAGGCGGCATGCAGATCTGGCGTATGAAACCCGACGGTAGTGACCAGGAACAGGTAACCAGCGATGATTTCCACAACTGGTTTGCGCATATATCACCTGATGGAAAATCTATGGTATTCCTTTCTTTTTTAAAGGAAGAAGTAGAAGCTGGAATTCACCCCCCTTACAAAAATGTTTATATAAGGCATATGGCTGTAGGTGGGGGCACACCAAAAGTGTTGGGGTATGTATATGGCGGGCAGGGTTCCATCAATACACCCTCATGGTCTCCCGATAGTAAAAAAATTGCTTTTATCAGTAATACTCTTGCTCCGGTTCGTGCTAATACGATGGCAGGTAGTGAATGACTTAATATTAATTACAAGATCAATGGTGACTTTCTGAAAGAAACGGGTGTACTGGATCATCGAGAGGTGGTTCTGAATACCCTGCAACATATACTATTTATCTGATGCGGAAATATTGACCATCTCTGTTTTACTAAAACAAAAATCATAATTAATGAAAACAAGGCGAGAATTTCTAAAAACCTCAGGCGTATTAACAGCTGGTTCTGTTTTATGGTCCCAATTTCCGGAGCCGGAAAAGTTTAAAAATATGGGTGTACAGCTCTATACTTTCCGTAAAGAAATGCAGGATGATGCCATAGGCACATTAAAAAAAATAGCATCGTTGGGGTTGATGCAAATTGAATCGGCAAGAAGTGAAAAAGGGAATTACTATGGCCTATCCCCAAAAGAAATGAAGAAAGTTTGTGCTGACCTCGGCATGACGCTGCGCAGCGGCCATGTTCATGTTGATAATAAATTTCAACAAACATTGAATGAAGCTGCAGAAGCAGGACAGGAATACCTGATATGTTCAACAATGCCAACCAAGGGGCAAACGGTTGACAATTATAAAAAAGTGGCTGAATCTTTTAATAAGACAGGGGAAGCCTGTAAAAAAATGAACCTCAAATTCGGATATCATAATCATTCTTATGAATTTGAAAGTGAAAATGGCCAGGTATTATACGATGTTCTATTAAAAAATACAGATGCGGAGCTTGTACATATGGAATTAGACCTGGGTTGGGTAATTGTTGCTGATAAAAATCCAATGGATTATTTCAAGAATTTTCAGGGACGGTTCCCTCTCTGGCATTTGAAAGATATGAATATGGCGAAAAAGGAAAGCACTGAATTCGGCAAAGGAGGTTTAGACATTCTTCAGATGTTGAAACAATCCAAACAATCGGGGATGAAATATTTTTTTGTGGAGCAGGAAGAGTATGCAAGTACGCCTTTTGAAAGTATGAAGGAGAATATGGATTTTATAGCGAAACTGAAATTGTGAAAATCAGGGATCCGAAAATTTCATCAACATGAACAGAAGAACAGCAATACATCATGCTATCCTTATTTCCGCAGGGGCAGTACTCGTTCCTTCCTGTTTGCAACATGACAAAGGTGTTATCGCATTAAAAAAAATTTCGCTGAACCGTCAGCAGGAACTATTGGTAGAAAGTGTTACTGAAGCAATTATTCCCAAAACAAAAAATTTTATCGGCGCAAAAGATCTGAGATCTCATGAATTTGTATTGACAATGGTAGATGATTGTTTAAACCCGGAAGATCAACAGAGATTTAAAGATGGCTTGAAGGCTTTTGATAAATTAAGTCATGATAAATTTGGCCAGCTGTTTACCAGCTATACAGCAAAACAAAAGCATGAGTTGCTGGTGGATATTGAAAACAAAAAAGATATTCCGGACGACGCATTGAAATTTTATGAAACGGTAAAACGCTACACGGTGCAAAGCTTTACATCGTCCAGAGAATACATGACTGGTATTAGAAAATATAAAATGGTGCCGGGCTCTGTTTTTAAGGGTTGCGTTAAGGTAGTCTGATCTCTATACAGAGATCGCTGTGGAACGAAAGATTTTTGTTTGATGCAAAGAAATAAAATACAGTATCCAAAATCTCCGGGTCTTTGTGCCTTTGTGGCAAAACTGATCAACGACATGTGAGTTTCCAACTAAATTATGGTAGGAAAAGTTTATAAAAGGCAATCCTTCTGATCAATGCTTACAAATTTAAGATTATAGAGCCGGCTAGGGAACATCTTACAATTATTAAAATATGGCCGATAAAAATACCTTCGATGCAATTGTAATTGGGAGTGGAATGAGTGGTGGATGGGCAGCAAAAGAGCTATGTGAAAAAGGATTGAAAACATTATTGCTTGAGCGGGGCCGTGATGTGAAACATATCAAAGATTATCCAACAAGCAGTATGTTCCCGTGGGAATTTAAACACCGGGGTCAGGTTCCATATGAAATAACCAAAGACAATCCTGTAGTATCACGTTGTTATGCCTTTAAAGAAGATGCCATGGATTTTTTTGTAAAGGATACGGAACATCCATATGTGCAGGAGAAACCATTTGACTGGATACGGGGTTACCAGGTAGGCGGCAAAAGTATTATGTGGGCAAGACAAACACAGCGCTGGAGTGATTTTGATTTTGAAGGCCCTGCCCGAGACGGTTTTGCAGTTGACTGGCCTATTCGTTATAAAGAACTTGCACCATGGTATAGTTATGTGGAAAAATTCGCAGGTATCAGTGGTAACAGGGATGGTTTGGACACATTGCCTGACGGAGAATTTTTACCACCGTGGGAATTAACCTGTGTAGAAAATCATTTTAAAGAAATGGTTTCAAAAAATTATCGTGATCGTCACGTTATATATGCACGCTGCGCACATTTAACAAAACCTGAACCCATACATATCGAGCAGGGTCGGGGACAATGCCAGGCGAGAAATTTATGCCAGAGAGGTTGTCCATTCGGCGGCTACTTCAATGCCAATTCTACCACCATTCCCTGGGCGCAGAAAACGGGCAACTTAACTATGGGCACACATGCAATCGTTCATTCTGTTATTTATGATGAGGAAAAAAAGAAAGCGACAGGTGTTCGTGTCATTGATGCCAATACCAAACAAGGCACTGAATATTTCGCAGCTGTAATTTTTGTAAATGCAGGAGCCATCAATACCAATCTGATTTTACTGAATTCAATATCGAAACATTTTCCCAATGGCTTGGGTAATGAAAATGGATTGATGGGAAAATATTTTGCCTTTCATAATTACCGCGCGAGGATTACAGCAAAGTATGAAGGTATGCTTGATAGCAAAACAGAAGGCAGCCGCGCCAGTGGCGCTTATATTCCACGCTTTCGAAATGTAAGAAAACAGGAAACGGATTTTCTGCGGGGTTATGCTACTACATTTAATGCAAACCGGGGTAGGGGTAGTAGAAATGCAGAAGGAAGGTTTGGAGAAGAATTAAAAACGACATTGATGGATACGTCTGCGCCAATGGGCCCCTGGAATATTGGTTCGCAATGTATGGGCGAAACTATTCCGAAAGAGACCAATTTTGTGAATTTACATAACGATCAGAAAGATACATGGGGAATGCCATTAATCAATATCTCCGCTGTGTTTGATGATAATGATGAAAAAATAATAAAAGATTTCATGGAGCAATATACAGAAATGTACACGCGGGCAGGATTTACTGAAATAAAAACATCGGATAGCAAACAGGCTCCTGGTCTTGATATACATGAAATGGGTGGAGTACGCATGGGGAAGGACCCTAAAACATCTTTACTTAACGGGTGGAACCAGATGCATGCTTGCAAAAATGTATTTGTGACAGATGGCGCCTGCATGACATCCACGTCTACGCAGAATCCATCGCTTACTTATATGGCATTGGCCGCAAGGGCGGCGAATTATGCCGTGGAAATATTGAAAAGACGGGAGATATAGGCACCCGGTCAATAAAGACAATTTTAGAATTTCATTCCTCGTCTACGATTAATATAAAGAAGAGACGGTGGCGTGCAGTCAACAGGCGCATATTTTTGCTGGTGTTTACTTTGATATTTACCGGGCGTCTTACGTATATCATGCAAAATTTATGAGTCTGGTTTGATTGAGAGAATACTGACGTATAGAAGATGTGGCAGAATCAGGCTCTTTCAGAAATTTTTATCTGTGTGATGTAGTATTGACGTAGCAAGATTTTATAAGCTCTGTGCTATCCGCTTTATTTTTGCATGATATAATCATTCTTTCATAGATATAGCATTTGGATCTAATTATACTTCCACTTGTAGCAAGTTTGAAAAGAGTAAGCCGCCTCGTAATCTGTACATAGTCTTATTATACTAAAGTGATTTCCTGAAATTTTGTATCAGAATATATAAATGCGCCATTATGAAATTTATAAGCTTCCTTCTTCTTATGTTTTTTTATTCTATCGGTTTTGCCCAGAATCCTGTGGGAATTTTTGAGAACAGTGCTGACATAGGAAAACCAAAACTTGCCGGTTCTGCAAAGTATGATGAGCTGGCCCAGACGTATACAATAAAAGGAGGGGGCTACAATATCTGGTTTAATAGAGATGAATTTCATTACCTGTACAAAAGACTAAAAGGTGATTTTATTCTGACAGCGGATTTTGCATTTTCCAAAGTGGGCGGGAATGGTCATAAAAAAGTTGGCTGGATGATCAGGGAATCGTTAGATGAACAGGCGGCAAGTATAAATGCGTGTGCACATGAAGATGGGTTGGTAGTTCTCCAGTGGCGCCCATTGCGGGGAACTTTTATGAGAGACCCCGAGGATGAAATATTTTTCTCTAAAAAGAATTTTCATACAGTTCAGCTTGAACGGATTGGTAAAAAAGTTACCATGAGTGTATCCAGTCGGGGTGAACCCCTTCAAATTGTCGGTTCGCATAATATGTCGGATATGCGTGATTCAGTGTATGCGGGATTATATATTTGCTCGCACGACCCCGAAGTTACCGAGGAGGCAACAGTTTGGAATGTTCGGATTGATAAACCGGTTCCAAGTACCTACCATCCAAATCCAATCATATTAAGATCGTTGAAGCCGCTGGAAGGAGTGATGGGCTGCCGCCTGGAGATTATGGATGTGTTGGATGGTAAAAGAAAAGTGATTCGCGAATCAACGGGTCGTTTTGAAGCACCCAACTGGATGCCTGATGGGAAAAATCTATTGTATAACGAAAACGGGTCTATCTATAAAATTTCTATTGATGGTGGACCTTCCGAAAAATTAAATACCGGTACTGCCACCAGGAATAATAATGATCATGGTATTTCTTTCGATGGAAAAATGCTCGCGATCAGCAGCCACCGTGATGGTTTACCTGGTGGCGGGTCAAGTGTTTATATACTTCCCCTTGAAGGTGGTGCTCCCAAATTGCTGACCGAAAAAACGCCATCTTATTGGCATGGATGGAATCCAAATGGCAAAGATGTGCTTGTTATCGGCCAAAGGGATAGTAGCAAAATATATAATGTTATTAAAGTTCCGGTAAACGGGGGACCTGAAGTGTTGCTTACAAAAAATACGAAGGGTCATGTTGATGGCGCTGAATATTCGCCTGATGGCAAGTTCATATATTATAATGCGAATGTTTCCGGCACCATGCAAATCTGGCGGATGAAACCTGATGGCACTGGAAAAGAACAACTGACATTTGATGAATATCATAATTGGTTTCCACACATTTCACCAGATGGAAAATGGATGGTGATCATTTCTTTCCCTCCGGAGATTGAGCCTTCCAGTCACCCGTCTTACAAGCGCGTTATGCTGAGATTGTTACCTCTTACTACCGCTGGTGGGGTAAGAGTTATTGCGAATCTCTATGGCGGGCAGGGATCATTAAATGTTCCTTCCTGGTCGCCAGACAGCAGGCGCATTGCTTTTGTGAGCAATTCTGAAAAAACTGAAAAATAGATTTGTGTATAAATCAGACTGTAAACATTGTTCTGATTTTGCGTAGACTTCGTTACATAAAGAATATAAAAAACTATTTCAAACATTTTAAGATGCAGTCCGGAAAGCCAATTCAATCTGATGTAGTGTTGTTGTGGCTGAAACAACCGTTTTCCTCTTTTGCAAAGGATGGTGATGTAGTATTGAAGTAGTATAAAATCAATTGCCCATACAATTCAAGTATAACTTTATTAAGGCAGAATATGAAGCCTGAAATAGAGAAAAATCCAAGGCCCTTTATACATATTTTTTTACCAAACTCAACGATTGCTTATGCGATTAACAACTAAAGAGCTTCTAAAAAATGGTTGCACAGTAGCGCTATTGTTATTAAGCTATGGCGTACTTGCTCAAAAAACGGTTACTGGTAGAATCATCAACAATAATGACAAACAGCCGCTTCCGGGAGCATCGGTACAGGTAAAAGGCACTCAAATCATTTCACAATCACAAACAGATGGAAATTTTTCTTTAAATGTTCCAGCCAACTACAATATTCTGGTAATAACGGTGGTGGGGTTTGAAACAATGGAAGTTAATCTATCAGCTACACCTACGCCTGGAGTCATTTCTTTAAAGCCATCTACAGCATCTCTCAATGAAGTAATAGTAACCGGGTATACGGCCCAAAGGAAAAAGGATATTACCGGTGCAGTTTCAGTAATAAATGTCGACAACATTAAAAACATCCCATCTGGCACTATTGAATCTGTGCTACAAGGCCAGGCGTCCGGATTAACTGTCATTAATAATGGCGCTCCGGGCGGTCCAAGTAATGTTCGGGTACGGGGAATCACTTCTGTTGGTAATGTTGACCCGCTCGTTATTATTGACGGTACACCTGGTAATATGCACGATCTCAATCCAAATGATATTCAATCAATACAGGTATTAAAAGATGCGGGTTCGGCAGCCATTTATGGAGTTCGAGGTTCCAATGGAGTCATTATTATTACAACCAAAAAAGGAAAGCAGGGCCCGGCGCGGGTCACTTATGATGCATATATTGGTTCGCAGCGACCATTGAAGAATGGCTGGAATCTGGCGAATCCTACAGAAAATGCAAACGCAATTTGGGAACAATATAAAAATAGTGGGCTCGTAGCTTCTCATAAGCAATATGGAAATGGTCCAACGCCTGTTATTCCTGATTACATAACACCTACAGCGGGAATCGCGGGCCAGCCTAATACGGATCCTGCTACTTATAAACTTTACACCAACCAGATCACTAAAGCCAATAAAGAGGGTACCGATTGGTTCCATGAAATTTTCAAACCGGCACTCTTACAAAGCCATAATGTTTCTGTAAGTGGGGGAAATGATAAATCAGCTTATTTATTTTCATTGAATTATCTGAACCAGGATGGCACATTGATCCATAATTATCTTAGAAGATATTCCGCAAGAATAAATACCCTGTTTAATGTTGGGAAAAATATCCGTATTGGTGAAAATGCCTACGTCGCTTATAAGAAAAATCCTGGGTACCTGGGTTTGCCGGGAGTAAATAATGCCAACTCCATCAATGCCGCTTATCGCATGCCTGCAATTGTTCCGGTGTATGATATTACAGGCAAAAATTTTGCAGGCGGGGGATCTCAAAGCCTTGGTAACTCTCCGAACCCGGTTGCAATTATGGAGCGTACAAAAAACAATAAAGGAAATTCCTGGCAGATCTCGGGAAATGTATTTGCTGAACTCGATCTCATGAAACACTTTACTGTTCGTACCAGCTTTGGGGGAACGGTGGAGAATTTTTATAATAATGCATTTGTATTTACAGCTTATGAGAATGCAGAGAATAGTTCAAACCCCAATAGTTTTATAGAAAGTTCTGGTTTCAGTAGTAGCTGGACCTGGACCAATACGCTTAATTACACAAACATTTTTGCAACTAAACACAGGGTAAATGCATTAATTGGTAGTGAGGCTATCAGTAATTATGCACGTGGAATATCTGGTTCAAGGGGAAGTTATTTCATCACCGACCTGAGTAACTTAACGGTGGATCCCAATTTGTGGACTTTGAACTTTGGTACACCTACCGGTCAACAGAACAGTAACATACTTGTTAATGGAATTCAAAGCCCTTATGAAAGCAGTTTGTTTTCATTATTCGGCAGGGTTGATTATGCATTTGATGATAAATATCTCCTTAGTGGAACCTTACGGCGTGACGGTTCTTCTGTTTTTTCTTCTGAATCGCGGTATGGTGTTTTTCCTTCTATTACGGCTGGCTGGAGAATTTCCAGTGAAAAGTTTATGCAGGGAGTTACCTGGCTTAACGATCTGAAAATTCGTGGAGGTTGGGGCAAACTTGGATCTCTTAGCAATATCAATCCAACCAATGCATATACCTTATTTGGTTCAAGTTCGGTTTACTCTTATTATGATATTAATGGAAGTAGTACCAGTCCTACACTGGGTTTATTCACGGCTCAATATGGTAACCAGGCAACTACCTGGGAAGAAGATATCATAACAAATATTGGGTTTGATGCCACCTTGTTTAATAATACGCTGGAACTTTCCATGGAATGGTATAAAAAGGATATCAAAGGTTTATTATACCGACCGGTAGCCCCTGCTTCAGTTGGAGCAGCAACACTGCCTTTTATAAATGTTGGAAATATTCAAAATAAAGGAATTGACCTATCTGCAATTTATCACGGTAAAATCAACAAGGATCTTGGGTTTGATATAACAGCAACTTTTACTTCGTACAATAACAAAGTAATATCGCTTCCCGCAGGCACATTATATTTTGATTATGGTAATTCAAGATTGCAACCCGGTCAGCCTATTGGCGCATTCTTTGGTTACAAACAAATTGGTTTATTCCAAAGTGCGGCAGACGTATCCGGTTCTCCAACCCAGGAAGCTGCCGCTCCTGGCAGGCATAAATTTGCAGACGTGAATGGCGATAAAGTTATCAATGCACAAGACAGAACACACTTCGGTGATCCAAATCCTGATTTTACTGCAGGTTTAAATCTCGGAGTTAATTATAAAAACTTCGACCTTTTCGTGTTTGTATATGCTTCGGTGGGGAATGATGTTATTAATAATGTTCGTGCCTCTATAGATTTTCCGCAGGTATTTGATGTAGCTATCAGTAAGGATGCAGTCTATAATTCATGGACTCCCGATCGTCCAAATGCTAAAGTGCCCAGGCTCGAACGGTCAGCAAATTTCAGTAATACAACCCAGTTCAATTCTTATTACCTGGAAGATGGTTCTTTTCTGCGATGTAAAGCGCTGACGTTGGGATATAACCTTCCAGGAAATATGATACAGCGATTCGGAATTACCAAGTTCAGAATATACGTGCAGGCACTGAATCTTTTCACTCTCACTAAATACACGGGACTTGATCCTGAATTATCGGGCCCTGTACTTACAAGTACAAATTTCGGGAATGATGGTGGAGCATATCCTGCTAATCAGAAAGCGTATACAGTAGGTATCAACCTTTCATTCTGATCTGGAGCCATTTTATATTTTCAAAAAAGAGAATAAATAATATGAAACAAAAACATAAAATAATAATAATTGGTTGCCTGAGCATTACACTGATCGCGTATGCATGCAGTAAGAGTTTTTTGGATAAAAAACCCCTTGGCCAATTGACCGAGACCAGCGTAGCAAATAAGGCAGGCATACAAGCTTTGCTTATTGGTGCCTATTCTTTTTTAGATGGACAATCTGGATTGTCTCTCGGAGGCACCGATGTTACCGGCATTACTTATGGGGCTGCCGGATCCAATTGGGTGTATGGAAGCATCGTTGCTGATGATTCTTATAAAGGATCAACACCCAGTGACCAGCCACCGATGGTATTACTGGCAACCTGGTCTAAATCCACATCAACTTCAACGTATATGACCATTAAATGGCGAATTCTTTACGGTGGGATACAACGGGCCAATGATGTAATAAGGCTGTTACCGAAAGCGACTGACATCCCTGCAGCGGAGGCGAAAATTATGGAAGCTGAATCCCGTTTTTTAAGAGGGCATTATCATTTTGATGCTAAAAAAATGTGGAACAATCCTATTTATGTAGATGAAACAATTACCTATGCTGATAACAACTATAATGTTCCAAACATTGACGGCACTGGCAATTTTATCAATATCTGGCCCCAGATCGAAGCTGATTTCCAATTTGCCATTGATAATTTACCAGCTACCCAGCCACAAAAAGGGAGGGCTAATAAATGGGCGGCTATGGCATATCTCGCAAAGGCATACATGTTCCAGGATAAATTTGCACAGGCAAAGCCACTATTGGAAAACCTGATTGCCAACGGAGTTACCGCTTCAGGCGCAAAATACACGCTGGTAAATTTTCAGGATAACTTTAACGCTCAGACTAAAAACGGCCCCGAGTCTGTATTTGCTTTCCAAACATCCGTGAATGATGGTTCTGAGCTCAACGGTAATTTCGGGGATGTACTAAACTTCCCTAATGGTCCGGGTGCACCGGGCGGTTGTTGTGGATTTAATAATCCTTCTTACAACCTGGCCAATGCCTATAAAACAGATGCAGTTACCGGTTTGCCCCTATTAGATACCTGGAACAGTGGTACGGGTGTAAGTGATTCAACTAATATTTATATCGGAACATTGGATCCACGTGTTGACTTCACCATTGGTCGTCCAGGACTTCCGTATTTGGATTGGGGACCACAAAGCATTGCATGGATACGCGACCCTGCCGTAAATGGTGTGTTTAGTCCAAGAAAGAATGTGTATGCTAAAAGTCAGTTTGGTACATATTCATCCAATGAAACCAGTTTTTGGGGAGCTACTCAGATAAATGCCAACAATTATACATTCATCCGTTTTGCTGATATTATTTTATGGGCTGCTGAATGCGAAATAGAAGTGGGTACGCTTGACAAAGCACAGCAATATGTTAACCAGATTCGCACCAGGGCTGCCGACCCAACGGGATGGGTGTATAAAAATGCTACTTATAGCGCTGCCAGTTCAAAATATTCTCCTCAGACTACACCTGCGGATAATTATAAAATCGGCCTTTACCCTGCCGGAAACTTTGCTGCAGGGGGCAAAGACTATGCGCGCAAAGCCCTTCAGTTTGAAAGAAGGTTAGAACTGGCAATGGAAGGGCACCGTTTCTTTGATCTATCCCGCTGGGACAATGGTACAGGATTTATGGCGAATGTTTTGAATGCATACCAGGCAGTGGAAAAAACCAGGAAATCATTTTTTACTGTTAATCCCACAGCCCAATTCACCAAGGGGGTTAATGAATTTTATCCGATACCTCAAAGCCAGATTGATGCTGAGAATGCCAGCGGTAAAATAGTATTAAAACAAAATCCCGGTTACAATTAGTTTATCATATGCAATCATTGTTGAATTTTGGTTAGGTAGGGTCATCGCCCTACCTTTTTAAGTTTACATTTATCCAGTCATATCATCAATAAATGGGACAAATAAAAACTTTAGCCGTAATATTTCTCTGCTTCCAATTACTGATACTGTTTTCCTGTGATAATAAGACGACCCTGTTTGAAGTCGTTTCATCTGCACATTCCGGTATTCATTTCGATAACCGAATTACAGAAAATGATTCAATTAACCCATTGGATCTGGTAAATATTTACAACGGAGGCGGAGTAGGCATTGGCGATTTTAATAATGACGGGTTGCAGGATATATATTTTACCGGCAACACGATTTCCAATAAACTTTATTTGAATAAAGGAAATTTAGAATTCGTTGATGTCACTAGTGTTGCTAATGTTGGAGGTGAACAAAGATGGTCACGAGGCGTAGCAATGGTTGATATAAATAACGACGGTTGGTTGGATATGTATGTTTGTTGTACAATCCTCAATGATCCGCTCAAACGGGAAAATTTGTTATACATCAACCAGGGAATAGATGAGAGAGGCATACCTCATTTCAAAGAAAGTGCCAGAGAATACGAACTGAACGATACCTCCCATTCTACAATGGCTGCATTTTTTGATTATGATAATGATCTTGATCTGGATATGTATCTGGTTGTGAATGTTATTCCCAAAGATGAAAATCCGAATATTTTCAGAACCGCTTTTAAAAATGGTGAATATCCCAGCACCGGAAGGTTATATCGGAATGATAAGAACGATAGCCTGAAGCACCCAAGGTTTGTAAATATCTCGAAAGAAGCGGGTATTACGATTGAAGGTTATGGACATTCTGCAAGTATTACAGATTTAAATAAAGACGGGTGGAAAGATATCTATGTTGCCAACGACTTCATGCCCGATAATATTCTTTATATCAATAATCATGATGGCACTTTCACCAATAAAGCACGGGATTATTTTAAACATACTTCGGCCAACTCGATGGGCCAGGACATTATAGATATCAATAACGACGGTCTGCAGGATGTTATTGAACTGGACATGAACCCCGAGGACAATTTCAGGAAGAAGACAATGATGACTGGAAATAATTATCGGATTTATCAGAATTTTGAAGCCTATGGATATCAGTATCAATATGTGAGAAATGTATTACAGTTAAATCAGGGGCCACGTGTAAAACAGCATGATTCCATCGGAGACCCCGTGTTCAGTGATATTGGTTTTTATGCCGGCATTGCTGAAACAGACTGGAGTTGGGCGCCTGTTGTAACAGATTTTGACAATGACGGGTATCGCGATATCATCATATCCAATGGATATCCAAAGGATATAACTGATCGGGATTTCATCTCGTTCCGAAAAATGGCTGATCAGCTTGCATCAAAGGAAATGTTGCTGAAGCAAATACCTGAAGTGAAGCTCCATAACTATGCCTACCGGAATAATGGTGATCTTACTTTTCGTGACGTCTCTGAAGAATGGGGTCTTTCTATACCAACCTATTCTAATGGTGCGGCGTATGTTGACCTGGATAATGATGGAGACATGGATCTTGTTGTGAACAATATTAATGATGAAGCATTACTGTTTGAAAATAAAATACGAAACAGAGATAAAAAAAATAATCATCATTTCCTGCAAATAAAACTTATTGGCGATTCACTAAACAGGAATGGTCTTGGTACATGGATTGAAATTTTTTATGATAATAAGATACAGGTGTATGAGCAAACTCCTTACAGAGGCTATTTATCCACTGTACAATTAAACCCTCATTTTGGATTAGGCGTCGTTGCTGTTATCGACTCAATACTCATAAAATGGCCCAACCAGCAAAAACAAAAATTAATAAATATCCCTGTTGACCAAACAGTAGAAGTTAACATCACAGCTGCAACGGAGAATTTTAGCTGGACTAATCCGCAGTTCGCTTCAAATACGTTGTTTACTGAAATTACTGGTTCACTCAACATCCATTACCTGCACCAGGAAAAGGATTTCATTGATTTTAATTTTCAGAAATTACTTCCGCATAAGCTTTCGGAATATGGCCCTGCACTTGGCGTTGCAGACGTTGATGGCAATGGGTTTGATGATATTGTTGCCGGTGGTTCTGTTTCTAACAGTCCTGTAATCTTGTTTCAGCGAAATGACGGATCGTTTTTTCAAAAATTACTTTTACCTGATATGCAGCCCACCAATAAAAATTGGGAAGAAATAGGAATTGTTTTGTTCGATGTGGAAGGTGATGGCGACCCGGATCTTTACACCGCAAGCGGCGGATATGAAAATCATCCAAATGCAGTTGCCTACCTGGATAAATTGTATATCAATAACGGCAAAGGTGAATTTACTTTAGACTCATTGGCCTTGCCCAAAAATGTTACCAGTAAATCATGTGTCCGCACTGCAGATTATGATAAAGATGGAGACCTTGACCTTTTCATCGGTGGCCGGGTAGAACCCCAAAATTATCCCAAAGCGGTATCCAGCTATATTTATAGGAATGATTCGAAAAAGAGCAGTATTAAATTTACCGATGTTAGCTCATCTGTTGCAACGTCATTAAGCAAAGTGGGCTTGATATGCGATGCATTGTGGACTGATTTTAACGATGACGGCTGGCAGGATTTGATGCTTGCCGGTGAATGGATGTCAATAAAATTTCTGAAAAATAATAATGGCGTTCTCGAAGATGTTACTTCTTCTGTAGGGTTAGAAAGCAAAACGGGTTTATGGAACAGCCTGTTGCCGGGGGATTTTGACAATGACGGTGATATGGACTATATAGCTGGCAACACCGGTGAAAATACATTTTACAAGGGAAGTGAACAGTATCCTGTTTCCATTTATGGTAAAGACTTCGATAATAATGGTGTGCTGGATTGTATCCCCACTAAATTTATACCCGATAAGGAAGGCGTTTTGAGAGAATATACCACCCACACCCGTGATGATGTAGTTGATCAGATGCCATTCATAAAAAAACGATTTTTAACGTACAAAGCATTTGCAGAAGCATCAATTGATAAGCTTTTTACGCAAGAACAAATTAAAGGTGCGTTTAAACTGCAGGCTAACTTCTTTAAAACTGCTTTCCTTAGAAATAACGGTAATGGCACTTTTGCAATGACTGCATTACCACCCCTTGCGCAGGTTTCCTGTATTAACGGGATGATTGCAGAAGATTTTGATGGGGATGGGAGACTTGATGTTCTGGCTATCGGCAATGATTATGGTTTAGAAGTTTCGGTTGGGCGTTATGATGCCTTCAATGGATTGATGTTAAAGGGAGATGGGAAAGGAGGATTTTTGCCATTATCTATTTTGCAAAGCGGGTGGTTTGTACCTGGAAATGCCAAAGCATTGGTTAAATTAAGAAGTAATATGGGAAAATGTTTACTGGTAGCAAGTCAAAATAGGAGTAACCTCAAAGTTTTTGAACTGAAGAGCATCATAAAATGTATTCAGTTAGATCCATCTGATGCGAGTGCTATGATAAAATATAAAAACGGTATTATTCAAAAGCGGGAGTTTAGCAATGGGGCATCATTTTTATCCCAATCCGGAAGATTTTTAAACCTTGATGAAAATATAATAGCTGTAGAAATAAAAGATTATAAAGGGAACATCCGAAACGTAAAGGCATTTTAAAAAACAAAAATGCAACGAATTAGTGGCGGGAAAAATAAATATAAGAATAACGACCGTTTCTTTATGTAGCGAGAATTTGCCTGATCATTTGATTTGTAAATCCCCATTCATTATCATACCAGGCCATTACTTTCACCAAATCGCCGTCTACAACCCTGGTCATCTCCAGATCGATAACGGCAGCGAACGGGCTCTTTATGATATCAGTCGATACCAGTGGCTCATTGGAAACAGCCACTACCAACTTGTACCTATCCGTTGCCACTTCTTCTGTAAATATCTGGTTAATTTCTTCTCTGGTTGTACTTCTCTCTGCGATAAAAGTTACGTCAGAAATTGATCCTATAGGCACTGGCGTTCGCACAGCTATTCCATCAAACTTTCCTTTATATTGGGGCATTGCTTGTGTGATGGCAATTGCAGCTCCAGTAGATGCAGGGGCCAAATTAATAGCTGCGGACCTACCCATCCGCGGTTCTCTTTTAGATGGAGCATCGACCAGTGTTTGAGAAGCTGTGAAGGCGTGCACTGTATTTAAGATTGCTTTTTTTATTCCCAATCTTCTACCCAAAATCTCAATAATAGTTCCGATATTATTGGTCGTACAACTCCCGCAGGAAAAGATGCTTGTTTTTCCATCAGCAGTATTTACTCCATGCACAACAGTGGGAGTATTTTCACTTTTTGTAGGGCCTGAAATTATCACGGTATGCGCACCAGCGGTGATATGTTTCTCTGCATCTTCTCTTTTGGTAAATAATCCTGTGCTTTCAATGACCACATCTATATTCAGGTCTTTCCACGGAAGTTTTGCCGGATCTTTTTCAGAAAAAAATAAAACTTTCTTGTCTTTAACATGCAAATGGTTTTCGTGTATGCGTACCGCCGCATCATATTTTCCATACACGCTGTCATAAGTCAGCAGATAAGCTGCATTTTCAAGATCCATCAGGTCGTTTACTGCTACTACCTCAAGTCCGGGGGTGTCCATAATCACTTTAAGTGATGCTCTGCCAATCCTTCCAAATCCATTGATTGCTATTCTTTTCATTTTATATTTTTTATAAATTATTCATTTTCCATTGATGGGTTTCGTCACTAAATATTTCCTTTCCCCAAATAGGTAATTCAACTTTTATTCGCTCAACAATTTCTTCACAGGCGTCGATTGCAGCTTTGCGATGTGCTGATGAAGTAAAGACAAATAAACAAATTTCCCCTATGGCCACTTTACCGAGGCTGTGATACACATGCATACAGATGAGCGGATACTTTTTAAATATTTCCTCCCGGATCGTGTGCATCGTTTCGAGAGCCAAGGGTTCGTGCGCGGTATATTCTATTTCTCTTACATGCTTGTCCCGGACCCGGTCTGCCCGCACCTGTCCGAGAAAAATGCTATGTCCCCCAATTGCTGTTTTGTTGCTGTGCTTTTCTATGCTTTCCGCAATGAAAGACGAAGCGATGGCTGAGTTGACAAATATATTTTTTCGATTGTGATTCGTCATACAGGCTTCTTTTTTTGTTGAATTTGTTTACCAAAGCATTGATATTTGGAATATTGTTAATAATGACGTTCGCTTGTATGTATAAATAAGTTTTAAAGTTACGTATGTTAACTATGCATTCGTAAATAATAATTTCCAGACTGCCACTAATAATACAACTGCCAATACATTTTTTAATATTATCTGATTAAATCTCATTGCGCCGAAATACGCTCCGCATAATCCGCCAATGATTGCAATAGCTACATACGCATTCATATGTGGACTGAATTGTATTCCCTTGGTAAACGCCCCTGCAAGTCCAGCTAATGAATTGACAAAGATGAACAATGCACTGATAGCTGCCGTTTGTTTTAAATCGGTCCATTTTAATAATAATAAAATGGGAGATAAAATAATACCGCCACCGATGCCAATTAGCCCTGAAAGAAAACCAATAACGGTGCCTATCAGCATTGATAAGAATATGAACCAGGATGGTTGGCAAACTACAAAAAAGTAAGATTACTGATTTCATACCATTTTAATTTCGTTATTTCTTATAAAATATAACGGTTGAAAAAAAAATCATGTTAGATCTGAAAATCAAAAACTGAGTTTTTCGGTTTCATTTTCCAAAAACTTTTTAAACCGTTTACGCAAGCTGCGATGATAATTTATTAATTGAATTGCTTCTTTGGTAATCAAAGATCCGCCTCCTCTTTGACCGCCACTCTGCATAATTACAACCGGGTGGGCTGAGTGCTCATTCAATACATGAATTATTTCCCAGGCTTTCTTGTACGACATTTTCATTTGCTTTGCAGCCTGATTAATTGACCCTGTATCAATTATCCGTTCCAACAATTCTACCGGCCCCGGACCAAAGAACCTGTTGCCTTCACATTCGATCCATAAGCTGCCGTTTACTTTAAAAATGGCTTTTTTCCGGAGTATATGTTTGATCGGCTTTGCCATATTATCCTCCAATCGTTATCATGCTTCTATTGTGAATATTTTCTGGTTGAATGAGCTCAAAATTTGTAGTGAACTGCCCCCCTAATTCTTTTGCTTTGCTACCGATACTCTGGTGTATTAATGGCGCTACGTCTTCGCGATTTCTGAGAGCACTCAACAGATCGGTCTCTTCTTTGGAAAAAAGGCAGTTCTTAATTTTGCCATCAGCCGTCAATCGTATGCGGTTACAATCGCCGCAGAAATTGGCACTCATGGTACTAATGATGGCAAAGGTTCCGGCATGGCCCGGAACTGTGTATTTTTTTGCGACTTCGTTTTTCTGATGAGGTAAAGAAATGAATGAATACTTTTCCTCCACTTTCTCCAAAATTTGTTTCAGTGTGGCTACCTTATTACTGGTCCAACGGTTGCCACTAAAAGGCATGAATTCAATAAAGCGTACATGAACCGGAGTTTCCTTTGTCCACTCAACAAAATCCAGGATCTCATTATCGTTCAAGCCTTTCATTACTACTACATTTACTTTAACATGAAACCCTTTTTTGATTAACAAATGAATATTATCCCACACGGTTTTAAACTGGTCTCTACGGGTGATGACACAAAATTTATGTGCCTGTAAAGTATCCAGGCTTATGTTTAGCGAACGAACATTCGCTTTTAATAGTACATCCATAAATTCATGCAATCTTGTACCATTGGTTGTAAGGGTCAGATTAACGGGCAGCCTGGATAAAGCAATGATAATATCAGCTGCATCTTTACGTACCAGAGGTTCGCCGCCTGTGAGTCTTATTTTCGTTACGCCTTCCCGGACAAATATTTTTGCGAGAGTTTCAATTTCATCGGGCTGCATTAGTTTTGAAGTCGGGGTAAATATATAATCTTCCTCGGGCATACAGTAAAAGCAACGCAGGTTGCAGTTATCCGTAAGGGATATGCGCAGATAGTTATGTATACGATTGTAAGAATCAATGATCATTTATTGTAATTAATAGCATTTCATAATCATTTCCGGTATCAATGTTAAGATTGCCTTTTGTAAATATAACGGTCGCAACGTCATCAGTAATTTTCTTTATGATGGTACATTTTTCCCGTTAACATTTTTCCGTAGTAAGCCTGTATTATCTCCATTTACAACAATGTCAGCTTCAGCGTCTGAATATAAAACGGTCTTCACGACATGTTCTAACAGTCTTTGTCCACTATACTGAAGCGAATGTTCCGGTTTTCCCAAAAGGGAGGAGGAACCGGCAGTGAGCTTATATCACTTTACTGTTTGCGATTATACTTCGTCCATGTAAAATCAGAAAAGAATTCAATTAGTTAAAGTAATTTATCAAGGGTCAGCGGTAAACTTCTTATGCGTTTTCCTGTAGCATTAAACACAGCGTTGGCAATCGCCGCCGAAACGCCTGTAATACCTATCTCCCCGATGCCCCTTGCACCAATGGAAGAAATATGGGGATCAGGTTTCCCGATAAAGTGAACGTCTATTTGCGGAACATCTGCATTTACGGGGACATGATAATCTGCGAGGCTACGCGTAACGGGGTTCCCCCAGTGTTTATCGTATTGTGTTTCTTCCATCAGCGCAGCCCCCAGGCCGAAGATCACGCCGCCAATAATCTGCGAGCGGGCTGTTTTTTCGTTCATGATGCGCCCTACATCCTGCACGCTGGTGAAACGACTGACGCGGATTGTGCCGAGATCTTCATCTACCCAAACTTCCGCGAACTGTGCACCGAAGGAATGGAACGAGTATTTTTTTGCATCGGAATTTTCTTCAGTGGCGAGCGGCACAACCATGCAAGGCGCAACAGGCGCGCCTAATCCGCTGCCCGATGCAGGCATCGACGTTGCGCAGGCTTCCATTATTTGCTTATTATTCCGGCTCATGATGTCGGCGTATGAATCCGAAATGGAAGCATCGCCTTTTAAATAAAATTTCCCTTTGGCGAAATCTATTTCGTCGGCTTTTCTGCCGTTTAACTTTGATTTTGTATCAGAAAATGCTAACAGCATCAGATCTTTTCGCAACGTTTCAACCGCTGCCAATACTGCGGGATGAACGCTTGCAGTTGTTTGCGAACCCCCGGCTATCGGCGCGGGCGGCAAATTCGTATCCCCGATTTCGACAGTGATTCTTTCTACGGAAACGCCGAGGGCGTCAGCTGCCGTCTGTGCCAAAACCGTGTACGTTCCCGTACCGATGTCTGACGCCGCGGTCATTACCTTGATTTCACCCTTGATTGTCATTTGCACGCGCGCCGAAGCAGAACTTCGTCCCGCAGGATAAGTCGCCGTGGCCATTCCGTAACCAATCAAATATTTTCCGTTGCGAGTCTGACGTGGCTGCATTTTCCTTGCTGACCAGCCAAATTTTTCTGCGCCTACTCTATAACATTCAAGTAAATAATTTGCCGAAAAAGGATGCTTGGTCTCCGGATCTGTCGCTGCGTGATTGAGGACCCGAAACGCGAGTGGGTCAATTTTCATCTCAAACGCCATTTCATCCATAGCAGATTCGAGCGCGAATGTTCCCGGCGCTTCGCCCGGCGCACGCATGAAGGTTGGTGCTCCGACGTTTAATTTTGCAACCTGATAAGTAATTTCCCGAAGCGGCGCTTCGTATAAAACAGCTGTTGCTAAACCGCTCGGTTCAAAAAATTGCGTGAGATTGGTGTAGGTTTCACTGTTGTGACGAATCGCGGTTAGTTTGCCTTTAGGATCCGAGCTCAAAGCGATTTTTTGAATTGTCGCACTACGCCTACCCACATTGGTCTGCATCATTTGGCGGCTTATCACGAGTTTTACAGGACGTTTTGTGACTTGTCCCGCCATGGCTGCCAGCACAATATGAAGCCATGTTCCCTTAGTACCAAAGCCACCACCGACAAAAGGTGAAATTACCCGCACATTGTCCGGCTTGAGATTCAAAAAGTAAGCAGCAATTGCGCGCGTGATAACAACCCCTTGCGTTGCATCGTAAAGTGTTAATTTATCCGCGCCCTCCCATACCGCAACAGTTGCGTGCGGCTCCATTGGATGATGATTTTCTGTTGAGGTTGTATATGTCTGCTCGATTTTATGTGGTGAGGCGGCTATTAAATCTGCGGTTTTTCCCGTATTTAGCTGCGCTTCCCGACCGAACAGTAATTTAGGTTTGTATCCTTTTGGCAATTCACTTACGAGGTCAATGGCGTGCTTTTCTTTATTGTAAGTAACCTCGAGAAGTGCCGCAGCGGAACGGGCTTGTTCGTAAGTTTCTGCGACGACCAATGCGATAAACTGGCCAAAATAATGGACCTGGTTATCTTGAAGCGGTACTAAATCTTCACCGATGAATATGACGCCGGCTTTCATTTGTTCCTCCGGATTAATGGCTTTCAACCGGGATGCGTTTTTGTGCGTCAAAACGGCGATTACGCCTGCCGATTTTTCTGCCGCAACAGTATCAAAGGTGGTAATCGTGCCTTTCGCTATAGTAGATCGAACCGGAACGGCATATGCCATATTCGGTTGATTAAATTCAGCCGCATATGTAGCGGTACCGGTTACTTTCAGCCGCCCGTCAACGCGGTCAATAGGTTTGCCAGTTATTGCCATCTTCAATAGTTTTATCTTTTTGTGTTTTATGAATTCGTTCCGCCATTCATCGCCTGAGTCAAAGCTCGAATAATAGCCCGTTTGCCCAATTCAACCTTGAACTTATTATGTTCGAGCGGTTTTGCATGTTGCATTTCTGCTTCAGCGGCCTGTTTGAAATTTTCATTGCTGGCTGATTTTCCAAGCAGGAATTTCTCGGCCTCTATTGCCCTCCAGGGTTTGTGTGCCACACCCCCCATCGCAATTCGTACTTGTTTTATTTGATTGCCGTTTATTTCAAGTGCGGCTGCTACCGACACAAGTGCAAAAGCATAACTGGCGCGGTCCCGTACTTTCAAATAATAGCTGTTGCCCGCAAAATTATTTTTCGGGATCTCAACAGACGTAATCAATTCGCCGGGTACAAGATTATTGTCTTTGTGAGGAGTGTCACCAGGCAGACGATGATAATCAGCAAACGGAATGGCGCGTGATTTACCATCTGTGCCTATCACAATTACAACCGCATCCAGAGCAACGAGTGCTACGCACATATCGGACGGATGAACCGCCACACAATTATTTGTCCAGCCGAAAATCGCGTGCATCCGGTTAATCCCTTCGCGTGCGCCACAACCTGTTCCGGGTTCCCGTTTGTTACAGGGCATGGCTGTATCATAAAAATAGGAACAGCGGGTTCGCTGATTTAAGTTTCCGCCATTGGTGGCCATATTGCGAATTTGCGCGGAAGCACCTGCCAGGATCGCCTGTGTTAAAAGTGGAAAGTCGCGGCGAATGACTGGATCGTTTGCAGTATCAGTATTTTTGCTTAGTCCTCCGATAGATATACCGCCTTTGTTCGTGCCTTCAGAGATTGTTTTGATTTGCGTGAAATGTAAACTCGTAATATCAATGAGTTCATCGGGCCGTTCAACATCTTCCTTCATTAAATCAAGAATGTTTGTGCCGCCGGCCAGGAACTTTGCATTCGTATTATCCATGAGCATTTTAATGGCCGAGTTTGGATCTTTTGTTGAAGAAAATTTAAATGGTCTCATCTTTACAGTTTTATCCGCCGGTTGTAAATGTTGGTTGATTATTTTCGCCAGTAAACTGCCAGGTTTGCACTACGTCTTTCCCACTGTGTACTTCTTTGATTGCCGCTATTATATTCGGATAGGCACCGCAACGACAAATATTTCCTGACATTCGTTCCCTGATTTCATCATCAGAAAGCTGCAGAGAGGTCGCTTTGGCTCGAACATTCGCCGTTACATAACTTGCTTCTCCATTTTTTGCTTCAGTCATGAGGGCGACAGCTGAACAAATCTGACCCGGAGTGCAGTAGCCGCATTGAAAACCATCATGCTTAATGAAAGCCGCCTGCACCGGGTGGAGTGCACCACGTTTAGCTAAACCTTCAATAGTGGTTACTGATTTGCCCTCACAAGTCGCGGCCAACGTAAGACAGGACAATATCCGTCGGCCATCAACAATAACAGTACAGGCACCACACTGTCCGTGATCGCAGCCTTTTTTTGATCCGGTCAGTTCTAATCTTTCCCGAAGTGCATCAAGCAGGGTCATTCTTGAATCAACCTCTAATGCTTTTCTTGCGCCATTCACTCTAAAGGCTACATTGACGCTGTTTTCAATGCTTCCGGCCTTTACTATATTTAAAGCGGGATCAACAGAAGATTGTGCAAAAATCTGGTGCCTGTCCAACATCTGAAATACAAAAAGTGCCCCGCCGGTCAATGTTATAAGTTTCAAAAAGTGTCGCCGTTGTACGCCTAATGCCGAAATTTCATTCATGTCTTCAGGCATGAGTTTCTCGAACAGCGTTTTTTCTTCTTCCGTTAATGATGGTTTTTTATTTTCAATTTCCATAATCGATAATGGTTAATGTTAAAATGGTTAGCGTTAAATAGTGACAAAATTTAAGTTGAATTTAAAGCAGCAATATTTTTATGTTCTGAAGAATGATTCACAAAAATAAAACGATCCCGATTTTATTAATTCAGGCTTGTCCCGTTTAAATTTCATAAATCTGTGCTTATGCAGGTTTATTCGACTCACTAATTTCGATCTCTTGCTAAAACTAGTATTATATAATTCGGGCAAAATGTTGCATAATTTACAGATTCTTGAAAAATAACCGGGGTTCAATAATCAGTCAGGGTTTTCTAGTGCAACAAGTCGCTTATTTTTCAACTTTTTAAAAAATGTAGGAGTAAAACCGATCATCAATGAGAAGTTCTTTTGCACGCGCAATCGTTGATTGGCCTCAAAGAATAATCCTGAGAAGCAAGTAATTTGAAATCATATTGTAATCGTAGGGACTTTTGAGGTTTTCCAATAGCTCATAATTAATGCTATGGATTCTTTAATCTGTATATAATTATCTCCTTTAATAAAAAATCCGTGGCCTCCGCTATCATAACTTTTTTTTATTTGATCGTTAGAAGCTGCCGTAGACCAAAACACGAATGGTATACTTTTATATGCCAGTTCAGTGTCTTTACCTAATTTTTCACGTAGGGCGAAACCGTCCATTTTTGGAAGTTTCACATCCGATAATATCAGGAATGGATTTACTTTATCCGCCAATCTTTTAAACAGATCTTCAGGTTGTGTAAACACCTCCAGCGGATTCTCAAAATCTAAATCTTTCCAGATCTCCTGAATGATATCAAGTTCTTCTTGATCATCATCGATAATGAAAACCGGAGCATTATACATTTTCTCTTTTTTTAATGAATATTGCCTGTCGCCACCCATACAAAAACTAACGAACTAGTAAAATAATCATGCCGTTGCAGTGAGATTAGCATTTATTACTTCGAATTAGAGGAATTTACCATGAACTAATGCGGTTTTATTTTGTTTAAAATAACAGGATTGACAAAATTTCCCGTATCTCTTGAGTTTTTGAAGTTTCGTACAAATAACCGCATCAATAACATTTATAACGGGTTTTTATGTCTACAATCTTAACCAAGCCAACGTTTGAAGCATTGAATATGCAATTACAGCAAAAGCGTAATCAATATGATGAAATGATTCTGCAAAACAAAGAGTTCGAGGAAGTAAAACAACTCTTTATAGAGATACGGGCTTTAGAGCAATCTCTTGTTGCCCTCCTTGACGGTAATAGCTCAAGCGCACTTGTTTAAAAGCAACCAGGGTGGTTAATGACTGTGTCTTGCTATAACTTATGTCCCTGGCTTACTTTACTCAAATTATTTTTAAGCGTTGCATTTTGAGTGGCGATTTTTCTATTTGCTCAACCTGACTTTCAACTTTTTATGCCGCCTGCGATAATCGTGCAGGCCTGCCACGTTACACACCGGAAGCCATGAAAGCTAACAGAGTTACTGTGGATGCACTGAATGACTTTGGCCATCCAAGGGGACTAACATCTGCACAGGTGGCATTAGCCTGGCTGCTTGCTCAAAAATCCTGGATCGTCCCCATTCCGGGTACAACCAAACTGGCGCATCTGCAGGAAAATTTGGGAGCATCAGACTTTCAATTTACTCCGGAAGAATTACGCAATCTTGACAGCGCTGTCTCGAAGATTAAGATACAGGGAGATCGATATACTGAAGTAGAGCAAAAACGGGTAGGCCAGTAAAAAAGAAAAAAGACGTTGTTGCGTTGTATAAATTTGTCCTTTACTTCTTAGCAGCCTCTATTTTAGCATTTGATAATCGTATCTTTTCGTTTGAAAGTCGTAACAGTAAAAGCCATCTGTGTACTACCTTTAGAATAAAACTTCGTAACAAAATATGCCGAAGGAAATAAGCGATATACTCTTTGCATTCAAAGAGGCACAACTACAAGGGCGACAAACTGCCCTGGCAACGGTTGTGCATGTGGAAGGATCCTCGTACCGGAGGCCTGGTGCCCGGATGCTGGTGGAAGATAACGGTAAAATGACCGGCGCCATAAGCGGGGGTTGCCTCGAAGGTGATGCATTGCGAAAAGCCTTGCTGGCCATTAACCAACGCCAAAAAAAACTTGTTACCTATAATACCTTGCATAAAGATGATGTTGAATTCGGTGTGCAATTAGGTTGCAACGGCATTGTTCATATTTTGTTCGAGCCAATTGATCCAATGCAGCCTGATAATCCGATCGGGCTGTTAGAAAAATTTCATTTGCAGAGACAGGATGCAGTCCTGGCTACCTTGTTTTCTTTAAAAAACTTTTCCGGCGATCAGCCCGGAACTTGTTTCTTTTTAAATGGCCAGAGTATTTTTAGTACAATAACAAACAAATATCTGGAAGCGGAAATAAAAGAAGATGCGTTGATGGTGCTAACCCGCAAATCTTCAACGCTAAAGCAGTATAGTGACAACACACTTGCGGGTTTTGTTGAATTGTTACAGCCTCCTGTTTCATTAATCATCGTTGGTGCCGGTAATGATGCTATGCCATTGGTAGAAATGGCGACAGTGTTGGGATGGCAGATAACAATGATTGACGGCAGAGCGACACATGCAAACAACCAGCGGTTCCCAAAAACAGATAAAATCATTGTTGGAAAACCTGTCGAAGCAATGAGGCAGGTTGTCATCGATGAAACGTCTGTCGTTGTGCTGATGACACACAACTATAATTATGATCTGGCTGTAATGAAAATATTACTGCAAAATAAATGCAGGTACATCGGCACATTAGGACCAAAAGCCAGATTGCAGCGTATGTTGGCAGAATTGCTGGAAGAAGGTCATCGCATAACAGACGAACAAGTGTCCATGCTCTACGGTCCAACAGGTCTTGATATTGGAGCAGAATCTGCTGAAGAAATTGCTTTATCTGTCCTCGCAGAAATAAAGGCAGTTTTATCTGATCGGAATGGCAATTTTCTTCGCGCCAGGTTGGATGGCATTCATTCACGTTCCGTATCAGCGTCGGATGAACCCAAACAGTTGCAAAGGGATAAAACCAGCTGATGTCAGCAGAAAAAATAAACAGCAAGAATATCGGTCTCATTCTGCTTGCTGCAGGAGAGTCTTCCCGGTTAGGCACCCCAAAGCAGTTGTTATTACATGATGACCGAACCCTCTTGCAACATAGCTTACAGGCAGCGAGCGATTCTGATGCTCGTCCGGTAATTGTTGTATTGGGAGCAAATGCAGATACTATTAAGCGGGGGATTAACGGTAGTAATGGTCACGTGATTATTAATACTGAATGGCAGGAGGGAATGGCTTCATCCATCCGGTTCGGCATAAACGCCCTGGTCAGGATGAGCCCCTTTGCAGAAGGCACTATTTTGATGGTTTGCGATCAGCCCTATGTCAGCCCAACTTTGTTAAACAATTTAATAACGACACACAAAGAAACAGGAAAACCGGTTGTTGCCTGCAGTTATGGAAACACGTTTGGACCACCGGTTTTTTTTCACAAAACCATGTTCCCGGAATTGCTTCAATTGAGGGGTGATGTTGGGGCAAAAGGTATTATCAGGCAACATGTCGATGATGTGGAACTTATTCCGTTTCCAAAAGGCAACATGGATATTGATACGGAAGCGGATTACAAAAAACTTTCAAAAGGAAACAGTGAGTGATGAAAGCAGATTCGTTTAACCGCATACACAATTAGTCTATACAAAAATTAAAAAAATGCGGGAGCAGTAAATTGGACAAAAAAATGATTGTCATCCCGACCGACAGCAAGAGATTTCTTGAAATGGAGGAATGACTGCTATTTGCAGGCAGCAAAATTTTTATGAGATAAGAGCACTATTCCGGGATGAAATCCTTTAAAATGCGTGGTAACTGTATTATAAGAAGCAGGGATGTCATCCCTAATATGCAAACCAAAAAAAGGGTTTGTCATTGTAACCAATAGGGAGAGATCTTTTTGGATCAGTAAAGCTTTCTGAACCGACTCAATGAAAGCCTGGTGTTGGGCTTTTATTATTTTTATCTGAATTTCATCTTATGCAAAGCCTTTTCATCCAATACGTTTACCTGATTTTAATTATTCTGGCGTTGGTCATGATTGCGAATAAGCTTCGACTGGCTTATCCGATTGTGCTTGTGTTGGGTGGATTGGCACTTAGTTTCACGACAGTGTTTTCTCACGTAACAATTGATCCGGAAATAGTTTTCCTTATTTTTCTTCCTCCGCTTCTTTATGAAGCTGCCTGGCAAACATCCTGGAAACAGTTTTGGAAGTGGAGACGGGTGATCACCAGTTTTGCGTTTCCCATAGTCATCATTACCTCGTGTGTGATTGCATTTGTATCCAGCGCATTCATTCCCGGTTTTACTTTAGCGTTAGGCTTCCTGCTGGGCGGCATTATATCGCCACCTGATGCGGTGTCTGCGACGACCATTATGCGTGGGGTTAAAGCTCCAAAATCGCTGGTCAGTATAATTGAGGGTGAAAGTTTGCTTAATGATGCTTCGTCATTAATAGTATTTCGTTTTGCTTTAGCAGCCGTGATCACTGGTCAGTTTCATATTCAGGAAGCAGCTGCCAGCTTTTTCCTGGTTATTATTATGGGAACACTGATCGGGCTTCTTGTTGGAGCCATTTTCTATGGCATTCATCGATGGCTGCCGACAACACCCAGTATAGAAATCGTTTTAACGCTGGTCACTCCCTATTGCATGTACTATGCCGCAGAGCATTTTCATTTTTCAGGTGTACTGGCGGTCGTAAGCGGCGGACTTCTTCTATCCAGTAAGCGCCAGCACATGCTCAATTATCAAAGCCGGATTCAGGCAGTAAACGTATGGACCAGTCTGGTATTTGTATTAAATGGGTTGATCTTTTTGCTTATCGGTCTACAATTACCTTCAATTACCAGGCAACTCGGAGACATTAGTGTAGGAACTGCAATTTGGTATGGATTGGCGATCTCTTTATTACTGATTTTTACCAGATTTCTTTGCACATTTGGAGCAGCGCTTTTTACCAGGTTTATGAGCCATTTTATTACGGTAGCAGATGCGAACCCCGGATGGAAAGCCCCACTAATTGCCGGTTGGGCAGGGATGCGTGGGGTGGTCTCGCTGGCAGCCGCACTCTCCATCCCATTAGTCATTACAGAAGGACAACCCTTTCCCTACCGCAATCTTATTCTTTTTATTACATTCGTTGTCATCCTCGTCACCCTGGTTCTTCAAGGATTAACACTTCCCTGGTTGATCCGTAAAGTAAAGCCAGAAGACAAATACACCATGATACCTGAACATGAGCAGGAGCTAATCATTCAAAAGAAAATCGCAAAGTATTCGCTGAGATTTTTGGAAGAAAAATATCACGGAGATCAGTTTAAAAATGAACAGGTAAGCAATTTATACACAAGACTAAAACTAGATTTTGATTTTTTGAATCGCGATGCAGGTGAAGTAGTAAATACAAACGGGAACACGTTAAAAGACTACCAAATCACGTATCTGGAACTGCTAGAGCACCAGCGAAAGTTACTCAATGAAATGAACCGCCGTGCTGAATTCGATGAACAATTGATTCGGAAATATCTTTCGTTAATAGACCTCGAAGAATTTAAGTTTCGGGAAACTCATACGAGTGTGAGTCTTACTCGATGAACACATGAACTGTATGCATATTTATTCTTTTGTTCATCGTGCCTTTTCGTGTTTTTTGTGATCCTTGTAATTGTACAAGGGGCTCACAAAGAACAACAGAAGACGCAAAGGGCAAGGAAGAGACTCAGATAAATAAACTTTTCATCACAGTACTTTTTTATTTAGCGTGGCTGGCAGCATTACTTCTTACGTAACGGGTTAATAGAAAGAGGTTGCATAAACCTATTTGAATCCAACCCTCATCACAAATGGAGCGTCACGCGAAAAAAGCGTATCGAAGAAATTTAAATCAAATCAAAGAAAATGAGGCACGCGGTTGAACTTTTCAATATTCTCCTAAAAAAATGAGTGGATTATTTCCACCCATTACTTATACAAATCAATGTCGAAAAATTGTTATTGAATGCTTGTGTTGAAATCTACCTCGATATCGGTAGATGATTTACTGCTATTCACTGCATCAGCTGCAGCCTTATTAGGTGGATTGCCAGGATAGTGGCGTAAAGTGATTTTAATTGTTCCGGTAGCTGCGGTGGTGGTAGTCCAGCTACTTATAAGGCCTAAGGCAATTCCCGACCCATCAACATTTAGTCCGGAAACGACTATGTTACTTCCGGCAGACGGCTCATAGTAAAACCGGTGTGCCTGTCCTTCAGCCGCAACCTCTGTACTGATGTCCTCGGCTGGCGTAACGGTTTTGTTTAGCAGCAATAGTGAAACGCTATACGTTTTATTGGGAGCAAGAATGATCTGATCCTGTGTTGGGGCTCCACCACCAGGCCCATCGGGATCATCAAATTTGTAAGTAACAGTTGTTCCGCCACCTTGGGGAACTAATGTGAGCTGCATAGTAGTGATCACTTCTTCTTCATTTTCTTCGTCTTTATCTTTTTTGCACGACGAAAGTAATAGAGCCGACGCTCCGAAAAACAGGAGGCTGAATTTTAATAGTTGCTTCTTCATAATGATTCTTTTTTTTATTAATAAAAATGTTCAAGTGCTATTTTTAAACGTATGCTGATATTCCTTCCCATTTCGTCCGTGAAATACCGAAAGCTATTCAGGTATTCCCTGTATGATTTATTTAAAAGATTTCTTCCACTGATACTGAAGGCGAGTGGAAGTTTTTTAAGTTTAATCGTAGTGGATACATCTGCATTCATCAACATATAACCTTCAGGTGGCAGTTTATAATCCTGTGCGCCATTCTTATCACCAGGCACTCTTGTTTGCTTAAAAACATTTTGCACTTCAATAGAAAAATAGGTATTGCTGAACTGACCTAAATCCTTTAGATTATAGGTTAACTCATTACCAATTCTATCGGCTGGCATACCAATCAGCCAATCATCAATGCGCCTGTTTCTTGCTCGTAGCATTGAATATTTAGATGTCAGGGAAAAACGTTGGTAAGGAACAAACACAGTTGAAATATCCAGCCCGTGCAACAATGCATCGGCAGCTTCATAAACAATCTTAGGGAAAGCGCCTCGAATGGTTAGGACAGGTTCATCGGGTTTCGGCTGCTGGTAAATGAAATTGGCAATATCATTACGATATAAAGTCAGATCTGCAGAAAAAATTTTGTTTGTGCTTGTATAGCTGCTGTTGACCGAAACATTGAATGATCGTTCCGGCTTAAGATAGATATCTCCCACTTCGTAGGTGCCGGCCCCATGGTGAATGCCATTGGTCAAAAGCTCATTTACCTGTGGCGCTCTTGTAGAAAGAGAAACATTAGAATTGATCTTCCATTCCGGTAAAATCTTAAAACCTGCGTTCACAGAAGAAGCCAGCGTGGAAAAATTAAAATGATAAGCCGTAAATGTTTGGCTTGCCGCCTGTAAACGATTCGTGTTGATGTCCTTATTATCATAACGCACTCCTGCTTGTACATCCAGGTTTCCTTTTTCCCATTTTTCAATAGCATAGCCTCCAAAAGAATAAGAACGGTAATTAGGGATCAGGTACCTTCCTGAATAGGAATTATCCTGCTGCAGCGCAGTCAGACCTACAACCCCGCTAAAATTTGATTTCCTCGGATGCTCCCAGTTGATCTCCTCAGAGAATGTAAAAATAGAAAGATCGATTTGTGGTGTTTTGGTGGATGAATTGCGTACTACATCATATTCCTTTCGCTGGTTATGTTGGCCTGCAACCAGCACAGTGAACTTGTTATTGTCGATATCAAAACCGGTTTTCCATTTGAGAAGATGGTGAGTGACATCCTGGTAAGGCCGCTCAATCTTATAAGTATTTTGACCAGTAAAAGTCGGATCAGGACGGGAAGCGGCAATTGCATTGCTTAAATCGGATAGGTTACCGATATGAGAACCTGCAAAAATTCCAATCTCTGTGTTGAAAAAGCTGTAATAGATTTCTGAATTAAAATGCTCCTTTCGCCAGCCTGCCGTAAGCGAGAAATTTTTTTCTTCAATACCAGTGTTGTTTAAACGATAAGCCGGAGTGTTAACATTAGCTCCTTTCTTGAAACTACCCTGCAAACGGTAGGTGAATGAAGAAAGTTTTTTAAGTTGTTGTTCAAATATGAATGAAGTCACATATTGACGGTTATTGGCAAAATACAGCGCGTTCAACTCTGCATTATAACCGGGGGAGTTTCTCAGTGCCCTTGGTTCAACAAGGATCACACCGCCTATTGCATCCGATCCATAGCGCAGTTCATCCACGCCTTTAATTATTGTTAACCGGTTGGCTATAAATGGGTCTATCTCCGGGGAATGTTCATTACCCCATTGTTGCCCTTCCTGCCGGACACCATTATTGATCGTGAGAATGCGGTTGCTGTGCAGACCGTGGATAATAGGTTTTGAAATGGTGGAACCGGTTTGAAGTACTGATACTCCATTCATTTTGCTTAATGCTTCAGCCAGGGATAGCCCTCTGGTTTCATCCAGTTTTCTGCCCGACAATTCTCTTTTGAGCCCCGTATTCTGGACACCTTTTACACCGGTAACCGTAACCTTGCTTAACGTATTTCTTGCCGGCATAAGGTCAAAATCAACGTGAAGTCTTCTCTGCACCACAACGCTTTTCACGATTGTATCATAGCTGCTATGGGTAATTATGATGGAATAGGTTCCGGCGCATAGACTGTCAAATGCAAAATCCCCATTGGAATTGGTAATAAGTGTTTTTGCAGTGCCTGACAGTTGAACCGTTGCATTCGGTAAATTCTCATGTGAAATTGTACTGTGCACGTGCCCTGTCAACCGTATTGAACAATCCTGTCCAAAAAGTCTCGAGCAGCAGAAAACAGTAAATAATAAATACAGGGATTTTTTCAAAACAAAAGATTTGATAGTACCAAAAGAGGAAGCAGCCAGTTAAGCTATGCTCGGAGGTCCTCTTGAATCTTTTGTTCCAGACGTATTGGAAAAGAGAAAATGATAAGTGAAAGATGGGATCTCTTTATAAACTAATAAGAAGGGCAGGTTCAGATCAAACGATGCATCGATAAACGGTGTTGACACTACCGGGTCTTCGCAATGGCAATTGTAGGCGGCTTGACTATAGCTTGTTTCATCTGCTGAATGTGGAGAATAGAAATCTGTGTGATTGGCAACCCAATCATGCAAATACTTTTTAGGTGTAACACTAAAGCTGAATAACAGCAGCATTACAAAAGTCAGAATTCTTTGTATAGTTTCTCTAAGATGCAGAAATGAAACTTTGTTGCAATTTACATGAAAATATCTTTAAAAATCAACTTTCCTGCTGAAACTGTCGCTTTCTGTAAGAAGATCAGGGTTTAGTAAGTGGGTGTGAATTCCACTTCTTTACCAGCGTATTTAAACTGCCAAATGGCTTTTGCATAAGTTATTTGATTTCCTGGTGGCAATGTTGTTAACAAAACAGGTAGTAAAACACAACGCACAATACTCACGAAAGAAACAATGACACTAATGCCATCTGACTGACCTTATAAGTATCATAAATAATGTACTGGTTTTTATTTTTTTAATTGCACTTCTTGCAAATACCCTTGATGACCACTTCTACTTCGCTTTCCAAAAAACCCTGAGGAAGCACGATCAAAGGTACCGGCGCATTTTCAAGACAATAGGTTTGACCACATTCTTTACACATAAAATGCAAATGATATTGCAGGCAACCTGTTTTTAAGGTGTGGTTTAATAAAGCATAACGGGCAACATTATCAGTAGAAGGAATAATGTGAATGATTTGTGTCTGAACAAACCGCTCCAGGGTTCGGTAAACAGTAACCCTGTCGTATTGGTAGTAACACAATTGACGAACGTCTTTTTGAGTCAGTATTGTTTTCTTTTGGAGAAACGCCATCAGTATCCGCTTTCGTGGTTCAGTAACACTTAATCCAGATTCTTTCAGCAAAGGAACCGGGTCTATTTTATACATAACTGTTGAAGGTTAAATTCATTTTTGTTCTTTGAGCGTTCATGGAAGTGTAGGATCGCTGTATGTCATATTGCCGGCTGGAGCGACTGTTTATGGGTTCTCAAAACTTTCGTCAATAAGTTCTTTATTAATAAAAGCGCCGGCCTTTGTGCCTGCAGCAACTGCTGCCGACACTGCCCTAAGCGGTGTTGAATTATCGCCTGCTGCATATACGCCAGCAATATTCGTACGGTGCAAATCATCTGTTTCAATAAAGCCATCTTTCGTCATTGTACAGCCCAGTTCTTCCGGAAGACGGCAATGCTGCTCAAACGGCACCCTGGTAAACAGTGCAGCAATGGAACAGGTAGCACCATCTTTGAAAACAATATTTTGTATTCGACCATCATTGTTCTCGATGGACTCAATTTCAGTTTCCGCTATATTAATATTCTTCATCCTGATCTTATTTTCCTGGTCTTGCGCAAGTGTTGATTTACCATTGGTGAACAAGGTTAGATTCTTTGACCAATGATTTATCATACGGCATAATTCAAAGGCGGCATCACCATTTGCCAATACTCCCAAGGCAGTATCTCGCACTTCATAGCCGTGACAATAAGGGCAATGTGCTATTGTAATTCCCCAGCATTCCGCAAAGCCTTGTATTGATAACATTTGATCAGCGATGCCTGTAGCAAATAAAATTTTATTTCCCGTATAAGATACTCCCGATTCTGTGACAACTTCAAAGCCGGCATCCATCTTTTTAGCACTAACAGCTTTTGCATGGATAACTTGTATTGTTTTGTATTGCAGCACCTGCTCTTTTCCTATGGCTGTAATTTGCCCCGGTGTTTGTCCGTCTTGAGTAAGGAAATTATGTGAATGGGGTGCCTGTATATTGCAAGGTTTACCACTATCAATAATTAAAACAAGCCGCATGGATCTTCCCAAGGCCATGGCTGCTGAAAGCCCTGCGTAACTTCCACCAATAATAAGTACTTCAAAGTTTTTCTTCTCTGTCATTGTATTAAGGTTTTTTTTAAGTGTATAAACCACACTAATTCAGCCAGTACTCTACTCGCTTTTTGAACGAAGCATCGTCTGGATACTTTTTTATACCCGGATAGAAAAAAAGGTAATGCTAACAGATAAAAGAAATATTTCATTCTAAAACTGTTTCAAATAGGTGATCTTATTAATTACCGATTGAGTTTGTACCGGGTTGTTTTTAAAATGTGTTTCGTTAAAAACGAAATACAAAAATGAAAGCGGCGCAAATTCCCAACTGCCTCTTACATTCCATCTGCCTCTCTTATCAAACGAATTATATTGATAAAAGACGGAAGCCTGAATGCGTGGGTTATATGCCAGACGTAAGGATGTAGTAATCAAATCTGTTTTTAAATTTTCTCTAATCACTCCTAAGTTTTTAAAATTATTTCTTTCATACGTGCAACTGAATGCAATATTTGGCAGCGGTGCTATACGGCCACTCAATGCAAGGGTTTGTAAAGCGCCATTATAATAACGTCCCCATTGGTAGCGACTCGACAGAGACAGTTTTTTGCTTTGGTCAGTATTGTAATCAATTTGGTGACGAGTGTAATAATATTTCTTTTGAATGATAGGAATACTTAATTGAGTGAATGAAAAATCAATATTCTGCCAGGTCGGTGTGAACGCATACTGTATAAAACCACCACTTTGCAGAATTATATAAACGGGAAAGAAATAAAGATCTGCCTGCTGAAGCCGCAGGTTGTTGTAGTTCTGATATAGGGTAGCATAAAGTCCGGGATCAAAACGACGGATAACTCTACCCAACCACCCTTTTGGCCGCCAAATGTAATAACCGCCTGTACTTTGCCGAATGGTATTGTTCGCAAATACATATCCCATTCCGGGTAAATATTTTTCTGAAACAGCATCGGCCCAATAGTAAGCGTACCATTTATTAGGAAACCAGCCTGTGTAAAAACTACCCGCAAAACCGATGCTGTCGTTGTTGTTATCTCTTGAAGCAGAAGTCAGCCATTGCATCTTGATGTCGTTTCTCGGAC
The DNA here is from genome assembly GCA_014379345.1 of Chitinophagaceae bacterium. Taxonomy (GTDB): domain Bacteria; phylum Bacteroidota; class Bacteroidia; order Chitinophagales; family Chitinophagaceae; genus Flavitalea. Next base: position 46,139 of record JACMLY010000004.1, read on the forward strand.
GAATAAGACCGTCAAAAGTTAGGGTGGTGTTGTTACGTTGTGTAAATCCCATGCGTATATCTGATTCATCCAGCCGATGCGTGACCATTATTCCCGCGTTGTTCTGGGCACCGTAATTCTTTAGATAACGAGCTAAGCCAAAGTTTGCACTACCCTGTGATCCGGTACTCCTCTGGTGCACATACAATCCGGCTATTGTTCGCTTCCGGGTACGTTCTGTGTATCGGACACCTGCGTCAATGGCAACAGCTTCTGCATTGAACTGCGCATTGCTTAAACCAATGGCGCGACTGAAAAAGGGCTTTACATATGTGATGTCTGCGCCAGCATAAACGCCGCTGTTTTCCAAAAAGAATTGTCTTCGCTCCGGAAAGAACACATTGAACCTTGTAAGATTGTTCACTGCTCTGTCCACGTCTGCCTGCGCAAAATCGGTGTTGAAGGTAAAGTCTAATACAGCTCTTGGGTTAATAGCCCATTTTAACTCACCACCTATTTTATAGTCAGTGTAATTTGATTGATCCCCACTTCCATTCTTGCTGGTATTGTATTGATACAACGCGTAGGGTTGTACACGAATGTTAGCGGACGGTGGCGGCAATTTTAATCCTCTTAAGGCAGCCGCATAATTCATACGATATGGGGAGAAGGCCTGCGGTATTTTTGGGAAAACCGTTACTTCATAATCTCTTCTGGCTAAACGTGCCAGTGTGATGCCCCATGAAGCGGCAGTGTCCTTATTATTGTAGCGAAGTGATTTAAAAGGAAGGGCAAATTCGGCATAATAACCACTGTCGGTGATTTGCGTTCTTACCTTCCACAAGGCATCCCAATCATTATCCTTCAACGATTCATCAAACACCTGTAGGTCACGCTGGTTACCATAAGGTGTCGTTTGGAAAGAAACGCAATATCGCTTTAAGTTCTGCGGGTCAAGTTGCAAGTAAAAAATATCGTTTTCACCGTAGGCAAAATCTCTTCTCAGATCCTGTACCCTGACACCTTTTTTGCCGACACTATCCCTGCAAAACACACCAAAATAAATGTTATTCTTGTCATACAAAATTCGCACATTGGTTTGATACCGATAGTCGCCACCTTGTCGTGGTTCCATTCGAAAAAAGTCTTTAATAGCGGGTGCTGTTTGCCAGGCTGCTTCCAATAATTTTCCGTCAATGGAAATAGCATTATTTGCTTCTGTGGCATACACTGAAACGGGTGCAAACGCGGGAGGAAAGTTCAGTGTGTCCTGAGCACATAAAGAGCTGCAAACAGGCGCAGAAAGTATAAGCAATAGCTTTTTCATTGAATGAACTTGTAGCTTTTTATTCTTCTGGTCACTAAAAAAGCAAGAAGCAGCAACCATGCTAATAGGCCCATAATCAACCCTGCCAATTTCCTGTCATTAATTGAAATATTGTAGACAGGTGTAGGTAGTTTTTTAAATTCTTCAACAGTCAGATACCGGTTTGCCAATGAAAGCGGATTGAAGTAATTGTTGCATTGAAGGTTCACAGAATCAGCATATTGCTGAAACAGCAAAAATTGTATTTGAGAATGTCCGCTTACTTCATCCGCGACATCTTGAAAAAGCATCGCAGGACTTAGTATTGATACATAGGTTGCTGCTTTGCTTTGTTCTACTGCTCTCCCCTTATAATCGTTCATTAATGGCGTAAGCGTATGCAGGGTGTTCATGTATTTTATCATGTACTTATACATGAACTGAGGCATCATTTTACTGCTGTCCTTAATTACAAATTGAGGGTGATCAGTATAGAATTGGTCGAGTATTTGTGAATTCTTTTTATCATAATCCGTTAGCGTTTCTCTCATTTCGTCAATCAGTTTTACTTTTCCCGGTATGGGTTTTACAACAGAAACTACGGCCGTGCTGATGGCCGGAATTACGAGCACCCACGCAATCCAGGCTGTAAACAAAATGCCCGCATTAAAGTCAGAACTTTTCCTAAAAAGGTTTACTAACATACAGGCAAGGTGCCATAGAGCACTGTATAAAAAAAGTACCGATGTAAAAGCTATGCAGCCTCGCATGTCTGAAAAGAAATTAAATCCAAGCAGGAAAAAAGCAACTACAACAGTTGACCAGGAGAGGAGGGTTGTAACAAGATACCTGAATACAATTTTGCTTCGCAAAAAAGTTTTAACACTAATACCCTGGGCCAGTAGTATCGATAAGCGGCCATCTTCTTTTTCGGAACTCAATATGCTAAAATTAAAAGCAATGATGAGTAAAGGTAACAGCAGGGTAATGGCAGATGCTACGTCAAAATCACCGAAAATACTATTATGCGGATTACTTAGCTTTTGTGCTTTCTTTAAAGCCATAAACCAGCTATCGGGTGAAGTATTAATCGTGTTTATCCCATGATGAAGATTGCTTTGCCCTATGGAAAGCGGTGCAAGTGGCAATACTTTTTTGATAAGATATCTTCTGCCATATACATAGCCTATGTCGTAAGCGTTGCGGGCATCATCCCAAAAAACAGTTGCGGTCCGCTTTCCTGTGGCAAAGCTGTCCATTAAAGGAATATGCTTAACAAACCTTTCGTTTTGTTCTTTTACTAATTCTTCTGTATGCTTTCTTCGTTCATTCAAAAAGTTTGAAACATCATGTACAGTAAAGAATAACACAGCTATCCATACAGTAAAAAGAAGCCCTGTTACAGGATGCAATAGCCAATATTTGTACTCAAATTGTATAATTGTTTTGTTCATTAGACTTAAAATTTACTTGTCCAGGGGAGTACGTTTAGCCGAAATGTGAAGGAACCAGCTAATAACCAATAGCCAGATAAGAACAATGAGAAAAGTTGTGCTACTTTCTTTCCATCTTTCGGGCAAGGTTGATTGCCGGTAATGAAAAGCAGGCAAGCTTTTCCAAAACGCTACCCGCCCTGTATCCCGACCTCCGTACAAGCTATTATCTCTAAGGCGGTTGTTTAAAATGCCGATGAATTTTTTGCGGTACGCTTCTGTGGCACTGTAGAAATGCAGGCTGTTTTTAAGATCTGTTCCGGCCAAGGACATACTGAATAGCCGTGCAGGCATAAAAGGAGATAACAAGCTACTGGTTTTATGTACCAATAACTGATTGTTGTAACCGGCATACAAAGTGTCATAGTGCTTATCATAAATCAGGTTGTTGGTATCCTCATCTGCCTGGAGGGTGACGCCAAGCCAATTTATGGGTAACTGTTGCACACTGTCAACACCATATTTGGTTGCCCAATCCTTTTCCAGCTTTTTCATTTTTTCATTCTTTCCTCCGTGACCGTTGATGCCATTCACAGCAACATCATCACTTATTTTTTTTAGAAAAACTTCTGTCAGAGGAGAGGGATACCTTTCTTCGCTAAAATGAGCGGTGATTTTTGGCACTAGCCAAACAGCCACAAGCCAAATGGCTAACAGACTCACCAGGGCGGATCTGCGGTTAGCGGCTTTATTGCTTACAAGTAACCCCAAGTGAATAAAAATTCCGTTATATAAGCAATACATGATTAGCAACAACAGGCTCTTTACTCCAAAAAAAGATTGATTGCTTAAGAGTGTACTCAGTAATCCGCCCATAAGCCAAGTGGAAAAAATGATTGCAGAACTGATACACCAAAGCGCCGCAGCTTTGCCCCAAACATATTTTTGCGCACTAACGCCCTGGCTCACCGCTAATTTAAAAGTTCCGGCTATTTTATCATTCACTATGCTATTGCCAGCCAGCCAAATGAGCAATAGTGGAAGCAAAACGAGAAGTATCGCCGCAGGAGTAAGTTCTCCCCACCGGGCCAGCAATGGATTATCCTCAATGGCTTTAAATTGTAGTTGATTACGGATATGAGCTTCTATATAAAGGCTAACGCCATAATGCTTATCAATGCCATTATCCCATATAGCCAGTGGTGATAAAGGTTTGAATAAATAAATGCCAAAATGCGCAGCGCTATGGCTGTTCTTCTCGCCTTGTGTCTCCCAATGATGTCGGGCATTAGCAGTTACCTCTTGCTGCAAATTGCTATACCAACGAAAGTAATTCCAGCTAGTAAATAGCGACAGTATCAAAAGCAGGACAACTGCGGTAAGCAAAATAACAGACACCTTATCCCTTCGTATCTGCAGCCATTCTTTTTTTATGATTTGCTTTATCATCGATTTTATTTAAAATAAAAATTGAATCCGCATCATGGCATTACGGGGCTTTCCCCGCTGCATATAAAAAGCATTGGCAGCGCCATATATGAACTGTTCATTGAATACATTTTCTATATTCAAATTCAGGAGCAGGTTCTGATGCCGGTAAAATAATCCCCCGTCTATTGTGGTGAAATCGGGCAACTGTTGTAAGTCTGGGGAAGGAAAAGACAAGGTTCCATCTGTAGTGCGTTTACCTACGTGATAGAATCCTGCTGCAAAGCCAAGGCCTTTCAATTTGCCGGATGAAACGTTGTATCGTGTCCAGAGATTTGCCGTATGAAAAGGAGCATTGCTTGCTTGCCTTTTTATTTCAAAACTGTAAGTGCTTTGCGTGATGCGGCTATCATTGTATGCATAACCGGCATTGATGCCCCAATTAGGTGTAATGTTACCCGCCAAATCAAATTCAAGACCTTTACTCCGGGCTTTGCCGGTTGATTCCTTAATACCGTACGGATCATTCACCGGATCCTTTGGAACCAATACATTTTTTCTTTTAATATCATAATAAGAAATGGTTGCGGTATAGCGACCATTTAAAAACTCTTTCTTTATTCCTCCCTCGACTTGTTCGCTGTATTCCGGATCGAACGGCCCACCAAAGTCTGGGCTCTGAGTGTTTTGCGGTAAGAATCCTTTTGTCCATCCGCCATAAAAACTTACTCCTTTCAGAGGTTGATAACTAAATCCGGCACTTGGTAAAAATGGCCTGGTGTCATTTGGAGATTTGGATGGATAATTTTTGAATGTATAGGAATCCCACCTGCCGCTAAGCATCACCTTAAACTTATCACCAAGCTCAATAAGATTGATTAAATACACACCCCGAAAATTAATCATAGCGATATCGTTGAAACCACCCACAGGAGGATAAGCAACAACCGATTTTTTACGATACACCGGATTGAACACATTGATCTTTGGAACACCCTCGAAAGCGCCTGCCTGATTAATGTTATAGTAGTACCTGGTTTTGTAATAATCAAGGCCACCTGTAATATTGAATTTTATTTTACCTGCCTGTGGTTTCCAAACAACATAATTCCCCAAGAATGTTCCCTGGTTGTCTTCGGCAAACTGACGATAGACTCTTGTTACCAAACTATCTGTTACACCGGGTATAGGATTAAAAAAAGAAGGACTATGAGCCTCTCCGTCGAGGCGATGACTGCTTCCGTTAAAGTTGCTAAAAAAGGTTAAGTTGGATGTGATTTTTTGTTGTACCTGAAGCATTAACATCGTGTTCTTCAGTAATACTGCATCAGTGGGCTCATGCGATGTATATTCAATGGGCACTGCAAACACGTCGCCGTTCCAGGTTGGTACTCCCCAGTCGTACCAGGTGGTGCGATTGATTTGATTATACACAAATTCAAAATCAATGATCGTTTTATCGGAAGGAATGTAACGCACTGTAGGAGCAACAATGAAATTCCTTCTGTAAATAAAATCTCTATAATCGGGATCATTTTGATAACCTGCATTAAAGCGGTACAGCAGCTTTTTATCCTCGCTCAGCTTACCCGTTAGATCGGCATCAAAACGGTAACGACCCCAGGTACCAAAAGAAGCTCCTGCACTATATTTGTCTGAAGCCATTGGTTTTTTTGTAATGGCATTGATAGAACCACCCGGAGAGGTAGCGCCAAACAAAACAGAAGAAGGTCCTTTTAGAATTTCTATTCTTTCAATATTAGTAAGGTTTAAATCATTAGTATACCCGGTAAAAAAATTCCTGCTTCCATTAATTAGTTGCGTGCTACCGGATGCGCCGCCACCCTGACTTTGATATCCACGGATCATGATATCATTGCTACCACTCGAAAGATTTACTCCGGGTACATTTTTCACGATTTCTTTAAATTCAAATGCCTGCCTGTCATCAATTAAGTTGCGACTTACAACTTTAATGCTAAGCGGTAAATCAAGCAATCGGGCAGGAAGCTTCGTGTTATTTGTATTCGTTGCGCTATAACCTTTTCTAATGCCAGCATTCACTAATACCTCTTGTAAAGTATTCGAAGCGACATCGAGTTGAAGCGAGAAATTTAATGTCTTACCTGCAACAATCTGAATGTTTTGTTTAGTAGCGGAAAAACCTATTCCTGTAGCTTCTAGGGTGTACAAACCTGGAGTGATATTTCGTATAGCAAACTCACCGTTTTCATTGGTGAAAGTGCCTCCCTTTACCCCACTAAGTAATACATTGATTGAAGCTAAAGGTTCATTGTTCGTATCAACAATTCGTCCATTAACCGCGCCTGTGCCCTGTGCAAAATGATCAATTGTAATTAAGGAGAGGATCACAATAAAAGTAAACTTGGTCATAAGGTTAGTGTTAGATGTGTTTGATTATAAAGTAAAAGCAGCCAGTTTGTAGTAGTACCCGAACGGATAATCATTATTTACCTGCCGAAAAATATTTTTATATTGTCTCCAGATAAAGCTTTTGTAATTCATCAGCAGTAATGTCAGCCTTATCTATGGTATGCACCAGATGGCCTTCCTTCATAATTCCAATACGACTCCCCACGTTCACGGCATTGAAGATGTCATGTGTTGCCATGAAAATGGTTTTTCCCTCGAATGCCAGGTTCTTACAAATAGCCGTAAATTCTGCGGTAGCCTTGGGATCCAATCCACTTGTAGGTTCGTCCATTAAAATAGCATCGGCGTTTTTTGAAAGTGCAATAGCAATCCCTACTTTTTGACGCATACCCTTAGAGTAAGTGCTTATTCTTTTGCCTTGAGCTTCTTTTTGTAAGCCGGCATTGGTTAGGAAGCCTTCGAGCATCTCTTTACTGTACTTAAAACCTGCCAGTCGGCTGAAAAAATCCAGATTTTCTACACCCGTTAAGTTGCCATATAGCATTACTACTTCCGGGATGTATGCGATGAATTTTTTCGTAGCGGTATCGTTTGGTACTACCTCTACACCATTGATTTTTGCTGTTCCGGAAGTGGCTTGTGTGAAACCTAGAAATAAATTTATTGTTGTCGTTTTACCTGCACCATTTTGTCCGAGCAGACAGAAGATCTCACCTTTTGAAATGGTTAGGTTCAAAGCATTTAACGCTTTGTGCTCACCATATTTTTTGGTGAGACCGATAGCCTCAAGCATGTTGGATTTATTTAGCTGAAAAAATGGAATTGTTTGGTCAGACAAACCACATTAGAAAAGAAGTCTCAGCTAAATGAAGGCGGTCCTCGGCCAGAAGAGGTGGAACCGATGGAAGTGATGAATGGAGTATTATAAAAAGAGTATAAAGAAAAAGGTCTTTGTTCTGTTTGAACAAAAGGAAACGCGCTAAAATGATAACTGTCTTTAGCTAGCTGGTAATCACAAATGTAACATTCGGAGGCGCTTGAAATTTTTTGACCTTCGTTGATTTCTGTCGAAACTGCCTGGAGTAAGTCATGATGATGAACAAGCTTTACGACATGAATAAAAAGAAACACAACCAGAAATGATCCGGCAATTAGTTTTTTGAAAAGTATGATGACTTTTTTATCCAACGAAGCAAATATAGGAGAATTTTTATTTTTTGCAACATTGTTGAAATAATTTTGTTTTCGATTTTTCAGATTAGTGTTATAGGTATGCGTAAGATCTGTAACTAAGGCGGGTATGTTGCTGACGTGCTCAACAATTTTTCTTTTACAACCTCAGCCAGACTGTATTTTGCAACGCGGATATGTTGCTAAGAATAAAGCGATGTGAGCTTAATTTTTTCTAATTATTGGTTTCAACGATTGTTGTCAGGAGAATTACCAAATTACTAAAATTGTCTTGAGTGTGCATGAATTCTGCGATTCTCTGGCGTATTACTACAAACTGTATCAATTAATGGTTTCCAACTCATGCACATCATTCAATCGTCTAAAATTCGGTGGGTAGTATCACTTGCAATCCTAAATACAGTTGGAATATAGCTGAGGAAAATTTGAAAACTCTTGAACCTCAATAAATCAATGGTTCATTTTTTTTCCTGTTGATTTAACGCAGCTTTCAAGCCTTTTGCTAACTTTTCCGCATTTCCCACTCCCCAATAATGCAAAAAGAATATGCCAGGCTCTTCATGCACCAGGTGGTTATGAACAGCTACCCCTTCAAAATCATTTTCAGCAAGTGCTTTGATAACAGGACCCACTTCATCTCTCAACATCGTGAAATCTCCTGCAACAACAGCCGTTTCATCCGTTCCCTGCCAGGCGGCCCAGGTATTGAATTCTAAAAAAGCACTAACCGGAATTCCATGAGCTCTTAACACATCAGGCCGGCCAATAGTGTATTTGTAAACATCTCCTGCTACCTCTCCTTTATGGCCGATAATGGAATCAAGCAACGCAATATTGAGATTAGCGATCACACTATGGGCCTTCTTTTCTTTCGAAGTATTGACTCCAGCCTGTTTTAGCGTTTCAAAAAAAGCTTTCGCGCTTGTCGAAAGCCTGGTCATATTGCCAGAACCAATAATATGCATAAACACAATCACTGCGCCATCCCGGGAGGGATATTTATGGATGTCCGTAATTTTCAATCCATGTGCGATCACTTCCCGCTGTATTGACGCAAGATTATTTTCGGTTACAACTATGTCTCCAATTATCATGGCACTATCGGCACCAAGGGCGAAAGGAGCCCAGCTACCTAACTCTAAGAGCGGGATTATTTTAAATCCATCCACTATCATGTTCAATTCATTCCCGGAAACTGTTGTACTTAAATCGCCGTTTTTACCCATGCCTTTCATTCCGGTAGTTAATTCAGTTCTTTGCATTCCCAAAATGTTTTTACCGGGCATACAAAAGATCGTGTCCCTGCTTTCAGTAACTGCGGCAGCTTTGATGTTCGTTACATTTCCAGATGGCTGATCACAGCTAAAAATGAATAAAAAAGCAATACTTACAAGCCGATGCGGTGATTTCATTCCTTAAATTTAAGCTCCTTTATCGAATGGGCTATGGTCATTACAAATACACCCAGGCAAATTCAATAATTGTTTATATCCATATTCATTCTGTATACTCTTTCTGATCCCTACATTTTTCATTTTTTACGTTTGGGTTGAAGGGGTTATCAAGCACCTCAGCGGCAGCTCCCGGGCCCCATATTCGACCATTGCATTTTTTTTACCACAATCATTAGTCACGCTCATTTTCATGGATCGTTTTCATCCGCGCTTCAGGGAAATTCAAAACTGTTTCTTTTTTTGAATATTTGTATAGCAATATCGTCAATTATTGTTCCTTTTGCAAGAAGTACTCTTCTTTCAATCAGTCAAACCCATAATTGGTCAGAAGTTCTTTGCTGCCGCAAGGCGTTTCTCAACGCTTACAAGAGTATCATAATATTCCTGGTGAATCACTGTTACTTTCGTCAATATTTTCCATCTTCCATAAATTGCATAATGCCCATAAGCGCACCCCAGTGATAAAATGGATCGCAATTCAATTGATCTTCTCTTTTTGCGACTCCTTTCTGAGAATTAATGTTTTCGAAAACACAGTGATGTATCCGCCATGCATCAATGAACGTCTTATATGAATTTTTAGAAAGTTCTGCAGCAAGTTCCGGTCTGTATTGCTTTAAGCCGAGGTAGATTAGAAAATTCATTGGTGGCCAGATGCTGCCTCTCCAATATTGATTGTCATAAGCGCTGTCATTGCGTGAGATGGAGGGCAACAAATGGCTTCCATAAAATTCATCCGGATTATTGAAATGTTCTTTTATCATTCGCTCTGCCTGAAGTGGATTTGGTACACCAGCGAGGAATGGATAAAAAAGAGTTGGACTTAGTTTCATGCTCCATTTTCCCGAATCAATATACCGGTTCAGATAAATACCTTTCTCTTCATTCCACAATTGAGCGATTTTTTTGTAATAGAAGGAAGCTCGCTGAAGCAATTCCTGTTCGTCAGCCTTATGTCCCAATGCAGAAGCAATCTTGGCGAGAAAGGTACAATCTGCGGCATACAGGCTGTTCAATCCAACATCTGCAAGATTCATTAATGACTGGTCATTCACCTGCGCCATGGTTACTGAATCGTACATGGGCGAATTGTCTAAACCTGATTCCCACCTGGCAATCTGCACGGAGGAGTTTTGCCATCCGCCCCATGTTAATTGTCCTCCATTGATGCGGTTCTTCATCCACCACCGGTTCCAGGTAAGCAATTCATGATACACTTCCTGAAGAAACCATTTATCGTTAAACTTTTCAAACAGCTTCCAGCAAATCATGCTACCTACGGGAGGCTGCGACATACTTGTTGCTGACTGTTTTCCGGGCATCTGCCAGTGGCCTAGATGACCTTTGTTGTTGATGCCTTTCACAACAGCAATCGCATTGCTATAAGCGTATTCTTTATCTATCAAACCGAAAAGAAAAGACGCAAAAAAAGTATCCCATTCAAAAAGAACAAATCCTTGCCATGCCTGGTTCCATCCGCGGGCCACTGGCGTAATAACGCGGTTTTGTTCCGGATCGAAAATTGTATTCCATCCAAGTACCGACCGAATTGCATTGTATCCATCAGCAAGTGAATCAAATTTTTTCGATTGCTGCTCATACCTGCTTGAAGCAACCGTGATTATCTTGATGATCTCCGAAATATCTTTTTTAAGACCTGTATAAAAGGAAACCGTGGTATCTCCTTTTACTACCAGGTAGGGAGTTGGATAAGGTTGATATACCTTTAGAATATTCGAGGTTGAATTGATTGTGGTATTACTCTTAATATCCGAGGCAATGATTGACTGACTTTTCCTGCTTAGATGGCCTGCACGGTTCCACAAAAATCCAACTTCAAGTTCAATATTATAATGAATATCCTTCGAGGATTTTATGGGAGTTATCAGCAAATAGATCTCGCCCATATTTGTTGTTGATTGAACACGTATTGAGTTCCCTTTCCAGTCATTAATGAGCAGTTCTGTATAAGATCCGTTTACACTGTGGGCAACAGGAGTTACCAGACCGGAACGATCAACAGCAAATTGATGCAGAAAAAAAGACGGGTCACCCGGGGTCCCAATAAAAGATTGCCTGAAATTTATTTTCATCATTAAACCGTCCGGTAATCTTACATGACTTAGCATGCTACCGTAGTCCCAGGTATTCCAGCCCCGCGCTAATTTTTTCTGCAGTTGAAGGTATTTTGGTGAAAGCTTTTGTGCATGTAAATGAAAAGAAAATAAAAAAAAGAGTACACCTATGCATGTTAACGGGTAAAATCTGTACCTGGTCATATTTCTTATAGGTTCAAATATTGTATATGTAAATTGTTATAAATTTTATCCGCCTATAGCGGACGCTATTTTCGAATTTTTTTTTGTGGACCCGTAGAAAGAAAACGAAGCGGCTGATTGTTGATCGCAAGAATAATCGCGGTCATATTGTTGGCCAGGGTGATTTTCCTCATATGTCTTATCTCGCCCTGAATGTTCAGGGTCTCGTACATCAAAAACCTTTCAGTTTTCATTTTTAAAGCTCCACGCAAGATTGTTGGCATTAAAGCATCGTATCTTCCCTCAAATGGTGCAACGCCGTAGAGGTTTCCCGCTACCAGGAGATCGTTTACTCCATCTTTGTCAAAATCCGCTGACACGATTGCGAACACGGGCCCATACTGAGCTTCAAAAGGTAGTGGGGACGATATGAATTTGCCCCTCCGGTCGTTTAAAAAAAGAGTGGTAGATAAGGTATTTATTGTAAGTATCCTTGACTGGCTAATCTGATCAGCGAAAATTTTATCGACAGATAGGCCTGCAAAGTCTGAGTAGTTCAAGTATTTCTTTTTAATTCCTGGCAGGTGCCGCTCTATCTCTTATTTCTGCAATAGAGTATAATATATGCCATCTTTTTTATAAGCAACAACCGGTTATTTTTTTCCATT
>JACMLY010000046.1 GCA_014379345.1 Chitinophagaceae bacterium
AAAATGTTCGAGAAGTCTTGCTCTTTCTTCCGGGGTTCCGTTGGCAATATCCATGATATACGGGGCAAGAAATTCGGCACGGAAAACTTTAGAGAGAGGTATACGCTCTTCAGTATATTCATAAACCGGTATGCCATACAATGTATTCAGAGCAGCAGGTTTGAAAACAATCCCCGAAATCATCACAGGATCGGATACAAATAACTTATAGGAATAGATTGCCTGGCCGGCGATAAACTGCTCCGGCACCCTTAATCGTTCATATTTTGAATTGTCAAGGTAATAGGGGGAGCCGGAGTTAAATACTATGGAGCAAAACCCACTCGGAGGAGATTCATATATTTTCTTTTGATCATCCCCTGAGGTGTCCCAAATATAATAACACTCCACGAGTTGCTGTAAGTGGGCACATGGTTTGAATTTCCGATAAAACATGATCCTGAAAATAAGAGATCAAGAAATGTGAATTAATTACAGTCAACCCTTTGTTATTGACCAACCTTTTGCTTGAACTTCGTGCGATACTGTATCGGCGAAAGCCCTGTTATTTTCCTGAAAGTTGTACGAAAGGCCTTGGTGTCATTATACCCGACTTTGTACATAACTTCATTTACATTATCATAAGATGACTCAAGACTAAATTTAGCTGCTTCTATTTTCACTCTTTGAATATATTCAACAACAGTATTTGATGTAGCTTTTTTAAATCTTCGTTCAAGGTTGCGTCTACCGAGTGCAAACATGGAGGCCAGTTCATCGACGGTAAGTTTCTCAGCATAATTTTTTTCGATAAAATTTTGAGCTTTTAGTATCGGTTCATCTTCATGATCCTTCTGCGCTTTAAAAATAATAAACGGAGACTGCCTGTCCCGGTCTATATCTATCATAAAAGTTTTCGAAGCCAATATAGCAATATCACGACCAGCATATTTTTCGATCAGGTATAACAAAAGGTTGGTAAATGATAACGCTCCCCCGCTCGAATAAATTCCGTTTTCATCAATCAGAATTTTTTCAGGAACAAGTTCTACATCTGGAAACATTCTCCGAAAATGATTTGCAGCACTCCAGTGAGTTGTGCATTTTTTATTTTTTAGCAAGCCGGTAGATGCAAGTAAAAACGAACCAAGACAAAGACTTGCAATTTCCGCCCCATTACGGTGCTGGGCAAGCATCCAGCTTACATATCCCTGGTTAAGCTGTACTGCTGTTTCCATATCTGACCCTTGTAATGCGGGTATAATAATCAGATCTGTTTTGTTTATATCAGCGATAGTTTTGTCATGATGCACAGTATAGAATCCCTTTTTCAATACCGACTCTTTATTTAGGCCAACTAACTCTATTTTTAAAAGCGGATCGCGATCCAGGCCAGCCAGGAAAACATTCACCTCCGAAAGTATCTGGTGAGATGCTTCGATGTGGGTGATACTACAATCTCCCTCAGGTATTATTATTGAAATATGTTTCATCCGTCTATATTAATTTTTCTCCGGGAGTTTTGTCAGAAAATCTGACATGCGAATTTCATATGTCGAAGTTCAGCAAAACAATCGTCGCAATCAACCCCGGTTATTGTCGTAACCTGCCATATATATTTACCAAAGGTCAGCGTAGATTTGTGGTAGTGAATATATGAAAAAGACAAAACTATCTACCGGATTTTTGTCATTCTAAATTAAAAATCGAACATGCTCACTGGCCTCGCTAGT
>JACMLY010000047.1 GCA_014379345.1 Chitinophagaceae bacterium
TATTGCTCTTAGCTCAATCGTTGGGTAATCGTAATAAAAACCCCGGCTATCCGCCTGGGGTTTTTCAAATTAAAATCACTAGTGTACGGCGAAAAATGTAAAGGGATCGGTTTTAATTATATCGGTATTGATGTAGTGCCATTGCGGGTAGCATGGATTCGGTTATGGCCAATGTTGTCCACCCATCTCCAATAAGCGGATCCTCCCCTGTGCGCCGCTGCGCCAACCTCCTTCACCTCTGTGATTAAAAAAAAATCCGTCTTAAAGATTTTACATGTAACCGAAAGTATTCACAGAGGAAGAAGGCTTAATTATTTGTCTTTTTTTTCCCCCTGATCAGAATAATTGTTGCAAGTATGATCATTGCAGCAAAGACAACCGCATAGGCAATTTTTTTTGCATTGTCCTCAAAGACAGCAGGAACCACCAGTATACCGATAAATAAAACAGCGGTCAGGAGTCCAATTAAAACCTTTTGATTTTTCATTGTAGAAAGTTAATAAATAATGATAGTATCGTTTGGATCTACCGGATTGTATATTACAAGCGTATCTGAACTCGGCGCGTTCGGATCAGGAGCTATTTCCGAAGCACGGCATCTTTTGTAATCTACATGCGCTTTGTCAACACAACGGCTATGCTGAACAAACACGGTTCCTTGTGCAATAAAGTACGTTACCGGCCCGGCAATCAGCCCAAACAGGGAAATTCCGGTTCCAATGACTGCCTCTTTATCGCATTCGCTAACGTCTTCGATCAGCCACTTATAGCAGTTTTTTGGTGGACCGAATTGCTGACCTGGCTCTTCATTCCTTGCCTTCCCTTGTTGCATTTTTACGCTTTCCCTTTCTATGCGTAAATAGTATTTAAATGATTGGGAGATCATTTCCATTGCCTGTTGTTTTGAATACCGTTCGAGCTTATACCTGGCTTTTAATTTTACCACCTGTTGTAAGAGCTTTTGATGTTCAGCAGACTTTATTTCTTTTACATGAGACATAATTGCCAGTGAATCATAATGAAGCTTTTCAATTTGATATGATGTTTTCTTAACCCATTGCAATGAGGAAAAAAATAGATCTTTCAGATCGGCATCATTTTTCATAAGGGTAATCACGTGTTCAGGTTCCGGTAATTTACTTTCCTTTTTACAGGAGTAAATTGTGATAAGCAGTGTGCATCCCGCCAAGAAATACTTTTTCATAATTTTGGTTTTTTGGATTAATTAATAGATGCTGTGATTATGTTCTTTTCATGAAGGTGATATATTGGGCGGGTATTCGTACGACCAAAACCTCATTTGATAATGTTTTAATCTTATTATAAAATGTGCATTAACTGTAAATGATCTTTTTGCCAGAAGACCTTATGCGTAAAACCAAAATTAACCACGGAGGTACAGGAGGAATGCACAGAGGCGAAGGAGCATGAGATTGGCTTTTGTTTTGTTGACACTTCCTTTTGAACATTTTTGTCCCCCGGTGCTTTACCTCCGTTGGTCCTGTGGTTAAATAAATCCTGCATCATCAAATTCCGGCAAAAAATTTGCGCAATCGATTGGTTGCTCCTATATTTGCAACCAGATGGTTGCTTATCCATCATCGATTATGAGAACAGATACATTTCATGCTATTTCAGACCCTACCCGCCGTGGTATTCTTAATATGCTGGCCAGGGAGGCTATGACACCCAATATACTGGCTACACATTTCGACAGTAGCCGGCAGGCAATATCGAAGCATGAAGGTATTGGTGGAGTGCAAACTGGTAAAGCAGGAGCAATCCGAAAGAGAGATTTATTATTATTTCAATGCTAAGAAATTAGAAGAAGTAGATAAATGGCTGCAGCCATTCCGTTCGTTATGGAAGCAACGGTTTAACCAATTAGATGATGTATTAAAAACGTTAAAAAGCAAACAATCATGACAATCAACAAAGAGACGATCTTTTCAAAAGATCTTGCGGCTAAAAAGATTACAGTAGTCCGCGAATTCAATGCCCCGGTTGAACAGGTTTGGAAAGCCTGGACCGAAAGTGAATTATTGGATAAATGGTGGGCGCCCAAGCCCTGGAAAGCCAACACCAAAACAATGAATTTTCGCGAAGGTGGCCGTTGGCATTATTATATGGAAGGGCCTGATGGTAGCCGTCATTGGTGCCTGTTGGATTACAAATCGATAGTCCCAAACAAATATTTTGTTGCAGAGGATGCATTCTGCGACGAAAACGGCGTCGTCAACAACGACATGCCGAGTATGCATTGGAACAATCAGTTTAGCCCCGAAAGTGGCCGCACGAAAGTGACAGTAGAAATCAGCTTCGCTGCGCAAGCCGATCTCGAAAAGATACTTGAAATGGGCTTCAAAGAAGGCTTTACTGCGGCGCATGGTAATCTCGATGAATTGTTGGCAGAAGGATAGTTTCAATGAATTTTATTTAATAATAATCCCCGGCAGTTTTGCCGGGGATTATTTAGTCGTTTCATTGAATAACTTTTTCTGATATCTGGTGGGCTATGGAACTCTTTCTAAGATTTTGCACATGAACAAAGTCAAATGTATGTAGCATTCCACAAGGCAGTGATCAAAACCCCTATGAAGGAACAGAAAATATACTTCCTACACTTTTATTTTGCTTCAGAGGTAGAATCACGTTAAAAACGGCGCCTGCTTCAGAACTTTCATTTGCATGAATAACTCCACCGTGGTTTAAAACTATTTTTTTACACATCGCTAGTCCTATCCCTGTACCCTCATATTCCGATTTGCGGTGAAGACGTTGAAAGATGTCAAAGATCTTTTCTGCATGCTCCTTTTTAAAGCCAATGCCATTATCTGAAAACATGACCTGGTAATATTCAGACTGCCGGCTAAGCGACGACTTTGCAATCTCTGCGTCTGTCAATTTTGCGGCAGTGATGGATATGACAGGCTTTACATCCTGACTCACAAATTTTAAGGAATTGCCGATTAAATTTCCAAAGAGTTGGGACATTTGAAGAGGAATAGCGTCGATGGTTGGTAAATCTTTATAACTAATAATGGCGCCTTTTTGATCAATGAGTAAGTCGTAGTCCGTTTTAATATTTTCAACTATTTCATTCAGGTTTACTTCTTCGAAGACTTCATTTTCTTTTACCAGTTCTGAATAGGTCAACACATCCCTTATTAATGTAGTCATTCTGGAGGCTGAGCTGTTTATTTTATGCAGGTAGTTTTTAGAGTGACTACTCAATTCACTGCCCAGGCTATTTTCCAGCATTTGCGAAAAGGTACTGATCTTTCTTAAAGGTTCCTGCAGATCGTGAGACGCTATGTAAGCAAATTGAGCGAGTTCGGCATTTGATTTTTGCAGGTTGTCGTTAGCATCAGCTAATTCTTTAGTACGTGCAGTAACTACTTCTTCTATTTTTTGGCGGGCAATCACCTGGGCAGTTACATCAACCGCAATGGCCAATATGCCCGAAACAGAGCCATCCGCTTCTTTATAGGCGTCGTACACAAAGTTTACGTATACGATCTCAATATTGCCGTTACGCGGCAATGTAACAGGAACTCCTTCAGCAGAAAAAGTTTCACCCGTTGTATAAACCCCATAAAGAAGCGCATCAAATCCTTGTCCTTTTATTTCCGGTAAACCTTCAAAAATAGGTTTATGCATTACCTGTTCTGCTGATTTCCCCCATAGTTCAAACATGCGTTCATTGGCCAGTTCAACCACATAATCCGGACCTCTGAAAATGCACATGGCTACAGGCGCCTGGATAATAGTGTTTCGCAGATTTTGCTCCTTTTCCTCTAGCGCCTTTTCTGCTTTTTTCCGGTCAGTAATATCTACAGAAGAACTGATGTAACCTGCAAATGAGCCATCCGGGTTAAAGCGCGGGGGCCCTTTTGTCAACAGCCACCGATAATCACCATCCTGATTTAGTATCCTGAATTCGCCAATAAAAGGTTCTCTTTTTTTGAAGGCATTTAAATAAGTATTGGCATACCTGTCCCGGTCTTCGGGATGA
>JACMLY010000048.1 GCA_014379345.1 Chitinophagaceae bacterium
AAAGTTTTCCGCCTGTTTAAGCTTTTGATTCCATGTTAAATAACCCATAATTGCCAGCACAAGTAATACTACAAACTGAAAGCTTGTAAACACTGCCTGCTTGTAAAAATAAAGTGGAATAGAGGCTATATTGGTCAATATCCACCAAATCCAGTTTTCGAGCTTTTTCCGGGCCATTAGCCACATAGCGGTATATGCTGATGCCGAGGCAAAAGAATCGGCAGCCGGCACGTCACTGTTCGTAAATGTCCTCAGCAGAAGAAACAACAAACTCCAGCAAACCATGAAGAAAATTATTGACTGCTTCCACTCCAGCTGGTTACATTTTGTAATTTCCAGGACATGTTCGGTACCGCCTTTCTTCATTTTGGCCCATAAGATCCACCCATAAATACTCATCACCGTGTAATAAAAGTTCAGGCTGGCTTCAGCATAAAGATCCCACCAGAACAAACAGAAATAAGTATAAAGTATGGTATTTATCAGGCCGGTAGGATAAACAAGTAGGTTTTCCTTCCGTGAAAACATTACGCTTGCTATCCCAAACAACACTGCTATAAACTCCAGCCAGGTTGTTTTCTGAAGCCCCTCCAAAAATAAACGAAAGATTTCCTGCATATCATAAAAAAAAACCTTCCGGCCAGGAAGGTTTAGTATAATCAGGTGAAATTGCTACTCTGCTTCAGCAACTACTTCAGATACCTCGGGGATCATTCTTTTCATCATGCCCTCAATTCCAGCTTTCAGGGTAATCATTGATGAAGGACAACCACTGCAACTGCCTTGCAGCATCAGGTTCACAACACCGTCATTGTAGCTTTTGAACTGAATTGCTCCTCCGTCCATCTCAACTGCGGGCTTCACATAGTTTTCCAGCAATTCTTTTATGCGTTTTACAACGTCATCATCATCGGCCGCTACAGTGTTCGAGCTTTCCTGCTTCATTGTTGCAACCTCTTCTTCGTTTACAACGGGTTTGTTTTCTTCCAGGTATTCTTTTAAAAACTGGCGTATAACAGGCACCACATCGTTCCACTCGGTTTCAGTAGTTTTTGTCAATGTCACAAAATTACTGGCGATAAACACAGCTCTTATGAATGGAAAACCAAATAACTCAGTTGCAAGGGGAGAAGGTTTTGCACTGCTGATTTCTGCGAAATCAATGCTTTTTCCGGGGTAAAGAAGCTTGTTTGCCACAAATTTCATTGTCTCCGGGTTAGGGGTCATCTCTGTATATATACTGATGACAGGATTTCCTGTTTTGATCATACTCACGAATTTAATTACAAAAATAACACAGTTTGTGGCTTTTTGGTTGGTTTTTTGAAATCATAACCAAATCTTTTAATGATCACAGTCTTCTTTATGAGCATGATCATGTATCCGGCAAGCCCGGTAATTCACAAGATGTGCGGCAACAATAAGCACGACAGCAATTGGCAGGAGCCAGTATTCGAAGGCATGCCATCGCTGTTTGGAAAAAAGGAAACCAATTCCCACCAGGAAAATAATCAAAGGGAAGAGGCTGTGATGATGTTTCCGGTAACCGTGCCAAAGCGAATATCCCCCTATGCCTGCTGCAAGAAATATCATGAAGTATTCGAAGTTCATATTCTCGATGATATTTACCCCAAAAACAGGCAAACTGGTCAGTACAAGGGGCAGCACGGCGCAATGAATAGCACATGCCAGCGAAGTAGCCACACCCATTGCATCCCAGTTAAATCGAAAATTCATGACTGCAAATATAATCGAAATTTGGCCACAAGTGCAACTAAGTTGCAAATGATTTGTTAGTAGATTCGTTAAATGCACTATTTATGCTGCAGGCACGTTGTAACTTTGCGCCAATAAAACTGATATGAGTAAGAGATTTTTGTCATACGCTGTATTTTTTGCCATCCTTGCCGTAGGATTCTATTTCGTAATGACCAGGCTTATCCCTGGATATGGAGATGTGAAATTGCCGGTTCAAAGCACTGTGCGGCCTTTTGGATTCACCAACCAGGATGGAAAGCAGGTTTCGGAGAAAGACGTATTTGGAAAGGTTTATCTGGCAGAATTTTTCTTTACCACATGCAAGAGCATCTGCCCGATTATGAATACCAATATGAAAGTGGTTTATGAAAAATTCAGGAATGAACCGAATTTTGTAATTCTCTCACACACCTGTGACCCTGCTACAGACAGCGTTACACGAATAAAACAATATGCTGATTCACTACAGGTTGATACTAAAAAATGGTGGTTTCTGACAGGTCGCAAGGATAGTCTCTATACGGCTGCCAGGATGAGTTATTTGCTTGATGATCCCAAAAACAATGGTGGAAATATAGATGAACAGTTTCTTCACACCCAGTTTATAGCGCTGGTTGATAAAAATGGTAAGGTTCGGAAAATTTATGATGGCTTAAAAAAAGATGAACTTGCGGAGATTGATAAGGATGTACCAAAGTTGCTGAACGAGCCCGCTACCGGGAAACGCTTCGCCAACAACATGTTTGGCAATTAATGATTTTCGTAATTTTGAGTTGACATGGAAGTTTTGATCGATAACATATTGAAGAAGAATCAACTGAGTGTAACTGGAAGTCGGAAAAAAATTCTTGAGCTCTTTTTACAAAGCAATGGTGCGCTTGCTCATTCAGATATTGAAAAAAAGACCGGGGAAAAGTTTGATCGTGTTACAGTTTATCGGACCCTGCAATCTTTTCTGGACAAAGGCATAATTCATACTATTCCAACAAGCGATAATTCTATCCGTTATGCATTATGTAAGGATGATTGCAGCAAAGGGCATCATCACGATAACCATGTCCATTTCGTTTGTAGCAAATGCACCAATACCATTTGCCTGGATCATGTAACTATCCCTTCAGTTAAACTTCCCACAGGCTTTAAAGCAAGCGAATTCCAAATGATTGTAAATGGGATCTGCAAAAGTTGTCAAAATTAAGTTTTTGTTAAGGGGTATTTTACTGGCAATTTGCTCTTTTGGAGATGATTTTTTACCACGTTTTTAATTTATTTTAGATTGTTTTGAAGCACATAAAAACAGAAAGCCCCGATGTAGAAACACCGGGACTTTTGGTTAAGGCTCTGATTAGTAGCTATTTTGAAAGACTTTAAAAGTCTTAATATATCGTATTGTTGAGAGGCGTGTACAAAGATAGTGGCTTGGATTTATAAATCTATACCACGTTAAGGGTATTTTTTTGCGACTAATTAACAGTATGATTGTATTCACTCCTTACAAACTCGGTTAACTCCCTGATATGGTCAGGTGAAAAGTCGAAAACAAGTCCGGCAGTTTTGTACAATTCAGGTAATGTTTTGGTTCCTCCCAGCGCAAGCGCGTTCATGTAATTGTCCAACGCTTTTTCCTTGTCCTTCTTAAACTGCATCCATAGCCCGATTGCGCCTAGTTGTGCGATTCCGTATTCGATGTAATAGAAAGGTACCTCAAATAAATGCAGCTGTCTCTGCCAGCTTGATGCACGGTAATTTTCGAGGCCTGAAAAGTCAACTTCTGATGATGAAAATTCGGCGAGTATTCTCTTCCAGGCGACCGCAATCTCTTCCTGGGTATAGTGTGGATTCTCATAAATCCAGTGTTGAAACTTATCAATGGTTGCAATCCAGGGAAAGATTGTCAGGACCCGTTCCAGTTGGCGTTCAGTCGCTCTCTTTATATCTTCAGGATTATCAAGGTAAACGTCAAGATATTCCAGCGTAAAAAGTTCCATGGCCATACTCGCCACTTCGGCTATTTCCATTGGATACTCTTTGAAGGAGCTTAATTCCAACGGATGGCTCAGAAATGAGTGAACAGCATGACCACCTTCGTGAACCATAGTTGTAACGTCGCTCATTTGTCCGGCCGCATTCATAAATATAAACGGCGCTCCTGATTCTGCCAGTGGGCAGTTATAACCACCCGGCGCCTTCCCTTTCCGACTGTCGAGATCAAGGTGTTTCATATCATGCATCTGCTTCAGGCAGTCTGCAAAAAACGGCCTCAGTTTTGAGAAACACGCAATTGTCTTTTCCAGTAACTCTTCGCCGGTTGTGAATGGTCTCAGCGGCTCGATGCCTGCAGGCTGGGCTTCCAGATCCCAGGGTCTGAGCGTATCAAGACCTAGTTGTGCTTTCTTGTTTTTATAAACAAGATCAACAAGAGGCATGATATGTTTTTTGACCGATTCATGAAACTGGTAGCAATCTTCTTTGGTATAATCAAACCGTCCCAGCTCTTTGAATTTATAGTCGCGGTAATTTTGAAAGCCTGCATTTTTTGCGAGCTGGTTCCGTTTTTCAACAAGTGTTTTAAACAGTTCGTCCAATGGTGTCTGATCGGCTAATCTTCTTTCATTTATTTTTCTGTAAACTGATTCGCGAAGTTTTCTATCATGACTTTCCAAAAATTTTGCGGCCTGCTGAAGTGTATATTCCTTGCCTTCTACTTCTATGGTCATTTTGCCTGAGATTACACCATAGTGCTGTTGTAATACGCTCAGCTCGGCCTGGATCGGAATATTTTCCTCACGGAATAATTCGATACTTTTTTTGACGCTCCGCAAATACGTGAAATATTTCGCTTCCCCGAGTTTAGATGTAAGTGGGCTTTCAACCAGCTTACGGTTTAGCTTATCGGCATAAGGCTGAATCTTCGGTTGAATTTCCAGACAGAAATAATTAAACGCTTCTTCCAGTTGCTTGTTTTCTGTATCGCAGGTCATCTTGATCTGGCGCCAGCAGGCATCTTCGCTAAGGACGGCTTCCATCTCGCTCATGTCTTTGAGCCAGTGTTCGAGGTCTGCCGGATTTGTAAGTTTTCTTTCAAGAAGATCTTTAAAGTAAGGTTCAAGCGTTTCCCAGTTCGTGACAGTAAAATCTTTAGGAAGAAAATGACGCTCGAGTTTTTTTATTTTTGAAGTTTTTTCCATGTTTTAATAAAGTTCTTTATCACAAAATCATTGAGATCATTAGCAACATTGAATTTGTTTGTCATTAATTCAACCTGTTATGAATTCAAGGCGTTATAAATTTATAAGCCGTTATAGATTGAAATAAACGATCTAAGACCAGGCTGAAAGTTCAACCCGGTCTTCAAATAAATTTACAATCACTTTAGGTGATTTGTTATCAATACCAGTAAATTTTAGGATTTCTTTTTTGGTGCCGCTTTCTTTTTTACAGGCTCTTTAGTTGCTGTTTTTTTCTTCGGAGCTTCGTCTTCAACCGGTTCCTTCTTCTCTTTAGCTGTTGCTTTTTTCTTTGGAGTTTCTTCTTCAACCGGTTCCTTCTTCTCTTTAGTTGTTGCTTTTTTCTCTGGAGCTTCTTCTTCAACCGGTTCCTTCTTCTCTTTAGCTGTTGCTTTTTTCTCTGGAGTTTCTTCTTCAACCGGTTCCTTCTTCTCTTTAGCTGTTGCTTTTTTCTCTGGAGTTTCTTCTTCCGTTACTGGTTCTTTCTTTTCTTTTGCCGTTGCTTTTGTACCGTCGGTTTTTGCAGGTGCCAGCTTGTCCCCGGCGCCAGTATCTTTTGCCGATTTTTTTCCAGATGGCTTTTCGATCGCCTGCTCGTCAACCGGCTCCTCGTTTACTTCGGCCTGTGCGATGCTTTCTTCTACTGGTGCTTCAGTTAGTTTCAATTCAACCTCATTTGACTTTAGGACATGCAACCATTTGGCCATCTTTTTCAGATCGCTTGTATATACCCTTTCAAAATCGATGTCCGGGTAAACACTTTCGAAGTATTTTTTTAAAGCTGCTGCATCTTTACCATCGGGAATTTTTTCACTGCTTTTGTCCATAGCCTGGAACACTTCAACCAGGTTCACATTATCACGAACAGTATATATTTCTATGCTTTCAAGATGTGAAAAGTTGTGGATCCGGCTGGACACAAATTTTGTAGATTTATCGTCCAGTGATCGAACAATAGCGCCGTCATTTTTGCTGCTTAGCAACTCGTATAATCCTGGCATGCCCGTAACTGAAATTATTTTTCCGTATTCCATATTCCGTTTGTTTAAAAGGACGTGCAATATAATCGGATTTAGGCAAACCGCATTCCAAAAATTAATATTGATGTTGCGGCTTTGGGCCTCTCCGGCGATTCATAATTTTTACGTAATATCGTTTACAGTCAAAAACACCGGCTTTGAATGAATGGATTTTAATCGAGCAGCTAAAGCAAGGTGATCAGACTGCTTTCAAGAAAATTGTGGCGGCCTGGCAGGATTTGGTCTACAACACGGCTATTGGAATATTGCAGAATGCTGAAGACGCTGAAGATGTTGCGCAGGAGGTTTTTGTCCAGGTTTACGAGTCGATCCACCATTTTAAAGGAGAATCAAAGCTCTCAACCTGGCTTTACCGTATCACAATCAGCAAGGCAATGGATCATATTCGCCGGAAAAACAGAAAAAAAAGGTTCGCTTTTGTTAAAAATCTTTTCACTGATGAGAATGAGGCTGTGATTCATCCACCGGACTTTAACCATCCGGGGGTAATCCTGGATAACAGGGAGAAATCCGCAATATTAATGAAGGCCGTTAATCAACTGGCTGATAATCAAAGAATAGCTTTTACTCTTCACAAAATAGAAGGTCTTAGCTACCAGGAAATCAGCGATGTAATGGAAACAACGGTATCTTCTGTTGAGTCTTTAATGCACCGGGCGAAAAGCAATTTGAAAAAAACCCTTGAAAAATATTATCAGCAAGATCAATAGAACACAAGTTTTATTTTCTTTTCACGTCAAATTATAGTGTATGAAACAAAGTGAATCTACAGAAAACCGTGTGGAAGAAACCCTGAATAGCCTGGACGGCCTTCAAAAAGCAAGTCCGGGGCCGTTTTTTTATACCCGCGTTATGGCGCGGATGGAAGATGAGCAGAAGAATCTCTGGGAGACGATTACTTCCTATATCACAAAACCTTTTGTGATTGCCGCTGTGATTTCTTTTGTCCTTTTGTTAAATGTTTCCGTTGTTTTCAGGGAATCAGGAGTTTCGGCTGACCTGGCTGATCAGCCTGATATATCGATGGTTGATGAATACACCATTGCATCAACTTCCTTTTATGATTATTCAAATGCTGAACCCTGATGAATAGCAGTTCCAGAAGCAGGAGGCTGATAGTTATCATCACAATTCTGCTCTTAACAAACATTGCGATACTTGCCTTTTTTCTTTGGCCCAAATCAGGCGAAAGCAAAAGTCCGGGCGGGCCAAAGCCAGGGTATGGAATGGCCGAAACTTTAAAAAGGGAAGTTGGACTCGACTCTCAGCAGGTGAAGGAATTAAACCGGCTGCGTGAAGAGCATTGGAAAAAGATGAAGCCATTGTTCGAAGACCTTCAAAATACAAAAAATGACTTTTATCTTCTGCTGAAGTCTCCCGAAACTCCAGATTCAATAATTAATAATGCAGCTTCTAAGATAGGCGAGAAGCAAAAGTTGATCGACATCCAGGTATTCCAACATTTTCGCAACTCCAGATTGGTTTGTACTCCAGCACAAACGCCGAAATATGATTCAATTGTTCAAATCCTCATTAAAAGAATGTCAGGTTCGCAACGTGGACAGAGTAACCGGAAACGGGACGGTGAAAATAAAAAGTAACACTTTAACATTACTCACCCGCAAGGCTAAGCGTACACCAGGCGTCTTATAGCTGTACATATTCACTCATTACTAAATGTTATATTAATGAAAGCAAAAATGAGCCTTGTGGCTATTTTCATGTGCGCTGTTACCTGTTTCACATATGCACAGGGCGGTGGCGGTCAAATGCCTTCGGCAGAAGAAAGAACAAAGACAACTATGGAGAAGCTTGCAGATCTGAAACTTG
This sequence comes from Chitinophagaceae bacterium, assembly GCA_014379345.1. Lineage (GTDB taxonomy): Bacteria > Bacteroidota > Bacteroidia > Chitinophagales > Chitinophagaceae > Flavitalea. The sequence goes on from JACMLY010000048.1 coordinate 7,856, forward strand.
ATAAGGATCAGACAAGCCAGACTGACACCATCTTTGCAACATTTTATCGCGCGCAAACAAAAAGGTATGAAGAAATGAGAGCCGGCGGTGGTGAGAT
>JACMLY010000049.1 GCA_014379345.1 Chitinophagaceae bacterium
ATCCGCCGTCCATTTGTTTTATTTTGTCCAATATCCAGCCCGAATGATTTTCCCAGGCCAGATATGGTTTATCGGCGTGACTATTGTTCCAATTCGAAGATGTAGTAATGATTGTTATGAATTTCCTCTTTGAGACGCCGGCCCTGGAAATAGCTTCCCCTATAACCTGTACCGGTCCCGCTACCACGATAAACAGAGGATTATCCTCAGAAGATTGGTTAATCTGATTTTTTAGTGCTTCATAAGCGACCTCTGCATTATCTACTGCGCATATGAAATTCGTTTTTTTAAAGCCAAACATTTTCCCACCCTGGATCGCACTTTCCTTCATCTGCGCGTATGGCGATATACCATCGATGCCCGGATGCTCGTGATTACTTCCCCAGATATGATCACTGTAAATATAGACGCTCAGTTTATCTTGCAAACCCTTTGCAGCCAGGATAGCTAAAGTCAAAGGAGTTGCTCCCCAGTCATCGTGATCATGCTCATTGCCGTCCGAGCTAACAACTATACGTCCTTTGCTTTGCCACAAAGGTATTTGAGCAGATAAGAAATTAATTTTCCATACCAGCAGGTAAAGAATTAGAAATATCTTTCGCATCGTGTTAAGATTGTTTAATTAAACGGGTTTTTTGTTTTCAGCATTAAATTAATTCTTATTGAGCAAACTCGTTTCCAGAATTCCTATGAATCCCAGCGTGTAAGGTGATATCACCCTGAGGCAAGTTGATCCGTTCTTTGAATCGTGCTTTTGTTCCTGTGTAGTCGGATTACAAAAAAAGAAACTTAACACAAAGAAGAGTTTAAGAATTTTTGCCATTCCCATCATTTTAGTTTTAACCGGTTAAATTTATTAGCTACACGTTCAAACATATTGGTCTTATCCCTGGGATCTCACCAACAAGATCAAAAACAGGCACTGTCTTTAATTTATTGTTTGTGGGTGGCTACGTTTACTGTTCAAAAGCACCTCTATCCCTTCCATTAGTTTTGGGGCGCATCTTTCCTTTTATATCTGTGGGTTGTGCCAGTTCATTTGTGCCGCTGCCTAAAGCAAGGCTTCCTTTTCCCAATCGGAAATCTCCCTTTGTGATATCAGATTGGACATCTACAAAAATAGGACTGGCAATAATATCGTTGGGTCCTTTCATTACACTTTGTTGTATTGGATAAATATTGTAATCCCATCGAATATTGGTATTCTTATTATTGGAGGTAACTTTTCCGCCCGGGCGAGGGACGATGATATTGTTAAGTATCACAATATCTTCGGAATTATTTGCAAACAATTCCTGGTAACCTACTATACCGCCATTGTGATAAGTAGTGTTGTTAATTATATCAACATGTTTTGTTCGAAAAGTATGAATGCCTGAGCCACCATTAAACGCACTGATATTATTAGCAATCAGGGCACGGCCCTTCCATACCGGTCGCACTGGCTTCGAAGCTAACATAGGCGGTTTTGTGGTATCGGCTTTTATTACGGCATCCGCGTTCGGATTGGTCGCGCCGTTTCTTGCCTGATCAGTGACATCTAATATAATTCCGTTACCATCACTTAATTTTCCGATTACATTCCAGTTTACCAAAGTTTTATTATTCCAAACATAATTGCGTTGTATAATAACATGATAACCGGGTGCATCATCATGCGCCCAATTATTGAGTGTAGAAATACCAGACCCGCCATAACGCATGAACCATGCATTGTCGAAAACCTTACAGTCTTCTACCGTAAAGTAATCAGTTTCAATTATAGCTATACCGGCACCTGGGCATTTGCTTACTATGCAATTGCGAATGATCGTATGATGTGGTTTATCATCGACACTATTATTCCGGCCATTTACAAAAATGCCATTGGTATTATATCCCGGACTGGGTTTTGTCTTCTTTGCGTCTTCCTGTGCATGCAGCAATACGATGGAATCGTTGCCACCGGTAACTGTTAAACCATCAAGGATATGATAAGAAGCGGAAATCTCAATACCAGACCAGCCAATAGGTCGAATATCCGGCTTGGCTCCCGGTACCGCCTTCCAGGTGATCCAGGCGTCTGGTTTGCCAGATTTTTTTATAGAAAGCACCGCGCTACCATTTGACCTATCATCATTTGTATAAATACCATTACTAATCAGTACCAAATCGCCAGGTTTAACCAAATCTGCAGCCTTCTGCAAATTCCGAAAAGCAGTTTTCGGGGATTTCCCATCGTTTGCATCATTACCTGTACCTGATACATACCAGGTTTGTGCTGTTAAAACAGTAAAGCTTAAAAGACATAAGCATTGAAAAAAAAGAAGTTTTATCATGATAAAAATTTGCTGTTATTTATTTTGTTTTGATTGAATCAATTTTTTACCCGCTGCTTTTCTTTATTTCTTTCATATTTGTCCTGAGCATTGCCTGCACAACCCCCTTTGCCTTTTCTGCTTTCCTTTTTGACGCTTTTTGATCAGTAGCCATGGCGACCACCGCAGGAACGAAACGTTTTACATCTTCTTCCTTGTCAAAATCAAAAAGCCATTCGCCTAACCCAATATCCTTCCACATTGTTCCTTTACTGCTTTGCTCCTCCCATCGCACTACAATGGCCGGAATGCCTTGAGAAATACACATGATCGGGCTATGCATTTCACTACCGAAAAATCCTGCCGACCTTTTGTAGATGCTCACAGCTTCATCAGTTAACCAGGGTCGGTTTAACCAAACTACGGCTGGCTTTACGTCTTCAGGAAGCTTATCAAGCAACCAGTCTTTTCCTATCTCCATTTCGGTTTCATCCTCATGGCAAATCAATATTTTAGAATTAGTTTTTCTTACTACTTCAGAAATAGCTTCCCGAAGAGGGATGTGGTCGTGCTCTTTCATCGCTTCGTTCCGGGCATTTTTTACTTCGTCAAAGGGCCGGTTCTTCTGCTTGTGTAGCCACATGGGTGTGTTTCGATGCTTAGGAATAACGCAAAAAAACTTACCATTCTTCAATTCATTAGCATTTAAAAAAGCAATAGCTTTTTCATCATCGGTTACATCTATGGCAAAAACCACGTCCGGTCCAAATTTCATGATGGGCGAATGAACACCGGCGTCCTTCGCCTTTCGCAGTGAAACTGAATCACGGAAGTAAACAAAATCGGCTTCGCTTAGAATATCTTTTTCGGGCGTGCCATATAAGCCGTAGGTAACACCGTAAATACCAAAGGGTTTTTTAAAAACTTTTTTAAACGTGCTTAAGTCCTGCCAGGCAATGGTAGCCGGTCCGGAATTGTGTAGCAGAAAATCAGAGACAGCCAGGGCTTCACCTAATTCTTTTGTTGAAGCCTGACCACTTACATCTAACTTACCTTCCACTAATTGCATTTTTGGAAAACGCTTTTTCAGCATCTGCACTTCATTATCCGGTAGATAATGGTACCACGGCCAGAAGGTAACAATAGCCTCTGGAATATACATTTCAATCAACGCCAACATGGCTGGGGTATGGGCGATGTCGCCGATGTTTTCTACCTGCCACCCGGAACGCAGAAGAATTCGCATTGGCTTTTTGAAAGTGCCATCATCGTCATTTTGATTGATCAGCGATGCAAAAACCGACTGAAAAAAAATTGCACCAGTCGCTGTTATGGCTGATTGCCTGACAAAGTTTCTGCGGGTTGACATAGTGTAGGTGCTTTTTAGATTGATAATTATTTACTTCGGTTTCACTGTCTATTTAATTACTTCAATACGGATGAGGCCCTTGCCATTTTTATCCAACATGATTTGGACCGGTACAGCTTCAAAGCCGGGTACGAAATTAAATACCCGTGTGTTCGTGATGCTTTCCCATCCTCTTTTATCACTCCCAAATATTTTTATACGACTCGCATTTTTTTGAACAGCCAGGGTGCTATCAGCTTTATAGGTGACTCTCTCTGATGATGCCGCAACAATGGGAAACAACAACCTGGCCCCTGCTGCGACCGTGTATATAGCCATTTGAAATGAATTTGCAGTAAAAGTGTATGTCAGTTGAAACGAGGCATTGGCTCCCGGTAAGACATTTCCATTTGAATCCCGCAAATGACCCTGAACGATTAGCTGAACAGAGTCGCCGCTAAAGCTTCTGCTCTTTGCTTCCCCATCATACACATTGGAATAGCGAATTCCATTGCTTATTACTTCTATCCTTGGTGTAAGAGAAAACAGCGCTGAATCGCTGACCGGCTTTTGCATATTGCTTCCTTCATATAGTTTGTAGTCGCTCATGCTGGCTACCGCAATGGGGCCAGTTTCATTATGCCAAAGCATCGCTAAAGAACCGCCCATTGGATGGCCGCCACGCTTGGGTGATGAAGCTATATCGTTGGTGGTAACCGATGCCCTCCAGGGACCGACACCAATTTGAGTAACGCTTGCTTCGGGCCATTCCCGAAGGCCGAAGGCTTTATCATTCGGCAACGAAACATCGGCAGTATTTTGAATGCCCTCATCAATAGCGGTTGCCAGGCCTTTGATGCTGGTGAAGGTATGATGGCTGCAAACCGGAACCCCGCGTTCAAATAGACGGGGACCGCCGTGCAACAGACCATCATGTGTAAGCGCTACTCTTAGTTTCAGATTGCGCAGTGCGGCTTCTCCAAACCGCAAATCCCTTTTCTGCATGAGGGCAAGGCCGCCTGCAGGCCCATCAGAAGTGGCACTACCATAATAGGTCCACTTGTATTGGCGGCTGCACCAACCTGCATCCATACTGCCATCAGGCAACACCCAGTTCAGGTGTGAAATATAAGAGGCAGCAACCGTAGCCAACACCTTTTCATCCCCCATTAAAGTTCCGTACAAGGCAAAATTTGCCAGGGACTCTTCCATATTGTAGGGTACATCAATCGGACGTAACCCTTTCGGTGTGGTATCGTTTGGTCCACGAACGCCTTCACCCCAGATCAAAGCATTTTCGGTAAAATGTTGAAGACCAAAATCCGCAAGCGCTTTTGCTCGAACCAGGTATCTTTCATCCCCGAGGATTTTATAGCAAAGTGCTAATGCAGCGGCGGCGGAAACCGGGTAATTAATATCGCCGGTTTCAAAGGTTTGATAGATCAGTATGAAATCGGCTCCCTTACGAAGGCGTTCTCTCCATTCTTCATTTTCCTTTTTTGTTAGCAAATCGCTGTGATGGCGCAATGCTTCCCCAATTGCAAGAACACTGAAACAGGTAATGCCCTTCCAGTTATTTTTTCCGCCTGCTTCATTGAGCCACGAGCCGTCCGGCTGAGATACGTGTTCCTCTGACCAACGATATACCTTGCGGGCCGCCGTTCTATACTTTTCCTCGTGGGTCAGTTTAAACAAAGTGAGAAGCGGGTACACAGCATCGCCACAACGGCCGTGTACAAATCCGTGCGACTCGCAAAAGATGCCACCTTCGTCCTGGCCCTTTTGTAGTTGAATTTTCAGCAAGGCATCACACCATATTTTCAACTGTGTTTGATAGAGTGAAGTATTTTGCTTGTGCCGGGATTTTTGTTTTGCTCCTATCTGGTTGTCTGCAGGTAACGTCTGTGCAAACAAAAATTGAAACAAAAATAAAAAGCAGGCAAGTAAGGCAAGAGGCAAACTCAATTTTCGGAAATAAATGACTTTTTTATTTTTGTTTCGTTCCATGATTAACGTTGTTATTTACACTGGCATATCACTTCTGATCTCAGGTCTTCCATTTAGTTACTGACTGCAACACTGTACTGGATTGCTTCGATAATTTTTGCAATGGTTCCAGGTTAAGTGATCACCTGATGAGGTTGTTTTTCCAGTCACAGGGATCAACTCTATTCCCTGATCACGGCACTTACCTTATTCCTTTTTTCAAGCACGGATCTTGCGTTTTTTATGTCATTTCCGTTATAACGAATAGTTTTTAGAACAGCATCTGCCACATCATCAAATACAAATACGGGTCGGATGTCTTCTACTTGCGTAGTAATCGAAATATCGGTAAAATATAGCCCGTTTACATGGCGGGCGTAGAAGCCATTTGCGGGTAGCTTTAATCCAAACATCCTGTTTTCCGGATAACCTTTGTCATTCTCGGGAACCTGGGCAGGAAAGTCTTTGGTAGAATTTACATCTCCGGGCAGCAGAATACGCATGTTTGAAATTCTTACGTCTTGTATTGAGCTTTCAGGCAATCCGGCAATGATGGATGGAATAATACTCTGTGCTTCGGCCGTTACATGATGTATGTTGATATTGCGCATTACCGACGGCTTTTTTTCTTCGTTTAAAAATCGCTTGCTTACCCGGATCATGATCGGGCTTATGACATCAGTCATAACCACATCCGAGATATTAATGTTCTCCACTGTTCCGCCATCAACACCCAGTATTACAATTCCGGTATTGACACTATTGGTGTTGATTTTCTTTACAATACCGGGAAGGATATTCCATTTCCTCAAAATGTCTTTTGATGGCTTTTTTATTACGATATTGCTGACGGCGATATTCTTGAATCCACCCCTCGAGCCTGTCCCGAATTTCAGACCATTACAATTTGAGGACAATATGCAATTGGTTGCTGTTATGTTCTCGCAAAGCTTATCAATGTACTCGCTTTTGAAACACAAGGCATCATCTTCTGAATCTATTATACAATTGCTTATAGTGATGTTTCTTCCATCTACATCCATCCCATCGGTATTCCAGTTAACAAAGCTGTTGATATAAAGTCCGTCAATAACCATTTCATCACAACCAGACACGGAGACGGTTATTTGAGCAGAATTAAGAATCCTGATTCCTTTCAGTGCAACATTTTTGCAACCGATAAACAGGATGTTTATGGGCTTGCCGTTTTTGTTTTCACCCAATTGAAATGCTTTCCCTTCGCCTGCACCTTTTACGGTTCCTTCACCGATAAGTCCCCCGTTCGTAATACTGTCAGCGATGATAAGCGCCTTTAACCATCCGACGTGGATGCCGTTATGTGTAATGGTGCCATATTTCCGTTTAGAGGAGATATCATGTTCAGGATAATCTGCCGGATTATAACTGCCCTGCAAAACAGAACCTGGAAGCAGGCGCAGGTATACATTTGGCTTTAGGAATATTGTACCGGTATAATAAATTCCGGCAGGCACAATCACTTCGCCTCCGCCAGCTTTATTGCACTGATCAATCGCAGACTGGATTGCATTTGTGTTTAGTTTGGATGTATCTGTAGTAGCACCCCAGTCTTTTATATTGTAGGTCTGAGCATTGGCAAATAAAATTGATAACACAAATACAAAGCACAGGATAGTATTTTTCATGAATCAGAGTAAATCTTTGTAACGTTATGAAATCAGATCAATGTAAAGTGATAAAACTTAAGCAACTGCCGCTTGGCAAATTTATTGGCGCAGTTTAAAATAACAGAACAACGGCCATGTATGCGGGTGAGAGCAATAACCCTGAAAAGCTTCCTTGAGGTTAGGTACCCCTACCCAAAATTCATAAAGTCCTTCACGATATAATGTTGAGTTCACTTCATCTGCCGCGGTCCAATGCCCTACCCAGTAATCAGGATATTGCCGGGCATAATTATCAAATGAGAACTTCATTAGCAACGATCTTGCTTCTTCTTTGTCGAATGTTGCCACTCCCAACAAAAGTGAGTATTCGAGTGAGAACCAGATGCCGCCATCTTCACCGTTATGACCACTCCAAAAGGGTTTTTCCCGCGTCCTGGCGCCGATCTTTTCAGGTGTTATGAGCTTGCTTTTTATGTACGCATACATTTCTTTTTTGCGTTTGATGGAAAGGCCAGGTATTTGCAACATATAACCCTGCGGTTCAATGCTAACGATATCTGTACCGAATTTCAGGTTACGACCCAGGTATGCCCTTGCAGCGAAATTCCGGTCACCCAGGTCTTTCATAAACGCACTGTCAATAATAGTCCTGTAATTTTCTAATGCAGTTATCAGTGAGGTAGCCTCGGGGTTTCCAGACTGCTTCAACACATTAATTAACTTAGGGAATATAGCCAGTACCATTGCTGAATTTAGATGCGACTCAGCCGATCCCGAATATCTGTTTGGGGAGTACTCATGAAAAAAACTATCACTCCAGTCCGAGTTCAGAATTTTCACTAAACCGTTTGGCCCTGTACCAACTTCGTCGCGCAGGTAGATGAAATATTTTTTCAACATGATTAACACCGGATCCTTTTTCCCGGCTTCAGCGGGATAATAATCAACCTTCTCTTTCAGAAAATCATAGTCTTTGGTAATCTCAAGATATTCTGCGATGGTGTTAAAAAAATACAGCTGAGCATCACTTTCCTTATATAGTGATGGCGGCGTATAACCATAACCAGAATAATTTCCCCTCTTAATTTCCCCGTCGCTTTCCGAATGTTTTATAACGTACCTGATAGCCGATTTAGCCAATTCCGGATTTGTGTAGCAAGCAGGAAGAGCAGCTTGTAAATGATCGCGGTTTGAAATATTGTCGCCATAGAAATAGCTATAAACCGTTCCTTGTGGGATGAATGTTTCCTTATAGTATTCGCTGTACTTTGCAGATGCTTCCACCATATGAGCGTTCCACAACATCTCGCGCTTTAAAACAATATTTTTTTCCTTTGACAAATCGGGCAATCGTTTTTTCCATTGGGCGGCAAATAAGCCTTCCATAGTATTATTAAAGTCTGCGCCGGTCAGAAGGTCTTCAGCCTGTTTTTGAACATCGTTGAAATTCTGACCTTCTGCTATGCCAATGATGATATTAAAAGATTTAATCTCACCGGGCTTTAGCGATAAATCAATCTGCGTGCCCAAAGTATCTTTCTTATATTTTATTTGAGATGAAAACTCCTGATCATTCCTTTTACACTGCATGAATACTGCAGGAGGTGCAACATCGTAAACAAAACGTTCGCTTCTGGCCGGAAGAACGAGGAACTTGTTAGCTGTAGCGGAGACAGCAGCAATCCCTATTTCCTTTTTGTCATCTATTCTGACATCTACTTCGTGCGATAGCGGGCGTTTTCGCTTCTCAATATATTGCGTGCTATTTAATACATAATTGACGAGTATGCGCTCTGAGTAACTTAAATGCTGTATTTGCCTGCCATTATTTTTCAAAACTATAGTGACTGCAAATGAAGGATTTCCAGTATGGACCTTCATTGAAGGTTTAACTGAAATCATCCGGGTAAGCTGTAAATTTTGATCTAATTTGTATGAATAGCTTGCGAAGCCGACACCGAACTCTTTTGTTACCACAGACTTGTTAGCTGCAATTGACTTAACTCCCGTAAGGACCACATTAGCATTCACTTTATCGTTCTTAAAAACGATACTCGCCTCGTTCCAGCCATAAT
>JACMLY010000050.1 GCA_014379345.1 Chitinophagaceae bacterium
CACTTTGTAGTAATTGTCCATTCGCCTTCTTTCGTTGGGGCGAACCTGATCTTCCAGGTTCCGTTTCCATCATAAAAACCAGGCAGTATCAGCTTCGTATTCCCAGGGCCAACAGCTTCCGCGGAAAAATTTATTGTAAAAGGATTCGATGTCAATTCCTTGCTTTTAAATTCAAAATCATAAGGCTGCCATCGCTGAACTTTTACAGCTTTACCTTCTGTTTTGTCTACTAGCAATAAAAGAAAAGCCGATAGAAATAAAAACCGGGATAACTGCTTCATAAATATTATTTGTTACAACGTTATTTGATTCTATTAATAAACAAAGTAGGGTATCGGGTACATCAGCATCTTCTTCACAGAAAACTGAAAATTCGGAAAAGTAAAAAAGAGAAAAATAAAATCTTTACAATCTTCATTTTGATTTTTAAATTAGAAACTGGGTGCCCCGAAATCATTTTGGCTTAAGCAGTGATGCAGGATAATCAGGCTCAATTGCTCCTTTTGGCATTTGATTGAACGCTGGTAATTTGCCGGCATGTACATTGTACAATCGTTTATGGGTATCCACAATTCCCTTAATTAATTCTTTATACGGACGATCTGTAACATCCACCACACCGATATTATAATTCTCTCCATCATTACGTCCGGTATTCGGCTGGTCGTACCAGGTGAACCAATAAGTGCCCACTATGGAGGGATGCGCAAACGCATTTTCTGTATAATATTGATACGCCACGCCTCGCTCTTTTTGATCGGCCACTTGTCCCAGTCCGGCAGCAAGCCCCCGGCCCGGTGTGCCAAAATGATACTCTCCTATCAGCATTGGTTTATCTGTAAGTTGCGCAAGCATATCCAGATACACCGGAGAAACAGCATAGGCATATATATTGAAACTATACACGTCAAAACTTCTTGCCATTTTGATCAATGCTTCAGGAGGCGTTCCGCCAAAACGAATACCGAGGTTGAGGTGATTAGGATCGTATTTTTTCAACGCTTCATTTAAAATAGATAAGAACTTTTCAAACGTTTGGTGAACAAATAATTTGCGGCGGTCAGGAGTATCGCCTTCAGCTAAAAAAGCTTCTAACACCTTTCTCATGGGAGTTGGTCTACCTGACAATATCTTTTCTATGACGAGTGCTTCCCTATCGGGCCACGGAGGTTCGTTGCCAAGAAAATAGCCAATCAGCCACGGATCATTTTTTCTTGCTGCAGCTTGTGAAGCTGCAACTGAATCAACATAGCTTTTGTAGTTGGGTACGTATATATCCGCTAATCCCATAACACCTTGTTCTATCCCCCATCCCCGCATAAAAATAACATAGGGTTTTCTTTTCATTTCCCATAACATTGGATCCGACCAGTTGGCAATTGTTGTCAAACCCCAGTTGTCAGTTCTGTCCAAAGCCATCACAGCCCAATGTTTGCGATAGTCATCACCGAAACGCCGTTGTAAATTCCATGCGTGAAAATTAGCGTTGGTTTTTGCGGGTTTGCGAAATCCGTCAGGAGGCAACACGGTGAATACATGCTCTCTTCCTGTTGTTGGCGTAGAGCTTCCGGGA
>JACMLY010000005.1 GCA_014379345.1 Chitinophagaceae bacterium
GACATTCTGGTAAAGTATTCCTGATGGATCAATTGCATTGCCACCCCATTCCGCACCTCCGCCTATTGCATAAAATAAAGATCCTTCTATACTCGGCGGCATAAATTTGTTTCCTGACCAGGTATTAAGAAAACGTTGTTTTACAAAAGCATTTGACTCCGGTGAAATGTTTGTTATATCCTCAATCGTTAATACCTGCCGCGAGAGAGGCGCAGGTTTCAAGGGAAATTTTTGACTGGGCCACGGTTTTTCACCGGGTAATCCTTGTGTTGGCACTGACCTTTCTTCAACCGGGAAAAGCGAGGTTCCTTTATCCCGGTCTAGCACATAAATCAATCCGTCTTTTGTGGCCTGCACGACAGCATCTACTAGGCGACCATTTTGCTTAACAGTGACCAGGTTGGGAGGACATGCCATGTCTCTATCCCAAAGATCATGATAGATAGTTTGAAAATACCAGTTCAATTTTCCTGTGGAAGCATCAAGTGACAAAATGCAATTGGCGAATAAATTCTTACCAGCTCTTTCACCACCATAAAAATCTGAAGAGGGAGAACCTGTACCAAAATAAACGGCTCCCCGTTTTTCATCCAGTACCATCCCTGCCCAGTTATTTGCACCACCAATTTTTTTATAGGATTCCTTTTGCCAGGTTTCATAACCCGGCTCACCGGGAAGCGGTATAGTATGAAAAACCCAAACCAGCTTTCCTGTTCTAACATCAAAAGCCCTGATATAACCAGGCGCTGCATCTCCGCGTTCTGAAACACTTGAACCTATGATAAAAATATTTTTATAAACAACGCCCGGGCTTGTTGCCCTGACTGAAAGATTCATTACATCATGACCAAGGCTGTCATGACTTAGCCCTTCATGCAGGTCAACGATTCCGTCATTACCAAATTCTTTGATCACATCACCTGTGATTGCATTGATGGCATATAAGCCGGATCCCGCCGTATATAAAATTCTTTTGTCACCTGCATCCTCCCAATATGCCACACCACGGCTGGGATGCAGTTCGGGATCTTTGTTTTTGAAGGGATCAAATTTCCATAACTCCCTCCCGGTGGCGGCTTCAATGGCAAATAATTTGAGCATCGGTGTTGTTCCGTACAATATTTCGTTTACTACTATTGGCTGGCATTGAATCTCAATATTTCTGCCAAGTTTATTACGTGCAGAATCTTCAGCCGTATCATAGGTCCAGGCTATTTTCAAATCCTTTACATTTTCTTTATGGATTTCATTTAAAGTTGAATAACGGTTTCCGGCTTTATTTCCCCCATAATTTCGCCAGTCTGTATCCTGGTTACTGGTGCAACCTGCCAACGACATTGCACAAGCAATTATCAAAAAAAATAATTCCTTTTGGTAATTAAACAGGGTATTGAGAAAGGAGGGAGGTGTTAAGCTATAACCCATAAACATGTTTATTCATTTTACGAATGAGTAAAAAAACTTTTTATAAAATGAGTAACTATCCAAAAAGAATATACATTTAAGAATAATTAGTTGACAGTATCCTGAAACGAAGTTGAATTATTGTTAATTTAGAATTACTTCGATGTGTGTCTTTGTTAGTCATGATAGGAGTTGCATTTCATCTGTCCTTTAACGTTATACTTAATCCGTCTGCAGCCTCTTTCCATTCCCTATTTATAATCTTTAATTATACCTTCTTTTTCATGGTTGGGTTAAC
>JACMLY010000051.1 GCA_014379345.1 Chitinophagaceae bacterium
CTCAATAATTGGGCGCATGATGATGCACCCGGTTATCATGTTATTATACAACGCAATTATGTTTGGAATAATAAAACTTTGGTAAACTGGAATGTAATCGGAAAATTAAGTGATGGTAACGGAATTATATTAGATGTCACGGATCAGGCAAGAAACGGCGCGACCAATCCCAACGCGGATGCCATAATAAAAGCCGATACTACAAAACCGCCTATGTTAGCTTCGAAGCCAATTCGACCGGTATGGAAGGGCCGCGCCCTGATTGCTAATAATATCAGTGCATTTAATGGTGGCTCAGGCATTCATACTTTTCGAACAAAACATGTTGATATAATTAACAACACTACTTACCACAATGGCGGCATAGTAGGTTACCAGGAATTGTTTGCAAATAATTCCGAAGATATTGTGATACTTAACAATATCATCGTCCCTCGCCCTGGCGGAAAAGTTACCTCCAATAATAAGAATACCAATATTCGATGGGATTTCAATATTTATCCAATCGGGCAAAATGTGATGAAAGGACCCAACGATATTATTGCAAGTCCTATGTTTATAGATGTACAACCTGATATTACAAAGGGAAATTTCCGATTGGGAAAAGGAAGCCTTGCTTTAGGCAGCGGCACAAATGAACTGGCACTACCCACAGATATAAAAGGAAAGTTACGCCCTAAAACTATTGGAAGGGATAGAGGTGCTTTTGAACAGTAAACGTAGCCACCCACAAACATTAAATCAAAGACACTGACTGCTTTTGATCTTGTTGGTGAGATCCCAGGGATAAGACCAATATGTTTGAACGTGGAGCTAATAAATTTAACCGGTTAAAACTAAAATGATGGCAATGGCAAAAATTCTTAAACTCTTCTTTGTGTTAATTTTCTTTTTTTGTAATCTGACTTCACAGGGACAAAAGCAGGATTCAAAGAACGGATCAACTTGCCTCACCGATGCCTCATGGAACAAACTTCCCGATCATCCACGGTTGTTTACAAGTAAAAAACGCCTCGCTTTGTTGAAAATGCAGAAGGATGAAACGAGCAAAGATCTTTTCATACTCCTAAAAAGTGAAGCAGAGAAACATTTGAAAGCAGAAAGATTAGTTTACCCTACCGGCAAGACTTTTAAATTTACTGCCAATAGAAGTGCTCAAGGCCGTATTCTTACACTTGCACTGAGCTATCATATTTTCGGTGATAAAAGGTATCTCACACGTGCGAAAGCAGAGTTAATTCAACTGGCAGAGCTTCCCGACTGGTGCCCATCGCATTTTCTTGATGTGGGAGAAGCCTGCCTGGCTGCAGGAATAGGACTTGATTGGTTGTACAACGAATTGACTGAAGAAGAGAGGGCGAAAGTTGCCCACGCAATAGTCGAAAACGCTTTGAAACCTTCCCTTTTATTTGATGAAAATGAAGTAGGTGAATTGACAGGGAATTTTAATCATAACCCAGTAAATAATGGCGGATTAATGGTAGGTGCGCTTGCTGTTGCAGAACGTGAACCGTTGCTTTCACGTAAAATAACAGACCGTGCAATTAAGTTTCTGCCCATCGCTGCAGCTCCTTATGCACCCCATGGAGCATATCCGGAAGGAGCTACCTATTGGTCCTATGGAACAACATTCCATGTTTTTGCCGTTGAAGCATTGCGGTCTGTTTTTGGGGGTTCCTGCGGACTTGAAAAATTTCCTGGTTTCTTAGAATCAACGGATTTCATGACTCAGATTAATGGCCCCACCGGGCTTGATTATAATTTTGGTGATGCATCTGAAGCACCTCATACAGAAACCATCGAGCGCTTCACCTC
>JACMLY010000006.1 GCA_014379345.1 Chitinophagaceae bacterium
CTTCGCGGAGAATATTTCCGGTAGCGAGGTGCATCAGACCATACTTGTCTATCAGCTTTTCAGATTGAGTACCTTTTCCGCTGCCCGGAGGACCAAATAAGATTAAATTAAACATGTTGTGTTACCAGCCTTTTATGATTGCCTTTGTGAGCCGACAAATATAAAGGAACACACTTAAAATACGTTTAACAATTTTACCGAATCTTGTTGAACCTAGTTATCGTAAATTTGTTATAACTATAGATATGAAAAAAACTTCATTTTTTGCGATTTTGATCTTGCTGGCCGGCGCATTGCAGCAATGTTCTTACTCGCAAACTCCCGACGCAAAAAAAGTAAGCATGGATAATAAAAAAGAAACTAATCCGGTGTATTCCCGCAATGATTCCTCGAAAGTAGGTCTCAGCGAAGCCGAGTGGAAAAAAATATTACCCGCTGACGTGTATTATATTTCAAGGCAGAAAGGTACCGAAAGACCCGGCACAAGTCATTTTGAACATAGCAAGGAAATCGGAACGTATTATTGCGGCGCCTGTGGAAATGCCTTATTTAAAAGCGATACCAAATTCGATAGCGGATGCGGATGGCCGAGTTTTTACCAGCCAATCAGCAAAACGAGCATCATATACGAGGTTGATAATACGCTTGGGATGAAACGCACTGAAGTAATGTGTGGCCGCTGTAAAGGACATCTTGGTCACGTTTTCGATGATGGCCCGCCTCCAACAGGATTAAGATATTGTATTAACGGTGTTGTGCTTGATTTTGAAAAAGCGCAGGAAGCCGAAAAGAAGTATAACGCCAAGGGTGAATAAGCCTGGCACGATCATGATTTAATACTTTCTCATAAATACGTTGAATGATTATGCGGCCCGGTTTCTACCGGGCCGTTTTTTAATACTTCATATCTTCGCGGCTTGAAAAGAAATAACAAACACAGGATACTGGAGAATGTACTGGTTGAAGACTATGCGGCGGAGGGAAAATCACTTGCAAGGATAGATGGAAAAGTCATTTTTATTGAAAATGCCGTGCCGGGTGATATTGTTGACGTGCGTCTTTCAAAAAGCAAAAAAGACTGGGCTGAAGGAAAGGCAATTAATTTCCGGCAATATGCGAGTAACCGGGTAACGCCCTTCTGCGAACATTTTGGAGTTTGTGGCGGTTGCCAATGGCAGATGTTGCCGTATGAGCAGCAACTTGGCTTCAAACAAAAACAGGTAATGGATAATCTCCAGCGTATTGGCAAGGTGGCGCTTCCGCCTTTTGAACCAATACTCGGAGCCACAGACACCCGTTATTATCGCAACAAGATTGAATACACCTTTGGCAATAAACGATACCTGCTCCCCGAAGAAGTGGGCGATCCGAACCTTTCCGCCTTCCAGGATGTGGCTGGCTATCATGTTAAAGGGCTGTTCGATAAGATAGTTGATATCCGGAAATGTCATTTGCAGGCAGAGCCTACTAACGGGATAAGGCTGGCTTTGAAAGATTATGCCATCAGCCATAATTTAAGTTTTTATGATATCCGTAATCACGTGGGTTTTATGCGTAACGTGCAGATCCGTTATTGTCGTTCCGGCGAACTGATGGTAAACGTGATCTTTGGATCTGAAGATGAGGCTCAACGCGTTCCGATGCTTGATTATCTGCTTGAATTGTTTCCGTCCATCACCACACTGTTGTATACAATAAACACAAAGTGGAACGATAGTCTCTTTGATCTTTCGCCGGAAATATATCACGGTAAGGGACATGTGATAGAAACTTTAGAGGATTTTCAGTTTAAAATTGGTCCAAAATCATTTTTCCAGACTAATACCGGGCAGGGAGAGCGCTTATATCAGGTCACGCGCGAATATGCCGACCTGACGGGGAATGAAATTGTTTATGATCTTTACTGTGGTACCGGCAGCATCGGATTGTTTGTAAGCAGGCAGGCCAGGAAAGTAATCGGTGTGGAGCTGATCAGTGAGGCTATTGAAGACGCAAAGGAAAATGCATTCCTGAATAATATTCATCATGCGGAATTTTACGCCGGTGATGTCATAAAGATCTGTGATGATGCTTTTTTCAGCAAACATGGGCGCCCCGATGTAATTATTACGGATCCGCCGCGCGCGGGCATGCATGAAAAACTGGTTGAGAAAATACTGGAGATCGCAGCGCCTACGGTTGTATATGTTAGCTGTAACCCGGCAACACAGGCCAGGGATCTGAATCTGCTGGATGCTAAATACGAGGTTACAAGGATACGACCGGTTGACATGTTTCCGCATACACATCATATTGAGAATGTGGCACAGCTTAAACTGAGGGGCTGACCTGAAAAGGCGGGCAGCAGACTGATAAGATTAAAGGTGCTGTCATTAAACGAATCGTAAACGAAATTATAGTTAAGGTCTCTGCGAATCGCGTAAACATAACGATATTCGCAGTTCAAAAAAATATGTATGAGGGACATCAGAGTCAGGGGATTTCAGGGTATACCCACGGTTATCAAAAACCTGCTTATATTAAACGCCCTGGTCTTTTTCGCCCAGCTTACTTTTGAAAATAGTGAGACTATCCGGCTTGAAAACTGGTTTGCCCTTCATGATGTGCATTCTGTTTTTTTCCGGCCGCATCAGCTGATTACATACATGTTTTTGCATGGTGGGTTTGGCCACATATTCTTTAATATGTTCGCTTTATGGATGTTTGGTTCCGAACTTGAAAACGTCTGGGGACCTAAACGATTCCTGATTTTTTATATGGCCTGCGGTATTGGTGCCGGACTGTTGCACCTTGGCGTTCTTTATCTGGAGATGGAGCCGATCATGGCTTATTTCAGAACCCTTCCTCCCGGTCAGCAGGAAGAGTTGATGTACTCACCACGCTTCAAAATCAATACAGCCACACTTGGCGCCTCTGGTTCCGTGTTCGGATGCCTTGCAGCATTCGGATATTTATTTCCAAATAACGTTCTGTACATCTACGCCCTTTTTCCGATCAAAGCAAAATGGTTTGTTATTCTTTATGCCGCCGGCGAACTCTGGATGGGCGTTGCTAACTCGGCCGGTGACAATGTTGCTCACTGGGCGCATCTCGGGGGAGCACTGGTAGGCATCATCATGGTAATTTTCTGGAACAAAACCAACAGAAGGCAATTTTATTGAAACCCAACTTTGCAGCCGCTAATCTGTTAATTTTGTGTAGTGGAACTAAGCACTGGCTTATTTCAAAGGGGTTTTGTATTTTCACTTAAATTAATGCTGTGTTGATGGATAATCGCTTCAAGAGGAAAATGACACTGGGCCAGGAAGGTAATAATCTTGTGCTGTTGCTTGCGATCCTCGGGACTGTATTCTGCCTGTTCATTTTTCTACGCGTGGGATTTTATTTGTCAGGCATACCTCTTGATCAATACCGCGAAAATATTTTCAGCTGGTTCACCTTGCCCGCTGATTTGAGCACCCTTGCCAAAAGGCCATGGACACTGATCACCTACATGTTTATGCACGACGGAGTCTGGCACATGCTGGGGAACGTGATCTGGATATGGATTTTTGGCTATATTCTGCAGGACCTTGCGGGACCCACCAAGATAATCCCGATATTTCTGTATGGCGGCCTGGCAGGCGGGATACTTTTCCTGATCAGTTACAACGTATTTCCTGGTCTCCGTGTAAACATGCCGATTACTACTGTCGAAGGCGCTTCGGCCGGGGCAATGGCCATTGCAATTGCGACCACAGTGCTTGCACCGGGTTACCGCATTTTTCCAATGATCAATGGCGGAATCCCATTGTGGGTCATCACATTGATTTATATTATAGTTGACGTTGCAATGATCTCATCCTCTAACAGTGGTGGTCATATCGCTCATATCGGAGGCGCCCTGATGGGTTATATTTTTGTTTTGCAGTTAAAAAAGGGCAACGACTGGAGTATGCCAATCAATAAATTTTTCTTCTGGGTCAGCAACTTGTTTAATCCTGATAAAAAGAATTGGAAAAAAACAGCAAAACGTGATTTTCATTATTCAGTAAAAGGGACTGAACCGTTCAAAAAGATCCCAAACATCACACAAAAAAGAATAGACGACATCCTTGATAAAATAAATCAACAGGGTTACCGCTATCTGACCGAGGAGGAGAAGGATATCCTTAAACGTGCTGCAGATGATGATGCTTAACAAAACCCTATGTCTTTTTTAGCAAAGTTTACCAGGCGGCTATTTATTGTTCTGAATATACTGGCAGCTATTTTCTTTTTGCTTGCCTGCATCAACATGTATATCGATCCGGGTGAATGGTGGTTCATCGCGATACTCGGACTGTTCTTCCCTTTCATGATCGTGGTTCACCTGTTTTTTATAATAGGTTGGTTGTTTGCACGATCACGCTGGACTTTGCTTTCAGTTATCGTACTGATTATTGGCTATTCAAATATCAGTGCATTGATAGGCACAACATATAATTCTGAATATGATGCTGTTAAAAAACCGTATACTATCAGGGTACTGTCATGGAATGTTCACCAGTTCGGCTTTTTTAAGAATCCTAAAACGGGCGTAGCGTTGCGGCGGCAGATACTGGATTATATTAAAGAACAAAATCCTGATGTTTTATGCATGCAGGAATTTGTGAAAGACCGCTTGCCCGGTAAAAAATTGGTAACTGTATTTGAACTGATGAAAGATATTGGCTATCCCTATTCATTTGTCAGTGAAGATTATATCCAGGACAAAGGGGAATTTACCATGGGGGTTGCGATATTTTCCAAACATCCGTTCATTGATAGTTTTAGAATTAAGTTCAAAGGAAATATTTCATCGATGAGTGCGGAAAGCCTCCTTGCGGTTGATATTTCTATCGATGGAAAGCCAATCCGGATATTTACCACGCATCTGCAATCAAACCGTATTGGTTCTGAAGAATATGTTCATGTAAGTAGCCGTCGAGGAGACAGAGACAGCGTATTGATCGCCTCAAAATCTATCGCCAAAAAATTAAGGACGGCATATCGTTTCAGAAGCGAACAGGCAGACAAGGTTGCAGCGGCAATGGACGCGAGTCCTCATCCTGAAATTGTTGCAGGCGACTTCAACGATATTCCAAATTCATATACATATTTCAAGGTGCGAAAAAACCGGGTCGATGCTTTTCATGAGCAGGGCTGGGGACTTGGCAGAACATTTTCGCATATCTCGCCTACGTTGCGTATCGATTATATCATAGCCGATAAGCGGTTCGAAGTGATGCAATTTAAACGTCGCTTACTCCCCTATTCAGATCACTACCCGATTATTGCTGATTTGCAGATGAAAACAGAATAAACGCAGTTGTAAGTGGCGAGGTGTAAGTTCAGTGATTAGTGATTAGTGGTTAGTGGTTAGTGAAATACATGGTGGTACGTTGAGTTAAGTTGTAAGTTTGGAGATTAATGTGTTTTAGGCAAGAATTCAAAATTTATAATTCTTTATATATTTCTCTTCATGAGTGATTTGTTGGTATATAATTCGTTAAGCAGGAAGAAGGAAGTGTTTAAGCCTGTAACGCCGGGCTACATCGGAATGTATGTTTGCGGACCAACTGTTTATAGTGACGTGCACCTGGGTAACTGCCGTACATTTATTTCATTCGACATTATTTATCGTTATCTCACACACCTGGGATATAAGGTGCGTTATGTGCGGAATATTACTGATGCCGGTCACCTTGAAGGAGATCGTGACGAGGGTGATGATAAGTTCTCAAAAAAAGCGCGGCTTGAAAAACTGGAACCCATGGAAATCGTACAGAAGTACACATTGGGGTTTCATAAAACAATGGAACTGTTCAATGCGCTTCCACCCA
>JACMLY010000052.1 GCA_014379345.1 Chitinophagaceae bacterium
CCACAGGTGGCGCCGGTGGCTATGCAACAGGCAGATCTGGTAGCAGATAACTTCCGTAAAATGGAAAGAAAAAGCAATCCCGCGCAATTGATGGAGTTTGAATATTACGACAAGGGATCGATGGCCACGGTTGGACGAAATCTGGCAGTGGTTGATGTTCCAAAACCAAAACTGCATTTTAAGGGATTTTTGGCCTGGCTTATTTGGATGGGATTGCATCTACTGCTGATCCTGGGTGTGAAGAATCGTCTTTTTGTTTTCCTGAACTGGATTTACAATTATTTTACCCGCGATCAATCGCTTCGGTTGATCTTTAAAGTATTTTACCGGCCAAAGAATAATAAGGATACCAGGCAAAATGTGCCGGAAAGTAGTCCCGCAGGTAAAAGCATGGCCAGCTGATCACGTTCGCTGTAATATTTTTTTGGCCCTGCTTTTAAACGCTGGCGTTTCATGCTGCCATCGCTCTTCAATAATTAATTTCAATTCGGGTCGGATTTCCGGGTAGGCATTCGATAAATTATCCAGTATAGTCAGCGAAAAAGCTTTAACAGCTGCAGGAATGGTTTCGGAAGAAATATATTCGAAACAGATGGTCATGATTTTTCCGTGATATCGTTTGGGGATTTTTACATTCTGCAATAACCTCGCGATATTTCTGGCGACCGCGTTGTGTACACCCGGTTTCTGCAACATTTCCAATAACTTTTTAAAATAAGGAACAATCAGATCAGGATGTTTCCGCACACTATAGCTCATGGGCCAGGCGGCGCGCTGGGTAACCCGATATTCGCCCTCGAAAAAAGCTTTCATGAGTGCTCCAAATTTCCGTTTATCGGCCCCAATATAATCCACGATCTTTTTACATTGGGCCCTGGAATGTTCTTCCAATAATGCTTTACCGATATCCATAAATCAGGTGAGAATAATTAAGGGAACAAATGAATACTTTTATTTCTTAAATATATCGGAATGAAAAATACTCCGTGCAAATTCAATTGTACAAAGATCCTGCTCCTTTTTTTATCGCTGATCACGATAGGAGCCTGCGAACCAAAAAAACCCGCCATCGTTTTTCAATCGGATTTTGGGTTGAAAGATGGGGCCGTGAGCGCCATGAAAGGAGTATCCCTGGAAGTAGATCCGGATCTGTCACTGCACGATCTTACCCACGAAATACCCGCTTACAATATCTGGGAAGCCGCATACCGGTTGCAACAAACAGCGCTTTACTGGCCAAAAGGAACTGTATTTGTTTCGGTGGTTGATCCGGGAGTTGGGACAGAAAGAAGATCGGTGGTTTTGAAAACCATTACCGGCCATTATTTTGTGAGCCCCGACAATGGCAGCCTGACATTAGTTTCCGAATTGCTTGGTGTTGAATCGGTAAGACGGATTGATGAAGAATTAAATAGAAGGAAAAACTCGGGCGGATCTTATACTTTTCATGGCCGCGATGTGTATGCCTATACCGCGGCGAGACTTGCGTCGGGCATTATCAGTTTTGAGGAAGTAGGCGAATTATTAGCGTCAGAGCCGGTGAGGTTGAACTATCAAAAGCCTGCTCGGCAGGGAGACTCAATTCTGGGAAATATCCCCATACTCGATGTACAATACGGGAATGTCTGGACGAATATCGGAGACACGCTTTTTAATAAACTAAATATAAAGGCTGGGGATAATCTGGAGGTAAGAATCCGTAAAAATGATTCGCTGATCTATTCCGGCTCTATGCCGTTTGTTGCCACATTCGGTGATGTACCCGAGATGAATTCTCTGGCGTACCTGAATAGCCTCATGAGTGTGTCGTTTGCCCTTAACATGGGCAGTTTTTCAGATTCGTTACGGGTTCAAAGTGGACCGGAATGGAATGTTACCTTAAAAAAGGCCAAACTGGGGAACTAATTGTGTAATGAAATCCTCAAACCCCGTAATAGAAATGTTCACATGCATAAATTATCTCTGAGAAGGGTTTTGGCACAAATTTTAGAATAGATAGTATAGTTTATTATAGGGTTTAGGGGTTGCCTCGCTTCTTAGCGAGGCTTTTTTTTGCGATTTACCCACAAAACGATACAACGGGTGCGTTTGGATTTCTAAGATTTTTCCCAGGAAATATGACAGAACGCGACGAGCATTCAGATTCCAAATTCTTGTCTCTTGCTCAGGCACTACCCATCAAAAAAAATTCTTGTCGACTTAAAAATGAATTGAGCAATATGAAAATTTTTCTACTCGTTTTTTTGCTCATCAATTTTGACTTAGAGAAAGGATAGCGACAACAGCCGATTGTTATAAAATACTCACAGATTATTTGGGCTTGAAGGCACAGGCCTGTTTGAGCCTTGTTTTGTTTCTTATAATTAATATTATGTTAAATAGCCACACAGGCTTTCAGTACAGAAATTAAAAAAGAAATGGCTTGGCTTCTGTTTAATACAGAATACAAGTACATTAAGTCACTACCTTCCCTGTTATGAAAGTTTACACTCAGTTTGAAAGTACAGGCAACGAGGCTAAAGATTTAGTAGCTCGATTATTTGTAGAAAAGTGTAAATACCAAACTATGTGGGCGCTTCGCTCACTTGAAGATGAAATTAATTCTGAAGACGGAACAATTATTTTGACTACTCTGATTGGCGAAGGCGGCGCTCAATTTATAGGATTCAGTGATAGCTTAGTAATAAAAATGAAAGAAATATTAAGTAAGGTTAACCTAGAACTTTAAGAGCTTTTTCTAAACCCTTTTGCAAAGACGGCATAGGGAAAAAAACTTCGTTTTGCCTAATCGAAGCCGAAGGCTTCTCCTTAATTATTTTTTTTCTTACCCACTCCATAAAGTTACGGCTATTTAACATAAAAATTATACTTATGTTCCTCACTCATAAACAGTTCTTTCTTTTAACTGTAGAAGATTTGCGAACTAGAATAAATAAAAATACAGAGTATGATTTATTAAGGGCATGTGGTTTATGTCGGCAGCTTGTTACCGACAAACCAACACTATTTGATTTAGCGAATAAGGAAAAACAATTGCCCAACAACTTCGAAGTTGCGTACAATCCTGTTTTTCAGGCTTTCGATGTAAAAAATAAAAATAGTAGACCTCAAACCGGATGGGCGACAATTAACCCTGAACATAATAACAGAACGAAGATTATAGATGCAAAGGCGTTCAGAGCGCTTCGCTTGCTAACCTACCACCAATTTGAATATACGGTAGAGCGTATTATAAAAATGGCTTCTGCTCTTATGGGCGGTGTTCATTCTAATGAACCACATAGAGAAAACATAAGGTATAAAGCGCTTATACATTTATATGAGCATACCAAAGACCATGCAAACGTATCGCTATTCGCAATTAGAGCATTATGTAATGTTGTATTAAAGGGTATGGAGCCGCTTGAACTGGCAATTAAAGGGCACACCCCTGCGGGTGAGGTTTAATTCACGGTATTACTGCCTGCCAATCTCTAGCAAATGTTGGTGCTATTAAGCATCTGGCGCTTACCCAGACAAGGTCTCGCAGGGGTAAAAAGTTTTTTATTAGTAGGCCCCTGTGGATCCGATTTCAGTCTCTGCACCCTCATGTAAAGACTCCAACAATGCGTAATTATTTTCGAAACGTTTTTGTCACGGTCAGAAATTCAACCAAGCGCATATGGCGTAGTCTGACTTGCGTCACTAATTTATCACCGCTCAGATATTAATTCATTCAGCGTTCTACTCCTCTCTTAGTTAAAATTTGTTTCCTCTTAAGCAGTTTTTAACGACTAACCCGTTGCCGTTCGTATGAATGGTTATATAACGGTAGCGGGAACCCGAAAACGCTTAATCAGAGTAGGGATAATTAGTAAAACCAATTATAATATGCAACCGACATTTACAGATGTTGCAATTTTTCGCAACAATCATCTAACGGACCATCTCTTCGAGCGAAAGGAATTTATTCAAAAGGATATTACTCTTATAGCCCACTGGCTAAGGGCTTGCCGGCTTAAAGTTTTATTGGTTACAGATGGACCGCTCGGCTTCGGAAGAGACGATTTTGGCCTTTCGGCATTCATTAATTGTTTGCAGCATGACGACAGAACATACGTAAATTTTGACATCACCCTGGCACATTTGAGAAGTAATACCACAGATGAACAAATGGGTATCACTAT
Organism: Chitinophagaceae bacterium; assembly: GCA_014379345.1. Lineage (GTDB taxonomy): Bacteria > Bacteroidota > Bacteroidia > Chitinophagales > Chitinophagaceae > Flavitalea. Next base: position 4,167 of record JACMLY010000052.1, read on the forward strand.
ACCAGCCATTTCCAGAAGAATCAGGGATTTTCGTTTTGATGAACCCACCCATTTTACAACAACCATGCACGACCAGGTATGGTTATTCGGGTTTGAAACTTTTTATTATTCCGGAGCTTACAATCATAGAAATACCAATCGGGCCAATTATCCTGCAGATCGGCTTTCGAATGCTGAACTTACTATCATCACCCAGTTTATGGAGAACAGTAAAGGCGGCCTGTTTGCTACCGGCGATCATGGGGCCTTGGGTAGAGCGCTGTGCGGGTCCATTAAAAGAGTAAAATCGATGCGCTTATGGAACAGTACGCCCGGAGATGATGAAGTAGGCATGACCGGACCCAGAAGAAACGATACGAATCAGGTAGGTCACGATGCAGGCACCCAGTTTAGTGATCAGTCGGACGACGTGCCACAGACCATTGAACCGAAATACTATCGCAAGAGAGTTGGTTCTCCATTTGAAATCTACCCCCATCCTCTTTTATGCAGCAAATTAGGGGTCATTAACGTACTCCCCGACCATCCGCATGAAGGTGAATGCAGGGTACCCACTACTGCCGCTGAACTGGCTGAATACCCTGCACTCGGTGGAACAACCATTATTCCGGAGGTCATTGCGAAATCAAGGGTTATTTCAGGAAATACAGGTAGAATATTTACCAGTTCTAAATCGGCAACCCAGGCTCAGACCTTTGGTGCTATAAGTGCTTATGATGGCCACCGCGCTGGAATTGGCAGGATCGTAACTGATGCAACATGGCATCATTTTGTGAATGTTAATCTAATCGGTCTTGTAGAAGGTGGTGGGTTTGATGATTTAACAGCCGCCCATAGTGCAACAAAGCATGATGGATTTCTTTCTACCCTACAGGGTCTGGCTCACCTTGCTAAAATAAAAGAATATTTTGTCAATATTGGAGTTTGGATATCACCTCCGGCAATGATCCAATGCTTTAATTCAAAATTTAGGTGGAAGCTGATTTATTCGGACCGAATCATGGAAGCTGCGCTTGTAGATCCAAATGTAGATATCAAAAAAATTACACCTAATCTGTTTTTCAGTATCGGCACTCATGCAAGAGATGTGCTGGGCAGAAGCGCCAGTCAATGCCAGACGCTTATATTCATTCTGGATATTATCAGACTTCATATTCCAAGATTGATCCCTCAAATAGATCCCTGGTTTCAAATACCAAAGCCAATCCCTGAACCGGAGCCTCCTTTACCATGGTACGACCCTACGCCCATCATAAACATTATGCTTGGTACTATTTTAGTAGCCCTTCGCCAGGAATTTCCTTATCCCCCTAAGGATTTTGATGAAGATTTTGAAAAAACAGCCGAAAAAATTTCAACGAATGCGGCAAGATTCGGACTGGAGATGGGCTTGAACCATTATGCATCGGAACTGAAAAATTATAACAGCTTGCTTAATGAGTCATTAAAATCATTGAAAAATGATGATCAGAAGAAAACGGATTAAAACAGTTACCAGTGCTTACTGTTACATGCTGTCAACGATTAATTAAAAAAGAGGCCAGAAGCCTCTTTTTTAATTTTATCATTATGAAAAACAATTAGTGTTTTTTGTCAACATTATTAAACTTGTCCGTATAGACAGCAGCCTTATCCGCATTTCCTTTTGTTTCGTAGATGCTGATCAGCAGATCATATGAATCTTTCAGATATCCTTTTTCCTCCATTTTTAATTTGCCCAGGCCACCAAGTAATGCATCCACTTTTTCAAAATAAGGAATGGCTTCATCATATTTTTTGTTAACCTGTTGTCTCAGGTCTTCTTTCTTTTTTAATTCCTCCGGCTTCAGTTTTCCACCCTGTGGCGGACGGATCGCTTTATTTTCCGTAGCGATATCAGCAGCCTGGTTATACAGGATTTGTCCTACCAGCATCTGGGCATTGGCATAATCCGCTTTCATTGAAATGGCTTTATTAGCCATGTCCATTGATTTTTGGATCAGTTCTTTTGAATTGGCCGGGCGCTTTGTCGCATCGGCGTTATATCCGACAGTGTACAACTCAACAGCATAATTGAAAGGGAACAGGTGGTTATCGGGGTATTTACCGATGATCTCTTCATATTTCGCAAACAACTGCTCCTTGGTACCTTTTTCACGAAGCATGTCTAATTCAAATCCTGACCAGAATGCATCCGCTGGATATAATTCCTTTCCAATATCAACAAATTTCTGAGAGGCAACGATATCCCCTTTTTGTTTGTGGTGATCAGAAAGCCATTTATAAATTTCAATAAAGCCTTCACCGGTTGCTTTTTTCTCCGCGATCTTTCCATAATAAAGAGCAGCTTCATCAAGCTTGTTGGCTTTTTCTGCAGAAATACCGGCATATAAGGTCGTGGTAGTATCCAGTACTATATTATTCGTCCAGCCCTGGGTCGACATATAATCAAAAATGGCCAGGGTATTTTTGAAATTAACCAGGGCATCGTTGTAATTATTCGCATTATAAAAAGAAGCTCCGTCTTTAGAATAACCTGCATACAAGTCTACAAATGGCTGCCGGTTATCGATTGTCAATGACATATTCCTTTTTTCTTTTTCCTTTACCGTGCTTTCAAGATCAATGTATTTTTTTAGCGCGTCGAAAGCGACCTCACGTGAATCGGGCACCGTGGTTTTAAGCGTAGCGTCAGCGGCAATAGCATTGTATACCTTCGCCTTTACATACCAGCCTTCTGAACTCTTTTGATTTTTTTCAACGGCAAGGAAATTATCAATTTCCGTTTTTGCATCAGCAATTTTATTTGCTTTCAACTGCTCTTTAGCCTTATCGAGTTTTTGTGCAACTACTCCAAGGCCGGCAATTGCAAGAAATACAGCAAGAATGAGAGATTTCATGTTTTGATTTTTTGATAAAAAAGTTGGAATTATATATTCGTTTCCTGGTTCTCCTCATCCGAAGATGTTTCTGCAGGGTTATCCGTTGCCTCCTCTTCGATATTTAACAACGGTGCGGATTCAACGACTCCAGAGATTTCGTTTGCCACGTGCTCATCCAGCTTTGTAATCGCCGCAATCTCATCACCCCCGTCCAAGCGGATAAGTTTCACTCCCTGTGTAGCCCTTCCCTGTGCGCTGATCTGGTTTACAGGGGTACGAATTGTTACACCGCTTTTACAGGTGATCATAAGATCTTCTTTTTCCGTAACATCAAGCACACCTACCAACGATCCCGTTTTATCGGTTACACTGATTGTCTTTACACCCTTTCCACCGCGATTCGTGATCCTGTATTCTTCGATCAATGTTTTTTTGCCGTATCCTTTTTCGCTTACAACGAGTACTGTCCTTGATTTATCTTCCCTGCCGACACATATCATGCCAATCACCTCATCATTTTTATCATCCACTTCTATACCTCCTACTCCGATCGCTCCTCTACCGGTTGGACGAACTTTGTCTTCAGGAAAACGGATCGCACGACCGCTTTTAACTGCCATCATGATCTCGCAATTTCCATCGGTCAGTTTTGCTTCGAGCAACTCATCTCCATCCAGTATGGTGATCGCGATCACACCAGTCTGGCGTGGCCGGCTGAAATCTTCCAACAGGGTTTTTTTGATGATCCCTTTTTTTGTACACAGAACAATGTTATGCGAATTCACGAAATCAGTATCCTGAAGATCTTTTACATCTATAATGGCGCGAACTTTATCGTCCTGCGGGATCTGGATCAGGTTCTGGAGCGCGCGGCCCTTGCTGGTCTTATCACCTTCGGGTATTTCATAAACATTTAACCAGTAGCACCGCCCTTTTTCGGTAAAAAACAGCATCGTGTGGTGAGTTGACGCTACAAATAAATGTTCAATATAATCCTCTTCCCTTGTTTTACCACCGATCGCACCCCGCCCTCCACGGCGTTGCTGGCGGTATTCTGTGGCGGAGGTACGTTTAATATAACCCAGATGTGATATCGTGATCACAACATCTTCTTCCTTGATGAGGTCTTTGATCCGAACCTCGTCATCCAGGTAAGTAATTTCCGATCTGCGGGCATCGCCAAATTTATCTTTTACTTCATGAAGCTCTTTTTTTATCACTTCGAATCGCATGCCCTCATCACTGAGTAATTCTTTCAGGTAAGTGATCAGCTTCATCAGTTCATCATACTCTGCCCTTATCTTGTCGCGCTCCATTCCTGTCAACCGCTGTAAACGAAGTTCGAGTATGGCTTTAGCCTGAATTTCATCAATGCCCCACCCGGCCTGCACCAGGTTTTCTTTGGCAATATCCGGTGTTGCGGAAGCCCTGATCAATGCGATTACTTCATCCAAATGATCGAGAGCGATCAGGAAACCCTGTAAAATATGCGCTTTCTTCTCAGCCTCTTTTAATTCGTACTGCGTTCTGCGGACCACCACCTCATGCCGGAACTCAACAAATTCCGAGATCATTTCTTTGATGTTCAGGGTCCGGGGACGGCCTTTTACCAGCGCCACATTGTTGATGCCGTAAGAAGTTTGTAGTTCAGTGTATTTATACAGTTGGTTGATGATCACATTCGCAATCGCATCACGTTTGAGGTCGATGACGATGCGCGTACCCTCCTTCTGATTGGATTCGTTATTGACATGCGCTATCCCCTCGATGGCTTTTTCATTTACCAGTTGCCCGATACGGTCGCAAAGGGCATCTCCATTTACCTGGTATGGCACTTCCGTGATAATGATCTGTTCGCGGCCGCTGGCCTTGGTGTCTACCTGCAATTTTCCCCGGACCACTACACGCCCACGGCCGAAATGCATGCCCGCCTTTACTCCTTCCATACCATAAATAATGCCTCCTGTTGGAAAATCCGGAGCCTTGATATGTTGCATCATCTCCTCAATGGTAATATCCTTGTTTTCGATATAGGCGATGCATCCGTCGATCACCTCGCTCAGGTTATGAGGCATGATATTCGTTGCCATCCCCACCGCAATACCACTGGAACCATTGATCAGCAGGTTGGGGATCCGGGTAGGTAAAACACTCGGTTCTTCCAGGGAATCATCGAAGTTGAGTTGAAAGTCGACTGTTTCTTTCTCTATATCCTCCAGCATGCTTTCTGCCATTCTGTGCAACCTTGCTTCCGTGTACCGCATCGCCGCCGGGCCATCCCCATCCTGGCTGCCGTAGTTACCCTGCCCATCGATCAGTGTATAACGCATGCTCCATTGCTGGGCCATCCGAACCATGGAATCATATACGGCTGTATCCCCATGCGGGTGATATTTGCCAAGCACCTCTCCTACGATACGAGCCGATTTTTTGTGCGGTTTATTGAAATGAATGCCCAGTTCGTTCATAGCGTGAAGAATACGCCGGTGAACAGGCTTTAAGCCATCGCGGACATCGGGCAGTGCCCGCCCTACGATGACCGACATTGAATAGTCGATATAAGCAGTCTTCATCTGCTCTTCAATATTGATCGGAATTATTCTATTAAAATCGTTCGTGGCGTTGGGAGTGAGATTGTTCTCTTCCATGTGAATGAATATCCTTTTTTCTTAATTTTTTGAGTTGAAACGAAGGCTTTCAAAGGTTTGCAAATCTATCGCATTTATGCCTCAAAACCTGATGAGACTGAGTGTTTTTAAGAGTATTTTTTCCACTTTTGTGGATTGATTTTTTCCGACGCCCTATTATGCGGAATCGGCTAAGGCCGATCAAAACACCGGGTGGTAATCCGCCGGCTATTTTAATTTTTGGTAAATGAATTTTAACTTGATTTTTTGCTACATTTATCTCCCGGTTTTTGGCACAATATCTGAACTCCAGTATCTTTAATTGAGCCCCGTTTAAATTCCAAGATCTTCCCATATCCAATCAATAGCCTCAACGTCTGCTTACTGCTGCATTCTTAATTTAAATTGTTATGAATAAATATTTGCTATTGAGGGATAATAAGCAATCTGGTCCCTATTCGGTAAATGAATTGGCTGTTCATGGACTTAAAGCGTATGATCTTGTATGGCTTGAAGGAAGGAGTGCTGCGTGGAGGTATCCCAGTGAAATCGAAGAATTAAAACCTTTCGCTCCCGTGGTAGAAGAACAACCATTCGACCGCTTCTATAAAAAACCTGAAATTAAATCAACAGAGCCCGCATTAAAGGATAATACCCGCGTAATTAAAAATACTTTTTCCACCGAAGAAATAAAAAAGCAGGACGCATTCATACCGACGAAAGAATATGCCGGGGCAAAAAACAATAGTACTAAAAAGATTCATGTCAGTTTGCCCAATACAAAACCGGTTGAATCTTCTTACAAATCTTTAACTGAACAAAAACAACCGGATCCAACACCCCTGTTGCCCGTTACGCCGGTGGAAAAAATAAAACCCGTTGCAGAGCCTGTGCTAATGGCAGAGCCAATTTCACCTGTATACGATATCAAAAACGATATTGTTGAACCCCACGCGAGTTTTGAAGAAACATATAAAAAAAGCAGGAAAAAAGAATCAACTCTAAATAATGTGGCCGCAAAAGACACTCCTGTAAGTAAATTATTATTCCGTTCCGTTGCCGCGGCGTGTTTATTGCTTGGAGGAGCCTTAATTGGACTGGTCATAAATTATAATCAGCAGCAAGAAAAATTCCAACAATTAAATCAACTTGTACAGGAAATAAAACACCAGGAAAATCCAGGTTCTGCGAAGACTGCGAAGAATGAAAACATCTCAGAGGAGTTACAACCAGACGTTCAGGAGCCGGTTCCAGCGAAAAACGATGCTGTATATAAAGAAGACATACAAATTCCGCTCACCAAAAAAGATCGACTGGTTAAAAAAACAACTGATCGCGGAGCTATAAACACTGCTGACACACAATTAATAGAACCTGTAACTGTGCCCGTGGTTGTGAAAGACGAATCTCTTCAAAAAGTGGATAAGCAATCAACTGAACTTGCGCGAAAAAATTTATGGCAACTGGTAACTGTTGATAATAACACTTACAAGACCGGCGTATTTGGTGGCATTTCAAATCTTTCATTGAAACTATCTAACAAAAGCCTTTTTCAACTTGAAAAAGTGGAAGTGGAAATTTTATTTTTAAGTCCTGAGAATAAAACCGTACACAAGCAAAAAGTAGTATTCGAAAATGTGTCTCCCGGAGAACAGATCACCCTCAATGTGCCTAAAAGTAACAGGGGCGTTAAAATCAATCATTCCATCAGAAAAATAAATACGAAAGAATTCGGGCTGGCGCATGCTGGCATGTAATCAGAGTGTAGTTTTTTTCCCACATAAAATGCTCAAACAGCAGGTATTCTCTCAAACTTTTACGAAAAAAGGCTCAACCCCTATGGCATAAAAGTTGCCGTTGTCTTATTCTGATTCTTTCTATTTATCTCTTTTAATCAGCGGGGCCGGTTATGAAAAAAACGTTATTCACATTATTTGCCACGATACTTACAGTTGCTATGTTGCATGCTTTCAGGCTAATGCAAAGCAGCTCAATAAGTGGAAAAATCATCCCCCCGGAAGGATCCGAAATGGTTTGGGCATCCAGTGGCAGAGATTCATTGAAGACTACCGTGATGAATGGTGCATTTGTATTTACAGCCAAACCCGGCACCTGGAGAATAGTTATAATTGGCAAAGCTCCTTTTAAAGATGCAATCCTGGAACGGGTAGACGTTAAAGAAGGTCAAAACACCGATCTCGGGGAAATACGGTTACAACAATGAGGTATTCGTCATAAAAAGATCAGCCAGTGAAAATACTGGCTGATTTTTTTTATACACCCGTACACCGTTACTTTGTTGATCCTATATAAATACCATGAAAAGAATTTTGATTTTTGGAGCCGGGAAATCATCCACCTGCCTGATTGAATACCTTGGTAAATTTTTGCAGTCTAATAACTGGCTCCTGACCGTTGCTGATGCAGATCTTGTGCAAGCACAAACAAAACTGGGCGGTATAGCGAACACGGAAGCAATAACTGCCGATGTAACAGATAGCATACAAAGAAAGAACCTTATACAATCTGCAGAAATAGTCATCTCCCTCCTCCCTCCTGCCCTGCATTATTTGGTGGCTATTGAATGTTTGGCCTCTAAAAAAAATCTTTTAACGGCTTCCTATATTGACGATAATATTAAATCACTGTCTAAACAAATTGCAGATAGTCAACTTCTTTTTTTGTGTGAAATGGGACTTGACCCGGGTATTGATCACATGAGTGCAGTGAAACTGATCCACCAGATCAGGTCGCTGGGAGGATCGATCCATTCTTTTAAATCACATTGCGGTGGCCTGGTATCTCCACAAAGTGATGACAATCCATGGCATTATAAGATCAGTTGGAACCCCCGAAACATCGTTCTTGCCGGAAAAGCTGGCGCTCATTCTAAAGAGAACGGCCAGATTAAGCATTACCGATATGAAGACTTGTTTGATGCTAACCGTGTTGTTGAAGTGCCTGAACTAGGGTACCTGGCATGGTATCCCAATCGCGATTCTTTGAGCTATGCCAGATTATATGATACTGAAGACGCACACACATTCGTTCGCACAACGCTTCGCGATCCGGAGTTTTGCTTTGGGTGGAAGAATATTATTGACCTGAAACTAACTGATGAAACTGTACAATATGATACCGATGGAATGACATTGCAGCAGTTCTTTCAGTTGCATTTTAACCAAAACGGTTTTTCAGACTGGATAGAAAAACAATTAACGGCACGGTTCGCTCAAACAAAATCATTGCTCGAAAAACTACAGGAACTGCTTGCAGCGGAAGAAGAAGTAGATGAGGCAAAAAAATCGGAACTGCAGGATTTTATGATGGTAGACAATGCCGGTGAATTAATGGATATCAACATTGATGAGGTAAAGAATAAAGCAGCGGCAACTGTTGCAGGTCAGATGCACGAAGCCAACCTTTCACTAAAACAATTATTCTTCCTGGGAATGGATGATGATTCAACATTTATCAACAAGGGGCGGTGCAGTGCTGCAGACGTGTTACAATTTTCACTCGAGCAGAAACTCCGTTTAAAGGCGGATGATAAGGATATGATCGTAATGATGCATGAACTCGAATATAGTGTCGATGGCAAATCGCATTTTGTAAATAGTTCATTGATTGTTCAGGGTGAAGATAATTTGCGTACGGCAATGGCAAAAACGGTGGGACTTCCCCTGGGCATTGCAACCCGGCTTATTCTTGAAGGAAAAATAAAACTTACAGGTTTACATATTCCTATCCTTCCCGAAATATACAATCCCGTTATGAAAGAATTGGAAGAGTACGATATCCGTTTCCAGGAATCAAACGCCATATCATGACCGATAAAAAAATAAGTTTACTGGAAGCCATCGAACAATTAAAGAAGAAAGCTGAAAAACCATTCACCGTGATGATGAAACACGGAACAATGTCGGTTGAATATTTTGCACCTCAAAAAACCGATACCCAATCCCCTCACGAGCAGGATGAGTTGTACGTTATTGCACGAGGTCATGGACAATTCAACAGGAATGGAGAAATGATTGAATTCAAGGCAGGCGACGTTTTGTTTGTGCCTACAGGCATGGAACACCGATTTGAAAATTTTACAGATGATTTTGCAACCTGGGTGATTTTTTATGGGAAGCAGGGAGGGGAGGAAAATCTGAAGTTAGAAGTTAGAAGTTAGAAGTTAAAACATCATTACATATCTATCTGGTGTAGTCGATTCTCATTTCTCAATACTTACTTGATCAAAAGCAGAACTAGTTTTTCTTTTGTTAGTTTTGATAACGCTTCGTCTAATATTTTAATTGCATTTTTCATTATATCCGGGTTAGCGGGTTTCTTTCCTTCGAAGTCAACTGCAAACTGGTCAAGCTCCTGCTCGGAATAAAAAAGTCCGGTCGGTTTTAATTTCAGTAAATCCTGGTCATTGATTGAAAAAATATAAATTCCCAGTTCTGTCTTTGAAGAAAGCTCATTGGCGAAGTCACTGTATTCAAGTGCATCCCAGTCAACATGTAATTTTTCCTTTGAGAAAACGGCGACGATTGCAAAAGCCAGGCCCGACCACCGGTAATTTATTTTTTCCAGGGTAATGCTCTCCAGCTTTTTTAACAAAGTATCAGGTGTCTTCTTCAATAGGCCCAGCCAGTTTTTTTTATTGGCCCCCTCAGCTTGCGATTCTTTCTGTAAAAATTCGAGTCCTTTTTTGTCAATTACAAAAAATGTAGCGGTTTGAGACATGGTTATATTTTATCAAGCATTTCGGTAAGCAGCTTCACCCCTTCCGTTGCAGGTTTTTGAATTGTTGTCAATTTGTATAAGGAAGAAGTATATGGAATATTTTTATCAATGATATAAGCAGGTGTATCACGTTTTATATAATTGATCAGTCCTGCCGCAGGATAAACTACCAGTGAGGTGCCTACTACAACGAATATATCGGCGTTGTTTACAACCGGTATAGCTTCTTCTATTTTTGGAACTGGTTCTTCGAACCAAACAATGGCAGGTCGTAGTTGCGCTCCATCTTCAGCAGTATCACCAAATTTTATATCGTTTCGTATCTCATAAGTCAGCTCTTCATTTTTTTCACTTCGCATTTTAAATATTTCACCATGCAGGTGTAACACATTCTTTGAGCCTGCCCGTTCATGCAGGTCATCTATATTCTGCGTTATGATCTGTACATTGAATTTTTGCTGTAGGGCCGCCAACCCATAGTGTGCAGTATTTGGCTGCGCTTCCGATACATTTTTACGGCGACAGTTATAGAACTCAAGAACCAGCTTCGCATTCTTTCTCCACGCTCCGGGAGTCGCTACATCTTCAATATTATAGCCTTCCCATAACCCGTCACTATCCCGAAAAGTTTTTAAGCCACTTTCAGCGCTAATACCGGCGCCGGTTAATATGACCAGGTTTTTTTTTGCCATAAATTAAAAGAAGTTAGAAGCACGAAGTTAGAAGTACGAAGTTGAAAAGTTGTGAAATTTTTTGGAAACATCAGCCCTGTTTGCCAATGTAATGTAATGCAAGAATTCCCCAAATCTTCCTTAATACTTCTAACTTCTCACCTTTAACTTCATCTTTCTAACTTCGTACTTCTAACTTCTAACTTCGAATTAACTTCGCACATACCAAACCGTTTATTTGGCTTTTGCAAGCGTTGCAACGGCTTCAACCAACTTTATAAACTCTTGCCTGTATCCATTGTTGTCAGCTCCTCTTGAGGTTTTTGCCAGGCTCAGCACCAATTGGTTTGATGATTGTTGTTTGTACGCAGAATTGCGCAATACCATACCAAATGAAGCCACAGCTGCAGAGAACCGGAAGTTATCGGAAGTTGCTGCTAAAATTTTATTTTCATCCATCACGGATTTCGAGATCAGTTTACTGTTATCCTCCTCAGGAGTCTTATAGCGCAATTTAATAGTCATGATTTCATCCGGTGAACCACTTATTTTTTTACTATTCGCCTGATATTTGGAGGAATCGATTGTACCGATAAATTCGGTCTTTACTCCAACAGGAATTATTTCGTACAACGCCGTCACCGTATGCCCGGATCCTATTTCACCGGCATCTTTTTTATCGTCGTTAAAATCCTCGGCTGCCAGTACACGGTTCTCATATCCGATCAATCGGTGCGCCTGCACTTTTAACGGATTGAATTCTATCTGGAGTTTTACGTCTTTTGCAATCGTAAAAAGGGTACTTCCAAATTCACTCACGAGTACTTTCCTTGCTTCATTGATATTATCTATATATGAATGATTTCCGTTGCCCTTATCGGCAAGTTGCTGCATTTTATTGTCTTGGTAATTACCAACGCCAAATCCCAATACACTTAGGAACACACCGCTTTGTCTTTCCTTTTCGATTAATCGTACCAACTCGTCGTCACTGCTTACACCAACGTTAAAATCTCCGTCTGTTGCAAGAACAACCCGGTTGTTTCCATTTGTGATAAAATTTTCTCTTGCAATTTTGTAAGCGAGCTGAATACCTTCGCCACCGGCGGTGGAACCGCCCGCGTCCAGGTTATCAATAGCTTCTTTTATCCTGGACTTGTTCATTCCATTTGTTGAGGGTAAAACCAATCCGGCATTCCCAGCATATACCACTACGGCTACTTTATCATTTTCTCTAAGCTGCCCTACCAATAGATCCAACGATGCTTTTACCAATGGTAGTTTATTAGACTCATCCATGGATCCTGAAACATCGATCAGGAAAACGATATTAGCAGCCGGTAAATGTTGAATCTGAATTTCCCTTCCCTGAAGACCTATATGGACAAGACGGTGTTGATTATTCCACGGACACTCAGCAATTTCAGTGACTACTGAAAAAGGCGCATCATTGCCTGGCTTCGGATATTCGTAATCGAAGTAATTGATCATTTCTTCAATACGGACCGCGCCGGCCGGAGGCAGGCTCCCACTTTGAATATGGCGGCGGATATTACTATAGGAGGCTTCGTCCACATCGATGGAAAAAGTTGATAATGGATTTTGAAAGGTGCCCTGGAATTTATTCTCAACAATATGAGCATAACCCTCTGTATTGAAAGATTTCTCCTTTTCTAACTCTTCATTTCTTACAGCAGCCGGCGGCGCGGGCAAAGAGTTTTTCATTATTAAATTATCTGCTTTCAGATCGGCGGCAGCCTCACCCGATTTATGAATCCTTTCGTTACAGCCAATAAATATCATTAGCAGCAATGCTGCAGGCATTAGTGTTGACAATTTCATACAATGATTTTAGAAGTTATAGATGTGGGCAAAGCATCTGAACAGAGATTAGATGCATGGAAATAAAATTTACATAATGCGATGGGAAATTTTCAGGCGCGCATCCGGAATTTTCATCGTTGATCTTGATTCCGGTAATGGCAAAAATGTAACCTTAGGGGATTGTTAAATAAGAAAATCAAAAAGATCCAATGGATCAAATGCTTAACGAAATTATTTTTCACCAGCCAATTCCATGATCACTTTCCATTCTGCATCTGTCACCGGCTGAACGGATAGTCTTCCCAAACGCACAAGGGCCATATCGGCTAAGCGTTTATCGGCTTTAATTTTTGTAAGTGGAACGGACTGCTTCAATTTTTTGTGCGGCTTAAGATCAACCACCACCCAGGCGTCTTCATCGGTTGATGGATCCTGGTATGCTTCTTTCGCTACTTTTGCAATGGCTACAATTTCCAATCCTTCATTACTATGATAAAAAAAGACCTCATCGTTTTTTTTCATCGCCTTTAGATGATTTCTTGCTGCATAATTTCTAACGCCATCCCATAAAGTAAGCTTGTCCTTTTCTAATTGCTCGTATGAATATGTAGAGGGTTCCGATTTGACCAGCCAGTATGCCATGTTGAAACAGTTTAAGTTTTATTAGTATAATGTGAGTGAACTCTTCCACAAAAATTATAAAATATGAAGATAATGAATACTGATACACACACTATCCCGTATATCAGGTCTTTTTTAAAGAAAATAAATCCAATGCGTTTGCGTATCCGTAGATGATGTCGTTAATGGCCGTTACGTGGTATTACAAGCTATTAAATTAATCATCTCAAAAATCAAAAAAAGTTATGAAATCAGTTAGAAATTTTGCAATGCTTATTGCAACTTCTTTTTTATTAAATGTTGCCAATGCCCAGGAAAAAACTGTTGAAGTAGGTGGCGCAGCGATGTATCCTTCAAAAAATATTGTTGAAAATGCAGTTAATTCAAAAGATCACACAACCCTGGTTGCTGCAGTAAAAGCTGCTGGTCTTGTTGAAACCTTACAAAGCGCTGGTCCTTTTACTGTTTTTGCACCTACCAATGCGGCATTTGACATGTTGCCTAAAGGAACTGTAGAAACTCTACTGAAACCTGAAAACAAATCGATGCTCACAGGGGTTTTAACCTATCATGTTGTTGCCGGTCGTATCGATGCAAAAGAACTTGTGAGACTTATTAAAGAAGGAAACGGCAAGGCAGAATTAAATACAGTTGCAGGTGGAAAGCTGTGGGCCTCCATGAAAGGAAACAAAGTAGTCCTTATGGATGAGAAAGGTGGGGCTGCAACAGTTACAATTAAAGACGTTTACCAGAGTAATGGAGTTATTCATGTGATTGATCATGTGGTGTTACCCAAGAGCTAAGGCTCACCGAAGGCTGGCTTCTGCCGGCCTTCTTTACTTAGATTGCTCGATAGATTTCTCTTTTATGAGGACTTATTCTACATTCTTTAAAATAATTCCAGAGCGCGTTTAATGTTTTTCATATCTATCACCAGTATATTTCAACAGGTGGGATTGTTTACGCAGGCATAATTATTTACTATGGTGATAAAATGATTTCTGTACTCAATCCCTCGCTATATATTAAAACTCAACCCCAGCCTGGCATTTACCATACAAATCCATTTTAACACAGCTAAAATTAAATTATGAAACAAAAGCAGTTGGCAGATTCTCCACATGACAAAAGGGGAGACAACATTGTGCGAAACATGCAACGAAGAAAATTCTTTTCACAAGCTGCGGGTCTTGCTTCTATCGCTGCCTTTGCAGCAGCATGCGACAAGGATGATAATAATAACTCCGGTGGCGTGGATCTGGGCAGCGGTGACTTTGGTATTTTAAATTATGCGTATGCTCTTGAACAGTTAGAGGCGGCATTTTATACTCAGGTAGTAGCGACTCCATATTCCGGCATGAGCGCAGTAGAACTTACTTTCATGACGGATATACGCAATCATGAAATTGCCCACCGCGAGTTTTTCAAAGCAGCTTTAGGTGGTATGGCAATACAGGCACTTGAGGTTGATTTTTCCACTATCAACTTTACCAACCGCGATAGCGTTTTGGCGACGGCTAAGGCTTTTGAGGACTTAGGCGTTACTGCATATGACGGTGCTGGGTATTTGATAAAAGATGCAAATTACCTTTTGCTTGCCGGAAAAATCGTTTCGGTTGAAGCCCGGCATGCTGCTCTGATAAGGGAATTGATTGCCGCTAATACCTTTTTGGGCGATCAGGTTGATAGCAATTCTGTAAATCTGGCCCGTACTCCGGATGAAGTATTAAGTATTGCAGGAACCTACATTAAGACAAAAATCAACGCAAGTAATTTACCAAAAGGCTAAACTTTAAATTATGAACATTATAACCATATTAGAAGATATAGAAAAAGTAGATGGAGAAGTCTATGAGCGCTTAAATCCTCGCAGAAAAGCGATGAAGGAATTTTTCAGTTTTGGATCTAAGGCCGCTCTCACTGCCATACCATTTGGACTTGGTGCTATGCTGAACAAAGCATACGGACAATCTGTTCCGGCAGGTGTTATTAACGTATTGCAATATGCGCTGACGCTCGAGCATTTTGAATACCGCTTTTATGAAAGAGGCGCCACCCTGGCTCCCATCCCTGCAGGTGCTGAAAAAATGGCCATTGAAATGATCCGTGACAGCGAAAAAAAGCATGTTGACTTTTTAAAAACGGTGATTACCGCCGCGGGTGCCACACCCGTTGCAGAAAAAGCCGCTTATGACTTTACAGCTATGGGAACTTTTCCTACTGTTTTTACCAGCTACGCGACGTTTCTGGCGGTAGCACAGGTGTTAGAAGACACCGGCGTTAGGGCGTATAAAGGAAGAGCAGGTGAGTTACTAGGTCAAAAGGTATACCTGACGGCCGCATTAGGCATTCATGCAATTGAAGCGCGGCATGCTGCAAAAATCCGGTACATGCGCAGAGTGAATGGCCAGGCGCCTGATATAAAGCCCTATATAACCGGCGGAAACGACACTGGAATTGCTGCTGTCAACGCCAATTACGGTGGAGCAACGCCTGAAAGTAATGTAAACCAGGCTGGAGTCACTATTACAAATCTTGCGGGAGTAGGTGGAAATATCTCTGTAAGTTCTGCAACAGAGGCTTTTGATGAACCGTTGACTGCTGCAGAAGTGCTTGCACTTGTTGCTCCTTTTGGAGTATCTTAATACATTGCTAAAGATCTATATGACCACCTCAGCATGCTGAGGTGGTTTTTTATTGTCCTTATTTATTCATTTAAACAGGTGACTTTGCCGAGACGAAGTACCCTTCACCTTTAGTTATTAACTTCTACTTATAGACATACAACCGATCAGTGGTCTGCAAGGTAATGCTGGTTTACTTGTTGCGCATAAAGGTATGATTCAAACTAAGGTTCAAAAAATACATCCTTAACCTATTTTTTTAAAAAGGTGCCTCTTCTAGTAGCAGCTCCAGTTCTACGCTTGTAATTTTTTTCATCGCGAGTTCTCTTGCCTTACAAAACACCAAAACTACTGATGAGCCTTTTACATTTGAGAGTTATTACAAAGTAAGATGGGGTTATTCGCAGGAATTTATAACCTATGGATGGCCAATCATTATCCTTTACAAAAAAAGGCAATGGAAAACGGAGATATAATCAGTATAGTAGCCGAAAAACCAAAAGTACACAGGGAATAGAAACCCGTTGGATTTTAAAGTAACAATTGTTTATAAAATGCAGATCTCACTGTAGACCATACCCGTACAGATGCATACAAAAAACAACTCTATCCTGACCTGAATAAACTGGCTAAGATAAACAAAATTGTTTCATCTTATTGCTTGCCCATTGGGATGCACTTACTGAAAAATCGCACTCAAGTAAGCAGGTATTAGGTCAGCCTGGTTTGAATCACATTATATCAAATTCCGGAAACCTGATAAAAAAGTCGGCCATATAATTTCGTGAAGCCATTAATGTAAATCAGGGCTTCACAAAGAAACACAAATCTTAAAAGAATAATGTAAAACTAGCTCTTGCAAAAAAAGGAGTACCTGGTGTAAAGTGAATTTCTGAAACAGGTGCTGGTTCATTTTGTAATCTGCTTTCAGTATCAAACTGTGTCTCTTTCCATTTTGTATCAAACAAGTTTTGTATAGCTAACCCGGCCTCCCACCTTTTCTTTGTATAGTTAATTGCTGCATCCACAACAAAATAGCCTTCTGCAATTACTGATTTATCCTCGTTTGCTGGTCTATCATCCATAAACCGGTACCGCAGGCTACCGTTCCATCCGGATTCTTTTCTGTAAGTAAATCCGCCTACACTGGTAAAACGAGGCGCCAACGGCAAATAATTTTCTCCTTTAGCAACGTCTATTGCTCTCGGATTGGCGATGCTTATATCTGCATCAGCAAATAAGTTTTTAACCACTTCATATCTTGCAGAAAGGTCAAATCCGAATCTTCTTGTTTTTCCTCCCGGTTCTACAACACCTTCATCACCCACATACACAAACTCCTGGGAAAGCCATAAATACCATAACGCTGATTGGAGCACCAGCTTATTACCTACTTTGAAAATACCGCCTAAATCTGTTCCATAAGCGGGTGGTAATACTTTCCTTCGATTCTGTTGTACTGCTACTCTTGTATCGTTGCTATGAAAGCCCCTGCCATTGTATAAATACAATTCCACTTTATTGTTTACACGGTAATTAAAATTTAGTTTGGGACTAAGAATCGTTGAATTTGACTTTGATGTCTGAGAAGCCAGTTTATCGTTATACTGGTTGGTGAAAAAATCAGCCCTCAGGGCGCCGGTAACATCAAGATTTTTTGAAAGAGACAATCGCTGTGCCCAATACACACCTGCATTCAATTCCATGATGTCCCCACGCATAATCTCATTTGTGTTTATAACTCTATTCCGCGTACGGGTTAATTCGATATCCTTAACATCATCATATCTTACCTGGATGCCAGTCTTTGTTTCAGTCAGAATCGTACCTAAAAAAAACTCCTTTTGAAAAGAACCGTTGTACCCCACTATATTCCTGTTTTCCTTTTGGCGTATCTGGTCACCGTTTACAGGATCTTCTTTAAAGAAAGTAAAGTTGGAATATAATTCAAATTTGTACTTGCTGTAATAAATTTGATTACGAAGTATAGCGCCATTAGTAAGATTGCTCAGTAGTTCTATATTTGCATTATACCTTGAAGTTTCGCCGCCTTCTGTATTATCTATTGCACCGTAAAAACCCACTGTCCCACTTTCCACAGCCCTATCCGGTATTTGGCCTGAAGCATTCCATTTGCTGGTAAACCCTGTTACTGTTGCAGATAATGTGCTTGCATTACTAATACTGCCATGATATTTCAGTATGCCGTTAAAGCGGCTGAAGTCCTGTGGGCTTTCAAAAAATCCTTTGGTGAATGACCCCTCCCCTGCAAAATACAGACTTTGATCTCTCCTATCACCTTTGGGCTTTATCAGATTCAGGCCCGCAATTCCACGGAAAGTGCTAAATTGCCCGCCCTCAACTTTTAGAAAATTATTTTCTAAATAATCTTTTGTTTTAAACTCAACAAAACCAGCAGTTGTAAAATTTCCTTTATCAGCAAAATACGGTCCTTTATTGAAGTTCACTTTATCTATCAATTCAGGTATCACAAAATGCAAATCTGCATAACCTTGCCCGTGTGCATGGCTTACCATATTAACAGGCATCCCATCAACGGATATATTGATATCCGTGCCGTGATCGATGTCAAATCCTCTTAGAAATATTTGTTCTGCTTTACCACCTCCGGCATGTTGACCGATAAATAAGCCAGGAACCATGCGTAGTACTTCTTGCGAATTATTAATTGGCCGCAAATGTATATCCAAATCACTAATGGTTTTGAACACACCATTGTTTGCCGTTGCCCTGACTGTAACCTCCTTTAAACTGGACACTTTGGCGTCAAGGTAAATTATAGACGGCTTCTCAGAACCTGATATCATCGCTACTTCTATTATCTTTGGTTCAAATCCAATACGTGTTAAATACAATTTGTTAATTGACGGTGATAAATTTTTTAAACTGACAAAGCCATTTTCATCGGCAGTCGCATTAAAACTTAAATCTTCACTTTGAATAAAAGCATCCTGAACAGGTACTTTAGTTTCTGCGTTTACAATATAAATTCCTTTGAGATTATTTTGGGAATAAACAAGGGTTGATGAAAAAAGGAAAAGAAATAGCAATAATAAATAGCTCGATTTTTTTGTATACGCACACATAACAAAAATTTGAAGTAATTATAACCATCTTACTCACTTAGACCTATTTAGAAACTCACATTATTTGGAGAACAAGCGTTATAATAGGTTACTACTATTTTACAATCCCGGCACCAACAATTATAAAACCGGCGCAAAAATGACAAATTGCAGGAAAGTAAATAGTAGAATACCAGGTCTGACATTCTACTTTTTATTGAGATATGTCACCCGAGGCATACGCCTATTCTATTAAGTCACTTAAATAGTTCAAAGGATTAAGCATCAGTTTAATCAAGCCAGCTTTGGAGGGGGACAATTAATCGCGAGAAAGGGATTTTGCAAACTACAGAGCTTGAAGAAATAGCTTTTAGCGTTAACAAACTGATAGGCAAATTCAAAGTTGTTCTTTGCGAGAATATGTATTGATACCGAGTCGGTTGTTTTAAATGTTTGAGCATTTTTATCTTTGTCACTATCCTCAGCAAGTTCATTTATTTCAGTGTGCACATGAAGGTTTCCGGCATGATGATGAACAGTAGATAAATGTTCAACTTTCCAAAAGGCATGGGCAAGTGCATCCTTCACTATTGGCAAAACAGGCTTGCATATAGCAATCATGTAGATCAAGAGAAGATAATGTGCACAAGCAAGTTTCACGTGATTACTAATTGTTTGGTTAATAGCTTAGCAATGAGCATAAATTGTTTACGTAAATTGGCTAAAAACAGATTTTAAACGTGTCGTCATTTTTGAATGAATTTTTATGAAATCAAATCGCGCGGTGAAATAAAAGACTGATCCTGTTGACTCTGTAAAAATGTCCGAAGCTTCGACGTGTGGAGAATTTATGGAATAAATAAATAATTATTTCTTTAGCGCAGTTGAAGAAAGCCATTTTTGCAGTTCTGTAATCTCCCTATTGTCATCATCAATCATTTTCTTTGCCATCTTTTTCAATTCAGCATGATGGCCGTGAGAAAGTTCATTTTCTGATAACTTTACTGCATTTTGGTGATGTGCAATCATTAGCATTGCATAATCCTTGTTTATATCTCCCTGCATTGTAATAGTTTTCATTTTATCCATCATAGCATTCATATTTTCTGAAAGTTCATTATGGTTACCTGCATCATGGCTATGATTCGGTTTTTCATCTTTCTTATGTTCTGCAGATGATATATCATGATTATTTAGAAATTTCTTAAGTTCTTCCAGCTCCGATGTATGGTCAGAAACCATGGTTTGAGCTATGGTTTTTATCTGCATATCAGATGCTTTAGATAAAGCTATTTCGCTTATATCAATTGCGCCCTGGTGATGTTCAATCATTAATGTCGCATAATCAAAATCAAAATCTTCCGTCATTTTCATTCCTTTCACTTGTTCAATCATTGCAGCTATAGGTACGGCTAACCCATCTTCCATTTTCTTCTCGTCTTTGCTACTATCCACCTTAAACGTGGTTAACGTATCATTTGTTTCCGGAACCCCAGAAGACTCATCATTGCAGGCAATAGAAATAGAAATAGCGCCCGCCACTGTTATAGCCAGCATTCGTTTTTTGCTCATGATTGTACCATTTTTGATTTTAGAAAAATGCAGACAAGAAAGAATGATCCGCTAACATATGAAAATTTTAACTGCCACAGGGTGACTTGCCACGGATTACACGGATTAGCACGGATTATTCGCATTCATTAGCGTCCCCTAATTCGCGTCAATTAGCGTCCCATATTAGCGTCAATGAGCGTTCTACCAGCCGCTTGCCAGTACATCGGCAAGATGCATGGTCTGGAGTTTTGATCCCTTGTGTTTGATATAGCCGTCGATATGCATCAGGCATGAAAGATCTGTGGAGATAATACATTCAGCCCCGGTATTTCCAGCATGAACCAATTTCTGATCGGCCATACCTATGGAAATCGGTTCGAACTTCACGGCGAAGGTTCCGCCAAAACCGCAACAGGTTTCCACATCATGCATCTCCACCAATTCCAGCCCTTTTACTTTTGAAAGTAATTTTCTTGGCTCCTTCTTAATATTGCATTCCCTGAGGCCTGCGCATGAATCATGGTAGGTAGCCCTGGTATGCAAGCTGGCGCCTACATCATCAACCTGTAAAACATTTACCAGGAATTCGGAAAATTCGAAAGTTCTCTTCTGGAGATCTTTTACATCATTATGGCGTGAAGAATTATCAAACAATTTTGTATAATAGTTTCTTACAAAACCAACACAGGAAGCGCTGGGAGCTACAATGTATTCGGCACCGCTGAAATCTTTAATGAATTTTAAACAAACATCCCTTGCATCGTCCCAAAAGCCGGCGTTGAATGCCGGTTGCCCGCAGCAGGTCTGATCAGTATTATACTGAACGGTACATCCTGCCTTTTCCAACACTTTTACCATGTTAAAAGCAGTTTGCGGGTAAAGCTGGTCGACAAAACAGGGTATAAAAAGTTGTATGTTCATACTCAGCAACTCTTTTTACCAAGAGTGAGTTTATTTGTTAAATGAATTTTGCAGCGCAATCATTTTTAAGGCTGTGATGGCAGCCTCTTCTCCCTTATGCCCGTGTGCTCCTCCTATTCGCTCACTGGCCTGTTCCTGTGTATCTACCGTCAATATTCCAAAAATTGTGGGAACCGGCAATAAAAGATTCAATTGAACAATACCATCGGTTACGCCTTTGCACACGTATTCAAAATGCGGGGTACCTCCACGCAATACGCATCCAAGTGCAATAAAAGCGAAGGGACGATGATCTTTATATTTATTCAGATCCCAATACCTTTTAATGGCAAAGGCAATTTCGAAGGCACCCGGAACCGTAAGAACCCTGATATTTTTTATAGACTGCGATGCCAGGGTGCTTCTGCAACCTCTTTCCAGTTCATCCACAATGGCAGCATTCCATTCGGTACGTACAATAACGATACAGGCATTCGCGTCGGGAATGCCTGTATCTATCTGTAATAATTTGCTATTGCTTACTTCTGCCATAGTTATGAAGGAACTTCAACTCCGTTTTGATCTGTCACCACCACCTGAACGATTGTCTTATTTAATTTTCCCCAGTCGTGCCAGGTATTTATCGATTTCAATTCCGCGTTGAGTGGAAGGATATTTTTGCTTGATAATGGAATACATTTCCGTAGCCTCATTGTTTTTTCCCATGGTTTCGTATAGTAAGCCGGCCCGGAATAAATATTCTGGTGAGTTAATGTTATCCGCTTCAAATATTGTCCCTGCTTTTTTATAACTATCCGCAGCATCATTCTTTTTTCCCGTTTCAGCGTAAGCATCTCCCAATAATCCAGCAGTTCTGACCTGCAACAATTCATCACCGGTTGAAAACTCCTTCAATTGTTTTATTGCATTATTAAAATCTCCCATCTTCATATAGCAGGAACCGGCATAAAACCGGGAAAGATTGCCTGCTTTTGTGCCACCATATTTTGAAATGATCTTTAAAAAGCCCTGGTTGGCACCGCTTCCGTTTAAAGCCAGCCTAACGGAGTCCGCACGATAGAATTCTTCTGCTCTCCACATTGCTTCAGAAGCTTTTTGTTCTTCAGGACCTTTGAAGTAGTTTTCATACATTATGTAGCCACCGATCAGCAACACAATAGCAGCAAATCCATATACTATGTATTTACTATTCTTGTTCCAGAACTGCTGGGCCTTTTCTACCCGTGGTTCTGTAGGGGTTGTTGTAGCCGGTGTATTCTCTATTACATTCTTCACTTCTGTCGCCATATCAAACTTTTTTTTACACGAATTTTCGCGAATTGAGGCTAATTAACGCGAATAATAATTTCTTAGTTATAAAAAGATAGCTATTCACCGTTCACCACCTAATCTACAATAAATGCGTAATTAGGATCCTGAACAACGTCTTTCAACACTTCATCATCATTAGGCCATGGAGATTCTTCGGCAAATTTCACAGACTCAACAACGGTATCGTTCACCCTCTTATTGATCGCGTCAATTTCTTCCTGGGTGGCGAATTTGTTTTTGAGAATGGTCGTTAATACCTGCTGAATCGGATCGCGTTGCTTATATTCTTCAACCTCTTCCTTTGTCCTGTATTTCTGCGGATCCGAAATCGAATGGCCCTTGTAGCGGTATGTTTTTAATTCAAGCAAAGTAGGTCCGCCGCCTTCTCTTGCTCTTTTTACTGCCCGCGATACGGCTTCATGAACAGATTCCGCACTCATTCCATCGATTGAATCTGCAGGCATTTCATAAGCATCAGCCAACTTGTAGATATCGACTACATTACTGGTGCGTTCTACCGAAGTACCCATTGCATAATTGTTGTTTTCACAAATAAATATCACTGGTAGTTTCCAGGTCATCGCAATATTGAATACTTCGTGTAACATCCCCTGCCTGGCTGCACCGTCACCGAAAAATGTCAATGATACATTGTCGGTACCTTTGTACTTTTCGGCAAATGCGAGACCCGCCCCCGTTCCAATCTGTGCCCCTACAATTCCATGGCCTCCGAAAAAAGCCACGTCCTTGCCAAAAAAGTGCATGCTGCCACCCTTTCCTTTTGCACAACCTGTAGCCTTGCCATACAACTCAGCCATGCAGCTATTGGCGCTGACTCCTTTAGCCAGTGCCAGCCCATGATCACGGTAAGCCGTTATAAAAGGATCCTGGATCCGGGTAGCCGTCATGCATCCGGCCGCGATCGCTTCCTGCCCGATATAAGCATGGAAGAAGCCACGGATCTTTCCTTCCATTTTATATTTTTCCTCCGCCATCAATTCAAACTGCCGGATCATTTGCATTAGCTCGTACCAGTACAGATAAGTTTCTCGGGAGAATTTAGTGGCCACTGTAAAAATTTTGAGCCGCAAAGATAAGGGGGAAAATGGAATTTACTCCGGCAGATTTTAGATTTCAGGATTTTGATTATAACCGGTTACCTGCTCAGGAACAAGCATTTAACCTCCGGTAACAGTCATGCTTTAGAGCGTCGGATCATTCGGGCGTTGGTTCCAGGCGGCACCTGCTTCATCGGGGTGCACGCTCACATGTTATCCATCCCGTATCTTGCAGGCCTCATTGTGTAACAGGAATTTGCTCCAACTAACCAACATATCACTTGTTCAGTTTAAAAATTACCTGCAAACCTCATTTTCCTTTAATGAACGCATTATCGGGATCTGCGGGCCCAATGGAATTGGAAAAACCAATCTTCTCGATGGTATCTATTACCTCTGTTTTACAAAAAGTTATTTTTCGAGATTGGATTCCCAAAATACACATGCCGGACTGGAGGGTTTCAGGATTGAAGGCAGTTTTCAACTTAATAACCAACAAGAAAAAATAGTTTGCATTTTACGCGAAACCGGTCGCAAGGAATTTTTTTTAAATGACGATCTCTATGGAAAAGTTTCGCACCATATCGGAAAATTTCCCTGCGTGATCATTGCACCCGATGATGTGGAGATCATTACTGAAGGCGGGGAAGCACGACGTCGGTTTCTTGACGCGCTGCTTTCACAACTCGATAGCTCGTACCTGCAAAACCTGATGGATTACAACAAAGTGCTGCAACAGCGCAATAGTTATTTGAAATCGATGGCTGAAACACGCGTGCAGGATAAGAATTTATTGGAAGTATATAACCAGCAATTGATAAAGTATGGTGAGTTTATTTTCAGGGAGCGAAAGAATTTCTTAAAAGATTTCCTTCCGGAAGTAATCAGGTTTTACCAGCAGATAGCGCAGGTAAAGGAACAAGTGGAATTGGTTTATGAAAGTCAGTTGCAACATAGTTCATTTGAAAATTTGCTGCACCAGTTCCGTGATCGTGATCTTTTGTACCAGCGTACCCATGGAGGTGTTCATAAGGATGAACTGTCAATGAATTTGAACGGCCAGGCTTTTAAAAGTATCGCATCGCAGGGACAAAGAAAAAGTTTGCTCTTTGCATTGAAGCTGGCAGAATTTGAAACATTGAAGTCTGCTAAAAATTTTGCGCCCCTCCTTCTGCTGGATGATGTTTTTGAAAAGCTCGATGAAAAACGCATGCATAATCTCCTCGATTGGGTTTGTGTACAAAATGGGGGACAGATCTTCATAACAGATACACATTCTGAAAGAATACAGCATCATTTTGGTAATCTGGGTGTTTCTTATCAGTTGATCAGTTTACCATAAAGTTTAAAGTTTAAGGTTTAAAGTTTAAAGTTGTAGGTAGGTAGTAACTTACGTCTCTATTTTAAACCTTAAACCTTAAACCTTAAACCTTAAACCTTAAACCTTAAACCTTAAACCTTAAACCTTAAACCTTAAACCTTAAACCTTCTTCAAAAGATGGGTACTTATTCATTAAGTGATGCATTGAAACAATTTCTTCAGAAAAGCCGATTGAAGGGATCTATTCAGGCATTGCAAATAAACGATGTTTGGGAACAGATCATGGGAAAGACGATCTCCAAGTACACCGAAAAAATACAGATCCACGGTCATACATTATACATTACTACAACTGTTGCTCCGCTAAAACAGGAACTGCTTTATCAGAAAGAAAAAATAAAACAACGCGTGAATGAAGCCCTGGGAGAAAATGTTATCAAAGAGGTGGTGATACACTAATGAATACAGAAAACAGAATACAGGAGTTATAATAAATTGGTGTCTCAGCGACTCATATTAATAAGACACTCATCCTCTCATTTCAAACTCAATTCATGGGTTAACAAATTCTATGTTCTTTTTATGTTCCTATGATTCTATGTGGTAAAAAAATCTTACGCAGTTTTGAAACTGTCCATGTAGAGTCAATTTACCACATAAGAACTTATAAAGAACATAGAAGAAATTATTTTCTGGCGCAGTTCATTTTCACATTTGCTAATTATCTCCCCGCAACATCTATACGGAACTTTTCCATTCCTTTTCTGTCCTGCAATGTCACAAAACAGGTTTTATAATCTTTCCCACCAAAGGTAATATTGCTGACATCCTTTCCCTTTAATTGCACTTCCTGAATTTGTTTTCCATCAGGTGCGTAAATAGCAATCGTTCCCTTCCCGTACCGGGTAACATAGAGGTTGCCTTTGCTGTCGGTTTTCATCCCATCAAACCCAAAATCATTAACGGTTGCAAAAATGCGTTGACCTGAAAGATTGCCTTTTTCATCCACATCAAAAGACCAGATCTTTTTTTGAACGCTTTCATTCACGTATAATATTTTCTCATCGGGACTGAGGCAAATCCCGTTCGTAGTTCCCATATTCGCTTTTACAAGGATGGCTTTTTTATCCGTTCCTATTTTCCATATCTGTCCGCTTTGTTTTTGCCAGTTGGGATCCGACGCAAATATGATCCCCTTTCTGTTAATGCATAAATCATTTGGTTGATTGAAATCAACATTATGGCAGTACACAGAAACCGCTTTTGTTTCGGTATCCACTTCAAGTATATTGTGACCCGTGAAATCGGCTACCAGCATATTTCCCTCTGCGTTGAATTGAATGCTGTTGCCGATGCTTTTATCAGGTAGTGTTACGAACAACTCCGGTTTTCCATCCGGATGTACCAGCCCGATCGTTCCATCCTTCAGGTAATTGACAACAAACAATCTTCCATTTTTATCAACCGCAGGACCTTCAATATTCCGTGAAAATAAATTCTCTGCCGTGTGATCGGCGGCCCTGAATAATGATTTAGAGAATTCTTTTTCGGGATTCAATTTCCTGTTACAGGCATAAAAAATCGCTATTGTCATCACTAAAAACAGGAAATTTTTTTTCATATATCTTAATAATTAGTATGATGGCCAAGATACAGGTTTGACCATTGACAACCTGATTTGCGAGAGATTTTTGCCACGAATTTCACGAATTGACACGAATTGGAATTCGCGGTAATTCGTGAAATCCTGACAAAGAATTATTCTAATCTAATGCGTGGATCTACGAGACCGTATAAGAGATCGGCAATCATATTTACAGCAATAAAAAAGAAGGAGGATATCAGCACTGAACCCATCACCACGGGAAAATCAAGTTTTTCCAACGCATCTACTGTCACTTTCCCGATACCTTTCCACCCGAAAATATATTCTACAAAAAAAGCACCTGCAAGAAGTTCTGCAAACCATCCGGTGATAGCTGTGATCACAGGGTTCAAAGCATTTCTCAGCGAATGTTTCCAGATCACGGATCTCTTACTAAGACCTTTTGCGTATGCGGTGCGGATATAATCCTGGTTCAATACGTCAAGCATAGAACTCCTGGTTAATTGGGTGATGATTGCCAATGGCCTTATCCCTAGAGTAATGGCCGGAAGGATCAGGTTTTGCAACTGCAACTGCCTTCCGGCAAAAGGATCCGTATCATACAGGCTGCCGGTCATGTGTAAACCTGTGTAATCACTCAATACAAAACCAAAAACATAAGCAATCACAATGCCCATGAAAAAAGAAGGCGCTGAAATCCCCAATATGCTGGTGAAAACGGCGGATGTATCCATCCAGGTGTTTCTTTTTACCGCCGCCAATACGCCCAGTGGAATTCCTATCAGCGTGGCAATCAGGATGGCAGAAAATGCAAGCAGTACGGTGCCGGGAAGGGCTTCCATTAAAATATCCCACACATCACGTTTCGATTGATAAGATCGTCTTAAGTAAGGGGTCTTAATAGCCAGTTTATTTTCTCCACCGATGAAGATGCCCTTTAATTTTTTTGTGTTTATTTCTTCCTTTGAATGAAAAGCAATCGGAGACACGTCATTGATGTATAAAAAAAACTGTTTCCACCTGGGTTGGTCAAGGTATAATTCTTTGCGGATATTTTCCTGCGTGGCCGCATCCGCTGTTTGTCCCATGATCAGCCTCGATGGATCCCCAAATCCCTGGAACAAAAAGAACACAACGATCACCACACCGATCATGACGAGTATGCCATATAAAAAACGTCTGGTGAAATATTTAATCATGGTTGTAAGGTGGACGGTGTGGGATATAGGGTTAAAGGTTGTACAAGAGAATGGGTTGATCTACATAACGATAGAATAGTTTTAGCCTAAACCCTCTACCCTACACCTTATACCTTCCCTTATACCTTACAAGTTATTCATAAAGCGAATTGCCTGTTCAAAATCGGCATATCCCCATTTTTTTATGATCGTTCCTTTTCTTACAAGGTACAAAGTTGGATTGGTCCGCGCTGCCGTTTTAATGGCCGTCGCATCACATCGAAGCGGCGTAAACTCAAGAAATGCTGGTGGCGGATCGTTACGCAATTCATCTATCGGAATATTAGTCACTAAAAAACCCGGAATGTTCTTTTGTTCCGCCTGTTTCATAACCATGCTCAATATCTCTGTCCATTCCCGTTCTTTATAATCATTTTTCAGAAATAAAAATAACAGATCCCCTTCTTCATTCAGCAGCGCCTGCGTTGTATCGTTCCCGTAAATCGATTGCAATGAAAAATCTTTGATGGAAGATTCTGCATTTCCTTTCCTGATCAATTTATCATAGCGCCTGATGAATGTGTAGGTTGAATCGTTGAAGTCATTGGGAAATTTATCCGCAGTGAATTCTACCTGTTTCCCCCTGGATTCATATACAAAACTGATAACGGTGCTATCGGGGATAGCTCCCGCAGGTATTTTCATCTTTTCAGAAATATTGTTTCCAACTTTATATGGTAAGCAATCCAAAACCGGCAAATGCTGCAAAACATACCATTGTAAGGAAAATGAAAAAATCGCGGTAAAAAATAAGACGAGCAAACTATTGCGGATTTGTAACGCCGGTGTTATCCGTTCCCTAAAAATAAATATAAACCCGATCAAAACGAGCAAGAGAAGGTCTTTCAGAAAGGATTGATTTGCCTGCAAAGGGATGCAATCTCCAAAGCAACCGCATTCTTTGATCTTTCCGGAGAAAAGAGCATAGCCCGTGAGAAAAGTGAAGAAAAGGATGAGCAATAATAATAGCCAGCTGAACAGGCGCATCCGCCACCCTACCAGAACCGCAACTCCCGCAATAATTTCAAAGGCAATCATGAGCACGGAAAAAGCAAGAGTATAATCGTTCAGGGTATGCCAGCCCCAGACTTCAAAAAATTCCTGCATTTTGTAGCTGAGACCCAAAGGGTCATTGGCTTTAATAAGACCAGAGAAGATGAACAATATCCCCACAATAGCACGGCTTAAAATAAGCAAACCCTTCATGAAAAATTTTTAATTATCAATATAAGTATCCTGTTATAAAACTATCTATGCTGTTGCTTTCTTCATCGATGATCAACTGCCTTACTAAATTTAGGTACAGTTTCTTTTGTTCGTTTGACACATAGGTTCTGGTGAAAAGTCTTGTCGTTGAGAATACCAATACGTTGAATACGCTGCGTAGCCAACAATTCTTGCATATTTGACGTCCAAAATAAGTGCCTTCATAATTTAGCGTTCTGAATATCCTATTGATGTTCTTATAAATTTATGCGTACAGCAAGGTCAGACTGGAACGGTCAGACCTTGTGGACGCCTTCTTCTATCAATATCAACGCGAATAGTGAATAATTAATTATATCTATAAAGTTTGCATCGATGCCTTCGCTGATCAGTGTTTTTCCTTCATTGAGCAATATCTGCCTAATACGCAAAAGCTTCATCAGAATCAGGTCTGTAAAACTTTGCTGGCTCATTTCACGCCAGGCTTCGCCGTAATCATGATTCTTGGCGAGCATGGTATTCTTTGCATCCTGCATTTTCAATTCATATAACCTGCTAACCTCTTCCACGGAAAGGTCTTCAATTTTATCATTTGAAAAATCCAATTGTATCAAACCGATTATTCCGTAATTCACTATTCCCCTGAATTCACTGGCAATGTCATCCCCTACCCTTTGTTCACCTTTTTCCTGGATGGTACGGATCCGCTGGGCCTTGATGAAGATCTGGTCGACCACCGAAATTGGCCGGAGAACCCGCCAGGAAGTACCATAGTCACGGGTTTTATTAACAAATATCTCTTTGCATGATCGGATGGTGTTTTCATACTGATGCTCGGTGTTCGTCATACTGGCCGCTACTTTTAATATACTTTTGATTGGAATAATTTAATAATGGCCAAAAATAACTCAAACCATAGAATCTTCACATTGAATTGTAAAGGCAGATTGATTGTCATTGACAGTCCCCTGGTCATGGGTATTATTAATATCACACCGGATTCGTTCTACAAAGGCAGCCGGTTCAGCCATCAGACATTGATACTGAAACAAGTTGAAAAAATGCTTCGCGATGGTGCCGATATGATTGATATTGGCGGACAAAGCACCAGACCCGGAAGCGAAAGAGTTGAGGTTGATCAGGAACTTTTAAGAGTGATGCCGGCTATGGAATCAGTAATACAAGAATTTCCGAATGCTATTTTCTCGATCGATACTTTTTACTCCAGGGTTGCTTCAGAAGCGGTGGCTGCAGGAGCCTCAATAGTAAATGATACCAGTGGTGGCGGTATCGATCGGGATATGTTACAGGTTGTGGCAGCACTGGAAACACCTTATATATGCATGCACGCGCAGGGAACTCCCGATACCATGCAACAGAAACCATTCTATGAAAACCTGACCGGGGAGATACTTGATTTTTTTATTCAAAAAACAGAAGCCTGCCGGCTGGCCGGCATTAAAGATATCATCATCGACCCTGGATTCGGATTTGGTAAAACAATCCGTCACAATTTCGAATTATTACAAACCCTGGCTGTTTTTAAAATGCTTGACAAACCCCTCCTGATAGGTATATCGAGGAAATCTACTATTTATAAAACGTTAAACATTACTTCTGATGAAGCACTAAATGGCACCACTGTACTCAATACAATTGGCCTTTTAAATGGGGCGGATATCCTTAGAGTACATGATGTTAAAGAAGCCAGGGAAACTATTTTACTGTACCGGGAATACATCCGGTAGTTCCCCCGCCTTGTTAGTTTCAATTTTGCAGAAATATAATCGCATTCGTTTTCATAATAACACGAAAGTGAATGGGAAAATGCGTAGATAAGTGATCCATTCAAAATCCTGCACAAATAAAAAACGCAGGGCTGCTTGCTTAAAACACATGCTGCCCTGCGTTGAAATATTGTGTCAAGAATGAGGAGTATACTTAACGCTGCTGCGGTGGCTGCGGCATTGGCATTTGAGGCATGCCTTGCTGCGGTGGAGCGTCCTTAACACTTGTCACCTCGATCTCAAAAAACAGGTTTTGATAAGGTTTAATAACAGGCGGTGATCCCTGACCACCATAACCCAATACGGAAGGAATAAAGATCCTTCCTTTACCACCTTCTTTGAAAACGGTTACCCCTTCAAGCATTCCGGGAATTGCGCCTTGCACTCCGGCCATAAACTCAAATGGAGTCAGTGGATGTTTCTCGAGTTGTTTGTTGCTGTCAACGTTGGAATCAAAGAATTTTCCATCCATTAAATAACCTGTATAGTTAATAGAAACAATTTTTCCTGAATCGGCCTGCGGTCCTGTGCCGGGATTCTGTATTTCGTAAAACACTCCGCTTTTAGTTTGCTGGGCTTTTATATTATTTTTTGAAAGGTATTCTTCGATCTCCTTTATTTCTCCAACTTTTCTGGACTCGTCTTTTTGTTTTTGTTTAGCCATTTCTTCCATCTGGTCTTGCTGAACAGCTTCCCTGCTTGGCAATATTTCAAGCACACGAATGGTCAATACCATTTTGTCTTTTGCTTTGAAAGACGGAGGTAACTGGCCCGGATTTCTTTTCATCAGGGTATCTATTTCAAGAATGATCACGGCACTATCGCCCTTCCGCAACAGTGAAAATATTTCTGCCGGGTTATAATCCGGCCCTACGCTATCAACTTGTGCGTAAGTGGGCATCGATCCATATGTTGTTCCCAATACTGAATCGCGCACCTTATTGGAAAAATGGATCTTTATCAGTTCGCCTTTTTTCACCAATGGTCCTTTACCATCGGAAATGATCTTATAGGAAAGTCCGCTCCGCGTTTTCTTGAAACCGCCTTTTTCAGAGCAACCAACCATTAAAACCATCAGTAAAGTAGCAAGAAGAATTGTTGTTGTTTTTTTCATCACTGAATTTTTAATTTTTATGCGAGCATTAGATAGTCATTATTGCAGCAACGAAGCGTTTTCTTTCATTGCGATGATAAACTGTTGTATTGTTTTATCGAGCGAATCACTGCTCCGGCCTCCGGATGCATTGTAGTGCCCGCCACCCTGGAAATATTTACGTGCAAAATTGTTTGTATCAAAATCACCTTTGCTGCGAAAACTCCATTTGCGCTCTTCATCCCTGTCGATCACAAGTGCCGCTAATTTTATTCCCTGGATGCTAAGCGGATAGTTTACCAATCCTTCGGTATCACCCGTTTTTACCTGGTATCTCAACAGATCTTTTTTAGAGATCGCGATCAGTGCTGTATTATATTCATAATATACTTCCATGCGGTGCATAAGAACATGCCCGATAAATCGCAGCCGGTTCTCCAAAAAATTGTCATAGATATTCTCATGTACTTTGGTATGACGCAGACCCTTGTCTTTGAGATCGGCTACCATCCTGTGTACCGAGGCACCGGCTGCAGGAAAGCGGAATGAGCCCGTATCGGCCATCACACCGGCATAAAGACATTCTGCTATCTCATTATTGACCCGCTCCCGATTTCCTGATTCAACGATAAAATCATACACCATCTCGCAGGTGGAGCTTTTGGCCGTATTGCTGATGCCGTAATCAAAATTAGGTGTATCGGGTTGCTGATGATGATCAATAAGCAGCCGGGTACATGTTAATTGTTGAAGTTTGGAGGCAAGATTTTTTGTTCTGGAAAAAATATTAAAGTCAAGGCAAAATACCCAATCAGCATCATCAAGTATCACATCAGATTTGTCACGTTGAAGTTCATAGTCAAGTATCCGATCTGCGCCCGGCATCCAGTTCAGCCAGCTGGCCCAGTTGGTTGGCGAGATCACGGTAACCTGGTGACCTTTCTGAATTAAGAAATGGTACAGGCCCAGCGACGATCCCATGGCATCAGGATCGGGTTTCTGGTGCGTTGTAATAACTACCTTACGCGGCTGTTCCAGTAAAGAAAATATTTCCTGAATAGGTTTCATCAAAATGGCAGCAAAAGTAGGTGTATTTGGATAATTGGCCAACTGGCTGATTAGCCGATTAGCAGATTAGCAAATTAGCCGACTAGCAGTCTTGTTAACAATAAATGTGATACTGGTCGTTGATGAGGGGATTCGGTCATTAGCGGATTAGCCGATTAGACATCTTTATCCAACGAACGAGATCCCATCGGCTAATCAGCTAATTGGCTAATTGGCTAATTGGCATTACCTTGCGCCAAAAAAAACCGACAGGTTTATGAGCAATAGAACATTTACAATGATTAAACCGGATGCAATGAGAAACGGGCATGCCGGGGCCATTCTAGACAAAATCATCAAAGAGGGGTTTCGTGTAATGGCCATGAAAATGACAAAATTGAGTACCGAAAAAGCCGGTGAATTTTATGCGATCCATAAAGAGAGACCTTTTTATGGGGAACTGGTGGATTTCATGAGCAGTGGTCCGATCGTAGTAGCTATCCTGGAGAAAGAAAATGCTGTGACGGCTTTCCGAAAACTGATCGGCGCTACAGATCCTGCAAAAGCAGATGAAGGTACTATCCGCAAATTATTCGCGGCCTCTGTTGGTGAAAATGCTGTTCACGGAAGCGACAGTGATGAAAACGCCAAAATAGAAGGAGATTTCTTTTTTAGTGGTTTGGAAAGATTTTAATCCAAATCCAATTCAGTGTAAGAAAAATCTATGTTCCTTCTATGTACCTATGATTCTATGTGGTAAAAGATCTTGCACAGTTTTGAAGCTACCCATGTGTAGGCAATTTACCACATAGAATCATAGGTACATAGAAGGAACATAGAAAAACTATTTTCTGAACATGTCATTTTACACACCTTAGTTGTCTTCATACATCGTACATCGTACTTCGCACATCTAACTTCCCACATTCTAATTGCTATTCTCAACCGGTCTAACCGTATATCCATTCCTGAGCAATAATTTGATTACCCCCTGATCTCCGGGCAGATGCCCTGCGCCGACAGCAAATAAGAACGAGCCTTCCTGCATGATCGATGGCATGAGCTTCACCCAACGACGGTTGCGATTGTACAATAAAAGATCCATATACGATTCCATACCGGGATCACTTTTCTTCATCAACGCGTCCATACGTTCAAGATCCTGATCGCGGTATACATCTATCATTTCATGAGTGATCTGGCGATAGTTGTCAATGCTGTCAATATAAGCCAGCAGATCCTTTGCTTGTTTATTATAAGGAATGCTATCGAATATGCTTGCCTGGAATTCGGTGGTTTCGAGCCCCTTAATTGGCTTTTCATATTGCTTGCTTTCACGCATAATCAATTCTTCCATCCCGTTTTTCTTTTCACACGTCATCATCTTCTCTCCTATCAGGCTTGAAACAAAATAAGGCTTAAACCGGTTCATCATGGAGAAAGGCAGTATTGCTTTATTTTTTTCGAAATAGTCCTTCACCCGTTCATACTCCGCTGATGTCAGGAGGTCTGATATTTTCACGCCATCGTTCATGCGTAGATATTTCATGGCTCCCATTAACTCGGCCATATTATCCATATCAATTTCGAAGTATATCTCTTTTGAATCTTTAATAATACTCTTTAAATTACTGCTTAACCTTGCATCGTCAGCGCATAAAATATGCATTGTTCCAAAAAGGTATGATGGGTGCTTCAGGCCATTGCCGGATATCTCCCACAGTAAGGTTTTACCCCTATAAGTAGCAGTTATATCTCCCTTTCTGGTATGTATCGTTTCAGTTTTCACCGGGCTTTTCTTATTTTGCGAATGACCCAAACCGGCAAGCAATATAAAGGACAACAAACCCGTTATTTTTTTCATACGAAATAGCATTTCTGGTTGTTCAATATAGTGCAAAATTGTTTGCAATTTAACCCCAAAACCTGAAGATGAGAAAAACCTTCTCCCTGGCAATATTGTTTTTGCTATCCTTAACATTATTTGCACAAAAAGCTAAAGACATTCCCGCATTTGGCAAGGTCGAAAAAACCGACCTTGAGATGAAGGAATGCGATTTCGATAAAAAAGCAGAGGCACTTGTGTTGTTCGATGTGGCTGAGCTGTCCTGCACGTTTGTAGGCGAAGAGGCATATATTGAACTGGACCGGCATATCCGGATCAAAATTCTAAGAGACAAGGGGCTCGACCAGGCAAACATTCACATTCGCTATCTGACTACTCAAAGACAAAACATCAGAAACCTGACGGCTCAAACTTTTAATCTTGATGCAGCCGGTAATATTGTTGTGTCCAAACTGGAAAAGAAACTCGTCTATGAAAAAAAGATCAATAAGCACTGGTCTGAAGAAGTATTCACGTTTCCGGAAGTAAAACCAGGCAGCGTCATTGAATACAAATACAGTATGACTGGGGCCGGGCTCGAAGAATGGTACTTTCAGCGATCAATTCCGGTAAGACTAAGCCGATATACGATTGATTTTCCAACAGAGTTTGATATTTACTGCCAGCCTGTCTCTTCCCTGCGTGTAGAAACCAGCAAGGAAACAAGGAATCAGAGTTACATCAATAAATACACAATGAGGAACATACCTGCCTTAAGGGATGAACCATACATCAGTTGTGAAAATGATTACCTGCAAAGGTTAGAACCGAGACTGATTGCAATCAATACTCCACTGCGCCGAATTAATCTGGTACCATCCTGGCCCCAGGTCATTAAAAATCTCATGGAAGATGAAGATTTCGGCGTACAGTTAAAGAAAGAGATTCCGCGCACAGCCGATCTGGATGAGCAATTAAAAAAAATTGCACATCCATTCGAAAAAATGACCACTATTTATAATTATGTACGTAAAAATATGGAGTGGGACGGCATCAGCAGTATATGGGCTATGAACGGGGTAAAAGCTGCATGGAAAGATAAAAAAGGTACTGACGGTGAGATTAACCTGATATTGGTAAATCTTTTGAAAGATGCCGGACTGATCGCACATCCCATCCTGCTAAGCAGCAGGGAAAACGGAAGGATCATGTCTAATATTCCCGGTATTTCGCAATTTGACAAGGTGATGGCGCAGGTTAAAATCAACAATAAAACTTATATACTGGACGGAACCGAAAAATACACGCCCTCTACGTTGATCCCGGAGAAAGTGATGTTTTCAGAAGGCCTTGTCATTGAAAAATTAGATACATATCAATGGGGTTGGACCGAATTGTGGGATGACAAACAATTACATAAAAACGTTACTGTACTGAGTGCATCTATATCCGCTGATGGTAAAATGTCGGGTGAGGCTTCGATATACAGCTATGACTATGCCCGACTGAGCCGGGTGAGTGCCATAAAAAAAGACAAAGAAAAATACATTGAAGAATATTTTACTTCAAAAAACCAGGGACTCACCATAGACAGCATACTTATCGAAAACGAGGACCAGGATAGCGTTCCATTACTCCACAAAATAATATTCAATCAACCGGTAACGGCATCGGGTGAATACCAGTATTTTTCCTTGAACATGTTTTCCGGCCTTGAACAAAATCCTTTTGTGGCAGATACAAGGTTCTCGGATGTATTTTTTGGTACCAACCAGCAGTACAGTATTATAGGCACATTTATAATACCAGAAGGATATTCTTTCGAAACGCTTCCGAAAAACCTGCGGATGATCATGCCTGATACAAGCATCTCCATAACCCGGCAAATGGCTGCCAGAGAAAATACTTTGTCAGTACGCATCAACCTTGATTTCAAAAGACCTTTCTACAGTGTGGGAGAATATGCAGAATTCAGGGAGTTTTATAAACAGCTATTTGCATTGCTAAGTGAACAAATTGTTTTTCGGAAAAAAGCATAATCCAAAAAAATAATTTTAAAAATATCTGAATCATGAATAGATATGCTGTTTTGTTTATCATCTTCTTAATGTCTGCTTTATTTTGCTATGCGCAGGAATTTCCTTCTTATGGCAAGGTTACCAGTGATGAGTTAAAGTTGAAGGAATGCTCCTTTGATAAAGAGGCCACCGCGGTAGTGATGCTTGATGAAGCAGTTTCCAATTATAATGATCAAAACAATCTGATCACGAATCGTCATGTACGGATAAAGATACTCAAGGATAAGGGCATCGATTACGCTAATATTTCCATTCCCTTCTACCGTGCGAATGAATTTGAATTTATAAATAATGTAGAAGGCTTGACTATAAACACAGATAATAATGGAAATGCCGTAATACAAACTCTTGAAAAGAAATCCATATTTACAAAAAATACTTCTGAAAGGA
This sequence comes from Chitinophagaceae bacterium, assembly GCA_014379345.1. Classification (GTDB taxonomy): domain Bacteria; phylum Bacteroidota; class Bacteroidia; order Chitinophagales; family Chitinophagaceae; genus Flavitalea. Next base: position 41,656 of record JACMLY010000052.1, read on the forward strand.
TCGGAGAAGTTCGCTTTACATTTCCTTCAGTAAAAGCCGGAAGTATCATTGAATACCGGTATCAAAGCACCATGAAACATTATGGTGGCCTGGAGGACTGGAGTTTCCAAAAAGATATACCGGTTGTACAAAGTAAATACGTACTCTATATTCTTCCGAGTTACGAATTTACTTACCAGGTTTTCAAAAATAATTCATTTGATATAAAAATTGAGCCTGATACGCGTGATGGCCGTGTCCTTTTTGAAATGAAGAACATTCCAGGCCTCGAGGATGAGCCTTATATGGATGCACGCCGTGATTATATTCAACGTGTTGCCTTTCAGTTGTCCGGATATGGTACGGGTAATTTCGATAAGAAAAAATATATGACATCCTGGGATGAATTAACCAAAGAACTTTTGAATTCTTCAAATTTGGGAGTACAACTCAGTAAGGACTTAACGGGCACAGATGATTTTCTGAAGCTGGCTAAACTGAATACTTCCCAAATTGAAAAAATGACATTGATATATAATTACGTCAGGAGCAATATGGTTTGGAACGGTTATAACAGCAAGTATTCGACAGATGGTGTTAAAGCTGCCTGGAACAAGAAGAAAGGCACAAGTGGCGATCTGAACCTGATACTGATAAATCTTTTAAAGGAAGCTGATCTGGAGACTTATCCCATGCTAGTGAGCGAAAGGTATCATGGCAAAGTAAATACACAATACCCTTTTGTTGACCAATTCAATACCGTCTATGCGGCGGTCTTTATCGATGGCAAAAAATACTATCTTGATGCCACAGATAAATTTACACCTTCTCATATTATTCCATATAATATCCTCAATACAACCGCATTAATCCTGAATAAAAAAGTGGGTGGTCTTGTAAATATTACCGACGAATCACTTCAATACAGGGATATTATTACGGTAATAGCAATGATAACTCCCGATGAAACGATTAAGGGAAATGTTTTTGTAAATAGCATGGATTATGCAAGGATCCGAAGGCTCGAGCGTTATTCGAATAACAGTTCAAAGTACATTGATGAGGTATTCAAACAATCCAGAACCTCTGTAAATATTGATAGTTTTAACGTACTGAATGAAGAAAACGATTCCCTTTCGCTCCAGCACAAGTTCATTTTTGTTACACCACTGGATGGCACCGGCGATTATAAATTTATTCCCCTGAATTTATTTTCAGGATTTGAACGCAATCCTTTTATTTCTGACAAAAGATTTAGTGATATCAATTTTGGTTATAAAAGAACAATAAGTGTAAATACTTTTATAAGTCTGCCACCTGGTTACCTGATAGATGCACTTCCCAAGTCCATACAATTGGTAAATCCCGATAAGAGCGTGGTATTTTCAAGGGAAATATTTAGAGACGATGCATCCAACAAAATAATGTGCAGGATAAAAATGGATTTCAAAAAAAGCCATTACACTGCGGATGAGTACGATGATATAAAAGAATTTTATAAAAAGATGTTCGAAATGTTGAATGAACAAATCGTATTGAAGAAAAAGACCTAAACATGAAAAAAATATTATCAATTTTTATTTTATTTCCATTTTGCCTGTTCGGCCAATCAAAGAAAAGTGGGCTCGATTTTAATTCTACTTTGGTACAAATCCCGCTGGATTTAAAAAAAAATGCACATACCGTATTTCGGCTGGATGAAGGAATAGTAGATGTTGCAGCGCCAGGCAGGTATACGTTTAAAGTTCACCAGATTCTTACAATTCTTAATAAGGATGGCGCCCATCACCTTCATCAGGCACATGGAATAGATAAGTTCAATAAAATCGAAGACATTGAAATAAAAGTCTTCCACCAGCTTGGAAATGAAATCGAAAAATACAGGAAAAAGGATTTTTCAGTTTCAGCAGCATACGATGGTATGTCATTGATTACCGACAATAAAGTGATGCAGCTTGTAATTCCAGTTACAGAATATCCGGTCACCCTCGAAATAAGTTATACAGAAGAAGTATCCTCGCATACTAACTTGCAACCATGGTATTTTCAAGGTTATGGAGTAGCAGTAGAACTTAGCAGGTTCATTGTAAAAATACCTGTAGAGATGGATATACGCTATAGCATAAAGAATATCAGTATTAATCCGGTTATTACAACTGTGGGTTCAAAAAAAAATTATCTGTGGGAAGTTAAAAATCTGGCTGCAAAAAAGTTTGAAGAAGGCGCTGGTGAATATGCCAGAAGCCCCAAATTACTTATAGGAGCAAATCAATTTGAATATGACGGATATCGTGGAAACATGTCGGACTGGAAAGGTTTAGGAACATGGTATACTGATCTCGTTAAGCAAACTAATCAATTATCAGGCAAATACAAAGCTGAGATCCAAAATCTTGTGACAGGCACGTTAAATGATATCGAAAAAATAAGAATTTTATACGCATATCTTCAGAATAATTTTCGCTATGTAAACATTTCTTTAGGCATTGGCGGATTCAAGCCATTTCCGGCCGATTTTGTTCACGAGAAAAAGTATGGTGACTGCAAGGGCCTTAGCAATTATATGCAGGCATGTCTCAATGCCGTAAATATTAAAAGCTATTCGGCCCTGATCAACGCTGGTGAAGAAGAGGCTCCAGTCGATCCTGATTTTCCTTATAATGGATTTAATCATGTTATACTATGCGTACCGATGAATAAGGATACAGTCTGGCTGGAATGCACGAGCAAAACTGTAGATTTCGCACACCTCAGTAATTTCACGGAAAACAGAAATGCCCTTTTAGTAACAGAGAATGGTGGTGTTCTCGTTGCCACACCAAGAAGCAGGTCGCATCAGAATGATTTTACCATAATTACAACCGTGGATTTGAATGAAAATGGTTCAGGAAAAATTGAAAGCAGAATGAAAACGACCGGGAAGTATAAATACGAGCAACTTTCTTATAGTCAGGAAAAGGATGATATTAAAAAAAAATACTTTGTAAATGAGCTGGGATTTCCCGACCCCGATGAATTTGATATTTCTTTTGGAGAAAAAAACATCCAGCCTCTTACTACAATATTCCGATTGAAATTGGATAAAATAAATGACTTTTCGGCAGGCAGCAAAATGTTTTTTAAACCACGCTTTCATAGAATATGGCCTGCTAAACTGCCGGCAACAGAACCGCGCACAGAAGATTTTTTATTTGAATGTCCGTTGCAAAAAACCGATACAACGATTTTAAAATTACCTCAGGGCTACGTTGTAGATGCTTTGCCAAAAACCAAAGATCTGAAATGCGATTTTGCGACTTATCGAACCAGTTATTGGTTCGATGAAACTCAAAAAGCTATTTATTCAACTGCAAAACTGGAATTGAACCAACATCTCATTCCTGCAGAAAAATACGCTTCGGTGAAATCGTTTTTTGATGAGGTTGTCCAGGACGGTGCGCAGCGTATCGTGATTAAAAAGGAATAGTTATTGCGCCACCGCTTCCGCTCCATACATCTGCCCTTTAAACTTTAAAGACGGTGAGGAAATCAAAGCACCCAATCCGAGTTCATTCCATTTTTTGTCAATGCTGTCAATCGTTTCATCAGCAGCTACAATAATATTGGGCCAGTCGCGCTGAAAGTTGTCAATCGCTTTGGTTTTAATGGTTCCATCAAAACCCATGCATGACCATGTTTTATCCTGATCGCTTGAGGACGCTCTCTGGAAAAGTGTATGATCTCTTTTAGGATCGAGGTTGTTACAGAACCGCCACAAGGCGGTGGTCAGGTCATTTGCATTCACTGTATGTTCTACATACAATATCATTTTGAGACCTTCTGCTTGCGGTAATTCACAAATACGCTCATGCAATTCGCGGATATGTCCCTTTCTATTTTTTTGTACAGACACCACCATACAGGGTATCTCTTTTTGAAGCAACGCAATATTTACCCCCTTCACTTCTTCAAATCTATTTTTTATCATTTCTTCGTATAATTGTCCCTCCAACTTTCGCTCAGGACCGGATTGAGACTGCCAGCTTTCTTCCCTTTCTTCCTCAAATTTATAAGTGCCGTCAATGCACATTTTTCCCCCGAAACCCAATTTGCTGCAGCTATGATCCAGTACATCCATAGGTCCTTGTGAAAAATGAATATCAGTAGCAGGATTCAGGTTTTTAAAAACATCCTGTGCCAGCTGCAGGTAATCATTAATCGGGAAATCCTTTATCGACTCCTCCCCAACGGACAGACCGGGGGAGGCGGCCGTTAACACCAGAATCTTATTAAACATCATCTGCCCGGCGCCCCACATGGCATTCATCACTTTTAAACCCTGCCCCGCATATTCTTTTTTGATCTTGGTGATAACCAAATTGTGAAACACGCCCTCAACTGGCATGTCCATATCAATAATTTCAGGAACCATTGTCATTTTAATCGGCGCCAGGAATATCCGTTCTGTCGCTTTTCCCAGCCATGCATCTTCCTGTGGCGGAATTCCGACGATCGTTGCAGGGTATACGGCATTTTTTTTATGCGTAATGGCCGTGATATGAAAACGCGGATACCAATCGGGTAATGAATAATATCCGGTGTGATCACCAAATGGTCCTTCCCATATCAGTTCGTCGTTCGGATCAACGTACCCTTCAATTACAAAGTCGGCATCTGCCGGTACTTCGATATCAGGTTGGGTAATACATTTTACCAGCTCTACTTTCTTCTTGCGTAAAAAACCTGCCAGCATATATTCATCTACGTTTTCGGGTAGCGGTGCTGTTGCTGAATAGGCATATACCGGGTCGCCGCCCAAGGCTACTGCCACAGGCATTCGCTTTCCTGTTTTTTTATATTCATTAAAATGTTTTGCGCTTACTTTATGTTTATGCCAATGCATGCCGGTAAGTGTTGGGCCATATACCTGCATCCGGTACATGCCAACATTTCTTGAATTTGTGTTCGGATCCTTTGTATGAATAACAGGGAGGGTAACAAAGGGACCACCATCCTTCGGCCAGCAGGTGATCACAGGAAGTTTTGTAATGTCGGGTTGCGGCATAATCACTTCCTGGCATTCACCGCGTCCATTTTTTACCTTGGGCATCCAGGATGCAAATTGTCCTAGTTTAGGTAGTAATTTTAGTTTATCCAGTATATTTTCTTTGGGTGCCGAAAGTAAATGGAAAAGATTCTCGATCTCCGTTGTTATATCATTGAGCTGTTGAACGCCGAGTGCAATACACATTCGTTTTTCACTTCCATAGGCATTCATCAATACGGGAAAAGGATAACCTGTATTCTCAAATAAGAGAGCTTTACCACCACCAGCAGTTTTGCTGACACGATCCGTGATTTCGGCAATCTCCAGTTTCGGATCAACATACGTTTTAATACGAACAAGTTCCCCGGCCTTTTCTAAAACATCGATGAAGTGCTGTTGATTTCTATATGCCATTCTGCAAAAGTAAGTACGAAGTATGAAGTACGAAATACGAAGTGTGAAATAACGGGGAAAGACTTCGTTAAAACGGTCGACGGCCGACCGTCAACCGTTCACGCACATACAAATGGAGCGAGATTGTCGCTCCATTTGTATGTGTTATCATGATATTTAAAATGCTTATAGCACTTTCGGGCAATCGGTTCTTCCTTTACGATTTCCATTCCCGAAAAAAGATCTGTTTCCGGTATTGATAGACACTGCAAGGGTGATCCCTGTAAAATAATACCAATCCTTGAATTTTGATCCTCCGCGGATTGTTCCGTCTGCGGGATACGCGGTATTCCCCGTTTTCAATTCGCCCCCGCGATAACTCATTTCAACGGCTTTGGGTCCTTTTTCAAGCACCAGTATAGCTGCATCAACATACGTTGTGCTCAGGTCATCCAGATAATCGAAAAATGTTTTCCGGAATCCAAATTCATAACCCAACACTGCATTTTCATTTATCCTTAACTTGATGCCCCCGCCAAATGGTATCGCAAACTGGGTAAGTTTATACGGCTTACGGTCGGGGTAAGCAGCCAGGCCCTGCCCTTCAGTTGAAAGTGGATGAAGAAAAATCTTATTTCCCAAAGTATCACGTGTATAAGGATTAAAATGAAAAACAGCAATCCCTCCAAATACATAGGGCGAAAACCGGTTCTGATCCAGGTCCAAAAAAGTATACTCGCCCAGCAGGTGACCCTCCAGGATTTTGGATTGAAAACTTAAATTTCGAGCCTGGAGGATTGGCTTATTCAGTTTATCATCGCCCTTCACTCTTCCATAATTAAAACCGCTACGGATAGAAATATGTGAAGTAAGATCATATTTTACTCCCGCACCAAATGCTCCGTTGGATTGATCAAGTGTAAAGGTCTTGTCCTGAAGGTCGCCCTGGTAATTCGAAAAACCTCCAAATAGGGTAACGTGCAAACGTTGCTGGGCCGACATTACAAAAGGGAACAACAGGCATAATAAAAAAAGTTTCCGCATACGAACAGTTTTGATAAATAATAAGTTGCGGCTTTCAGGAAGGACTGGTCTTTGGTAGATATTGGAGGAATTAATCTGATGATCACGCATTAACGCAAGTATTGCGCCAATTATTTGTTAATGAAACCCTATAAACTTTTTCCCTTTTTTCATTTCCGTTTTCCGAAAGAGTAATCTCCATTTTAGAAAATACATATTTTAGTTTAGACTTGCAAGCCTCTTGTTAGAGAAGTGGCGCATCCCGGTAGCGCACTTGTATGGGGCCCCGCCGTCGGCGGGGGGTTCAAATCCTGGCTACATCTCCATTTTAATAAATACATATTTTAGTTTAGATTTGCAACCCTTTTTGTTCGGGAAGTGGCGCAGCCCGGTAGCGCACTTGTATGGGGTGCAAGGGGTCGCAGGTTCAAATCCTGTCTTCCCGACTTTTACAAAGCCTTGGTGATTTCATCAAGGCTTTTTGTGTTTTAGCACGTTCTTTTTATTTTATAGCCTGCTAATTTCATTTTAAAAAAGGTTGTGTCCTATTACGTTTATATTCTTCAAAACCTCAAAGAAAGCAAATATTATATTGGCTCCACCCCAAAGTGCCGCTTTAAAACGTGAAAGAGAAATTAAAGCGTACAAAGGTGCACAAGCCTTCAAAAAGTTGCTCATTTCTTCCAATCTAACTCCTAACTATTTACGTGACTTTTTAATACCAAGTTGGGTGTTAATGCATAAACCGTGATTTGCAATCCATTTTCATAACAAACCTTATCTTCGCTCAACTTTTTCCGCAATGAAGGTTCTTCTACAACAAGCTCACATAATTGACCCGTCATCACCTTATCACCGAACAACAAACGATATTTTTATCGATGCAGGCATTATTACAAAAATTGACGCATCTATCGACCAGGAGGCCGACGAGGTTGTATCGGATGAAAACCTGCATGTTTCACCCGGTTGGCTGGATGTGTTTGCCAATTTTGGTGATCCCGGTTATGAATTTAAAGAAACGCTTGAGACCGGCGCCGCAGCCGCTGCAGCAGGAGGCTTTACAGATGTCTTTGTTATTCCGAATACAAAACCTGTCATCGATACCAAATCGCAGGTAGAATATATCCGTCGTAAATCAGCTTCTTTACCTGTAAACATTTACCCAATTGGTGCTGTGTCGAAAAATGCAGAAGGCAAGGATCTTGCCGAGATGTATGATATGCTTGCAAGCGGCGCTATCGCTTTCAGTGATGGTTTGTATCCCGTACAATCTGCCGGTATCTTGCTGAAAGCACTTCAGTACGTTAGGGCGTTTAATGGAGTGATCATCCAGATCCCGGATGATAAGAGTATCGGTACAAACGGATTGATGCATGAAGGCATTGTGTCTACCCGCCTGGGATTGCCCGGAAAGCCCATGATGGCTGAAGAATTACTGGTGGCCAGGGATATAAAGCTGGCGCGATATGCAGATTCCAAATTGCATTTTACCGGGGTTACCTCTCCTAAATCATTGGAATATATTAAGCGTGCAAAAGATTCCGGTATCCGCGTCACCTGTTCTGTAACTCCGTACCATTTGTATTTTTCAGACGAAGACCTGCTGAATTATGATACCAATTTAAAAGTATACCCTCCTCTGCGGACAAAACAGGATACAGTTGCTTTATGCAAAGCGGTGGCAGATGGGACCGTTGATTGTATTGCTACTCACCACATGCCGCATGAATATGACAGTAAGGTTCTTGAATTTGAGTATGCTAAAAACGGTATGATCGGGTTGCAAACCTGTTATGCCGTATTAAGAACGATTATGCCGGAGATTCCGGAGACCAAATGGGTAGAGTTGCTCAGCATCAATCCCCGGAAAGTATTCGGCCTGCCTCAACCAATGATAACGATCGGTGAGGAGGCAATAATAACGATGTATAAACCGGCTTCTCCTTACACGGTGTCAGTTGGCGATTTCCGTTCCAAATCAAAAAATTCTGCATTTATAGGAAAGAAGCTTGAAGGGAATATTAGAGGAATTATTCGCAAAGACAATTTATTTTTGAACCCTTAAATTTTTACAATGGAAACCACGAAGAAAAATAACAGTATAGGTTTAACATATGGTCTCATTACCGGGTTGATCATTTGCCTGATTGCCTTGGTGCAGTACCTGGGCGGGCTTAAAACCTATATGAGCCCGCTAGGCTACCTGGTTTATGTAGTTCTTATTGTAATGGCTGTGCTGGCAGGGCAAAAGCAAAAAAATTTAAATGGCGGCCATCTTGACTTCGGTGAAGCATTGAAAGTCACTTTTAGCGTATTTGCTTCAGCCTTATTGTTACAAACTTTATTCACCTATGTTCTGTTCAATTTTATCGATCCTTCATTCAAAGAAGCGCTGGCGCAGGAAATATTAAATAAAACGGAAGAATTTATGCGCAAATTCGGAGCTTCTGACAGCACGATCGATGAAGCATTGGAGAGCGAGCGTGGAAAAGATCCGTTTTCGTTAAGCAGGATGTTACTCGGTTATGGTATCACGTGTATTGTATGTTTTATTATTTGTTTGATCATCTCGGCAATTATAAAGAAAAATAAACCAGTATTTCCAACCATCTAACTTTAAATGAATGGACGTATCCATTGTTGTGCCATTGTTTAATGAAGAAGAATCATTACCGGAACTTTGTAGCTGGATTGAAAGAGTATGCACAGACAACCACCTAAGCTATGAAATAGTGCTGATCGATGATGGAAGTACGGATGCTTCCTGGAATATTGTTGAATCACTTTCCGCCGGCAATCCTCATATTAAGGGAATTCGTTTCCAAAGAAATTATGGTAAATCGGCGGCTTTGAATGAAGGATTTAAATTGGTGCAGGGTGATGTTGTGATCACTATGGATGCAGATATGCAGGATAGCCCGGATGAGATACCGGAACTCAGGAAAATGATCATTAAAGATGGGTACGACCTGGTAAGCGGATGGAAACAAAGAAGGCACGATCCTATCAGCAAAACAATTCCCTCTAAATTTTTTAACGGGGTAACAGCCAGGGTGTCAAAAATCAAATTACACGATTTTAACTGCGGGCTTAAGGCTTACAAATTAAAAGTTGTAAAAACCATCGAGGTTTACGGTGAAATGCACCGCTATATTCCATTGATCGCAAAATGGGCGGGCTATAGAAAGATCGGTGAAAAAGTAGTGGAGCACCGGGCAAGGAAATACGGTAAATCGAAATTTGGCCTTGAGCGCTTCGTAAATGGATTTCTCGATCTGGCCTCCATTATGTTTGTCGGAAAATTCGGTAAACGTCCCATGCATTTTTTTGGTACCTGGGGAACGATTTGTTTCCTGTTTGGATTTCTCGTCTTTACCTATCTCACGATCTCCAAATTTTTTCTTGAGAAAACAGGAATGACGCAAAGACCGTTGTTTTTCTTTGCGCTGTTGGCAATGATCATCGGTACACAGTTATTTCTCACAGGATTCATTGCCGAATTGATTACAAGAAATGCATCCGGAAGGAATTTTTATCTGATCGAAAAGAAAATCGGATTTGAGTAAGATAGTCATTATAGGGCCGGCATATCCTCTCCGGGGAGGGCTGGCAACCTTTAATCAACGCCTGGCAAAACAGTTTTCAGATGAGGGCCATGAATGCAGCATCTATTCTTTTTCATTGCAGTATCCATCCTTTCTGTTTCCCGGTACAACGCAGTATTCGATTGACCCGCCTCCTGCAGATCTGAAAATCTTTACAGCCATTAATTCCATCAATCCCTTCAATTGGATAAAAATTGGAAATAAGCTAAAAAAAAATCGACCCGATATTATTGTTGTGCGTTACTGGTTGCCATTTATGGGACCTGCATTAGGAACGATCCTGAGAAGGGTAAAAAAAAACAGGCACACAAAGATCATTGCCATTACCGATAATATTTTACCACATGAAAAAAGAACCGGCGATGTTCCGTTCACAAAATATTTTCTCAAGAGCTGCGATGGTTTTATTACCATGAGCGAAAAAGTAATGAATGATCTGCGAAGGTTTGAAAAGGGTAAGCCGGCGAAACAGGTATTGCATCCCCTGTATGATAATTTTGGTTTCCCGGTTCAAAAAGAAGAAGCCCGCAGATACTTAAAAATTGCGCAAGATGATTTTATCCTGCTTTTTTTCGGTTTCATTCGCAAATACAAAGGCTTGGATTTATTACTGGACGCGATGGCAATACTTAAAAAAAAATCATTGCTACCCACGCCTATTAAAGAACCTGATGCCGTACAGACTGGCCTGCCTACCGGACAGGTAGATCCGCCGCTCACCACTCACCATTCACCACTCACCATTCACCTTCTCGTAGCCGGCGAGTTTTATGAAGACAGTGAGCCCTACCTGCAACAAATACGAAATCTGGGAATAGAAGACGATCTGATACTCAAAACCAATTTCATACCTGACAATGAAGTAAAATATTATTTCAGTGCGGCCGATGCAGTTATTCAACCTTACCGAAATGCTACGCAAAGCGGGGTTACGCCACTCTCCTATCATTTTGAGAAACCGATGATCGTTACCAATGTCGGAAGTTTACCCGCCTTGGTGCCGCATGAACAGGTTGGAATTGTATGTGAACCAAACGCCGCTTCTATTGCGATGGCTATACAACGGTATATCGAATTAGGCGAAAATTATTTTTTGCCGCATCTTCGCAATGAAAAACTAAAGTATTCATGGAGTACGCTTACCAAAACTGTTTTCGAATTATCAAACATGGTCTGACGGTCGCCGTCTGACCAGATCAAACCTTAGTAAAAATTTCGTTGTGTTCTTCGAGTCTTCCTTTGTGTCCTTTGTGAACCTTATGATTGTACAGGCAAGGGTTCACTAAGGACACAAAGGAAGACACAGAGAACACGAAGAAGAATCTGGTAAAGTCCGGCATATAATACAACTATGATCTATCGCAGCAAAGCTCCTTTACGGATTGGATTGGCAGGAGGCGGCACAGATGTTAGCCCTTATTGTGATCTGTATGGCGGGGCCATTTTAAATGCTACAGTTTCATTATATGCATATGCCAATATTGAACCCATAGCCGAAAATGCAATTATCCTTCATGCCATAGACAGGAAAGAAGAACAGCGATTTGAATGGAATGCTGCATTGAGTATTGATGGCAAACTGGATTTGTTGAAGGGAGCTTATAACCACATTCAGCGTGTATTTGCATTGCCGTTAACCGGTTTTAAATTATCGACCTTTGTGGATGCGCCTGCCGGTTCGGGGCTTGGCACCTCTTCTACCCTGGTGGTAGCGATCATTGGCGCCTTCGCCGAAATGTTGCGTTTACCATTGGGTGAATATGATGTGGCCCAGATGGCGTATATCATTGAACGAAGCGACTTAAAAATGGCTGGTGGAAGACAGGATCAGTATGCTGCCGCTTTCGGTGGGGTCAACTATATGGAATTTTTTGCAGAGGATAAAGTGATCGTAAACCCGTTGCGCATCAAACAACAATATTTGTTTGAACTGGAAAATAACCTGGTGTTGTATTATACCGCTACGAGTCGCGAGTCAGCAAAAATTATAGAAGTACAAAGCAAAAATGTAACTGACAAGAAAAACAAGCCGATAGAAGCGATGCACCAGTTGAAATTGCAGGCCCAGATGATGAAGGAAGCCCTGTTAAAAGGGCGTGTTCATGAAATAGGAGAAATACTTGACTTTGGTTTCCGGCAAAAAAAGCAAATGGCAGAAGGCATTTCCAACACGCTCATGGAAGAAATTTATGAGGCGGCGAAAAAAGCCGGCGCAACCGGTGGTAAAATTTCAGGTGCCGGCGGCGGTGGTTTCATGATTTTTTATTGCCCGGATAATACCAAATTCAAAGTGATGGATGCACTGTCAAATTTTGGAGGCATATGCAAAAATTACCAGTTTGTTGATCATGGTATGACTTCATGGACCATATAGACCGGGATAATGATGTTTAAGGTTTAAAGTTTAAAGTTAACACCCCACAATTCTAAACCTTACACCTTACACCTTAAACCTTAAAAACATGCAAGATAAAATCAGGAACATCATTAGTGAGTCGGTAGCCGTGAAAAACCAGCTATTACAAAACGACGCATTGCTGAAAACGGTTGAAGACGTAGCCTCCCTGATGGTAAGGGCCTTGAAGAACGGCAATCGTATTTATTTCTGTGGCAATGGTGGCAGCGCAGCAGATGCCCAGCATCTGGCGGCAGAATTTTCAGGCAGATTTTATATCGACAGGGATGCATTGCCGGCAGAAGCACTGCATTGTAACACTTCCTACATAACAGCCGTAGGTAACGACTATGGGTACGACCTGGTGTATGCAAGACTCATAAAAGGCATCGGGAATAAAGGAGATTTCCTGGTAGGCTTGTCAACTTCGGGCAATTCGCCCAATATTATAAAGGCGTTGGAGGTGGCCAGGGAAAAAGGAATAGTTACGGTAGGATTTACAGGAGAAACGGGCGGCAAAATGAAGGAGCTGTGCGATCACCTGCTGAATATCCCCTCAACCAATACTCCACGGATACAGGAATCCCATATCATGCTCGGACATATTGTTTGCCAATTGGTAGAAGAACAATATTTTGGATAACATGAAAATCAGAGAGGCCATTGTACTTGCAGGGGGATTGGGCACCAGGCTGCGCAGCGTTGTTCCCGACCTTCCGAAATGTATGGCAGCTGTTGCCGGCAAACCTTTTCTATATTATGTGATTGTTTATTTCCAGAAACAGGGAATTGAAAAATTCATTTTGTCGTTGGGTTACAAACATGAGATCATCGAGGAATACATTGCAAAGGAGTTTGGAAATAAAAATTTTATTTTTTCGGTAGAGAACGAACCCCTTGGTACCGGAGGTGCGATTAGAACCGGCTGTAATCATTCTACTGAAAAAACAGTGCTGGTACTGAACGGTGATACATTTTTCAAAGTGAACCTGGATAAACTTGCACCTTTTCACCAGATCTGTGGCGCGCATTGTACTTTATCACTTAAGCCGATGAAGAGTTTTGAACGGTATGGCGTTGTGCAATTGAATAAGGATTATTCCATTCAAGATTTCCAGGAAAAAAAATATTATGACGAAGGTCTGATCAACGGTGGCGTGTATGCACTAGACGTTCTGAAATTCCAGCAGGAAAATCTTCCCGAAAAATTTTCTTTCGAAAAAGATTATCTGGAATCCTTGTACACCCAACGCCGGATATTCGGTGTGATACAGGATGAATATTTTATTGATATCGGGATACCGGAAGATTATGAAAGAGCGCAGCGGGAGTTGATTGGCCGATGTGAAAATTAGCCAATTAGCCGATGTGATGGCAAATTGGCCGATGTGATGATTGGCAAATTAGCCGATGTGAATATGAAGGATTGCCTATAGCTGTATTTTAGTTTGATCGGATTTATAATTCTGATCAGTATGTTCTGTATTATCTATTCTATTTTCACATTTGCTAATTTGCACATTGGCCAATTGGCTAATTACCACATCGGCTAATTCACTATGCTTGATTTAAAAAACGTAGATCCCAGCTGGACATTGTTTCTCGATCGTGATGGCGTGATCAATCATGAAAAAAAAATGGATTACGTGTATCACTACAATGAGTTTGTTTTTTATGACCGTGTTCAGGAGGCTCTGAAGATCTTCTCTAAATACGTTGGCAAGATGATCATTGTCACTAACCAGCGTGGCGTTGGCAGGGGTTTGATGTCGGAAAATGATTTATTGCAAATACATGTTCAAATGATTGAAGACATCCGGAATTCGGGGGGAAGAATCGATGAAATTTTTTACTGTATTTCCACCGATAATGAACACCCGGATCGGAAACCAAATCCGGGTATGGCATACCTGGCGCAAAAAAAATTCCCACTGATCGATTTAAAAAAATCAATCATGGTGGGAAATAATTTAAGTGATATGCAATTCGGCCGCAATGCGGGTATGTTCACCGTTCATGTACGAACCACGCATCCTGATATCAAATTGCCTCACGAATTAATCGATATGTCATTCGCAAATCTTTTTGATTTCGCAACAGCCTTACAAACTGCTAAGGAAAATTCGAAATATTAGTGCTTCGTTCAGGTTCGTTCACTGCTATGCTTTCCTTCAGCTCAATAAATTGTTTAAAGTTGGTTATATCCTCCTTTACCATTTTTTCGAATAATGGATTGAACAACCGGGCTATCTGATTACCGATATTTCCAGCCGGAGGTCTGTACGTGATCATGATCCTCAATTCGGTTCCACGATCTCCCAGCGCATCCCTGAATTCCACTTTACCTGCATTTTCTATGGTGGCGCCCGGTAAAGATTGCCACGAAAGCAAACTGTCTTTTTCTTCCTTCACGATTTCGGCTTCCCATTTTACGGTAAGCATATTGTTGGGGATCTTTGCTTCCCAATGCGATCTTTTGCTATCAAGTTCTTTTACCGTTTCAAGATGACGCATAAACAATGGGAGATTTTCAAGTTTTCTCCAAAATGCGTATACTTCATGGCGCGGCTTATTGACAATAAAAGTATTGCGAATATTTACAGAGGTGGTCTTGTTTCCGTCGATATCAAAACGATTATACAACGGGCAATACCCGCTAATCCCGCGCGCCATCAATCCCGCCCCGGTTGAAGCCTTGATAAGATTGGTTATGGGCGATTTAGGAAATTTTTTAAGGCCACGGTATAACATCCATAACCCGATGGCAACGGATAATCCTCTTTCAAAGTTGCTGACGTTAACAGTTCGATCTTCATCAGGAGACAATGACGGATCCAGGGTATCCTCCCATTGCAAGAATTGGTTTTGCGATAACATAGTAGTTGTTTTACTGGTATACTAAAAAAACCTTGCTCAACCTCAGCCCTTATTGTCAGTTGGGTTAATTATTTGATTGTCAATGCATGGATGCGCCATTTGGCAGATCTAGCGAGCGTATTCCGGCAAAAAATGATTTTTTTGAGTATTAATATACCCATCATAAATACGGTATACGTGCAACAAGCTGTTAATTTTAGAAATTTGTATGTATGCCTTTCAAATTTTGCGTCTTAGTTCCCGTTAGCCTTTAGTTACATTCCATAACTTTATATCATGTTCATGCGCAGTTTAAAATCCACTGGTTTCCTGTTTCTTTTACTATCATTTCTTTTTCAAAGCTCTGCTCAATCCTTATCGGCGGCTGATAAAAAACAGTTTTCAAAAAAAGAAGATTCCCTGCGGCTGTTCGCCGACAGTATGATCAATTCCGAGTCTCCGGCCATCCGTTTCCGGGCAGATAGTAATTTTGTCCGCGGTCTTGTCCGAGCCCTTAAGATCCGGAATTCTTTTAGCTATCCGTTTGATTCTTTACAAACTGTTTCAAGGCTGTATTCACCCGATAGCCTGTTTCGGATCTTTACCTGGCAAATGAAAAAAGATGAGTACGTGTTATTGCAAAAAGGAGCTATTCAGATGAAAACTTCTGATGGATCATTAAAATTGTTTCCCCTCTTCGATGCATCGATGTTTACTGGAAATCCCCAGGATTCGGTTCGCACCCGGAACAATTGGATAGGCGCTATTTATTACCGGATGATCATGAAGGAGCACAATGGTAAAAAATATTACACGCTTTTGGGTTTCGATGATTTCAGCGTGAGCAGCAATAAAAAATGGATGGAAGTACTTTCTTTTAATGCCAATGGCGAACCGGTATTTGGAGGCCCATTCATCTCATTCAAAGATGATTCGGCAAAAAAGCCCGTGCAGACACGTTTTAATATTGAATACAAGAAAGAAGCCGGTACGGTATTGAATTACAATCCTGAGTTGGATATGATCATTTTCGACCACCTCATCTCTGAGACAGATGAGCCGGAAAAAAAAGATACCTATATTCCCGATGGGGATTTTGAAGGATTCAAGTGGATAAGCGGGCAATGGGTGCACGTGAATAAGATATTCGATTTTAAACTCGAGGACGGAGCTTTTCCAAAGGATGCAACCATTCTCGACGATGCCGGCAATATCGATGAGAAACAGCTGGAAGAGGCTTCTCAAAGAAATATAGACAGAAAAAACCCGCCCAAAAAAGAGCCCGCCAAAAAGAAACCAACCCCGGTTAAAAAAATGGGTTCACGCAATTAATACGAATCCCTCCTGATAACATTTTCCGACTATCTTTGCCGCTCAAAAAAATAGTATGGCTTTACAAGCAGGAATTGTCGGGTTGCCGAATGTTGGAAAATCTACCTTATTTAACGCGGTCAGCAACAGTGCCAAGGCGCAGGCAAGTAATTATCGTTTTTGTACCATTGAACCCAATATAGGACTGGTAGACGTACCGGATGCACGTTTAGAAAAACTGGCGGAACTGGTAAAGCCAAATCGCATTGTTCCCACTCAAATTGAAATTGTTGACATAGCAGGATTGGTAAGAGGTGCAAGTAAAGGTGAGGGATTGGGTAACAAATTTCTGGCTAACATTCGCGAAGTAGATGCCATTATACATGTGATCCGGTGTTTTGAAGATGAGAATATCCTTCGCGACGAAGGAGCCATCAACCCCATCAGCGATAAGGAGATCATCGACACAGAACTCCAATTAAAAGATCTCGATAGCGTTGAAAAAAAGATCAGCCGGGTAGAAAAACAGATCAGAACGGGTGATGCAAAGATAAAGGCCGAACATGAAGTATTGTTACGCTGCAAAGAACATCTTGAAAAAGGAAAAAATATCAGGGAACTGGTCCTTGCCAAAGAAGACCGATCCGCCATTGCAGATATTTTTTTGTTATCAGAGAAACCTGTGTTATATGTTGCAAATGTCGATGAGCCTTCTATGCATACAGGCAATAAATTTTCTGATGCATTAATGGAATCTGTGAAAAATGAAAATGCACAGGTAATTATCATGAACAATTCCATTGAAGCCCAGATCGCTGAAATGGAAGATGCAGCCGATCGGCAATTGTTCATGGAAGAATACAAAATGCAGGAGCCGGCTTTAAATCGTTTAATACGCTCGGCATATAAACTGCTAAATCTTTACACTTATTTCACTGCCGGCGTGCAGGAAGTGCGTGCGTGGACCATTCAGGAAGGCTGGAAAGCGCCTCAGGCTGCCAGCGTGATTCATACGGATTTTGAAAAAGGGTTTATTAAAGCCGAAGTTATTTCCTACGACGATTTTATTCAATACGGCTCAGAAGCCGTCTGCCGCGAAAATGGACGGTTAAGAATTGAGGGAAAGGAATACATCGTCAAAGATGGCGATGTGATGCACTTCAGGTTTAATGTGTAGGCAGTTTATCGTTGTCGACGGTCGACCCCGTCGATCGAAGACACTAAGCCAATGGTTTTATTCAGCCGCTTGTCTTTGTTGTATCAACAGCTTTTTTCTTTTTCTTAAAAGGATTAAACCCTTCGATTAATCCTTTACCGGTTTCCTCAATTTTTGTCTTTGAATCTTTGGAAGTAGAACCTGTAGTATCCTTTTCGCCCGTTAACCTTTTTCTAAGCTCTTCTTTTGCAACATCAGCGGCCTGCTTCTTTACTGAAGCGATTGTATCTTTTACTGCCGTAGTGACCGCAGTTTTTGTACTATCGATTTTTTGTTTCGCAAAGTCGGTGACCTGCTGTTTAAGATCAGCGGCCAGGCTGGACGCAGATTGCTTCAGATCAGTTTTAAAAACAGGATTGCTGATAGTACCTCCTAGCAACACATGCAGATTGATTACTTCGGCAATCTTAACCGGCACCCCTTTATCATTGACCTGCGTTACCAGGCTATTTACAAACTGATTGCCTTTACCTCCCATTACTGACCTGGGTAGCTTCAGGTTTATAATGTAGTCAAGAGACTGATCTAATCCATGCATCCCTCCTATTTCAATACCTATTTCTTTTGCCTTTATGGTGAATGGCTTCACCAATACCTTTCCATTCGTGAACTGAATATAATTCTTTACATCTTTGAGGCTGATGGTTTCGAGCTCTTTAATGCTTAAAGTTTGTGCAAGTTTGTCAACAGGACCAAATTTTTTAAGAAATCCCTCTATCAGCAACAGATTTCCCTGGCCTGTTAATGAATTCAGGTCGGGCATCATATTGTCACCCAATAATCCGGTGAAACTGAGTTGAGATGAGAGCTTTCCCGCAATAAACTTTCCAATTGGCATCAATTTCTGAAGCGTGTTGAATGCATAGAATGTTTTTTGCACGTCGAGACCTTTCACATCATAGGTAAGACTGATAGCCGGTTTTAATTTATTATCTTTTGTAGAATATTTTCCATTTATGACCATGGTACCATCGAGTGCATTTGCTTTCACATTATTCAGCTGAACAGTTTCATCTGCCATCTCCAAACTGCCTGAAAGATTATGGAGATCGATCTTATCATAATGCACCTTATCTACCGTTGTATTTACAACAAACTGAATGTTTGAGGGAACCAAAAATGGCTTGCTCTCTTCTGCTGAAGCAGTAGTGGTATCAGTTGAAACACCCATCCACTCATCGAGGTTAATATGATCGGCTTTTACATTGAGAACACCATCCAGCGACTGATCTTTTAACACATATCCCAGCAGGTTATTAATTGTACCATTTCCTGAAAAATGTGTTTTCATGTATTGTCCCTGCACATCGGAAAGGGTTACATTTTTAGGATTAAATGCCATCGCCAGGTAATTGAGAGAAACTCCATCCGGATAATCTGTTGAAGCGTATAAAAAATCTTTAAGCAGAATGTTTCCTGTTGCACGGAACTCGTCATATCGCTGTTGTTCGATCGCCGACATATTTCCATTAATGGCAACATCCGCATTCATGACGCCTTTCAATTTAGTACCTGGTTCAAGCTTTACAAACTGGGATACCTTGGAAAGATTAAGTTTTCCTTTTATGGCTGCATCAATGAACAGATCACTCATGGGCGTTTTCATAAATAGCCGAAAGTCAAAGGGCTCATTATCCAGCTCGATATGAGCCTGGGGTATATTTACTATTGTATGATCTGTAATCCCATCAGGATTGTTTACGTTCATGGTGAGGTTGATATTTTTGACCGGTAGTGGCAAATCGGGATATTGAAAGAAACCATTCTCAACAGCAAGATTTAAGTTATACGCGGGCATTTGTTTAGCACTGTAAGTACCTTTTACAAATCCATTGAACACTGCCTTGCCGCTGGTCTTTACTTTATCAAAATCAGCTTTGTAAACTGCAGGCACCAGTGAAAGTATATTCTTAAAATCTGTTGAAGCCGCGTTGAACTGGATGTCCATATTGTAGGTACTGTCATTCACCAATTGAAAAAATCCGTCGGTGGCCAGTATCAATTCGTTCAATTTGACAGCTCCTTTTTTAAAACTATACTTCCCGGTTTTATTATCCACTTCAATATCTGCATCCATGATCGTTTTTGTTTTCGAGAGGTATGGAATTCCACCGTACACAAAGCTTACAGCATCGGCCGAAGTTTTTGTAACAAGGGTAAAAAGATCGGCAGTAAAATCTCCATTTCCTTCATGATTCAGATTAATGATCTCCGAACTCATATTGCTACTTGCATCATCATAGTGGATATATCCATTATTAATGGCGTAATGTTGAAGATTAAGTGAATAGGGTTTTTCTTCTGTATTAGCTGTGGTTGCAGGCTCGGTTTCTTTTGCTATGTCCCAGTTGGCACGGCCATCCTTTAATACGATCGCATGAATGCGTGGTTCATCGATGGTTATAGAATATAATTTATAATCAGCGCCTTTGATCACGGTCATGATGTCCAGGGAAGTGTTGATTTCCTTTGCAGCAATCAATGTATCGTCTGCGAATTCATTATGACCGATTATCCGGAAGTCTTGAAGTGACACGGAAACCTTCGGAAAACTTTTGAAAAAGGAAATATCTACATCTTTAAAATCAGCTTTTGCATTGATGTTTTTATTAATTTCTTTTTTTGCAAGCTCAATGATCTTGCCTTTAAAAAGATACGGTGCGGCAAAAGCAAAACCTATCAGTAGAATGAGGAAGATAAAGAAGATCTTAAAAAACTTCTTAAAAATAGAGACAGGACGGTTTTTTTTCATGACTATTGGATATTGGATGCCTAAAAATAGGCAGCTTATCCCGTATTTCAAATAGGTGTTATTAAGTGGTTAAACGGGCCTGAATAGCTACCAAAACAACATTTTTGATGGAATATAGAGGTATTTAAGTTTTTGAGATGATTTTGAACGTTCGGAATGAAGGCCAGGGCCTCGCGGGCCCAACGTTCTTTTTGGTCCAAATCTACTTCTGCCCACGACAACTCGATCAGCCGCTTTACCCGGGTGCTGTCCTGTTGGCGATGTAATTTTAATTCCAGTCTCAGTTGTTCAGCCAGTTTTTTATCCTGTGCAAAAAGCAGGGAAACCATTAAGGACAGCAGCGGTAAACATAGAATCTTTTTCATGCCTGGCTTGACCATCTGTAAACAAAAAAATTGATTGGGTAATTTAGTTGATCAAAAGGAAGCAAATACGCATCACTGACGGTAAACACGGAATATGAATATCCGATTTATTTTTTAAAGTGGTGTAACCCGAAGAAATCACCAGCATTGCTATTCCCGAAATTATTTCTTTCTTTTCCGCGTCACAGCGTCTTTTTCATATCGATACGACAGCCATTAAAAAATTTAGTTATTCAAATTTCGGCTACCCGGTCGCCGGTTTTTTCCGCATCGGAAAGATCTTCCTTTTTTGAAAGTATATTTATTAGCGTAACAGACAATTTTTTCGTGTTCTCGTTATCACGTGACCATTTGCATGGTTGATTTAACCGTACAACAGAATTAATAATTTAAACGGGTTTTAAATTTATTCGTTCACTGACCCGCAGGAAATAATTTGGTGTTATGTTGAAGGATACTTCTTTTTCATAAACTCAACGGATTGTTTTATCAGCTTTTCCAGTATATCCATATCCACATCGTCCAGTTTCTTAAGATAAAGACAGCCTTTCCCTGTTTTGTGCTTTCCCAGTTTTTTCAGCAGGTCTGTGTGATCTGCTAAGCCGCCCATGAGGTATAAGGTTATATTTTGTTTTCGTGGAGAAAATCCTGTTATACAGGAATCGCCTTCATGACCGCTGTCATATTTATAATGGTATTTGCCAAAGCCCACGATGCTCGGTCCCCACATTTTAGGCGGCGTGCCGGTGATTTTCTTCATTAACCTGATAAGGACGGAACAATCGTCCCTCACTGTTTCGTCGGTGATCTTATCCAAAAAACTTTCGACAGATTGTTCCGTGGGTTTTGTTTTTTGTTCAGCCATAAAAATGAAATTGAATGTGAAATAGGCTCAGTTGAAATGCATTGCTTCCTTATTCAAGATATTTTATTTTTCTTTTTGATAAATATTTTGCTGCTTTTATTTATTCCTTCGCCTGAAAAAATAGAGACTGAACGAATCAAATCCATTGTTTTATTACGAGGCCGTATGCAGCATTCTGATTTTTTTTGCGGTCATTAAGATCGGGTGTTGAAAATTAAAAATTTAATATACCATAAATATGAATTGTATATGAATAAAGATTAATTTAATGATATCTTTTAAACGACTGCCTCCTTTTCCCGCCATCTGAGAATTTTTCTAACTGAAACCAAATTTATTATGAGAAAAATAACTCTGCACAAAAACAATTTTTTTTTGACGATCATTTTCCTCGTCTCGTTTTCGCCTATGGTTGCCCAGGTTACCACGGCTACAATAAGTGGTATTGTAAAGGATGCTTCAGGCGCCCCGCTGTCTGCAGCCACTGTCATTATAGAATTTCCTGATGCGGGTGTGAAACAGACATTAACCACCAAAGGCGACGGAAGATTCACACTTGCCAATCAAAGAGTGGGAGGACCATACAAGGTTTCGGTGAGCCATGTCGGTCAACAGGACGTGGTGGAACAAAATATTTTTCTTGAACTCGGGCAGAATAATTTTGTTGAGATTTCCATGTCCAACAGAAGTGCCGAACTCGAAACCGTAACGGTAAGTACCGGCATCGGTTCCAAGATTTTTGACAATAAAAGAACCGGCGCCTCCACCAATATTAACAACGCCGCATTAAGAAATCTTCCAACTATTTCCCGTTCTGCAGACGATTATTTACGACTGGCACCGTCTGCTTCGGCGAATTATAACGGGCTTTCTTTTGCAGGAAGGAATGGCCAGTACAATAACTTTTCGGTTGATGGTGCTATTTTCAATAATCCTTTTGGCCTTGATGCTCCGACGCCAGGTGGTCAGACCAACGCGCAGCCTATTTCCCTTGATGCAATAGAACAGATACAGGTGAACATCGCGCCATATGACGTGACACAGGCGGGGTTTACAGGTGCAGGCGTAAACACCGTCACAAAATCGGGCAACAATAAATTTTCAGGAACAGTTTACAGCTTTTTCAGGAATCAGTCACTCACAGGTAAAAAAGTGGAAAAAAACAAACAGGTCGTTCCCGATCTGAACCATTACCAGGGGGGATTTTCCCTTGGCGGTCCTATTGTAAAAGACAAGCTTTTCTACTTTGTAAATTTCGAAACAGAACAAAGAAGTGATGAGGTTACGAGTTACCAGGCACAAAACAGTTCAAATGCGGGAAAAACAAATACCTCCAGAGTGCTTGAATCAGATCTGCAGGCAGTAAGCCAGATCTTAAACACCCGCTTCGGATATGAAACCGGACCCTACCAGGGTTATACTTCAAAACAAAAAAATTATAAATGGATCGCAAAATTTGACTGGAACATCAACAAGATCAATTCACTTTCCTTTACTTACAACGGCCTGGACGCGAGCCTTGAAAAACCGGCGCACCCCAGTGCAATCCGTCGGCGCGGTCCTGATTTTACAACTTTGCAGTTCAGGAATTCCGGCTACAAGATCATCAACAAACTCCATTCCTTCAGCTCTGAACTAAGATCAAATTTCAGCAGCACCTATGCAAACAAACTAAGACTGGTATACACTACATTCAGAGATAAAAGAGAACCTTTCTCCACTCCTTTTCCTGTACTCAACATTACTAAAAACGGCGTGCCTTATATAATTGCCGGGCATGAGCCATTTTCAATTAATAACCGGCTCAACCAGGATGCATTCCAGATCACCAATAACTTCAATGCTTTCTTTAAGAACCATGCATTGACGGCAGGCGCTTCTTATGAGTCTTTTAAATTTGGCAACTCCTTTAATTTAACAGGATATGGAGCGGCCCTTTTTGGTGACATTGATATTAAAACCTTTAAAGATAGTGTGCCCGTTGGTGGCAATGTGATATTCGGCGCTTATCCGCTGGATGTAGATGTTAGCTATGGTATCAACCGGGCTAAATTCGACGACTGGACCTGGTACTATGTAACAGTTTCACAGCTGTCGGCCTACTTACAGGATGAGTGGTCCATCACCCCCAAATTCCGCCTTACATATGGCATTAGAGCCGATAAACCCAATTACTTCAACGCCAGCTACCGAAGCCCAAATATAAACCCCAATGGAACCTTTGCCGGTACATATACTGAAGGCGAACCGACAATACCGAATAATGATAATCTGACACTTTTTGATGAGAATGGTACCCGGATCACGAATGGTGTCGGAAAAGACCTGGACAATACACGTCTCCCTACAAAAAAGATCCTGTTTTCCCCCAGAGTTGGTTTCAACTGGGATGTACTGGGCACTAAGAAACTACAGATCCGTGGCGGATCAGGATTATTTACAGGCAGGTTTCCGTTTGTATGGATCGGAAATCATATAGGAAATCCTTTCAGCTTTTTTTACAATGTAACCGGAAAAGACTTTCAATGGCCGCAGGTTTGGCGTAGCAATCTTGGCGTTGATTTTAGAATTCCTGCAGGAACGGTTTTTACAGTGGATGCAGCCTATACGCAGGACGTAAACGCAATGATGGTACGCAACTATAAATTGGGCACGCCTTCAGGTACACTCAACACAGTCACTGGTGACAAGAGAAAAGTGTATCTGCCGGCCAACCAGGGTGCCAATAATACCTATGTATTTACCAATACCGATGTTGGTTACCAGTTCAATATTTCATTCCAGGCACAGCAGAGTTTTAAAAATGGTTTCTTTGCTATGTTCGCATATAACTACCTTGTTGCAAAAGATGCCAGTTCTATTTCCGCTGAAATATCCAGCGATGCCTTCGACAGGAACCCGATCTTAAACAACGCAAACGAGGCAAAGCTTTCTACCTCCCTGTATGGAAATACACATCGCTTTTTTGTTGCAGGATTTAAGAAATTTACTTATGGCCAGAAAGACAACCTGGCCACTACCATCTCGCTTTTCAGCTCGTGGACTTCAGGCAACCGCTTTGCGTATGTATATGGAGGCGATATAAACAATGACGGCACAGCTTCAAATGACCTGCTATATGTTCCGACCGATGCAGAAATCGACAACATGGTCTTCAATCCTTTTCCGGATGTATTAGGCAATATAAAAACTGCAGCAGAACAAAAGACAGGTTTCAAAAATTTTATTGAACAGGATGAATATCTTAGCGGCCGGCGGGGAAATTACACCGAGAAATATGCAGGCGAAAATCCCTGGATTAGCCAGCTTGATCTGCGCATCTTACAGGATTTTAAAATCGGAACTTCGGGCAAAACAATACAGGTAAGTTTAGATTTTGTAAATCTGGGAAACCTGGTCAACAGCAACTGGGGTGTAAGAAAATATGCCACTACCTCCGGATATTTTCAACCGATCTCTGTAAATTATAACAACAATTCACCAAACTATACATTTGATCCTTCAACGCGCAATACTTTCAGTACGAGCCCTGATCTGGTTTCCCGTTGGCAAATGCAGATAGGTCTCCGATTTATTTTTTAATATGCAAAGGATGAATTATAAAACTGCAACCTTTTCGCTTGCAATTATTTTATCATTGATCGCATTTTTTAGTAAATCTCAGACTTCAAAAAAAAGTCCGCAACACAGCCTAACGATTACTTATAAAGGGAATATGGGCGTACATATCAGTGGTGCAAAAACATCTGTACTTATTGATGGACTCCACGAATATTATGGCCCTGAGTATTTACCAACTCCCGAAACAGAAATCAGAAAAATGGCAGAACAGCAAAAACCTTTCGCTGATCTTACAATGGCATTATTCACCCATTATCACAAGGACCATTACAGTTCTACCCTGGCAAAACGTTTTTTGCGGACAGCCGCGCGAAAACGTGTAGCAGGGCCGCCACAGGTTACGGATTCTTTAGCCGGTACGCAAACGCTGAATGCATGGAATAAAAATGCGCTGTTGTTTACAGATACTTCCGCCGGTTTGGTCATCTATGCTTTCAATATTCCGCATACCGGGCGACAACGCCACTCTATCGTGCAGAATGTTGCGTATTTAATCAAATCAGGTAAGTCGAGCATTCTTCATATCGGCGATGCGGATATGGATGCATCGGCTTTCATTCGGCTAAAGCTGGGAAGGATCGATTGCATGATTGCACCGGTATGGTTTCTTATGGACAAGGAGGGAATACGAATAATCACGGAAATTATAAAACCTGCAA
Source organism: Chitinophagaceae bacterium (assembly GCA_014379345.1). Classification (GTDB taxonomy): domain Bacteria; phylum Bacteroidota; class Bacteroidia; order Chitinophagales; family Chitinophagaceae; genus Flavitalea. The sequence goes on from JACMLY010000052.1 coordinate 67,725, forward strand.
AACTGGTGGCAACTCATATTTCGCCCAATGCAAAGCAACCACTGGATAAATACATACTGCCCGGTATAAGCACGTACTTCTTTACCGAAATAAACCAGATGGTTAACATGCCCGGTTAGTGATCACTAGCTGAATATTATCTTATAATGAATGAATTTGTCCATACCAGGTTTTTAGGCATGGGCTAATAGCTATTACAGCATGCCAAGATCCTGCTGGTCCCCAGTTTTGTTCAATCATTACACGATTTATCAGCAGATACATTAAATATGTGGAATGCACAATTAATTTTATAAATTATTCTTAAAAAGATAAATCTGATTTAAATACCTCATCGTAAGTACGCTACAAATCATTCACAACTTAAAATAATTACGATGAAAAAGCTTTTACTGGTAAACATCGGTGTTGTTATCATTTTTTCACTTTCATTCATTGCCTGTCAAAAAGTAAATGAATTGGTTGATAAGTATAAAAATGATAAGGAAGACGAAGGGATTGTATTTTATGCATTAGCAGGAAAGACATTGGTACAGTATTCAACAGCTAATCCCGAAAAAATAATAAACTCGTCGACTATTACCGGTTTACAGGAGGGAGAAACGATTGTAGGTATTGATTTCCGCCCGGCCACAGGAGAATTTTATGCGCTGGGAAGTAAAAGCCGTTTGTATGTGATCGATTTTAACAGCGGTCTGGCAAACTTTGTAGCTGCACTCACGACGATTCCGATGGGAAGCACAACAGCCGTTCCTTTGGCATTGTCAGGGACATCTTTTGGAGTTGATTTTAACCCGGTTGTGGACAGGATACGCATCATTAGCAACACCGGCCAAAATCTTCGGGCTCATCCAACAACAGGGGTAACGCTTGTTGATGGTCCAATTAATCCCCAGCCCGCCTCTGTGAATGGAGTTGCCTACGATAACAATGATACAGATACCACCACTACTACAGAATTATTTGCCCTCGATGTTTCTGGTGATAAAATATTCGAAATTGATCCGCCAAATAACGGAACATTGATCGACCCGCTTTCTATCAAACTAAATATTACAGGCGACGGTGGCTTCGATATCGCTCCCAGAAATGCCAAGGTAACTACAGATATAGGTTTAGGTTTATATGAAATAGATAAAACATCCACATTATTTAGGATTGATGTAGAAACAGGAGAAACAAAAATATTAGCTAAGTATTACAAGGATGCGTATACGGCTATTGCTATTAGTCCTGTGCGATAAAATATACAGGACTATATAGATCCGATATTACTCCCAACAAAATATAAAGCCCCGGATCAAACCGGGGCTTTATATTTTACTATTTTAAAAAGTATTTTAAGCCAATGTGCCTCCCGGCAGCCGGTTTCTCAATTTGAAGTCTTTCGTAATCGCAATACATGACCACCACCAGGCGCCATTCTAATGGAAAGTCTCGTGCCTTTGGTCATACGTTTTGTTTGCAACGTATAATCCGAAGGATAACGGTCAGCATTGATCCCATCTTCACAGACCGTCGCTTCATAATTGCCATCTTCTAAAAAAGATAGTTCCACACTCAATTCTCTTGCAGTCCAATCGGTCATTGAACCAATGTACCAATCATTCCCTTTCTTTCTTGCCGTAACTATATAGTCACCCAGCCTGCCGTCAATGACAATTGTTGTATCCCAGGTTGTCGGAATACTTCCTATTAACTGCATAAATGCTGGCTCCAGCAATCCTTGTGATGGATTGCCCGCGAATAACTGTATCGGACTTTCATAAACGATGAACATGGCCGCCTGGTGACAGCGGGTTCCCATCGCCATTACCTTATCACCAACCGGGCGAAATGTTTTAGCGGTAGCGTTATCAAGAATACCCGGCTCATAATCCATGGGACCAGCAGTCATTCGTATAAAAGGTAATAGGAGGTTATGCTCCGGTGTTGCCTTTTCGCTCCAGATATTGTATTCCGATCCCAAAACTCCCTCGCGTGTTACGGCATTTGGCCAGGTACGGTTGAAACCTGCCGTCTTAAAAGCCCCATGAAACATTACCATGATCTTATGCCTGGCACAGGCTTCCGCCACCCTGTGATAAAAATTAACCATCGGCTGATCGTCCCGTTCCATGAAATCAGTCATAATAAAGTCTACTCCCCACTTTTTGAACTGTACTAAAGCAGCTTCCAGTTGTTTGTCAAGTGTCATTGCCAATGTCCACATACTCAAGCGAATTCCTTTCTCCCGGGCATATGCAGATAGCTCATCCATGCTGATAGCCGGATTTATTTTAAAAAGATCTTTATAATCACTCCAGCCTGCATCCATCATGATGCGGTTGAACCCAAACCTTTTGGCGAAATCGATGTAATACTTGTAGGTAGCGGTATTAACGCCTGATTTAAAAGAAATATTGAAAAGGTTAATTCCTATGATCCATTCATCTGTTCCTTTTCCCGGTTGAATCCAGCCGGGATCTTTTACGCGCGAGGGCGAGGCGAGACGAAAAACAAGGTCATTCGCCGGCAGTTCTTTATCAGTCACGGCAATCATCAGTACCCGCCATGGAAAACTGCGGTTTCCTTTGCTTATTGCAATATAGTCTGCCCTCTTTGTAACAATGGCCTGCGTAAATTCACCACCTGTTATTTTCTCCTCCAGCGGATAAGGTGCAAATACCCCTTTGAGAGAACGATCTCCCCGGCCTGTAAGAAACATACCGGGGTAATCTTCAAGATCTGATTCAGTGATCACTATTTTTGGACCAGTGCGGGCCGCGATCAGCGTTGGAGTAAAGCAAAGATTTTTTGGTGTAATGCTATCCAGGGATTTTAATTCATAAGGTTCTTCGAAACTGGTGTGAAAGATATCCGCATTCTCCTTTTTTACAACCTGTGAAAAGTAAACGGGATGGTTTTCAGGAAAATTAAACTCGGCAATTTCTTCTTTCACTTTGATACTGTCGTTAAAATGGGTAACAAATCGATAGGCTACACCATCGTTGTACACTCTGAAAACGATGGTGACCGGTTGCCTGAAAAGAATCGACAATTCATTAAAATGATCAGGAATATTTTTTCTTTTTTCCGGCACCGGTGATACAATGATTGAGTCGATGTAGCTGCGGGTCATTTTTTTAATTGCTCCATTTCCGGAAAGCGACCTGCCATTCACCATTACGAGTCCAATGGCAGAAGATTCAAGAACTATCTTATTCTCATAAGAAATAGAATACCGCAATGCAGTGTTTGCTTCAATCCTAACTCTTATTTTTTTATCGGGAGATAAAATATCTATCGTATCAACAGCAAAAGATAAAGCAACAGCCATTTGCTGAAATATAAAAAAGAAAACCATTTTCATGGCAGCATGTTATGTGGTGAAAATAAAAAATTTGAAATCGGGCATTCCCAGGATACCCGTTTCCGCCGGTAGACTGGATCCGCGGCTAACCCAAAGGGATTTTTTTCGATAGTTCTAATGGCACTCAAATGTGATTGGTTACTTGTTTTGGAGGAAGAAGAATGATAAATTCAGCGCCTTGATTTTTACAGCCTTTGGCAGATATTGCACCATGATGACGTTGCACGATTTTTTTGCATAGAGCTAACCCCAGCCCTGTTCCTTCATATTTATCTTTGGAATGAAGTCTTGTAAAAGTATTGAATATCTTTTCTGATTGTTCCTGGTCGAACCCTATTCCATTATCTTTTATACTGATCTCAATAAAGTTTTTTTCCCATTGCTCAACAGATTTTGAGCTGATGCAAATCCGCAATTGTTCGGTGGGATTTGCAAACTTGAGTGAGTTATTGATCAGATTGTACAATAACTGGTAGATCAGAACTGAAGAGCCTTCTATATGGTGAAGTTGATCATATTCGAAAACAGCGGAATGGTTTTGGATAACAAGTTCAAGGTCATTTTCAATAAATTCAATTGTTTTATTCAGATCAACCTGCTCAACCGGCTGTTCATGCGCATCGACCATCGAATATTTTAATACACCATCGATCATGCTGAATAATCTGTCCGATGCGCTTTGGACCTTTTCAAGGTAAACTTTGCTTTTTACGGATAATATTGTATCATGATCGTCTTCCAGCCTGTTGGTAAATGTTTTGATTTTTCTCAATGGCTCTTTGAGGTCGTGGCTGGCCACATGGGCAAATTGCTGCAAATCCTCATTGGAACGCTGAAGGGCCGCTGTGCGATCGTTTACCAGCGATTCTAATTTTTCTGTAACGGTTTTTTGGTCGTGAATGTCCGTGAAAGCGCCAATCCATTTCACGATATGACCATCCTCATTTCGGATCGGTTCGCCCTGCACGTAATGCCAGCGATAATCACCATATTTATTTTTCAGTCTGGCTTCAGCATTGTAGACTTTCCCGGTTGTCTTGCTCTCATTCCATGCTTGGGCAATCTTTTGCATATCGACAGGATGCACTATCCGCGTCCATGTTTCGGCTCCGGAGGGTTGAATACCGGTAAATTCTTCCCATCGGTTAGAAGCATATTGCTGGGTCCCATGTTCATCGGTCATCCATATCAACTGTGGAAGCGTTTCAGCAAGCGTGCGAAAACGTTGTTCGCTTTCTTCTATTTTTTTACGTGCCAGTACCTTGTCAGTTATCTCAATCGCAATGATCATTATCCGGCTGACCATGGCATCCGGATCCTTAATCGGTTCAAATACAAAATCAACATATACTATTTCTTCTTTCCCATTCCGTATGAACATTATTTCATGTTCTTTTCCATTGAATGGAACTCCTGTTTTTGCCACCTCCGAAAGGATAGGCGCATAATGCTCTGCTGCTTCCTCAAGAACTGTCCAATAAGGCTTTTGCTCAAATTCTTTCCGTGATTTGCCTACAAGGTCAAGAAAAGAATCATTGACTACCTCTACATAGTATGGCTCGCCTTGAACAATGCATATTCCTACAGGCGCCTGCATAATAAGACTTCGCAGGTTTGTTTCATTTTTCTGAAGTGTTCGTTTTGCAATTACTTTATCGGTTACATCTATCGAGGTATGATGGATACCATAGATATTTCCTTCGGTATCACGCAAAGCCTTATAGGTAAAATTAAAGTACATCGTTTTCAGGTTCCCGTTCACTATCAGGTCTGCCCTTGATTCTTCGCCGCGGTACATTTCGCCGGTAGTATACACCCTGTCCAACAACTGATGAAAAGGCTGCCCTTCCAATTCCGGAATAGCTTCTTTCATCGTTTTTCCAATAACCGATTCATCTTTACCCCAGTACCGGATCATAATATCATTCACATATTGAATTCGTATTTCCCGACCGATGTATAGACCGGTTGCAACCGTGGCTTCTGTAATTAATGTCCGGAAACGTTGTTCACTTTCTTCTATTTTTTTTCTGGCGAGTACCTGGTCGGTCACGTCATTTGCAACAGCCATAATGCCCGATATTGTTCCGTCGCCTTCTTTCAAAGCCTCATACACAAAGTTTATATAGACAGGTTGCGTTTTGCCATTCCTCGGAAGCTTTACCGGCCATTCATACGCTGAAAAGCGTTCACCGGTTAAATATACTTTGTCGAGAAGAGGTTCGAGGCCTTGTCCCCGCGCTTCAGGACGGCCAACAAATAGGGGTTTGTGAATCACATTCTCCATGGCCGTTCCCCACAAATTCATCATTGCCTCATTTGCAATCTCAACAATATAATCGGCCCCTTTTAAAACGCACATTGCAACGGGTGCCTGCATCACAATATTCCTTAAATTATTCTCGCTTTGAATAAGCGATCGCCGCGAGCTAATCTCCTCCGTTACATCCTGTAATGTGCCGCTCAGCCTGTACGCTATTTGTTCTTCATTGAACCATGCCCTTCCCCTGGCTCTCAACATTCTTTTCTTTCTCAGAGGCGGTTGAATAGTGTACTCAATATTAAAACGTCCTCCTGATAAAAAATCCAGACACCTGCTTAATGCATCCAGTACGCGCTGCCTGTCTTTCTCCACGATAACGCTTATGGCAAGTTCATTATTTATTTCCACGTTGGCCGATATACCAAACCACTCCTCGTACCGTTTATTTGCAGTAAATGTGTTGGTAAGAGGAAAATAGTCCCAGGTAGCTAGTTCCGCAGCATCAAGTGCAAACAGTAATTGCTCCTTATCCTCTTCCAGCCTTTTTAGTGAATTTACCTTCTTAGTGGTTTCAATTAATGTAACAAGCACGCCGCCCACCTGTCCGTTGTCCAGTCTTATAGGACTGTAGGAGAAATCGAAATAACATTCTTCAATATAACCGTTGCGTTCACGGGGCAACATGAAATTGGGAAAATCAACGGCCTTACCCTGCATCACGCCATCGAACATGGGACCGATTATATGCCAGACCTCTTCAAATGTGTACCGGGCGCCAATACCCAGTGCCTGCGGATTCCTGGCTCCGATTATAGGCTTGAATCCATCGTTGTATAATTGAATAAATTCTTTGCCCCAGGCAATACACATTCCAAATGTGGTATTGAGCATGATACTGACAGCAACACGCAAACTTTGAGGCCATTGGTCAGGCCCACCGAGAGAGGTTTGGGACCAGTCTGTAGAACGGATCAATGCTCCCATTTCACCACCGCCTGATAAAAACAGAGGAACGGGAACCTTACTTTCCACCGTGCTGCTCATATGATATCGAATTTATAAAGGAAGATACTTCATTTATTAATTTTAAGAGCAGGTATGTGAAAGTAATGGAATGAAATAATGAATATCGTTCCAAAGGCTAAGAAATCAGGTAAACCAATCTAAAACCAGTTGTCTTCGTGGTCTCGTGTTTTCTCCTTGTGTTCTTTGCGAACCTTCTGATTGTACAGTTGAGGGTTCACAAAGAATACAAAAAGAAAACACGAAGAACACGAAGAAATTCTGGTTTATTTTATAAATTTTGGCAATTGGTGATCATTCGCTTCTCAAACTTTTTACGGGATTGGCAATAGCTGCTTTAATAGCCTGAACACTTACAGTAAGTATGGCCATAACTATGGCCGTTAGTCCGGAGGCGCCAAAGATCCACCAGCTGATGGTCATGCGGTATTCAAATTCCTGCAACCATTTATTCATGGTAAACCACACAACAGGCAATGCGATTACAAATGCAATCAGCACTAGTTTGATGAGGTCTTTTGTAAGCGCTGTAACGATACTGGTAACACTGGCCCCTAAAACTTTACGAATACCTATTTCCTTGGTGCGTTGGGCGCCGGTGAATGTGACAAGGCCGAACAAGCCAAGGCACGCAATAAAGATGGTAAGGATTGTAAATACGATCAAAATCTTTCCTTGCTTTTTTTCTGCGGCATACTGGCGGGTAAAATTCTGATCAAGAAAATTAAATTCGAGAGGATTGTTTTTATCGAATTGCCTGTAAACAGTTTCCAGGAAACCGAGCGACTCTTTGGTCTTTAAGGTATTGATTTTTACATAGAGGTTATCTTCCATCGAAACAGCGGGTGGCATGAGCATGACCAGCGGTTCCACCTTATGCTGGAGCGAATAGGTATGGAAATCCTTTACAACACCGATCACCGTTCTTTCTCCCAGTGAACCTTTGTCATCATATTTGAATCGCATTCTTTTACCAACCGGATCCGTCCATCCGAGTTCCTTTAATAAAGTTTCATTGATCAGGGCCGATCCATATTTATCTGATTCAATTGCTGTGGAAAAATTTCTGCCCATAAGCAATTTAATATCCAGGGTTGGAATATAATCAGCATCTGTCATGAGTTCCTGTACAAGCTTTGTGGTGCTTGCGAACGAACCGTCTGCCTTTTCAAAAACAAAACCATGCGATCCGAGATCATTATTGCCGATGGGATTTCCGGCAGCGGCCACGCCCTGGATCAGTGGATTCTGTAAAAGTTTCGATTTTATGGCAGCCACCTGGGATCTCACAGCACGATCATGAATATGGAATGTTAACACCTGCTCTTTGTTAAACCCCAGGTCTTTTTTGTCAGAATATTCCAATTGTTTGTAAATGATAAGAGAACCGGCGATCATTGCCACTGTAATTACAAACTGAAAAACAACAAGAGATTTCCTGAACAGAATATTGTTCGACAGGTTACCCAGCTGGCCTTTGAGAGCTGGAATCGTTTTGAAATGCGAAAGAAAAAATGCGGGATAACTTCCGCTAAGTATACCTATCAATACTGCAAAACCGGTTAATGTAACCAAAGTAGTATAAACTCCAAATCGCCAAATCGTCAAATTTTTATCGGCCAGCTCATTAAAATATGGAAGCATGACTGTAACAAGGAAGAAAGATACAAAAGCAGCGATCACAATCATAACCATTGCCTCCGTAATAAACATTCCTACCAGCTGACCACGACCAGAACCTATTACTTTACGCACCCCCACTTCCCTGATACGGGTGGAAGACCTTGCTGTTGACAAATTCATATAATTGATCACTGCTATTATCAATATTAATGCGGCTATTGCAATAAAAATATATATCCGGCCCATACTGCCGTTTGCGCCCATTTCGCCTTGCAGGTTGGAATGCAAATGAATAGAAGTAAGAGGTTGCAGTTCCATCCTGTAGTCAGAAACACCCATCATTTTCTGAATTGTTTTTGCTGCAAATGTGGGCAGTTTTGCTTCAAGTTTTTTATGGGATGTTCCAGGAGTAAGCAACAGGTAAGTATAGTTGTTGAAATTTTGCCATCCCCCGGTATAGTTAAAAGGCAGTGATCTTAATGCGCTAAATCGCAGATGCGAGTTTTCAGGAACATCTTTCATTACCCCGGTAACGGTATTGGGATAATTGTTCTCAAAGTAAATGGTTTGATTAATGGCATCTTCGGGGTTTGAGAAAAACTTACGCGCCAAACTTTCTGTAAGAACAATGGCTTCAGGTTTAGACAAAGCTGTCTTTGAGTCACCCGCCAGGAAAGAATAACTGAAAACATCGAAAACATTTGCATCCGCAAAAAATATATCAGCTACTTTGATCGATTTGTCATGATGACTGATGACCCCATCTCCTTCCGGAACAATTCTTGTTGCCTGCTGAATTTCGGGATATTCTGCTTTAAGTGCTGCCGCAAACGGAGCAGAAGTTGATGCCTGGCTGATATTATTCCCTTCCCAACTTGCATGCTGTGCAACGCGCACAATGCGGCCTGCATTTTTGTGGTAGCGATCAAAGCTAAGCTCGTCTGCAATATACAGGGCAATTAACCAAAACGCAGCCAGGCCTATTGCAATGCCGCTAATATTGATAAAGGAATAGATCTTACTACGAAATAAATTTCTCCAGGCGATTTTGAAATAATTTTTGAACATGGTATTAAATTTCTGGAATTTTTATAAACCGGAATATTCATCAGATCATACGATTCTTCATCACTGGCCAGTACGGTTGCTAACCCAATGCCAGAATGCTATTGAATTATAAATCAGCCATCTGCCATGAGATCGTCTGTTCGTCATTGCCCGCTAATGATACAGTATGTGTACGAAGGCATGACTTATAAAACCGTTGACAAGTGGGTTTAATCAGGAGGTTGTGATTTACAACCTCCCAAAAAACCGGCCTGATCAGCTTTCCTGCAGGTGTGCCACCCCAGCGGGATAACCCAAAAGAAATGGCCCTGTCTCGGAGATTCCAGGTTAAAATACCTGCTATAATCCCCAGCCGTGCAACTATTAATGGCCTGTCAAATGTCTTCTTTGAATTAAACCATTGTTATATTTGAGTTTTGTTATTCGCAGAAACGGTAGCCATATGCAATATGATGATAAAGAACTGTTTTCACAGATTGCTGAGGGAAATAAAGCAGCTCTTATCAAATTATTTAAAAAATATACTCCCCGGTTGTTTCCATTTATCTCAAGAGTCGCCAAATCAGATCATATCACTGATGAAATTATTCAGGAAACATTTATGCGGATATGGTTTAACCGGGAAAAATTAACAGAGATCGCCGAGCCGGCAAACTGGATTTATCGAATTACCGCAAATGTCTGTTATAGATTTTTGGAAGGGGTGATTACTGAAAATAAACCAAGCACTACACCTCAGGAATATTCTAATGGCGATAAAGAGATTTTTGAATCTTCTAGACTTTATAACCTGGCATCAGATATTCATTACGCTATCACAAATCTTACTCATGAACAAAAGAAAGTGTACAGGTTAAGCCGGGAAAAAGGCATGAAAATAGCTGAAATAGCAGATGCGTTGTCACTTTCTCCCAATAAAGTGCGTACGCTTTTAAATAGCTCGGTGGAATTTGTTCAGGATTATCTTCAGGAAAAACAACACAGTCTTTAATACTGTTTAAATAAAGTTTTCAGCTTAAATGAACGGATGAGACAGGCTGGATCTTTTATTCGTACAGGACTCATTACAATAAGTAAAGAATGGAAAAAGAAAGGGTGGTTTTTTTATTGCAAAAGCATCTCGCGGGAACGCTGACTGCCCAGGAAAAAACGGAGTTAATAGCCCTTGCAGGTATAAAACAAAACAAAGAAATAACTACTGCGCAGCTGGAAGGGCTGTTGGCGCGGGAAACCCAGTTTTCGGATTTCAATGAAAAGCGTTTTATGCCTTTAATAGCGGGAGTTTTACAGGCGGACACAATAACGGAAGAAGAAATAATGGCCGACCCCGGTAAAAACAGGGCTTTGCATTTTTTCGGGACAAAGACAGGAATTTTATTGATTGCACTTGCATTCGCCGTTGCAATAGGCGGTTATTTATATCAGTTCAATCCATTTGCAACTAAAGCTCGCGTTAACAATGGCAAATCGGGATCTGCCGAGATCACCCCGGGTGGCAGCAAGGCGATGCTAACTCTTTCTGATGGTTCAACGATTGTGCTGGACAGCGCTTCGACCGGAATTCTAGCACAACAGGGAAATGTAAAAGTGACAAAAAAGGAAAATGGCGAGCTTCAGTACACTGCGTCCGGAGAAAAAGGTTCACCAGTTTCTTTTAACACGATAAGAACTCCCCGAGGTGGAGAATACACGGTGGTTTTATCTGATGGATCACGAATCAAATTAAATGCATTTTCATCGATCACGTATCCGACAACATTTGCTGCAAAAGATAGAAACGTAACAATTACCGGTGAGGCATATTTTGAAATTGCTAAAAATCTAAAGTCTCCCTTTAAGGTAAAGGTGTATGACATGGAAGCGGAGGCGTTAGGCTCTGAGTTTAATATTAACGCATATATAGATGAACCCGTTATTAAAACAACCGCGATAAAAGGCAGCATAAAATTATCCCGAAATGATTCAATGCTTTCAATTCGTGCTTCGCAACAGGGTGATTTTGATAAACAGGGAAATTTTTCATTGGTGAAAAATGCCGACACCAATGAAGTCATCGCTTGGAAAAATGGATTTTTTCAATTTAATAATACCAGCCTGAGCGCTGTGATGCACCAAATAGGACGTTGGTATAACGTAGATATTGTTTACGAAAAAGGAGCCGCGAAAGATCGCGAGGTTTTCGGCGAGATCCGACGAAATGTTAATTTAACGGAGATCATGAAAATGCTGAGAAAAAGCGGCATCGATTGCAGAATCGATGGAAGAACATTTATTGTATTGCCCTAAACTATAATAAAACCTATGGGTCAACAGACGCGCCATGTATAAAATCTAATATTTTTGTTCGTGACTTCCTGAAAATTCGAGAGAGCTATTCCCTTCGTGTCTTCCCTTTGTGTTCTTGGTGAACCTTCTGATTGTACACTCGGGGGTTCACGAAGAACCTTTAAACCATAATACCTTACTAAGGACAAGAAGTATAATGGATGATATACCATTTCTGAAATCTAAAATATCTATCTAATAGATATTAATACAGGCATATTTAAAAACGTAGCGAATTCGGATACGGCAGCATCGATCGCCAGCCTTGCTATTTTATTCAAAGATCCGAAAGAACTTATTTCCACGGATACGCCATCTTTTGTAAAACTTCGTTTCCAGACACCTGCTATACGCCCGCCGATAATAACAGGTGAAGCAAATATGCCATTGCCTGATTGTTTCACTTTTTCAATAAATTTGGATCGATCGCAGCGTTGCGATCTTTGTACGCTACTAAATACTCATCATAACTTGGCAATAGAAAAACATTTTTAGATGAATTTGAACGCCTCGACTCATGAGCGCTCCAATACGTTTCACCGTCAAGGATTGCTTGCTCAAACCGGATTTGATACCCTCAATCCCATTTTTTGCGTCGGTAAACGCCAGTCCCG
>JACMLY010000053.1 GCA_014379345.1 Chitinophagaceae bacterium
CTGCGGGTACAAATTAAAATAGAACACATCTAACATCGAACGTATCACATCTAACATATCCCAGGGCCCCGTAGCTCAATTGAATAGAGCATTTGACTACGGATCAAAAGGTTTCAGGTTTGAATCCTGACGGGGTCACAAGTACCAGCAAGGGTTTCAGCGTATGAGGCCCTTTTTTGTTTTAAACGCTTGCACAAAATTTGCACAAATATGAATCTTATTAGATTTAAGCCTGTTCTTGATGAGGCCGCAGCCGGATTGCAACTCCGCTCAGATTATGTTTCAGACGCGAAAACTGCCATGTATAGATTGTCCGGTTTAAACAAATTAAGGAGTACGATTGAAAAACTGTTGGAAGTGCCAGCTCTGGCCCCAGAAGTCTACCATTTAAAAGATTCATGGCTATTTAAAAATTATCTGGATGTATTGGAAGTAGTTAACAGCGAAGACACAACTATAAAGGAGTTAGTCTCGAGACTAAAAATAAAAATAGAGGTATTAATGTATTTGATAAACAGTCAAATAAAAGCCAACCCCGAGATTTTAATATCAGTTGAGATTCCAGAAATACAGGGATTTGACACGCTAGAAAAATATGCCAACGATTTAAAAAAAGTAATTGAGATTCCCATTACTGATGAAGCGATTGGTGGAAGTGTAGAAATAGTATCAGCGGATGGAGGTTCAATAGTGCTTTATATCATAGTAGGAAGTATTGCTGCGGTTAAGTTGGTTGCAGGAATATGCTGGGCAGCAGCAGTCATTAGAAAAAAGAATGCTGAGGCGAAAATAATTGAAGCCGGTGCAAAATCGCTGGATTTGAATAATAATGTAATGAAGGAAATTGCTGACGGAATAATAAAACAGCATAAACAATTAATCAATGATGAGGCCGAGGCACTTGCTGCAAAATATTATTCTACTGCCGAACCTGAAGCTGTCGAGAGGTTGAAATTATCAATTAATATTTTTTCGGTTTTAATGGACAAGGGGATAAAAATTCTTCCGCTACCGAGCAAAAACGAACCGGAGATCAAGTTCCCAGACTATAATTTATTAAATACAATTCAATCTGACATCAAACAGATTAATGATGACAAATGACTTCCACGAACTGAGTATTTGTTGTCAGAAATACTTTCCGAATAATAAAATAAACGACAGCGACAAATAAAAGATACCCACAATTTCATCTTCTTTCATAAATATTTAATTGTGGGTTAAAATGTAAAACCAATTCGAACGATATAACAAAAGTTACAGTAGTTCCCCCAACATTACTGATTTACAATTTTCGGCTAAGGGTATTATGAAAAAAGCCCGCTGTTAACGGGCCACACTATTTAATAGTTTGTTTAATCGAGTATCTGCTCTTCAAGAGATGCCTGTTCAACCTCATTCGTATCCCGTTCGTAATAATAGAGAGCCTGCGCTATTGCATACAAAGTGCTAATACCGGCTAATTCTCCTTCCAATATATCCGGTGGGGGGTACCATTATCAAAGTCCTTTCCGTACGCTAATAGATAATGTCCAATAGCAGAATGAAAAAAAGAATAACCAGAGTAATCTGCAAAATTGGAAATTCCTTTTGCGATCGATTCCAGGACATTCTTATCCTCTTTTAGCCAAGGCAAGGCAATATCCTGTATCATAAGAATAAAGTGAAAATGGGGATCCTCGTTAACGTCATAAGTTGCCTTAGAGGCCTGGTATTGATGGATTGCGGATAGGCCCTCGGTCAAGAACATCATGTATCGTTCAGGCGTTTTCATGGTTGCGACAATCTGTTTTGCAGCTTCTGGAAAAACGGAATTTTTGGCGGATTGCCAAGGCAAATATTCATAGATTATATTGACGAAAGTGGCAGTATTGCGCTGGTAAAAATTCGCTTAGAAAGTGCTGAAAATTATTTTATTTCCTATAACTCGCTCGTTTTGGATATTGATGGAGAGTGGAAGCTGATTAATAATCTTGCAGTGGTTGAATCAAAATAAGGTTTTAGTGTAAGAAAACTCATAGCTATATTGCCAGTGACAATAATAATCCTCGCAAAGACGCGAAGACGCAAATATTGCATCCGCCAATTCCTCTGTGGTCTCCTGTGCCTTATCTCCTGCGCCTCTGTGGTTAAAAAACTCTTGCATTAGAAAACTCTTGCAATTCAAGACCAAATTTAACCACAGAAGTGCAGGAGGTAGGGCGCAGAGGGACACAGGGGGATTTATTAGGTTTGAGTTACTATCCGCTTCGCTATTCAGTAGAGATACCTGGAATGGATTGACAGGTAAATAATTTAAACAAAAAGTCATGACAAAGCCATGATTCGGATTCTATTTCCGAACACTACGTTGAAGTTCATTATTTAAAAAGAGATCCCATTTTATCTGCCTCCGTTGATTCTTACTATGATCGGTTTCAGCATCATATTTTAAACTAAGTGCCTGGTATTTTTCAAGAGATGTCCGAAAAAGGAGACCCGGCTTTGTGGCGAAATCCGAGCGAAAGAATATTGTACTGTCAAAAGTCCGCATCAGATCAAGAAGGCACAAAAGCCCGATATCAAAATGACCCTGTTCATGGATTAATAAATTGTCCGATTCTTTCCCTTTTTTGATCCATGACCTATTGCTGTTAAATTCTAGTTTGATCATCAATCCCATTAAGATCGCAGTATCCCCGTTAAATTGAACGCTGCTGTACCTGTAATTCATATCCCACCAGGTAAAAGCAGCGAAGGCTGAGCGCTTATCCACTTGTCCTGCAAAGTCTTCCCATGTAAGTCTGCGATTGCCCTGCGTCCCATTGATAAAAACCTCCTGGCCATGAGTACCAATAGATATTAAAACAAAAAAAAATAATATTGCATGTTTAGAATTCATAATGTAATATTTTGAACAAAACAAAATAAGAGCAGGGATCGTATGATCTACATTCTAAAACTTCTTTGACCATTGTGCTTCGGCGCAATCATAGTCTCTATTTCTTTTTTAATTACCTTACGCTCATTCACAATTTATATCATTATATGATTTTTAACCGACTGCTCCTTCTTAGTTTTTCATTTTTTTTATCGTCCCACAACACGCAATTGAACAACGATGGAATAAAAAAATGGATAAGCCTTTTCAATGGAAAGAATCTTGATAACTGGCAGGTTAAGATAGCAGGATATCTACCCGGGGAAAATTATGGCCATACTTTCAGGGTAGAAGATGGAATTCTCAGCGTGCGTTACAATCAGTATGATAGTTTCAGTAACAAGTTTGGCGCTTTATACTACAAAAAAAAGTTCTCGAATTATAGATTGAAGGTAGAATACAGATTTGTTGGAGAAACGACTCCCGGGGCACCTTCGTGGGGATTTCGGGATGGCGGTATTCAATATCATTGCCAGCCTGCTTCTTCCATGGATCTAACCCAGTCGTTCCCGGTTTGCCTTGAATACAATCTCCATGGTGGAAATGGGAAAGATGAACGACCTGTAGGTGAAATATGTGCTTCAGGTACTTATGTGGAGATCAATGGAAAAAGAAATCAATCTTATTGCACACCTGCAAGCGTAAAAAAAACCTTTCATGGTGATCAATGGGTGCTGGCCGAGATCGAAATACGCGATGGTAAGATCAAACATTTTGTAAATGGAGAAGAGATTCTTCAATTTGCAAATCCCAGGTATGATCCCAATCATCCGGTCGCAAAAAACTTTATCATCAATGGCAATGACTTTGTTAAGGAGGGATATATTTCTTTGCAATCCAACAGTCATCCTATTGATTTTCGCAAAATTGAAATATTGGAATATTAAGCCTTCATTTCATTGTAGATTTTCGAATAACCAATTGGGCAGGCATTACCACCTCTCGTGTTCTTTTCATTTTGTTGATATCATCAAGCAATATGTTTATCGCCATCTGTCCCATTTCGCGCAATGGCTGCCTGATATAAGACAGTGGGGCATAGAAAAAATCAAAGATCTCCGTTTCATCAAAACCAATTATAGCCAGATCCTCCGGAACTTTTATAGAAAGGGAACGAATATATCTAAGTCCGGAGATAGCCAGACTATTGGTGGAAAATAACAAGGCATCTATGGGCTCATGAAGTGAAAGCAGTTCCCGGATAGCAGTTTCAATTTCCATTTGATCATTTCTGATGTTCACTTCCTTCAGTAAATCCTCGTTATGGTTGATTTTACTTTGCGCGATCCCTGCCAGGTACCCTTTTTTGCGCTGCTGTAAATGAAAAAGAGAGGCATCGTAGGTGATCATTCCTATTTTTTTGCAATTGCCAGCCACCAGGTGTTGAACGGCCTCATAAGTAGATGAATAATTATCAAGGATTACCCGGTTGGTATCAATCTCAGGGAAATACCGGTCAACCAGCACAAAGGGGACTTCCTGCCTTTGCAATTGTATAATTTGGTCTTCCGATCCCGCGGGCGGTATTATGATGAGGCCATCGACCTGCCTGTTCAATAATGCATCGATCAGTTTCCCCGATTTCAATTCGTTTTCATCGGAACTACCAAAAATCACAGTATACCCCTGTTTGTCTGCTTCATCTTCGATGATCCGCGCCAGGGTCGATGAAAAGGGATTGGAGATATCCGCAACGATGAGACCGATTGTGTGGGTTTTGTTTGTTTTAAGACTTTTAGCGATCTGGTTAGGCCGATAATTCAGCGCCGCAGCAGCGTCGCGGATTTTTTGAGCAATTTCTTTGCCGATCCTTCCCTCCTTTTGATTATTCAGCACATAAGAGACCAAGGCTATAGAAACTCCCACCTTCCGGGCTATATCTTTTAAAGAGGTTCTTTTAATCATAATCAGGCAAAGAATTTAAACGTTCAACCATTAAAAAAAACGCATGATCGTCTCCTAACTCTACACACGTTAATGAGTTAAGATTATTAACACCGCGATGTTTAAACGTTTAAACAAAACTATGTATTTTTGTACTCTTGATTAACATTAAAAATGAAAATGATGAAAGCGTTAAAATATGCGGGGTTGATTGAATGTAGCGATTCAACACAGTTTAATTGGTCAGAAGGCCATCACAAATTGGATGGGTTCTATTTGAAGAAAATCCTTATCAAACAAAATACCGGAAACCATATTGCAAAGGAATATTACCCCCAGGCTGAAATGGTTCAGGATACCGAATCGATCTTTCATGATGAATCAATCGAATTGGTGATAGTATCGGGCCCGGACGACGCTGATCTGAATCTTGTGGCAGAAGCTATTGAAGCAGGTAAACAAGTAAGAGTTCTTTAAATTAAATAACTGATTTAACCAGCTGCCTGCAAACCCGAATAGGTAACAATCCAAAAAAATATTGAACGATTGCCTGCCTGTCCAGGGCAGGCATTTATTTTAATCGCAACCCTTAAAAAAGTATTATGACTAATATAAAAAATTCAAAAAGAATAGCCATTGTTTTTGATGACAGCAAAAGGACAAATCTCATAGAGTGGTCGTATTTCAATAAAGATATCCTGGGAAAGCATGAGATTATCTCCTACGAGATCACGGCTGAACTATTGAAAGGAACATTGAATGCTCCCATAACCTCGTTAGTTTCAGGAGCACCGGGTGATTATCGTGAGCTTACCCAAATGATCGGGAAAAAAGATATTGACGTGCTCATTTTCTTTGGTGATCCGTCGAAGATAGATATGCGTCAAACGGGCGTCAATGATATGCTGGCCTTAGCGTTGGAGCAGGATATTGTTATCGCCTGTAATTTGGCAACCGCCGATATAGTTATCCGATCTCTCCAGGGCTCATCGGCCCCGCAAACAAGAAATAAAAAAAATAGAGTGGCGAAATCATCAATGACTGTTGTGCAGTAGATCACTATCACATTGATATTTCTTTGCTTACCGGTTAATAGAAACGAATAACAAAACAAGGAATTACAGCAAGTTATCGATCAAAGAATAAACCGCGAAAACAAGCATCATAAACCGACTGGCAGGTCCGCAGTCCTTGATTCAAATTGGCTTAATTGAATAGGATTCAATAAAGCAGTTTGCAAAAAAAAGACATATCAGTTTTTTGGCTGCAACAAATCTTTGTAGCCAATTAATTGAATGCCTTTTTGTTTTATGAGGGCCTTGACTCTCTCATTGGTAAATACATCCGTTACACCTTGCCTGTCGGCAGCCACGGTTTCATAGCCAATATGGTAAACAGCCCGCAATTCTTCATTGTCAATGCCGGGATGATCTACAAAAAGATAGGTTTTTCCTTGCTCGAGCTTGTTGAGCATGGATAGAAAGCTCTGAATTTTTTCAGCGGATGTCTTGTGCGGTCCATCGTAACTGATATTTTGCACATTGACCAGATCTGGTCCAATCGGTATTTTATATTCGGTAGCGAGTTTTTTTGTGAGTGCTTTTACATCTTCTCTCATATTTGTACATCCCATATGAGACGAAACATGACTGATCGTTGGAATCTGCTTCAAAGCCATTTCAATCTGGGCGCGGAATTCCTTTTCAATATCGCCGATCATAAAGTCATGTTCCAATATCGCCTGCCCCGGATAATTCCTGTTTGGATAAACCATGGGATAGAAATAGCCATTGCTGTCTTTGAGGCTGGGGCAATCTGATAATGGTCTCCATTTAACATTATCCCATTCGCTGGTAAGTGCAAGGTGGATACCCACATCAACACCAGGGTTTTGTTTTAACAACTGCACCGCTTCGGGAAACCATGGCGAAGGAACGATAATCTCAATTGATGTTTCAATACCTTGCTTATACGACATGATTAGTGCTTCATTTCCCGAATGACTAAAACCCATGTCATCACCCCTAACAATTAAACGCGGTCCTTTAAACTGGGCCTTGCATGCGGTAGCAATAAGATAAAATAAAAAGATGTAGAAGGTTTTCTTCATAATTGCCAATTAGTTTCGTTAATCTGTTTTAAAGATGAATATAAGAAACTGTTCTACATTTTGCTCATTTGTCCACAGTTTAAAAACTGTTCGGTGAGTTATAGAGTTGTATGAATTGATGAAAATGATAGACAGACTGGTATTTTTTACATTATCCGGATTTTGTGCAGACGTTTTTGCTATATTAAATACTCTCCGGTTTTTTATTCGAATCTGTTCACCATTAGTATGCGCAAATAATATAGGCGCCTTTTAGAATTAATCCGTAAATTTCTTAAGAAAATATTCTAAAATGGAAGCCCAAAAAGTTTTTTTAAGTTACTCAAGGGCAGATTCAGAATTTGCATTAAAGCTGGCAACAGATCTGCGAACCGCAGGAGCAAATATCTGGATTGATCAGTTAGACATTGCAGCCGGTGATATTTGGGACCTGGAAATCGAAAAAGCATTGGCCGCCTGTCAATCTATCATGGCTATACTTTCTTGCAGCTCCGTTGCTTCCAATAATGTTTTGAATGAAATTTATTATGCCCTTGAAGAAGGAAAAAAAGTTTTGCCGATTATTATCGATGAGTGTAAAATCCCTTTTCGTATTAAGAGGCTGCAGCATATTGACGTAAGGAAGAATTATGACCAGGGCTTAAATCGCATCTTACAGGCGCTGAACCTGAGCCAAAAATCGAATGATGCCAATTCTTCTATCCCATCTCCTCCCAAACTAATCGAAGATACAATCAGGCTTGAAGAATCTGCGTGGCAACAGGTTCAGAAAGAAGAATCTTTAAGTAGTTATCGGAACTATATTAAAAATTTTCCGCAAGGCAGGTTCCTGCAAGAAGCCGCAGAAGCGATTAATGAGTTAAAGAAAAGAGATTCTGGAAATATTACCAACAGGGCGGATGAAAATAATCAAGCAGTTCAAGAACAGGGTTACGATAAATACGATGCCAGGCCCCGTAAGAAATTTTCAACTTCATGGATATTTATCATTGCCGGTATAGCAATTATTGCAATGATTGCTTTTTTTGTGTACAATAAAACTCCCGAAATCAGCATTCAACGCGAAATGATCTTTACCATGAGTGCCTGTGATACTTTAGATTCGAAGGACAAGATCGCTTGTCTCACCCAGCTCGCCGAAAAAGGAAACGACAGTGCCATGCTTAGGATCGCGTCCATACATGAACGTGGAGACGGCACGGCTGTTGATGATTCAATGGCTTTTAAATGGTACAGTAAAGCTGCTGAGGCTGGCAATTTTACAGCTATGTATACGGTGGGAGATTTTTATCTTTCCGGCAGAGCAGGGAGCAAAAACGATACCTCCCAGGCATTGATATGGTTTACTAAAGCTGCAGGACAGGGTTCTGTGGATGCAGCCGAAAGAGTAAAGCAACTGCAGCCTAAATTAGTTTCTGACTCCGGTAAATTAGCGCAATCAACTGATTCAACGACGTTGGTAAAAAACATTGTGAAGAATGATACTGTTGGGGTGATCAAACCCGAAAAATTGAAAGAACCGGGAAATACGGAAGAAACAACCACAGATAAATCGCCGGAGAGTATAAAACCATGGATCGTTTCAGGAGAAAGAAAAGCTCAGGTGAATTTTGGGAATGAATTTGATTTTGAAACGGGCAGGCAAACAGGTGTCAATTCTGATTTTTATTTTAAAGGAAATCTTATTTTACTTCGTAAGCACAATTCATCATTCTCTATCATCAACAACAAGCAATTCGACGAAATTAATATTCCGTATCTGGCAAATCTTGTATACTCCAGAGATATAATCAGCGAGCAGCAACTAACTACAGGTACGATCATTGCTGTTAAGACGCATGAGGGCGGATATGCGAAATTCAGGATCGATGCCTCAGGCAGGCCATTTAGAATAACCTGGGTTACGTATCAAAAAAGAAGAAAAATTGGATAGGATGCCCGCAACAAAAACACAACTGTTTATCTTTCTTCTTTTACTTTTTTGAGGTAATGGATTTAATATCTATCACTTCAATTTGAATGAGATCCGTGACAGGAGAAATTCTACATTTGATGCATGAAAATAAAACTGTCGCTTCCGGTTTGGACAATTACCACAATCGTCCCGTAATGATGTACCAAAATAATTTGAAATGGATCTCAAAAACATAACAAAAAAATATAATAATGGAGAGATTACGGTAGTATGGAAACCCGGCGCCTGTATTCATTCAACGGTTTGCTGGAAAGAGTCTACGGGTCTTCCCGAAGTATTCAGTCCAAAAGAAAAGCCATGGATTAAGATAGAAGGGGCAGATTCTGCCAGAATTATGGATCAGGTAAAAAAATGCCCCAGCGGCGCGCTAAGCTTTTATTATAATAATTATGAAAATAAAGAAGAAGAAATAAGTGCAGAAGCGAAAGTGGAAGTGGTGCCGAACGGTCCCCTGTTGGTGTATGGCACTATCACGATCAAAGATCAACATGGGGTTGAAGATAAAAAGGACAAGGTGACTGCTTTTTGCAGGTGCGGATTGTCTAATAACAAGCCTTATTGTGATGGAACACATATTAAAACCAGGATCGATGGATAAAATTTTTAGGCATTAGCCCGTCGAAGATTTATACAATTCGAACGCGCTACGCTCTACCCAACATTCTGCTAATTTGCCTTCGAATATCTTCCAGATCGCCAGGATCTTTTATTAATGAAGATTTGCGTGCATACGATACTTGTATACTTCTTAGAAAGAAGACAGGATTTATCCAGTCAGGCATCGAACAACAATTATTTCCATCATATAATTCTTGTATCACTCGTTGCTGCTTGTCCACACAATGCTATTTGTTTTTTAATTGTTCCAGCAACCAATTACCCAGTTTTTCAGTTTGCTCGGGGTAAGTCCAATGACCGGTTTCCAACGACAGGAACAATGATTTAGTAGCTGGAATGACATTATATGCAGCATACATTGAAGTTGGCGGACAGGTTTCATCATTAAATCCCCAGCTATACATACCCGGAACCTTAATTAGCCTCGCAAAATTTACAACATCATAATATTTACATGTCTCTATTTTGTCCTTTTTGTTGTTAAAGGAGAGATTATTTTTATCGAACAGATGTGGCCAGCCTCCTGCCCTTCCTTTCAGGTAACCAGTCAGATCGCTAAGAGCCGGATAATAAGCTGCGAGCAATTTTACTCTCGGATCGAGTGCAGCGGTGATGATGGACAATGCACCACCCTGACTGCCACCCGTAACAGCAAGGTTCATTCCATCATATTGAGGAAGACTCACTAAAAAGTCATTGGCTCTTACACAACCGAGATAAACTCTTTTATAGTAATACCGGTCACGGTCATCAAGATTGATATTGGGATACCCATTCAAAGGACCTGCAGCGAGATTTGTATATACATCGGCATCGAGTGTAACCGGAATGCCATGTATGCCGATCTCTAAAGTGATAACACCTTTTTCAGCGGTGGCAACATCACCAAAATAAGGCCTGACACCGGCACCGGGAACTTTCAACAGTGCCGGGTATTTTCCTTCTTTTTTAGGAACGCACAATATTCCATAAAGCCTTGTGCCTGGCCGGTAGTTCTGCAAATTAACATGGTACACGTTCACATTTTCTGTACATCGTTCGGGTAGCAGGATCATTTTTGCATCGATCGGGATCTTTGAAAGGTCGGATTTTGCCTGCTGCCAGAATTGCACAAAGTCTGCCGGGTTTTCTATTGTCGGGTGAATGGATTCAGGATCAAAACCGGCTGTGGCGAGGTTACGGTATCGTTTTCCCTCTACCTCAGCGCTCACGATGCAGCGAAGGAAGCCAGCAGTATTCATGGTGCCGGCTTCAATAGCAAATTTTCCATCAGGCAGTTGCAGGGAATCTTTTTTTACCGGCTCCATTTTTTCTGGGCCTACTTCATAATAAATTTTTACATTTTTTAAGGGATGCCCATATTGCAGAACGGTTCCGGAAAATTTTACCTTTTCACCTGGGCGGTAAATCCAGTTGTTATGGTCAGGTGCAATAACAATTTTTACGATCTGCCCCGGAGGTTGAGCAAAATTTCGAAAAACCGAAAATACGAATAGCACTAAACAGGAAATGATTTTTACCTTATTCATAAGAAGGAGGTTTGAAAAAGTAAGGCTCTCTAAAGAGAATAGTTGGCTTTCGGCATCCGCTTCATTTATCTTTATTTGAATCCCATTCAATATTAGTAAAAAAACTATCCGAAAGTTATTTTTATTATATCCTGCAAACAAATGTATCCTTCTTTGGCATTTTGTGCCTTACCGCATATTTCTATCTCGAAAATCTTCAATAATTCATACTGCTGTGCCTTACTTTCTAATAATTAGTAAGTTTTTCCAAATACATATCAATGGTTGTAATTGTCAATTAGTGATCTGGCTCTTGACGATATAGTTTTAAGTCATCAGATAATTCTGGAGCTTATACACCTGAAATTTTTATTCTTAACCGTTAAATAAAAACACAATGAAAAACATGCTTATTATTCTGGCCTTATTGGCCCCGGTAATTCTATATAGTCAAAAGAATTTCCTTTCCATAGGAGGTGAATTTGCAGCACCGGCCACCTGGGGATTAGATATAGTGGCTGGAAATGGAATTGGAGGTTCAATTCGCCTCGAATCATCGTGGAGCAAACATATTTCCGGTATAATAACGATTGGATACCTAAGTTTTGCTAAGGAAAGTCATTATCTGGGTTCAACTACAACTGCCAGATTCAAAGCATTTCCAATTCAGGCAGGAATTAAATACTACACAACCAAGAAAAAGGAAATTCCCAGGGGATTTTACATTTCTACAGAACTGGGTATTATGCCAACTACTACTTATTTCACTTACGCTAACAACCCTGATTACGATCACAAACAATCCGGTTTATGTGTCGCTCCGGGCATCGGATATTTGCTTGGAAAATTAAAGTCTGGTTTTCGACTTCAATATAACCTCACAGCGAGCGGATTTAATATATACTATTACAATTTCAGGATCTCCTATGCCTTTCTGAAGAGAAAAGTATCCTGAACCTCAAAAAACATTCTACATTTTAGTGGAAGAAATGTAAAAAAACGGGTGTAACGAAAACTCTCCACAGATTAGAAAACGCTTTCCAGGAATGCAATGGATATTTGTAAATCATAGTTGCCAGGTCAACAACATTCTAATCTGATCAAAATGATAGCCTGAAGCTTATGCCTGGAACCGATCGCCGCACTATATAAAGATTTTCTAAAGACACTGGTGATTTGTAAATAAACATTTTCAAATATTGACAGCTTACAAAAGATCTTATGGCCAATAATTAATGTTTAATGGGTTGATGCAGCATTAAATTATTAATAACCGACGTTATTTGCTCAACAGAAAGCTTCTCCTTTACATAAATATGTCCTACGCCCTTATTATCCCAACCATGACTTCCATCTTCGATGCCAATAATTCTTCCCTCAACTCCCTGGAAATATTTTTCGTACCCCCTCACTGCTATCAGTATGGCTGTTTGATCCCAGCTCATACGGCCATTTTTATCCTTGGGTGATTTTGGTATGCTGATCTCAAAAACTTCTTTTACGGGTGAATTGCTGATCGGACCTCCGATCAAAGGAAGGCCGGTTAAGATTCTAACTCCGATCTCAAAGCCTGTAAAAATGATAGGAGTATTCCACTGATCGAATACTATTTTGGAAGAGGCCGCATCTTTTACAACATTAAATTCCTTAAACCCTTTCATTTCAGCATCAAATCTGCCAGCCATGCAAACAAGTTTTTTCACCTTTTTTTTAATTAATGTTTTCCCATCAAGTGGTGAATAGATGTCGGGCATTGAATTCAGCAGGTTTGCCATATTGGTTAAAAAACCAACCGTTACGATGGTCACACTTTGATCGGGTTGCGCCGATAAGACTTTTCTATAAAGCAAAACAGCGTCCTCAGCATCTTCATTTGATTGGATATGATGGGGATATTTTTGTACGATAACAGAATCCCATTGCTGTGAAGCGCCGATATTCACGGAACCTCCTTTTACAACTCCGATGGGAATTCCGGGACGGTTAAAATAAGTATTAAACACACTTAGAACAGCCGCAATTCTTGAATGGCTGTTGCTTGCCATAGTTGCAAGTATCCTGCATTCGTTACTGTCGGCCAATGCGTGAAGTAAAGTAATGGCGCCAACATCATCATAATCCGGACCAATATCAGTGTCGAAAATGACAGCAACAGGTTGCGTGCCGGTATTAGTGACCTTTTGCGAAAGACCGGCAGCCTGAAACAGACAATATAATGTCGCTAAGAAAACTGTTTTGTAAAACTTCATATGAATAGTACTTTAATTTAGCGCAATGCGCTTTAAAAGTATTATTAAAAAGAATGTTATGACCAGAATTAGAAAAATATCTCTTATAGTTGGGATTGTAATCCTATAGGCTTACGCATTGATTTCACTTCATTCCTGTTTTCTGCGAATACCAGAAGCTTTTTCCAACTCCAATACGATATCCCCAGGATTAGAAACAATAAAACAGGAAACAAAACCGGGTCTCCAAAAACGGCGTGCGACCATACAGCTCCAATCAGATTGATGGCAAAGCCGGCATAGGCCCATTCTTTAAGCAACCGGTACTTCCATTGAACAAGGGCCAGTGAGCCTAATAATTTTGCGGTACCTAAAATTGGCATTGTGTATAGTGGATACCCCAGGTGTTTCAAGGCAGATTGGATCTGCGGATCGCATACTTATAAGCTATATTACCATAGCGTACTTGAGGGGGAAAAAAGAGGAGAAGCTATTCGGTTAGAAAAAGTATCCAATATTAAATGTTATTTATGCACGATCGGATCAGCAACACCATCCGGATCGTTCTTTGCAGTCTGTGCGCTGTTTAATTTATTTCCATTCAGCAGCAGCAGTCCCGCCACATGCGGCGCGGCCATGGAAGTTCCGCTCATGATAGCGTATCTGCCATCGGTA
>JACMLY010000054.1 GCA_014379345.1 Chitinophagaceae bacterium
GCTCCGGTTATTTTCAACGCCTGTCTTCGGTTGAGCATGATTGTCTTTAGTTTGATATATGTAGTGTTTATAATTCGGCTGTATGAAATATTTTATCAAATATTATCTCTGCAAAATCGTTACCTGTATCGACCTGATATGTCTATGTATTTTTGAATAAATTCCGAACTTCATTGCAACAATATCTTTTTTTTATGAAATACAAACGATTCATTCTCATTTTATTTTCAATGATGTGGTCATTTTCTTACGGACAGTCCTTCATCGGTCTTTATTCGATAGGCAAATCGACATTTAGAGCTAAATCTCTTTCAGAGCAGGATCAAAGAGATGGTCTTTTTAATATCGTTTATACCAAAGGGAGTAAGGCTGGTACCATGGCAAGCGGTTCGGAAAATCCCAAATTTGAATTTGTGTTTGACGAACACGAAGGTGATATATACCTGGGTACATTTTATTTTACAAAGGCGTGGAAAGGGAAGCCTCTGGAAGGATATTATGTTCGCGCAAAAGATAAGAAGAAAATAAAGGTAAAATTTTTGAAGGAGTAGCCTGATCTCGTGTACCATTTTATGAATGGTTCCGGATTTATTCATTCCCGAAACAGTTTTGCAATACATTTGATTGTGAAAAATATTTCTCTGTACCTGATGGTCTTTCTTTATGTGATTGCAGGGATCAATCATTTTTTACATCCACAGTCATATATGAAGATCATGCCTCCCTCATTACCCTGGC
Source organism: Chitinophagaceae bacterium (assembly GCA_014379345.1). GTDB lineage: Bacteria > Bacteroidota > Bacteroidia > Chitinophagales > Chitinophagaceae > Flavitalea. Next base: position 739 of record JACMLY010000054.1, read on the forward strand.
CCGAAGCATTGATTTATATTAGCGGTTCTTTCGAAATCATTTCAGGGCTGCTGTTAATTCCTATTAGTACAAGACGCTTCGCTGCATGGTGCATTATCATCTTATTGATAATTATTTTTCCAGCCAACCTGCAAATGATGCTTAACTACCGGCATGATGGTAATCCCTGGTTTTGGATAACAATATTGCGGTTGCCTTTACAGCTTCTTTTGATTTGGTGGGCATATACATTCACAAAACGAACCAAAGCCAGTACATAAATATCTGTTCTCTCCTGCGGAGCCATTTCTGGTTGACTGATGCGATAATTGGTGTTATTATAGTGTTTTCCACGCCGCAGAGTTTTTTTAACTCCTCTTTCCCCCAATCGCACCACACTAGGTTTGATTGGTATATTAGCGGGGCGCAGATTTTGCATATTCCTTGCGTATTACGCTGGCATAAACAGGTTTGCCAGTATCTTGTGATTAATTTTCAATTCTAATTATTAAATAATATCAAAAATGAGAAGACTACCCGTCTATTTGTTGTTAGATACTTCCGGCTCAATGACCGGTGAGCCCATCGAGGCTGTAAAAAATGGTGTGCAGGTGATGATCAGTTCACTTCGGCAAAACCCGCAGGCTATTGAAACCGCTTTTATCAGCATCATCACTTTCGACAGCGTGGCCAAGCAGGTGGTTCCTCTTACCGACCTGGCTTCATTTCAGATGGTGGATATTAAAGCAACAGGTACAACCTGTCTTGGCGAAGCACTGAAGTTGGTTTCTACCTGCATCGATAACGAAGTGGCGAAAACCACTGCTGAACAAAAGGGCGACTGGAAGCCGCTGGTATTTATAATGACTGACGGTATACCTACAGACGACTGGCAAAGCGGCTTAGAGGAGTTCAAAAAACGGAAAACGGCTTTTACTGTTGCCTGCGCCGCAGGCAGTGGCGCCGATGCAAATCTCCTGAAACAGATCACGGAAAATGTGGTAAGTCTTGATACCGCCGACAGTCAAAGCATTGCTAAGTTCTTTACCTGGGTATCTGCTTCTATCGGCGTCACTTCTACCAAGGTGGAAGATGCAGGCAAAGAAGTTACCGGGATGGGTGAATTGCCTCCACCACCTTCAGAATTGAATATTGTTACATAGATTACGAACAGCATGAATGTATTCGTAAAGGATAACAATTTGTTATTCCTTTCAATTATCTATCTGCGGAGAAAGCAAACAACCTGGAATGAATGATGCAAAAGAATTTGTAACGAAACTTTTCAAAAGCAATAACATCAGTATCCCTGCAAACCGGAAAGAATTGTTCGACAAGTTTTTACAGGAAGAGCAAAACATAGCCACCATTAACGTAATTATTGAAAATCAGAACCGGCTTATGGTTAAGTGGAAACTGCAAGACAGGATAGCTGAAATTATTCAGAAATCCGTTCGGATTCTAAATGCTACCGTAGGAAAATCGTATGAAGCAACCTTTGATTTTGAAAAGTTTGGATGGAAGGATATAACAGCATATGAATTTGCCGGACTTGAAGATGCAGGTTTATCGTATGATGAAATGACAAAACAAATTACCGGTGTTCCAACAAAAAGCGGTGATATAAAATTCACTTTCAGGTTTAAGGTTGAGGGACAACCTGAAGAGTCACCCTATAATGAGAAAACTATAACCATTATCATTAATCCTGATCCCAAAAGCTTGTGGAAAAACCTTCCAAGCGATCAAAATGATCCCTATTGGAAATTGGATGATAGAACGGAATTTGCACGGATAGGGGACAGGCATATTCTTGTTTCTTCTAAGCGGGGACGATCACATGCTAATCTTGGTTCATTCAGAGAAGATGATTTTGCCTTCAGTGATTTGGATAATGGATGGAGCATAGTGGTTGTGGCTGATGGCGCGGGAAGTGCAAAAATATCAAGGCAGGGATCGACAATAGCATGCTTGGGTATTGTAAATCATTTCCTGGATGAGTCTTCAATCGAAAGTATGGCCGGGTTTGATGAGTTGTTAGAGCAACATCAGTCTGGTAATGTAGAAGATACTCAAAAGAAACTAACCCTTTTTGTTTACAACAATCTTGGCAAAGCTGTTTTCCAGGTACATAAGCAACTGGAGGAATTTGCAAATAAAGAAGGTGTTCAGTTAAAGGATCTAAGCACAACATTAATATTTACACTTTTTAAAAAATATGATGCAGGGTATGCATTGTTGTCGTTTGGGGTTGGCGATTGCCCGATGGCAGTGCTGAATAAGGATGTTTCGGAAGTTATATTGTTGAATTGGATCGATGTTGGTGAATATGGTGGTGGAACAAGGTTTATAACAATGCCTGAAATTTTCCAGAGTGGAAAGTTTGCTTCAAGATTCGGATTTAAATTCGTGGAAGATTTTTCTTACCTGGTACTCATGTCCGACGGGATCTATGATCCAAAATTCGTGGTGGAAGCCAACCTGCCAAATATTAAAAACTGGCAGACATTTCTACAAGACCTCAATGGTAAAAATGAAGATGGGATCAGCGTAGAATTAAAGACCGACAGTAAAAATATCGTCGACCAGTTTTCTAAGTGGATGGATTTCTGGAGCGCGGGCAATCATGATGACAGAACATTAGCGATCATATTTTAGCACTACGTCAATCAATTTTTAAAAAAATATTTGTGTGAGTTTCTTAACCAAGTTTTCAAATTCGGGAACGAACATAAAGACGGTATCCTCGATCATCACTCCTGGTAAAACTTACCAGTATGTTGATAATGGAGAGCCTATGCGCGGAGGAATGAAGGATGTGTATTTCGGGCCGGATAAATCGTATGTGGTTGCTTTTTACCGGGATAAGCAGGATTACAATTCCAGGGAGCGTTTAAAGAAACTTGTTACTCAATACTATGACAGCTTTTTCAACCGCGAGGGTGGCGACTATTATAAAAGTCTTTATTGCTGGCCAACAGATATGGTAGAGCTTGACGATAAAGTAGGTTTGATCGTGCCGGCATATAAAAAAGATTTTTTCTTTAAAAAAGGATATGCAAATGGGGACGGCATAAAAGGAAAGGAGAAACAGGGATTGTGGTTTGCTTCGTCGAAATTCAGGCATAAACAATTCAGCTTAAGACTCGATGAAACAGAGTTGGGAAATTGGTTGAGCTACTTCCAGATCTGTGTCAAGATCGCAAGGGGAGTTAAAAGGTTACATGCGGCCGGTCTTGCTCACTCCGACCTCTCTTATAAAAATGTATTGATCGATCCGGTAAGCAAGGCTGCAACGATTATAGATATTGATGGATTGGTTGTACCCGGCCTGTACCCGCCGGATGTAATCGGTACGGCTGATTTTATAGCGCCTGAAGTGTTGGCTACCAAACATCTTGACATAAGAGATCCTAACCGAAAACATACGAATCGAACAACAGACCTGCATGCACTGGCGGTGATGATCTATATGTACCTGTTATACCGTCATCCATTAAAGGGCAGCAAAGTAAATTCACTTGATACCGAGAAAGACGATTTATTGTCGATGGGTGAAAAAGCCTTGTTCATTGAACACCCGACAGACCCTTCAAACAGGGTAAAGCTCGCTCAGGGTTCCAAATGGGCTTTGCCGTGGGCGGATACTATAAAGCTTCCATACACTATAACTGGTCCCTATTTAAAATCGTTGTTCGATCAGGCTTTCATAGCAGGCTTACACGATCCAAATCTGCGACCCAACGCCGACACATGGGAACAGGCCTTATTAAAGACAACTGATCTAATGCAGCCCTGCAGCAACAAACAATGCGACCAGAAATGGTTTGTGTTTGATAATACCACGTCGCCGAAATGTCCTTTTTGTGGTACACATATTAAAGGCACATTACCGGTATTGGATCTGTATTATCAATTTAAGCCAACAGTATGGAAACCTGAAAATCACCGGCTAATGGTCTACAATAACCAATACCTGTTTCAATGGCATGTAAACCGGAATATTATACGCAATGAAAGGCTGACTGCCGAGCAAAAAGTGCCGGTTGGATACTTCACTTTTCACAACGATAAGTGGGTCTTCGTCAATCAGAAGCTGGGATCGCTGAAGGACCTTACTGAAAATAAAGAGATCCCGCTGAATACAATGGTTGATATCACTGATGGCAAGAAATTATTGCTTTCGGACGAGGAGGGCGGGAGAGTCGTTATGATCACAATGGCAAATAAGTAAGTTGTTATACGGAAATCAAATGATAAGGAGGGCGAAAGCGGACCGAAAATTGATTATTGATTTGAAATAAATTACTAAATAAAAACTAAATACAATGAGACTTAAACCAGCCGGCATTTTTATTATTATTTTGATAATAGCAGGGCTTGCTTACTTTGTTATAAAGCCCCGGCTAGCTGAAGTAAGAAAGGAAAACTCAGCAGAAATCAACACGACTCCCGCCAGCCGGGATAACGATTCACGAGATAAGGATTCATCTAACAATAAGAATTCTCCCGAAGCAACCCGGGGGTCTGATTCTGAAGGACGCGAATTCAATTACACACCGGAGAAGCCGGAAAATGGAACCTTGCGCGGGGTGGTTGAATTAGGTGCCACAGGCTTCAATTCCTTTGTAATAAATATGGATAACCAAAAGCGTTGGGAAATCGTATCCAAAGATTTTGGTGAGTCACTTGCCTATGAAGGCCTTGCCACAACCGAAGATATCAGGGCAGGATTGAAAAAATACATTGCCGGAATGTTTGACAAAGGGGTTGCCAAAAACAATATTCATTTTGTGATCTCCTCAGGTGCGCAAAAGGAACCTAAGACTACAATCATAAGCAATGAATTGAAAAAGATGGGATACGTAGTCAATAATGTAACTCCTCAACAGGAAGCAAAGTTTGGATTGAGGGCAACCGTTCCTCCTTCATTTGCAGATAACTCTTTTATGGTTGACATTGGCTCCGGTAACACGAAAGTATCCTGGGATGAAAATGGGAGCTTAAAAACAATGGAGCTGCCCGGTGCCAAATATTATGAAAAAGGAACAGCCGATGAGCAGGTTTATAATGAAGTAAAAACACAGGCAGGCAAGATACCGGAAGGGAAACGCAATGTTGGCTTCATTATAGGGGGCGTTCCTTTCACCCTGGCTAAACAACATCGCAAAGGGGAGGAAAGATATACTGTGCTGAAGGCACCGGCATCATACAAAGCGGCAGATAAAAAAATGGCATCAGGGTTAAACATTTATAAAGGATTTGTTGATGCCACAAGCACGGATACATTTGTTTTTGATTGGGATACAAATTTCACGATAGGTTTCCTGCTAAGCTTAAATAAATAATTTCTATGAGTTTCTTAAAGCAGTTGCTGACGCCTTTTATTGAATTTGATGAGGAAAAAAAGAAAGAGCAGGCAAAACAAAATAAGCCGGTTGCAACATCTTCGGCGCCAGTGATCCCACCCGCTTCAGATGAAAAGACTGATCATCCATTAATTACCGGAAGCGGAACGGCTGTAAATGTAAGTACGCCTGATCAAATCCCCACGTACTCACCGGCCGGAACTATTGCAGGCCCCTTGCCGGAACATAAGCAATACTTTGAAAAATTAATTGATGAAGCAAATATAAAAAATCCGCTTTTCCAGGGAACCGATTTTAAAGAGTTTGTTGACAGCAAGGTTGATATTGATGATATAGCAGATGAAAACATCAGGTACAGAACAGCATTTAATGTTTTAAAAAGTACCGGCCTTACCAAAGAGAAGCTTTTGTCTACAGGGCAGGAATATCTAAATATTGTTGGCCGCGATCTGAATGCATTTCAAAGTGCGCATGCACAACAGTATAAAAAAGAAGTGGGTCAAAAGGAGCAGTTGATCCAAAAAAAAGCAGAGGAATTGCAGGTCTTATCACAACGAATAAATGCGCTCAAAACAGAAATCAATCAATTAACATTGGATATCAACCTTACCAAAGACAAAATGAATACGATCAAAAATTCTTTCCTGTTAGCAGGAGAAAATAAACAAAACGAAATCCAGACAGAACTGCAAAAAATTGCCCAGTATTTCAAATAAAGTTTAAAACCCTTCCATTCACCTCCAGCGCCTCTGTGCCTCACCTCCTGTCTTTGTGGTTAAAAAAACTCTTGCAATAGTAGAGTCTTTGTGTGCAACACCAATCTTAACAGCAGAGGTAAAGGAGTAGGGCACAGAGGCGCATCGAGGCTGAGTGTATACACAATCAGAAAAACAAATTATTAGTTCAGGGGACCAAAAAAAATAGTCCCGCTTATGCGGGACTGCTAATATATGAAGTCAGTTAGTCTTGGGTAGCCCTCATTGGGTACGCATTGACACTTATATAGTCAATGCTTTTGCCCTTTTCGCTGCATGGCCGGCCGAAATTTTTATTATTCGCGTTTTTTGAGCATAAATGATCTCCAATATTTTTCAGGGAATGGTCAATCACGATATGTACAAAAGAAACTGTGTCAGAAAATAATTCCTCCTATGTTCCTTCTATGTACCTATGATTCTATGTGGTAAAAAAAATCTTACACAGTTTTGAAATTGTCCAGGTGCGGTCAATTTACCACATAGAATCATAGGAACATAGTAGGAACATAGAATCAAGGGTATTTTAGCTGCCCAGTTCCTGCATTAGGCTTTTTAATGCGATTATTTTTTTGTCAACCAGCTTTAGACTGTTTAGTTTCTCTTTATTTTTCTCAAGCATGCTTATTACAAACTCTGCATGTTCCTTTATTGCGTTTTGCTTATTGGAAGAACCTTCGGTTTTCCAGGCGGATGAATGGCTCTCGATGATCTTATTTTTGTGTTCAGTCAACTCTGCCTCTTTTGATGCAACGATGATTTCGAATAAGTACTGCATGCTGGCAGATGTCTTATTCCAGAAATCCGGCTTTCTGTTTTCTAACTCCAAAGAATAAAGACTGGCATCCTGCATGATCTGTCTAAGATTTTCCAACGGTGGCAACTCGAGTATATTTTTATATTTCTTTTTTTCATTTTCTGTTACAAGGTTGCCAATAATAACGCTAATGATTAACCAATTATATAGGGGATAGTAGTAAACCTTACCGTATCCATTCAGGAATGACTGATATGCCTCGTGATAATAATAAGCCGACTGCAAAAGGTTTTCTCTATATGCTTTATTATTCGTGATAGTAACATCCGCTTTTCGCCTGTAAGCGCTGCCAATAAGGTTGCTTCTTTCCGCTGTCAGCGTATTGCTGATGTTCAGCAGCATTCGTATCATGTCAGCAATGGTTGTGTCCGCTGTTTTTATAGCCTCTTTTACGTCTTTTGTATTCGGGTCTTTTAAGGCAGCGTTGTACTCCCTGACCGTCTGCTTAACTTTGGTATTGCAATATTGCTCAATGGACCTGACCGAATAATTTGCGGTTTCTAGATTAAATAGTTGCTCATAATATTTTAAAGCATCCGCATGGCTGCCAAGCTCTTTGTGTAAATCCGCAAGCAATTCAATAATAGAAGCTTCATACTTCCATTCAGGATGGAGGTTAATAGCGGAGACTATATATTTGATCTCATCATTGATTACATCTTTCTGTTGTCGCGAAGTGGCTGTTTCAATCTCACTCAAAAGAGACTGAAGTTTGTTTACGGCTTCAATAGTATCACAAAAATTATATTTCTTATCCTGATTCGGTCCTGATATTGAACGCAGGGTATAGAACGGATCTCCGTAGCATTGATAGGCTCCCCAGGTATTTTTATTCCCGTGATCCCTGTAGGTAATTTCCCTGGCTGTTTGTACGGCTTTTCCAAAACCTTTTCCGCTAAGAAGCTCCGTGTAAAAATTTTCTGAAAAGCACAGGGCCGCAGCATCATCAACTTCCCAACCGGCAACGATGACTGCTTTTACGCCCATTTCTATAAGTTGTGTACCCACTCCCGCGGCAACCTCATACTTACGTTGCAAGCGCTCTTCATCTTCTTTATTTATGGTTCCCAATGAACAGCAGTTGATAAATACAAGCTCCGGCACTTTACGCATTTGCTTAAAATCCGAAGGAGTAATGATAATCTCTTCCCCTAACACAACTCCCGTCTGTCCTGTTTTTTTGTCGTTAACTACTCCATGTGCAGCGATATGAACTATTTTGTACGCTTGCGAGTACAAGTTTAGTATGGCGTCGTGCGATACCTGGTTAACAAATTCCTGTACAGCATATCCTTTATTCTTAAGCAATGCGGCCACCTGTGTAGCTTCTGCGGCCGCGCCGGGTAAGTCCGGGTAATAATTATTCAATTCCGGATTTCCAATTACCAATACCGTGTTTGTTGTTGTTAGTTCGGCGTTTTGGCGATACGTGGAGGTACTCAATTGTCTTAGAAATCCTGCTTTGGTAACCAGCGGCTCATCGTTTCCTCCATATGCGTCCTGCAGCATTTCCCATGGATAGCGCGCCGTTTCCTTGTCTACTATAAGCACAATATTCCGAAGGTCTGTTCCATAGCCTTTAAATTCATTGGGGATCAGCATTTCGAAGAGCGTTTCGCAGAGACGCTTATTGTTATTGCTTTGTGAGGCCGCCTGGCCTATAAGCTTGTCCACTATATTAATGTTTGTAGCCAATACCTCTTCTTCATTTCGCGCTTTATCAGTGACAGAACTGAATTTAATGATCCTTGTTTTGGCATTGTCACCTGGCTTTCTCTCTTCTTCATATACTTTCAGGCGATGCCACCAGTCGGTATGCATTTCATTGGGTATCTCATTTTTTGCTCCCGATGCTTTTTTGATGATATTGGGTGAGAATGCAATATTTGAAAAAATATTACTGTTCTCCACCAGATTGCGAATGATGCGCCCCGCCTGAACAGCCTTATGCTGATACAATTCTATAATTTCTATTTGATTGATCAATTCATAATGCTGGTTTGTATCTGATTTAAAAAATTCATTGGTTTCGTTTACTGCGTTTAATAGCGCCTTGATCGCACTGAATATACTCAGCCCGCCAAAACCAGAGCCGATGAGCAAATAAGAGATGCCCAATCCCTGGCTGTCCTCATTGATCTTAGACTTTTGTTCATTGGTTTTAACAACATAAGTCAGCAGGGCCTGCTTAAGTGTTTTGGTTAAGCGATTCTCCGTGAGCGCTCCAAAGTCTCCCAAGCCTACCAATATTGCTCCCGGTGGCTTAGTGGTCTTATTGATCAAAACTTCATGAGTTCCTATTTCACCGGGATAGTTTTGTGTTTCGTAGCGGATACTGAAATAATTATTGAGTTTCTGATTCAGGATTTTTTCAGCCTCTACGATGGCATCGCCTTTGAAGTGACCTGCAACAAGGGGATACAGTGCATGGCCCATATCTCCGTGTGTTATCGAGACTTTGAGTTGTTGTAAATGCGTTTTTGGTTCAACTACATCTATGCCCATGATATGGTTGGAGAGAGTGGTTTCATCGGGTAATGTAACCGGTTCAATCTCGGGCATTAATTCTGTCCTGATCTCTCCTCGTGTAGCGGGGGGTATGTTTTTCAACAGAGAGGTTTCACCTTTATCAAGCAGTTCTCTGTATCCGGAAAAGGCAGCCGAAGTAGCAGCCAATTTTCCATGTTCAGCATCAACATAATACGTAGATGTTGCCAATAGTTCGGTTGGAATGCTATCCCAGGTCACACTTCCATCACCGCGCGGCGTGGAATAAAAATTTACTTTTTTATTTTCCTTGTCTATCTCAATCCTATTTGGTGTGCGGTCATCCTTGCCTGCGATGTATTTGAATATTTTCTCGTCCCATTTTATATTTTGAAAAAGATCTTTTTGTAATTCCCTGTAAGGATCCAGGTCGGTGGTAACTGGTATCGGATATTTAGATCCTGCCGTTTCCTGTATACGTTTCCAAACTGCCATATCGCCAAAATCGTCTACCCCTTTAGCCGGAAGTAATTCAAGCAAACCCGGGTACTGAATGAATTGATCGAGCAAAGTTTTTTTGCTGTTCGCCAGATCCAGGACAGAGACGGCATTGATGCTTTTTCCAATTCCCAATAATAAGCGGGGTATCACGTACGATCCTGAGTGAGGTGTACCCAACATTAAAACCCGGCAATTGTCCCGCTGTTGCATTTTTTCCCAAAGCTCTTTGTGTCTTGTTGCAAAAGCACGAAATACAAGACCTCCCATGGAGTGAGCAATGAAAGAAATAGATTTATCGGTTTCCAATAATAGATCCTCAATGCTTTCTTTTAATTCATCAGCAGCTTTTGAAATAGACTTGCGCCAATCATAAGCAAATGGGATAACGAAATAATAATTGCTGAAATAATCCACCAGATTTCTATATGCGTTTCCATTAATGCCGAATGGTTTTACATTAGCCGCGCTGATTTTAAGAGACGACAAATCGCCAAGGGCCATCCGGAAATAATTCACCCAGATGCGTTCGTTGTTGACTTCCAGATGGCTACCCATAATGCCTGGCAGTACATACAATACCGGTTTGTTCCTGATATCATTACCCGAGCGGCTGGTTTCAACGACTGCATCTTTTACGGGCTCAGGTTGTATCTGGGTGTTTAAATAAAATCCACGGCTTTCATTTGCTTTGCCTATTAATGCTTCGTAAATAATATTTTGAGAAGAAGGATTAATGAAATAATGGAAATGATTTACATCACCACGGCTCTCGTCGTATATCGGAAAATCAGTACCTCGACCGGTTCCTTTTTTCATGGAGGATGTATTTACCACCAGGTCATTGTCTTCCTTATAAAAGGAATCAACCAGGAACATTTTTATGCGGTTGATGAAACCTTCACCCTGTGCGTCACCAGCAATCACTACTAAGTCGGAATTGATCTTTGTTTTAGTAAAGTTGAGCGCTTTAATAAAGTTCGAGTCAGGTTTCATGCATTCGATGCCAGGCAATACGCCCGTATCGTTTTTTTCATTAACAACAGCTGTAACGAGTGCCTGCAATGCTTCAACGATTGTACCAACCACCTCGCTGGGGATATTGCTTAATACGTTGAAGAGAACATTTAAGAACGTATCCATCCGGTCTGAAACCAGTGTAGTGCCAGCGGCGGGACACGCAACTCTTACAAACCGATTAACCTTTATCTGCTTCTTCCCAAGAATTTTATTTAACGATCCTATTTCAGCCACAAGTGTTTTCGCATCCTCATTCTGTTTAAGCAATGACATCTCCTCCCTGGTAAAAACCCCGGTTTCACCAATGGCCGCGATCCTTGCAAGTACTTCACCAACCAATCCTCCTCTCGAATGACTTAACAGATCAAGAGTAATTCCATCCGGCAACTGGCCGAGCAATTCTATCACATTTTGGATGGGGCTTTGGGTAAAGGTTTTGTGTTCGAAAGCGATGATTCTTCCTTCATATTTTTTAAACAATGCTTTGTATGTTTTGCCACCTTTTTGTTTTAAACCGCCAAATGAGCCCAAGGTATCGGAGCCCGTGCCATGCAATAAGAGCAGGTAGCTGCCTGCATTATTTTTGGGCGCTTCCGCATTAAATTTTGAGGAGAGTATAAAATTTTCATCGCACACATAAACAATATTTGGATTCTTTTGCTCTATGCGATTTGCTATGGAAAGGGCCATTTTTTCGCCGGCGATGTTTTTAAAAACATTGATACCTATCAGCTTTAAGGCGCTTGTTATAATGCCTCGTGATTGTGTTGTATTCTCCTGCCATTGAAGTGGCACTACAAGCTCATCATTCATTTCCGCGCCGCGGCCGCCAGGCTGTTGTTGTTTTACTTTTTCGGTGAACTCGGCCTTATCGTAAAACCATTTAATATTATTTTCAAATTCTGCTACTACTACATCACTTTTCTTCAGTGTTACTTCATGATTCTGCTCGCCCACTCCCCGCGCACTGCCGACGGCATAAGAGTCAACTTTCATGTCCGGGAAAAAAGCTTTCATGGAAACAAACTCAGGTTTGACTTGTACAGTGCCTGGAATAATAAGTTTTGTATCGCTCATATTTGAATTTGAGTTGTGTAAATGTCAGCCTTTTTGCCTTTTCTGTTATCCCGGATTAAATAACGCATACTGATCCAGATGGGTAACATTAAATAATTGTAAAAGCTACATCGGAGCGGCGTTATTCTTCATGAATTGTTAACGCAATAGGGTTGGAAATGAAATCATCTCTTATGAATAAGCCGTTCTTCATTCATTGTTGTCCGGTTAGTAACCATTCTAATCTTTTTGTTCTTTGTGTCTTCTCTTCGTGTCCATTGTGAACTTTCTGATTGTGCAGTCAAAGGATTCACCAAGGACACGAAGAGAAGACACAAAGAACAAAAAGCCTTTATCAAATTGAATAGCCTGAAGTGTATGTCTGAAACGATCACCGCACTATACAAAGATTTTCTCCGGACACTAGTGATTCTTCTGATCCGCACTATTTTTTTAGTCTACTCATCTAATTTAGCTTATAATTTATCAGCTTGTTTAAAAGC
>JACMLY010000055.1 GCA_014379345.1 Chitinophagaceae bacterium
GCCATTATGTTTCCTTTGTGAAAAAGGGCCTTGCGAGGCTTTATTATACTTTCGAAGGAAAAGACATATCAATCGGCTTTGTAGTTCCCGGCGACTATACTTCGGAATATGAAAGCTTTTTAACGCGAAAACCCGCGGCCCAAAGTATTGATGCATTGACTGATCTTGAAGTGATAGACCTGGGTCATAATGATATGCAGCAACTGTATAAAAACTTCCCGGTATACCAGGAATTTGGGAGAAAAATTGCCGAGATGCTTTTTATCTATCTCAACCAGCGAAATACAGCATTGCTCGCTTTAACCCCGGAAGACCGCTATCGCCACATGATTGCCAATCAACCAGCTTTGCTTCAGCAGGTTCCCCAATACATGCTTGCCTCGTTTATGGGTGTAACTCCTGAGCACCTCAGCCGCATCCGGAAGAAAATAAGTCGCTGACTTTTTGTATACTTCTTAACATTTATCAATGAAAACATAACTGAAATATCTGAGATTTGATTTCAAATTAAATCTATGACTCCGGACCAGATATTTTCAATATGCAATACCCTGGCAATGGCTGGCTGGATTATCCTAATCTTTCTAAAGTTTTGGAAAAAACGCGATCAATTCGTCTTTGGAATTCTGATCATGCTGTTTGCAATTGTTTATTCCTGGCTGATTTTTTCATCTTTTGAGAAGGAGATCTTCGAAAATTTCAGCACTTTGAACGGGATCAGTAGGCTGTTTGCCAATAAACAAATATTGCTTGCAGGCTGGATTCATTACCTCGCTTTCGATCTGCTGACAGGAATTTATATTATCAGGAATGCAGAAAAAAATAACATCAATCACTGGCTCATCACTCCTGCATTACTACTAACATTTTTATTCGGTCCCTTTGGGTTATTACTATACTGCTTAATAAGAGTGATCAGAACCCGAAAATACTTTCCTGATTTTTAACTAACGACCTTATCATATGTATTTCATCAGCGAATTAAAACGAAGGAACCCGGTTCTCTTCTGGTATAGCCTGCTGAACTTTATGGCAGCAGTACTATGTATTATTTTATGGCTGACCACCCAGTTGAGTGTTAATGGCATTAATGCTTTTATTAAACCATTCAAATTCTTTCTATCAATCGGGATATTTTGTGTTACCATGGGGTGGATAATGTTTTACCTCGAAAGACCTTCAAAAGTAAGAGCGTACAACCTGATGGCTGTTATTGTGTTTACTTATGAAAGTTTTGTCATCACCTGGCAGGCAGCTAATGGCAGGTTATCTCACTTCAATAGTAGTAGTTTCTTCTATCTCATTTTGTACCAGGTAATGGGTATAGCTATCGTATTGCTGACATTATGGACAGGGTATATCGGCTATTTGTTTTTCAGAAAAAAAGAATGGACCATCCCGATGCGTTATGTATGGGGCATAAGGTTAGGTATAGTTTTCTTTGTTCTCTTCGCACTTGAGGGGGGAATCATGGGTGCTATGTTCAGCCATACAATCGGCGGAGTAGATGGTGGTAGGGGATTACCACTGGTAAACTGGAA
>JACMLY010000056.1 GCA_014379345.1 Chitinophagaceae bacterium
AAATGGATAGTCCTTCCGGTCCTATTGGTGATATTGATGAATTGGATCTGGAATATACAAAAGGGCGTTTGAAACGCACCTCTAGGGTGCTATTGATTGAATACAAACGAGATGATGTTGGCTCCCATCTGCAAGGCTTTCTGGCGTACCTCTTCGGGATCGTTGTGAACAGAACGGTCTTCCCATCCATCACCCAAATCACTTTCGAAGTTATAAAAACAAACCAGCCTCCCTTTATAGATCAAGCCAAAACCCTGTGCTGGTTTCCCTTCATGTTCATGAATTTTGGGCAACCCATTAGGAAAACGGTATTTCTGGGAATAGATCGGATGGCTGAAGGGCAGTTCTATAAAATCCAGTTCAGGAAATACCTTTTTCATTTCACGGCGAATAAATTGGTCGATGCCATAGTTATCGGTAATCTGCAAAAAGCCTCCCGATTCGAGATATGTACGCAGGTTGGCAACATCAGCGTCTGAAAATACCACGTTGCCATGGCCGGTCATATCAACATAGGGATAATTAAAGATTTCGACGCTTCCCGGCTCTACAACGCCCGGCTGTGGATCAATGGTCGTTTTAAGGTTATCATTGCAAAAAGCAATCAGGTTGGGCAAAGAAGTCGGATTGGAGTACCAGTCCCCTCCCCCGTCGTATTTCATCACCGCAATTTTAACGGTTGTGGCCTGTGCAAAAACCATTACAGGTATAAAAACCAATGCTGTTAAAGCAAGTCTGAGCATGTTTTTCATATACCCCAAAGATAAAGATGATTCGGCATAAGTTGTTTTTTTTGAAGAAAAAGAAAAAACGATTGCAGATTAACGATAAACGATTTAAGAAGTGTCCATACCTAAATAACGTTGACCGAATTAGCCATTGTTTTCTTCTTTTAATTTTCCTGTTCCTTGTTATGTGTATCTATTTTTAAACCACATAGGCACATAGAACACATAGTTAAAATTTACTTCTATGTGCTCTATGTGTCTATGTGTTTAATCTATTGTACGATCAAAACATGCGTAATTGGTTGGGATCAAGTTTTGCTTCCTTTTGAGCCTTTCGGTCGAGTATCATTTCAAAAAGCTTAACCGTGGCAAGGGCATCACCTGCGGCGCGGTGGCGCCCATTGATTGAAATTCCCAGTTCACCGCAAATGTTGCCCAGTGAGTAGGAACGGTGACCCGGTATGTATTTCCGGCCCATTCGGACCGTGCAAAGGGTCGGTCTTTCGTACAGGTAACCCAGCTGGTTGAATTCTTCCTTGATGAATTTATAATCGAAGCTTACGTTATGGGCTACAAATATTTTATCGTTCGTGATCTCGACTATCTTTTTAGCAACTTCATAAAAACGGGGAGCATCTCTAACCATTTCATTGTTGATGCCTGTAAGACGCGTTATAAAAGGAGAGATATAACATTCAGGATTGATCAGGGTGGTGAACGAGTCGACGATTCCAAAACCATCATGGATGAAAATAGCGATCTCGGTAATCTTTCCTGTCTTATACGTATTACCCGTAGTTTCTATGTCAATTATTGCATACAAGGGAATCAGTTTTGAGGATGTAAAGATAGGAATTGTTTGTTCAGCCCATTGTTCCGTTATCCAAAGTAAATGAGCCTGGAGTAAATATTTTTCTAATAAAGTATTGGAAAACATTTAGAAATAAAAGTCTTTTTAAACTTCTAGTATTGATAGGTAATGTACGCACATTGAGCATATTATACTTGAAAAGAATTAAAACTTTAAAGATAGTTTTTAGAATCTTTCTTTTTCCGCAATTAGAAATGTATATCTTTAAACGCCAAATAAAACACAGAACGATGAAAAAAATATTTTTACTTCTTCTCATAGTGGCCTTTTCAGCTACAGTAAATGCCCAAACGGCAGATAAAAAATGGGGACTCGGGATAGGGGTAGGTGCTTATGGACCGATTGAAAATAACGACTTTGGTTATATACCAGAGCTTTATTTAGGACGATATATAAGCCCACGGTTTGATCTTATGCTGCAAGGCAACCTGGGTATTTTGAGAACAGGAATGGAGAATACACTGGATGTGGGAAATCCCTTATTAAATGTACGTTACAAATTTTACAATGAAACCAGGAAATTTCGTCCCTATATCTATGCCGGGCCGGGATATCTGTATGATAATATGAAAACAGGGGTTAATTTTGATTTAGGATTGGGGGCCAAGCATTATAATTCCTCTACGGGCGCTTTCTATGGCAGTGCAGGGTATGTAAGTGGGATTGAAGTGGAAGGAGAAACTGAAAATCTTTGGAAAGTTACCCTTGGTTGGGAATTCAGTTTTGGAAAATCAAAGGATTCGGACAAGGATGGCGTACCTGATAAAAAAGATAAATGCCCCGACACCCCTGCCGGAGTAGCGGTTGATGACAAAGGCTGTCCTTCGGATACCGATGGAGATGGCATGGCTGATGATAAAGATGATTGTCCGACAGTAGCCGGTATACCTGCATTAAAAGGGTGCCCTGATGCGGATGAAGACGGGGTGGCAGACAAAAATGACAAATGTCCGGATACAAAAAAAGGAGTAAAAGTGGATGCATCCGGCTGTCCTTCCGATCAGGATAAAGATGGAGTGATCGACTCAGAGGATGCTTGTCCGACCGTAGCGGGGACTAAAGAGAATAAAGGTTGTCCGGCCAAAGCAGTGGAACCGGTCAAAGTAGTTGAAAAAGTAGTTGAAAAGCAACCGGAAGTCAAAGCTGAAGAAATAGAACTTCAGGACATCGAAGTTGCAGCTATTCACTTTGTTTCCGGCAAAAGTTATATCACTGAATACTCAGGCGGGCTTTTAGACAAACTAATTACCCTTCTTAACCAGAATAAAGCCTACAACGTAAATGTGTATGGTTATGCCGACAACCAAGGTTCAGATGAAACAAACATCGAACTGTCGAAAGAGCGCGTTGATTCGACTATTAAATACCTTCAGTCAAAAGGAATTGCTTCAAACCGCATTATCCAGCAAGAAGCATTTGGGGAAGCAAAACCTGTTGCCACCAACGACACTCCTGAAGGACGTTTACTTAACCGTAGAGTGGAATTTGAAATCTTCATCATGAAATAAACAACTTTAACTAAAGAAAAGTAAACACTTAGGCACATAGAGCACATAGAATAAATTTTAACTATGTGTTCTGTGTGCCTAAGTGTTTCAATCTCATATATGATCATTTTTTAAAGAAAAAGAATAAGCGATTGCCGATTAACGATTAACGATTAACGATTTAAGAAGTATCCATGCCTAAATCAGCATTTCAATGAATTTATCAAACGAAAATCAAATATCT
>JACMLY010000007.1 GCA_014379345.1 Chitinophagaceae bacterium
AAATGTTGTAGAAAACGGATGCAAATACTCTCCCGATCATGTTTCTATCGTAAACCTAACCTTCCCTGAAAATAAGGTTGTAATAGAGGTAAAAAACAAGGGCGATATAATAGCTGAAGAAGAAATTGAAAATATTTTCCAACCATTTTATCGATCCGCTAATATTGGCCAGGCAAAGGGGTTCGGACTGGGCCTTGCCCTGGCAAAAAGAATAATCAGTTTGCACAAGGGTCGCATAGAAGTACAATCAGATATTATCGCCGGCACGGTATTTACCATAACGCTACCTAGCCTGGGATTGCTGGAAGTTTAAAAATCAAACTGCCGGGGTTTACACCGCATTAAGATAAATTAATCCCCTGGGTGCACTATGGGCATGATTAGTGTTCTTAGAGATGAAAATAAAAATTATGTTTTCGAGGATATGAATAAGTTATTCAATAATATTTTGGTTCCGGTTGATTTTTCGGACGTTTCGGAACTGGCTATTGAAAAAGCGATAGATATTGCGAATCATTTCAAATGCAACATTCACCTCGTAGTTGCAGAAACGAATAGTATTGGAAGACGAAAAAGACAATTCAACAAAAGTATAAATAGAATTGCAGCTGATGCCGAAGCCAGCTTGTATCGATTGCAGAATAAGTTCACTTTCCGGTTACATCCCGGCTTATCCATTCAGTCCTCGCTAAGAAAAGGAACCAGGAACCGGGCAGTGATAGAATATACGCTGCGGCATAATATCGATTTAGTTATTATTGGCCGATCCACAGGAGTTATGACAAAGCTCATGGGGAGCAGTTATGACACTGCGGAAATTACAAAACATATCGAATGCCCCGTGTTAACGGTCCGTATGAATACGAGCAATGACCAATGGTTGAATATAGTTCTCCCGGTTTGCAGTATGTTGCCAGTGAGAAAAATTATGTTCGCCTGTTATCTTGCCCGGAAGTACAATTCAAAAATTCATTTGCTGGCGATTGCTGGTGATGAAATTGAAACGGATACCGAACGTAATCAGTATCTCTATAAGGCTTACCAGTTACTTCGGGATAATACAAACCTTGTAATTGAATGTCACACTATCCGCGGTCATAACATTGCTGAATCCACGCTTCGTTTTGCCCAAAAAATAAATGCTGACCTTATCGTTGTGAATACCGGCCAGGAGTCAAGGCTTTCCGGAATTGTAAACAGAATTTTTGATGGAAGTTTGTTTAGTGAGTCAAAGATTCCGGTGATGTCCGTTTCATCGGTGTAACCACACCAAATACTCATGATCGGCAACCCTGCCAGGTCGGGAATATTTTTTTGTGATGTAGGAAAAAATATCGTAACTTTTAAATGCAACACGGGGCTCATCATCCGCTTACTCCCCTAAACGATGGCTGACAATAGGTTAGTGATAATTTTTTCACCGAAGCCTTCCGGCAATCTGATTTTGTCAAAAGATTTACTGTTAACCAGGCCATCTATTCTGTTAATATTAAATAAATCACTATGAAACCACATCCCTTTCCTTTTATCAATGAA
>JACMLY010000057.1 GCA_014379345.1 Chitinophagaceae bacterium
ATCATTGTAGATAAGTTAGGTGTAGAAGAAACAGAAGTTACCAATGAGGCTTCCTTCACCAACGATTTAGGAGCTGATTCATTAGACACTGTAGAACTGATCATGGAATTTGAAAAGGAGTTTAATATCTCTATTCCTGATGAACAGGCCGAAACAATCACTACGGTCGGACAAGCTGTTGCGTACTTGGAAGAGCATGCCAAGTAATTGACATTGTATCCATCGTGAATAAATTACATCCGCCTTCGTTTGCAATCTGCGAAGGCGGATTTGTATCTTACCCTTAACTTCAGGGCAAGCCATAGTATAACAAAGAAAAATCCTGTTATTATTCTTTGTTATAAAAAATAGCAGTTATACCAGCCGGCTCACGTGATTATGGCTTTTCGTAAGACATAATATTTTCGCATGAAACTTAAACGAGTAGTTGTAACAGGTATCGGAGCAATCACACCCATTGGAAATACTTCCAAAGAATATTGGGAGGGGCTTCTTAATGGAACTTCCGGAGCCGATTTTATCAAACAATTCGATGCTACCAAGTTTAAAACGCGTTTTGCATGTGAGTTGAAAAATTTCGATCCCTTAAACTATCTCGACAGAAAAGAAGCCCGGAAGATTGACCGGTTCACGCAGACGGCGCTTGTTGTGAGTGATGAGGCTGTTATAGATTCGGGACTAAACGCTGAAAATATTAATAAAGACCGTGTCGGTGTGATCTTTGCCAGTGGCATCGGCGGCCTGATCACGTTTCAGGAAGAAGTTGTGAATTTCGCTAAAGGCGAAGGGACCCCCAGGTTCAATCCATTCTTTATCCCCAAGATGATCCTCGATATTGCAGCGGGCCATATTTCTATGCGGCATGGATTCCGTGGGCCGAACTTCGCCGTAGTTAGTGCCTGCGCCTCATCTACCAATGCGATCATGGAAGCTTTTAATCTTATCCGCCTTGGAAAAGCTGATGCTATTTTAACCGGGGGAGCCGAAAGCGTGATCATGGAAGCAGGGGTGGGCGGATTCAATGCGATGAAGGCTTTAAGTGAACGAAACGACGATCCTTCTACCGCCAGCCGGCCGTATGATAAAGACAGGGATGGTTTTGTAATGGGAGAGGGTGCAGGAATACTTATTCTGGAAGACCTTGATCACGCACTTAAACGGAATGCAAAGATTTATTGTGAGATAGCGGGCGCTGGAGCCACTGCGGATGCGCATCATATAACCGCACCACATCCCGAAGGCCTGGGAGCTAAAAATGTAATGCTGGCGGCACTCGAAGATGCAAACATGACTGCCGAAGACATTGATTATATAAACACCCACGGAACATCTACACCACTGGGTGACGTAGCCGAGGTAAAAGCGATAGTGGACGTTTTTGGAAATCATGCTTTTAACCTGAATATCAGTTCAACAAAATCAATGACCGGTCATTGCTTAGGCGCTGCCGGCGTTGTGGAAGCCCTTGCCTGTGTAATGGCCGTAAAAGAAAATATAATTCCGCCAACCATCAATCACTTTACGGATGATCCCGAGCTGGATCCCCGTTTAAATTTTACATTCGGAAAAGCGCAGTCCAGAAACGTACGGGCAGCTTTAAGCAATACCTTCGGATTCGGCGGGCACAATGCGTGTGTGATTGTGAAAAAATACCAGAATTAGGTTTAAGGTTTAAAGTTTTTTTGCGAAAGTTCTTGAACCATTTAGCATTACTCTTAGATTAATAAACGAAGGTTTTGTACTACCCTCAACCCTTAACCCTCAACCTTAAACCTTAGACTTAAAACCTTAAACTATTTTTCTGCTTGATAAAAAAATTGTAGTTTGAATTGTGGGAATCCTGGACCGCTTTTTAGGAAAACAACAGAATATTTCTTTTAAGAAAAACCTGCGCAATGTACTTGGATTTGTGCCAGGCAAAAGTGCTTTGTACAGATCCGCGCTTACTCACCGTTCGGTTCGCGATAGCGCTGATGAAAATAATGAACGCCTTGAATACCTGGGAGATGCCATTCTCAGCGGCATTATCGCCGATTTCCTTTTCAAAAAATATCCTTACAAAGAAGAAGGGTTTCTTACAGAAATGCGGAGTAAGATGGTGAATCGCAATAAGCTGAACGAAATTGCGATCAAAATGGGATTGAAGAAGATTACCATTTTTAATAAGTTCGACAACTCCCTTAAAATGAGCCAGATTTTTGGCAACACCCTCGAAGCTGTCGTAGGTGCCATTTATCTGGACAAAGGGTTTAAGAAAACCCAACAGTGGGTACTGGAAAGAATCATTATTCCCCATCTCTTTATGGAAGATCTTGAAAACCTTGAGATCAATCATAAAAACAGGTTGTATGGTTGGGCCAATAAAAACGGAAAAAATCTGGAGTTCGACACACTTGACGAACGAATAGAAGCCGGACGGCGCCTGTTTACGATCGGTGCGGTAGTAGATGGTGTATTGATCGCCGAAGCAAAAGCGTATAATAAAAAAGATGCCAGCCAGATCGCTGCGGCCATTGCCCTCGAAAAACTCGGATTAAATAAAATTGCAGAGGCCGGTTTGGATGAATAATTCTTCCGGACTCGTATCAATGTTCTATCTATGTCAACTGTTCCTATGTGATGGAAGAATTTACCAGATAGGAGCAGTTGGTACATAAAAACACATAGAATTTAATTTCAAGAACTTTATCAGCCATCCGTTAATTCTTTATAGATTATCCGGTAAATCAAACCGTTTTTGTCGTCACTCACCAACAAGGCCCCATCAGGTGCAATTTCTACATCAACGGGTCTTCCCAAAACAGTTGTTCCCTGCAGCCAGCCGCTGGCGAACGGTTCATATTTTATCACTTTGTTTCCCTCAAGTGTGGCAATCATAATCCTGTAACCAATAGGAATGCTCCGGTTCCAGCTGCCGTGCTGTGCAATGAAAATTTTATTTTTGAACGCTGACGGAAACATCGATCCCGTATAGAAACGCATCCCAAGCGGTGCCACATGAGCACCCATTAGTTGCGCCGGTGGTGTATAGTCGCTACAATTCTTTCCTTTGCCAAATACAGGATCGGGTATATTGCCCTGGTGGCAGTAGGGAAAGCCAAAATGCATTCCTTTTTGCGGAGCATGGTTGAGTTCGCAATTAGGAATATTGTCACCTAATTGATCCCGTCCATTGTCGGTGAACCACAGTTCTCTTGTATCCGGATGCCATGCAAACCCAACTGAATTACGTACACCCTTAGAATAGATTTCCAGCCCTGTGCCATCGGGATTGATACGGGTTATGGTGGCATAAACGGAGTCTTTCTTTTCACAGATATTACACGGTGCACCCACTGGTACGTACAACTTCCCATCTGGCCCAAACGCTATGTATTTCCAACCATGATGCGTATCCTCTGGATATTTATCAAAAACGACCACAGGTTGAGGAGGATTGCTTAACCGGCTTTCAATATCATCGAACCGTAAAATCCGGTTTACTTCTGCTACATACAGGCTGCCATTACGAAATGCTACCCCGCATGGCATGCTCAGTTTTTTTGCAATCTCATATACTTTGTCAGCCTTCCCGTCTTTATTCATATCCGTCACAGCATACACTTTATCTTCCTCCCGATTTCCTGCAAACAAGGTCCCGTTGGTACCCCAGCACATGCTGCGGGCATTTGGCACAGCAGCAAAAACGGAGATCGAGAAACCAGGCGGTAACTGGATCTGATCAAGGTTGAACTTTTTGTATAGATCATCTGTAAGGCTACTATCCGCAACCGCTTCCCTACTGTCCTCAGGTTTGGATTGGCACGATAAAAATCCTGTAAACAACAACAGAACTACAAAATAATGAACACTCATTGCTGAATTTTGAAAATTGATTAATGATGGAACGTGAATTTATTGCATTTTAACAGGCCGCAGTGGGTTAGTAGCCACATCTTGCTTTAGGTTCTTCTTAATGGTGCCATATTTATAAGGGTTTACCTTGACCCCGGCCTTAGAGGCGAATGGGTGCATTCCAATTTCTGTAAAAGATTCCGTCTGTGGGAAAAATTACCAAAGTGAGGATATCACTTTCTGTGAAGCGGCATTCAATACCGATAATTTTTTTAAAAGATTTATCGTATTGATCTACAACGCATTACAATTAAATACGTAACCACATTGTTTATTTTCCTGCTCCATTTTAAGGGTGCCGGAAATATAGGTATGTGGATTGTTTTAATGAGATAACCCTGAAAAAAATACCCTTTATGAAAAAAATTTACACTACCCTATGTTTACTCGCTATCGCAGCGATGTCTTTCTCTCAAACCTTTTATGTATACACCGCTCAAAACAGTGGCTATTGGTATAATAGTGGAAACTGGAATATTCAGCTTAGAACAGATGGCATAACCAAACACAAAGTGCTTATTCCTGCCACTTTTACAATCATTGTCGATAACAATGTTAACAGTATGGGATTGGGAGATGTTGAAGTATTTGTTTCCGGAAATTTTAGTCTTCAGTCAAATACCACGCTCACTCTTTCAAACAACAGTAGTATTCAACTGAACAATGGTTTTATTTCAGGCAGTGCAGCCAACCAACAAATATTAATCGGAAGCACCGTTAAATATAAAGGAGATATTGATGGTAACAAGACCGGCTATTCACTAGCAGATAATACCACTGGCTCTTCACCATTTGGGTTTAGATCATTTTCACTATTACCCGTGAATTTTACCAGTTTTTACATCAGCAAAACAAACCAGAATATCCAATTATCATGGTCTACCGATAAAGAAATAATGAGTAGTCATTTTGATGTAGAAAGAAGTTTTAATGGAACGCAATGGGAAAAAATTTCAGTTATTTTCAGTGCCGGAACGAGCAACAACACTAACAATTATACCTACAGTGATAAAAATATTTCGAACCCTGTTGTTTATTATCGTCTTCGTCAGGTTGATCTTAATGGTCGTTCTGTCTATTCTTCAATAAAGATGATCCGGATGAGCGAAACAATATCTACGCTGAAGATATATGGATTTGAAAAAAATGTGGTGATTGATTTGAATACATCTGTTAAAAGCAAAATCATTGTGACCGTTGTAAGCACAAATGGACAGGTGATCAACGAGCAAGTATATAATAACCCCTCGTACAAGATCAATTTGAATCTTCAAAATGTTGCATCTGGCGCCTACTTTGTACGGGTTACCGATAACAAAGGATGGTTAGAAGTTAAGAAAGTTATTCTCTAACATAGTATGTAGTATTTATAACAGGGTAACCCTGCCATCAGGCGGGGTTTTTTTATTGGTGCTTAACAGCGCTTCAAACTATTTCCATACATAGTTCTATAAGAATACTATTGGTAGTTTTCGGGTGAAGAAAACAAACCAATTTGTTATCCGCTCCCACTTTTGGCGTTTCATTTAAAAGAATAAAGCCTTCATCAACCAATCTTTTCATTTCCGCCCGTATATCGGTTACCTCAAAAGCCAGGTGATGGATCCCTTCTCCCCTTTTTTCAATATACCGGGCAATCACTCCATCGGCCTCGGTACTTTCCAATAATTCTATTTTGCTCTGGCCGGTGTGGAAAAAAGCGGTGGTAACACGCTCAGATTCTACCCTTTCTGTCTTATAACACTGCCTATTTAACAGCTTTTCAAACAAAGGAATGGAAATTGCGAGATCTTTTACAGCGATCCCGATATGTTCAAGCCGGTGCATAATTGGAATAGTTAGGTTTCGAAATTGGTAAAAAAAAACCAGCTATAAAAGATGGTTCTCAAAATAGGATCATTTTAGACTAAATTTGTATTATCTAATTTGCATTTTTAAAATTGATAATGAATATGTTAAAATTACCAATATACCTGGACCATAATGCCACAACGCCTTGTGATCCCAGAGTTGTTGAGACCATGATACCTTATTTTACAGAACATTTTGGGAACTCAGCCAGCCGTAACCATCCTTTCGGATGGCAGGCCGAAGAAGCTATCGACTATGCACGTGAACAAATCGCTAAATTGATTGGAGCCGATCCGAAAGAAATTATTTTTACTTCAGGAGCTACCGAGGGAGATAATCTGGCTATCAAAGGAGTGTTTGATATGTATGCCAGCAAAGGCAATCATATTATAACAGCAACCACTGAGCACAAAGCTGTTTTGGATACCTGTAAACATATTGAGAAATCCGGCGGTGAAGTCACCTATCTTGAGGTCAACGACGAAGGAATGATAGATCTTCAGGAATTGGAAGCGTCGATCAAACCCACTACCATTTTAGTGGCGATCATGTATGCCAACAACGAAATAGGAGCAGTGCAGCCTGTGAAAGAAATCAGCAGGATTGCAAAAAAGCATGGCGTACTGTTCTTTACAGACGGCACCCAGGCCGTAAGTAAAATTCCGGTTGATGTAGTTAAAGACGGAATAGACCTGATGGCATTTTCAGCCCACAAAATGTACGGCCCTAAAGGTGTGGGTGCATTGTATGTGCGACGTAAAAGCCCGCGGGTAAAAGTGACAGCCCAGATGGATGGCGGCGGACATGAAAGGGGCATGCGCAGTGGTACATTGAACGTAGCTGGCATTGTTGGGTTTGGCAAGGCTTGCGAAATTGCAATGCAGGATATGGAAACAGAAACGAAAAGAGTATCCGTTCTCAGAGACAAGCTGGAAAACGGCCTTATGAAATTAGAAGAGGCTTATGTGAATGGAAGCCGCGAACATCGTCTGCCACATGTAACAAATATATCTTTCAAATATGTGGAAGGAGAGGGACTGATGATGGGATTTAATAAAGATATCGCCGTATCCTCGGGTTCGGCATGTACATCGGCCTCTCTTGAACCTTCTTATGTACTAAAAGCACTGGGACTTGGAGATGATCTGGCACACAGTTCGCTGCGTTTTGGCTTAGGAAGGTTTACAACAGAAGAGCAGATTGACTATACGATTGAGCAGGTTTCCAAAACGGTCATCAAACTTAGAGAGATGAGCCCCTTGTGGGAAATGTATAAAGAGGGGGTTGATTTAGATAAAATTGAGTGGGCACATCATTAATTTAATCAGCTGATTAGCCAATTAGCCAATTAGCGTTAACATTTTCAATTAATAACTATGGCATATTCAGAAAAAGTAATCGACCATTATTCTAATCCCAAAAACGTGGGAACTTTAGATAAGAGTCAGAAAAATGTTGGTACAGGGCTGGTCGGTGCACCGGAATGTGGTGACGTTATGCGTCTTCAAATTGAGGTGGACGAAACAACCGGCATTATTAAAGATGCGAAGTTTAAAACCTTCGGCTGCGGAAGTGCGATTGCTTCTTCGTCCCTGGCCACTGAATGGCTAAAAGGAAAATCAGTTGAGGATGCATTAAAGATCGATAACATGGAGATCGTAGAGGAATTGAATCTTCCACCGGTTAAAATTCACTGCTCGGTTCTGGCTGAAGATGCGATTAAAGCCGCAATCAATGATTTTCGTGTGAAAAATGGAATGGAAGCGCTGAAATTTGAAGAAAGCGTATTGCATTAAGTTAATTAGCCAATTAGCTGATGTGCTAACTAGCCAATGATCTTAATTCTTCATTGGCAATTAGCAAATTAGCATATTAGTATATTAGTATATGATTTTCGTAAGTGATAAAGCAAAAGATAAAGTTTCGAAGCTGATGGCAGACGCCAAAATTACAAATAACGAGGAATATTTTCTTCGTGTATCTGTAGTAGGTGGTGGTTGCTCGGGCTTAAGTTATAAACTGGATTTTGATAATGAATCAAAACCCATGGACCAGGTATTTGAAGACAATGGAGTGAAAGTGGTCACTGATCTTAAAAGTTTTTTATACCTGGTAAATACCACACTCGATTTTTCTGATGGACTAAATGGCAAGGGTTTTTATTTCAGTAATCCTAATGCAAGCCGCACCTGCGGTTGCGGAGAAAGTTTTGCCGTTTGAAACGCTCATTTTCACGAATATTTAAAGAAGCTGCTTTTCTCGAAGAAAGGTGCTAATGATCTCGGATATTTTAGTAATTAACCTTGGTCTTGCTTCAAAATATTTCCTTTCGACATAGATAACCTTCATTCAGGTTTAGTGATATATAAAAACGATTAGCGCCAATCCATTATGATCGGCGCTAATTGGTGTTGGCAGTTGGTTTTGGAGAATCTTGCTATAAGTGTTGAAATTATGCGGTCGGGTGAACGAATATAGAGAAATGCGCATTCAAAATTTTAACATCCTCTTGCTTTTCTTAACTTATACACAGAATCCCTTATTTTCGTATACATGTGGTCTGTTTGTAAAAAAGAGTTACGGCAGTTTTTTAGCAGTCTTACCGGTTATATAGCCATCATTGTTTTTTTGTTACTTAACGGTCTTTTCCTGTTTGTTTTTCCTGACTCTAATATTCTCGACTTTGGCTATGCCACTCTCGATAAGTTTTTTGAGCTTGCACCCTGGATTCTTTTATTTCTCATCCCTGCCATTACCATGAGAAGCTTCTCGGAGGAGTTCCGTTCAGGGACGTTTGAAATTTTACGTACAAAACCTTTAAGCACCCGGCAATTGGTGGGAGGTAAATTCCTGGGATCGTTCCTGGTTGTATTGATTGCCTTATTACCCACATTATTATACGCATTAACAGTTGAAAGCTTATCCGTACAGGGAGGGATAGATGTTGGTGGAACGATCGGTTCCTATATTGGCCTTATTTTTCTTTCAGCCGTATTTATTGCCATCAGTATTTGCTGCAGCAGTTTCACTAACAACGCTGTGGTTGCATTCATCCTGAGTGCTTTTGTAAGTTTTATTGCATACAGTGGTTTCAATGCTGTTAGCCAGATACCCACGCTTGAATCCGGTGCCGACTACTATATTGAAATGCTTGGAATAGATTTTCATTATCGCAGCGTAAGCCGCGGAGTCATTGATAGTCGTGATATCATCTATTTTTGCAGCGTCATAATATTCTTTCTTCTTTTTACCAACCGGAATGTAGCGAAGCGATAATCCATGAAAAAACTGCTGACATCAAAATACTGGTGGATCTATATCTTAATTGCGTTAGTGGCAGTAAACTATCTCGCTTCACTTATTCATTTCCGGGTTGATCTTACCCAGGAAAAACGATACACGCTCTCCCAACCGACCAAACGACTGCTTCAAGGATTAAATGATCCTGTTTCCATTACTGTTTTTCTGGAAGGAGATATGCCGGCAGGTTTTAAAAAATTATCGAACAGCACAGAAGAATTATTACAGGAATTCAAAGAATGGGGAAAAGCCAATATCCAGTTCCGGTTTCAAAAACCGGGAGAAGGCTTACATGATACTGCAAAAACAAATTTCATTATTTACCTAGATAGCCTGGGATTGAGCCCGACAAACGTGAGGGTACAAGCGAAGGCAGGGGAGGCACAGGAGGAACGGCTGGTATATCCCGGGGCATTGATCAGTTACAAGGGAAGCGAAACCGCGATCGATCTGTTAAAAGGACAGAGTGCTTACGGTGGAACAAATTCTTTGAACAATGCGGAAGCTCTGCTGGAATATAAATTTGCCAACGCCATAGAAAAAATAACTGCCGATTCAGTTCCCCTGATCGGTTACCTGATTGGAAATGGCGAACCGTTAACCTACAATGTATTTGATCTTATTGAACACACTTTGAAGACAAATTATAATTTTGATTTTGTACCTATTGATAAGATCAACGTGATCCCACTTGATTTCAATGCAATTGTTATTGTAAAGCCCACTGAAAAATTTACCGATCAGCAAAAATTGAAAATAGACCAGTACATTATGCATGGCGGCAAAGTGATTTGGATGATCGATAACCTGTATGCCGAGATGGATAGCCTGAGGCAAAAGCAAAGCGATTTTATTGCCTATGATCGTGGCCTCAACCTCGATGACCAGCTTTTTAAATATGGAGTGCGTATCAATAAAGACCTGGTGCAGGATCTGCAAAGCGATAAAATTCCCCAGGTTATTGGGGACTATGGTGGTCAGCCACAGATTGAATTGGTAGCATGGCCTTATTTTCCACTGCTGGTTGCTTCCGGTGAGCACCCTGTTTCAAAGAATCTTGATAACGTATTATCTATCTTTCCCAATTCGATTGATACCATTAAAACACCAGGAGTTAACAAAACAATTCTGCTATCTACTTCATCAAATGCCAGAACCCTTAGTACGCCCGCTATCGTATCCTTCAATAGCCTGAAAACAGAAGAGGATATGAAAACATTTAACCGAAGCAATATACCTGTGGCCGTTTTGCTAGAAGGGAAATTTAACTCACTTTACGCAAACAGGATACCAGCTGCACTTGCAGATACACTGGCAACAGTTTATAAACAACCATTTTTTGCTTCCTCTTCATATAATAAAATGATCGTAGTGTCCGATGCAGATATTGTTGCAAATGTTGTCACGCAAAATGAAGGACCCAAACAAATGGGATACAATCAATATACACAACGTACGTATGCGAATAAGGATTTTTTCCTGAATTCGGTAGAATATCTTGTTAACCCTTCCGGCATTCTCGAAGCGCGTTCAAAAGATTTTACACTTCGCCTGCTTGATCCTAAAAAGGTCGAAGAAAGCAAAACAACATGGCAGATGATCAACATTGCAATTCCTGTTATTCTGATACTCATTTTTGGATTTATCTACCAGACTCTTCGCAGAAAAAAATATCAGTGACAAATAAGATCAGTTCTATCAGCGATAATTCGCCTCAATTTGCGTATTTCGCGTTTAATATTTCGCGTTTATGACACCGGAGATAATAACGTATTTAACATTTGGCGGGTTACTGATACTTGCCTTGATTTTTGATTTGGGATTGCTAAGTAAAAAGCATTCTCATATCACTATCCGCAAGGCCTTGTGGCAAACTATTTTTTGGGTAGCACTTGCACTTGGTTTTTTTGTATTTGTATGGATAGAATTCGACCGCACCATTGCCTTGGAATATCTCAGCGCATATCTTACTGAATGGAGCCTGAGTATTGATAATATTTTTGTATTCATCCTGATCTTTTCATTTTTCGCCGTAAAAGAAGATCAATATGCGCGTGTGCTGTTGATCGGGATCATGATGGCGATCATTTTCAGGGTCATATTCATTACAATAGGCATTGTTCTGGTCGAAAGATTTGAATGGCTGCTATACATTTTCGGGGCAATTCTGGTTTATACAGGAATCAAAATGTTCACCTCCAGGGAAGATGAAGTGGTAACTCTTGAAGAGAACCGCGTATATAGGATCATCAGAAAAGTTTTACCTCTCACCCCTATTGATAACAGCGGAAAATTTACGCATCGCATAAACGGGAAAAGATACTTTACATCCATTTTTGTAGTCGTGATCATGTTGGCTACTACTGATATTATTTTTGCGTTGGATTCTATTCCCGCTGTATTCGGGATTTCCAAGAACAGGTTGGTGATTTATACTTCCAATATTTTCGCTGTTCTCGGGTTGCGCTCGTTGTTCTTTTTACTTAAAGGAGCAAAAGAGAAATTTGCACATTTACAGCAGGGTATAGCCATAGTGCTCGTCTTTATTGGTTTAAAAATGCTGATCGAATTTTTTCATATCAAGATACCGGTATACATTTCCTTGTTGGTCATACTAGTTTGCATTGCGGCTTCTATTGTGTATTCCATGACAGTTGCCAATCGGGAAGAAAAAAATAATACAGTAAACAGGGACATTGATCTTCACTAATTGAATGCAGTTGAGATATTACCTTGAAAATATGGCCTCGGTTGTAAAGGGCAGGTTTCTGCTCAAAACGGCTAATCCCATCATCGAGCACTTGCTGTTAGACAGCCGCAGGATCATTTTTCCACAAAGCTCATTGTTTATTGCCTTACAGGGACCAAGAAGGGACGGGCATGTGTTTATTGATGAGCTTTATCAAAAAGGAGTACGGAATTTTATCGTTGACCACGAAACAAACACGGCATTATTACCGGAAGCCAATATAATTCTTGTCAGGAATACCTTACAAGCGCTACAGGCGCTAGCCATCCACCATCGTAAGCAATTCGTCACATTGTCCGATGGCAGGCAACTTCCCGTTATCGGGATAACGGGAAGTAATGGTAAAACCATCGTTAAAGAGTGGCTGAATCAGTTATTGGACACCCAATTCAATATTGTTCGTAGTCCGAAAAGCTACAATTCTCAAATTGGTGTTCCATTAAGTGTATGGCAAATGAATGAGGGCCACGACCTGGCTATTTTCGAAGCCGGAATTTCGGAAAGTGGTGAAATGAGCAATCTCGAAAAAATCATTCAGCCAACAATTGGCGTTTTTACAAATATTGGTGAGGCTCATAGTGAAGGATTTATCAGCCTCAGGCAAAAGATCAATGAAAAACTTCAGTTGTTTACACATGTGGAAACACTGATTTACTGTAAGGATGATCCTGCAATACATGAGGCAGTTGCCATATTGTGGCAACAGTTACACAAGCGCGGGGATAAAACCTTTTCTATTTGCAACTGGAGTACTGTTTCTGAAGCGTCCCTGCAGGTACAAACAATTCTTAAGGAAGATGGTCAATCTCTTATCACTGCAACCTGGAAGAGCGAAAAAATACAGATAACCATTCCGTTTACGGATAATGCTTCTATTGAAAATGCAATACATTGCTGGTGTGTTTTACTGCAATTGAAAATTTCGCAGGCAGTCATTCAGCAGAGAATGCAGCAGCTCGCTACTGTGGCAATGCGGCTTGAATTAAAGAAGGGCATCAATAATTGTTCAATAATCAACGATAGTTATAGTGCAGATCTCAGTTCACTCAAAATTGCCCTGGATTTTTTAATGCACCAGCAACAACATGCAAAACGTACGGTTATACTTTCAGATATCCTGCAAAGTGGCAAAGCAGAAAAAGAATTGTATAGGGAGGTTGCGGAGGCGCTTACGCAACGCAAAGTGAACCGGTTTATAGGAGTTGGAAAAAAGATCACACAGCAGAGGCAGGCATTTGAAGAAGTTGGTTCACTCGAACTTTCTTTTTACGATTCCGTGGAAGACTTCAAAAAAAACTTTCACCATTTTTATTGGAGGGATGAGACCATTTTGCTGAAAGGTGCCAGGGTATACGGGTTAGAACAGATCGATGCCCTTCTTGAACAAAAAGTGCATCAGACCATTTTGGAAATTAATTTGAGTTCACTGGTTTACAACCTGCAACAATTTCAGCAATTGTTACAACCAACCACCAGGGTCATGGCAATGGTAAAAGCCTTTTCTTATGGCAGCGGGGGATATGAGATCGCAAACGTGTTACAGTTCCATAAAATAGATTACCTGGCGGTAGCGTATGCAGATGAAGGCGTTGAGCTTCGCAAGGAAGGCATCGCCCTTCCAATTATGGTGATGAATACCGATGCCTCCACATTTGATTTACTGTTGAAATATAAACTGGAACCTGAATTGTATTCCCCCGGGCTACTTCATGCGCTGGCAGATTTCGTCAAAAACAGGAATATTCATCATTTTCCCGTTCACATAGAACTGGAAACCGGTATGAATCGCCTGGGTTTTTCGGAAGAGCAGATTCCGCCCCTACTAGAAACACTGCAAACAGACATTTTTAAGGTGCATTCTGTTTTTACACACCTGGTATCCAGTGAAGATCCGGAACACGATGAGTTCACTTTACAGCAGGCTGCTATTTTTCATAAATTATGCAACAGGATAAATAACGTTATACAATATCCATATCTCAGGCATATTGCAAATACTTCAGGCATTACCAGGCATTCTTCCATGCAATTGGATATGGTGAGATTGGGAATCGGTTTGTACGGCATTGGCGACAATCATAGTGTTTCAATGCCCTTACGCGAAGTTTCTACACTAAAATCCACCGTTGCTCAGATAAAACAGGTCAAGGCGGGAGACAGTGTGAGCTATGGGAGAAAAGGAATCGTTGACCGAGACTCCATGATAGCAACTGTAAGGATTGGTTATGCCGATGGATATCCCAGGAGTTTAAGTAACGGGATAGGAAAAATGCTGATTAACGGGCAGCTGGCCCCGATTGTAGGCATGATCTGCATGGATATGACGATGATAGATATCACAGATTTAACAGGCATTCAGGAAGGAGACGAGGTTGTTGTTTTCGGAAATGGATTATCGGTAAAGCAATTGGCGCATTGGGCTCAAACCATCCCTTATGAAATATTGACCGGCGTGTCACAAAGAGTGAAGCGGGTGTATTTTGAAGAGTGAATGGTGAATGGTGAATGGTGCGTGGTGCGTGGTACGTGGTGTGTGGTACGTGGTGCGTGGTGCGTGGTGAGCGCAGTCGAACCATCAAAGATCGAGCGAAGTCGAGATACAACCGCAAACTTTATTCACCACTCACCACTCACCACTCACTATTTCATTATCTTTGACGCTTTAAATTTATTTCAATTGTGAAGATCCGAACTGTAGTCCTAATCATATTGGCTATTATTATCACGGACCAGGCTTTGAAAATATGGGTGAAAACACATCTCCATTACCATGAACAGATCTATTTGCTGGGTACCTGGTTCCGTCTTTATTTTATTGAAAACGAAGGAATGGCGTGGGGATGGAAATTTGGGGGCGAATGGGGCAAAATAGCGCTAACCTTATTCCGGTTGGTAGCCGTCATTTTCGGTGTCTTCTATATCCGAAGTATTGTTCGTAAAAAGTATCATCGCGGTTTTATAGTTTGTGTTTGCCTGATTTTCGCCGGAGCGCTTGGAAACCTGATCGATAGCATGTTTTACGGCCTTATATTTTCAGCAAGTGACGAGGGGTTAGGCCTGGCAAAACTATTTCCGCCGGGGGGTGGGTATGCCGGATTCCTACACGGCAAAGTGGTAGATATGTTGTATGCTCCGATCATCGAGAATAAAACACTGCCGCAGTGGTTGCCCTTTTGGGGAGGCGAGCGTTTCACCTTTTTTTCCCCGATATTTAATATCGCAGATGCATCCATTTCAACCGGTGTTATTGTAATATTACTTTTCCAGCGCAGATTCTTTAGAAAACATCCTCATGAAGAACAACACCCAACCGTTGAAACCAATACACCCGTAAATGATACTATGCAGGTGTTATAACTGCCAAGTCGCCATTTTATCGGGATTACAGTATTAATATGTTGAATATATAGTGGTTATTCCGTGAACCATAATAAAACATTTCATGAAATCATTTAAAAAGTTTTTTTGGCTGGCCGGTACCTTTTTTTTGTTTTTTTCCTGTAAGAAAGAAAAAAGCGTTGAAGGTGGCTCTGGTTCAGGAGCTTCGACCCAGTGGGAATTTAAAGATTCTGCCCTAGTTTTTGATGGAAAGATGGATACGGCTTACATTCAAACAGCCGGTTCTATTTCATCCATCATTTTAGAAGGTACTTCAACTGACGGCACCAGTGATTTTTACCTCGAGATCTTTGGGAGCAATATCAGCCAGGGTACTTATAAAAGTCCCAATGTGCAGTTTGCTTATGTTGTGAGGGGAACAGTTGTATATGAAAGTGTGCCTGCCAACACCGATAAATTTTCAGTTGTTATCACCAGTATTGATGCCAATGGTATTATCGGAACTTTTTCCGGAGAGGTTGAAGATGCTCTCGGGAACACGAAGAAGATCACCGGCGGCACCTTTGTTGGTAAATTCAACAGCACAACACCGCCGCCACCCCCTGCAGGAAACGGTCAGCTATTGCTTTGGTCGAAACAGGGATGCGGAGTAGCTGGAAGTATTGCCGTGAAGGTGCAGGGGCAAACCGGAACTATAACCGTTTTTCACACCACGGCACCTGCTTGTGGCGCAGCCGGGGCGGCAACTTTTAGTCTCGCTGCAGGTGTCTATTCCTGGGAAGCTTATTGCAACCTGGATACGGTTCGCGGCGGCGTCACTATCACTTCGGGAAATTGCTCTAAAGCTGAAGTTGTTCTTGGTGCGGTGGTAAGTACAAATTGTGTTATCAGCAATCTCGGTTATTATGATATCAGTACAAGCACAGCACTCGGCTCATTGAGTAGCTTCTTCAATGCATCGAACCAGGTAAACAGTGTGCTTTTTGTTGACAGTGCCACCAGAACTTCCCTGTACACATTCAGCCCGAACAGATCAGGCAACAGGATCAATATCGATGCAACACAATATTTCGACCTCGATGCTTCCGGAAGGATCAAGGAATTTCATGGATTGGTTGATGCCATCGAAGTTGCATTACCCAGGGTTGTTGTTGTTTATACTTTTAATGCAGGCGGATATCTTGAAAAAGCAGCTTACGCATTTGAAGCAGCTCCCAATGTGAACATCCTGAATATCAATTACACCTGGACTGCAGGGAACCTTAGTAAAGCCGTTGTTCAGGAGCCTGCCAAAACCGAGCGGATAGAATATAAGTACACATATGATTTGAGTAAACCGGCGAAGAATTTCTTAAATTTTTATCCAAACAACGAAATAATATTATTGCAGTCGGCTATTAATTATGGAAACAATTCTTCACACATACTGACTGCATCAACCATTGAGCAATTTGATACGGCAGGTGCCAGCATTGGTGTGCTGCCTGCAACATATAGCAATTATACTATTGACGCCAATAACTATGTGAAACAATTTTCTATTGTAGGGGATGGCTCAGTTTATGATGGAGATACAAAGTATGTATTGTCGTATAAATGTTTTTAGCAATGTTTAGGGATGACATCCTTTTAGGGATGACATCCTTGCTTTTGAAAGGATGTCATCCCTAGATCTCTCCAACCATGTTTTCTGGTTTCACCCACTCATCGAATTGCTCTGGGTTGACATAGCCAAGCTTTACTGCCATTTCTTTTAGTGTTGTTCCCTCCTTATGGGCCTTTTGTGCAATTTCTGCCGCCTTATAGTAGCCGATTTTTGTGTTGAGTGCTGTTACAAGCATCAATGAATTGGCTACATGCTTTTGTATATTGGCTTCGATAGGTTCAATACCGGCCGCACATTTATCATTAAACGAAACGCAGCCTTCGCCGATAAGTCGTGCGCTGTGCAGGAAATTATAGATCATCACTGGCTTGAACACATTTAATTCAAAATGTCCCGTAGCACCACCAATGCCAATAGTAACATCATTTCCCATAACCTGTGCAGAGATCATGGTCAATGCTTCGCATTGGGTCGGGTTAACTTTACCGGGCATAATGGAAGAACCCGGTTCATTATCCGGGATAAAAATTTCTCCAATGCCGCTTCGTGGGCCTGAGGATAACATGCGGATATCGTTGGCAATCTTCATTAAACTTACTGACACTGTTTTTAAAGCTCCATGTGCTTCCACAATGGCATCATGGGCAGCCAATGCTTCAAACTTGTTCTCGGCCGTTATAAACGGCAGTTTGGTAAGAGTCGCAATATGTCTGGCAACATTTACAGAATAGCCCGGTGGCGTATTGATGCCCGTTCCTACCGCAGTTCCACCCAGCGCTAACTCACTTAAGTGTGGCAATGTGTTTTTTATCGCTTTTAGTCCATGATCCAGTTGTGAAACATACCCACCGAATTCCTGTCCCAGGGTGAGCGGCGTCGCATCCATAAAATGAGTTCGCCCGATCTTAACTACTTGCATGAATTGCCTGCTTTTTTCTGCAAGCGTGTTTCTCAGTTTTTCTATTCCGGGTATTGTAACCTCTGCCAGCGTTTTATAAGCGGAGATATGCATAGCCGTGGGAAAAGTATCGTTCGAAGATTGTGATTTATTCACATCGTCGTTCGGATGCAAAAATTTTTCCTTATCAGAAAGTTGCCCGCCTTTTATCACATGACCGCGGTAAGCGATAACCTCATTCACATTCATATTCGATTGAGTACCGCTGCCGGTCTGCCATACAACCAACGGGAAATATTCATCCAATTTTCCTTCCAGTATTTCATCACAGACGGTTGCGATGAGATCGGCTTTTTCTTTTGGCAAGGCGCCTGCTTCAAAATTAGTAATGGCAGCAGCTTTTTTTAAATAAGCAAATGCCCGGATGATTTCTTTTGGCATTCTATTGATATCCTGGGCAATTTTAAAATTCTCGATGCTTCGCTGGGTCTGTGCGCCATATAAAGCGTCAGCAGGAACTTTCACTTCGCCCATGGTATCTTTTTCAATGCGGTAATCCATATCATCTCATTTAAGTTGGCAAAAATAGGGAGATACAGAGAATTTTAAAGATTATGGTCAACCTGGTATGGTGGTCCCGATCTGCCCGGGTTGACCAGACGATCTATTGGGAATTGTAGATAATTAAAATGAGCGGTTCTCGGTATGCCCTGCACTATAGGCTACATTGTTTATTATTGTATCTTTAAAACAAACGAATGGCTGCTGTATGAAGTCTTTTTTTTCAAAGAAATTATTTCTTGTTTTTGCAGCATTGTCTGTAGCTGCCATCATTTTTATATCCAGTACTTACCATGACACGATCGATTTTAATACTGAGGTAAAACCCATTTTTAATGATAAATGCATTTCCTGTCATGGAGGCGTGAA
Source organism: Chitinophagaceae bacterium (assembly GCA_014379345.1). GTDB lineage: Bacteria > Bacteroidota > Bacteroidia > Chitinophagales > Chitinophagaceae > Flavitalea. Next base: position 18,568 of record JACMLY010000057.1, read on the forward strand.
GCGTAAAGCAGGTTTTAGCCTGCTGTTCCGGTCAGAAGCAATGGCCAATACAGAGTCGGGCAAACCAGCCATCATTCCCGGAAAACCTGATCAAAGTGAACTTATCCGAAGAATTACACTGAATGATCCCGAAGAACGGATGCCATATAAACATGAGCCTCTTTCCAAAAAAGAAATTGAGATCCTCAGGCAATGGATCAAACAGGGAGCTACCTGGGGTGATCATTGGGCTTATATGCCGGTAAAACAAACGGAAATACCTGAACCAAATTCTCCGTGGATAAAAAATGGAATTGATCATTTCATAGCAGAAAAACTCAACAAGGAAAAAATAAAACCTTCTATTGAAGCAGATAAAGCCAGCTTATTGAGAAGGGTAAGTCTCGACATAACCGGTATGCCCGCTTCCCCAAAACTTGCCAGCTTGTTTTTAACGAATACCAGTGAAAACGCATACCGGCAGTTGGTTGATTCCCTACTGGCTTCGCCTGGATTTGGAGAACGCTGGACGGCCATGTGGCTCGACCTGGCACGATATGCCGATACAAAAGGTTATGAGCGCGATGATAGTCGCACCATCTGGCGTTACCGCGACTGGCTGATTACAGCATTCAACGAAGACAAACCTTATGATCAGTTCCTGACCGAGCAAATAGCCGGGGACCTGCTACCTGACCCAACAGATGCTCAATATATCGCCACCGCTTTTCACAGGAATACGATGACAAATGATGAAGGTGGCACCGACAATGAAGAATACCGGACATCGGCTGTTCTCGACAGAGTGAATACTACCTGGGAGGTATTGATGGGTACCAGTTTCGCCTGCGTTCAATGTCATAGCCATCCTTATGATCCTTTTAAACACGATGAATATTATAAATTCGTGGCCTTCTTTAATGACACCCGTGATGAGGATACATATGAAGAGTATCCTGTAATAAGACATTTTCCGGATTCATTGGAAGAAGAATTAAACTCCCTGAATAGTTGGCTACGGCAAAATGCTTCAGCTGAAAAAGCATCCGATATCCTTCGTTTTGTGAAAACATGGGAGCCATCGATCCATTCGTTGACTGCCGATCAATTTGTCAATAGCGAACTGTCAGATACAAAATGGCTTGTTTTCCGGAACAAAGGAACGGCGCGACTCAAAAAAGTAAATCTTGAAAACAAGGATCGTGTATTTATACGTTACAGAACCGGTTTAAAAGAAGGTGTATTGAAAATTCATCTTGATCGCCCGGATGGAATGGTCTTAAAGACCGTTTCGATAAAGCCCACAAAAGGATGGGCGATTGAAGAATTTGAATTTCCGATAGGCACAGGTATGCATGATCTTTATCTTAGCTATACGAATCCGAATTTAAAAAAACCGGGTGATAACGGAATATTGTTCGATTGGTTTCATTTCGCCGAACAATTTCCGGGTAAAGAACGGCCCGGGTATTCATCATCTCAACGAGCTTTCCAGAAACTTCTAAAAACGAATGTTCCTAACACTCCTATCATGATGGAGAATCCCGGGGAAATGCATCGTGAAACGAATGTATTTGAACGAGGTAACTGGCTGATGAAAGGAAAAGTTGTGCAACCAGAGACTCCTCATGTACTGAATGCATTCCCCGCAAATGTTCCCAGAAACAGGTTGGGTCTTGCAAAATGGCTCACAGATCCCAAAAATCCGCTTACCGCAAGAACGATGGTGAATCGATTATGGGAACAATTTTTTGGAGCCGGCCTTGTAGAAACATTGGAAGATATGGGAACGCAGGGTGCCATACCATCACATAAAGAATTACTCGATTGGATGAGCTGGAAGTTTATGGGGGATTTTCAATGGAGCGTAAAAAAAATGATAAAGGAAATCGTGATGAGCGCAACTTATCGCCAGAGCTCGAAAGCGGATTCAACCTTAATTGCCAACGACCCTTACAATAAATTATATGCGCGGGGGCCGGGTGTAAGATTAAATGCCGAACAACTCCGCGACCAGGCACTTATGCTCAGCGGCTTATTGAGTAAAACAATGTACGGACCGAGTGTAATGCCTCCACAACCCGAAGGCATCTGGCAATCCCCTTACAATGGTAATGATTGGAAGAACAGTAATGGAGAAGACAAATACAGAAGGGCCGTGTATACCTATTACAAACGGACTGCTCCCTATCCTTCAATGATCAGTTTTGACGGGGCCATAAGAGAAATTTGTACATCCAGAAGGATCCGGACCAACACGCCGCTTCAAGCATTGGTAACACTGAACGATGAAGCGTACCTCGAAATGGCACGTGCTTTTGCTTATCGTATGAAGAAAGAGGCCGGCAAAAACGTTCGGGATCAGATCAGCAGGGGATATGAAATTGCGATGTATAAAAAGATCAGCGCAACGAAATTGAATGTGTTAGAAAAATTGTATGCGGATGCGTTGACAAAATTCAGTAAGGATAAAGATAAAACTTGTGAGATGATCGGTTTCATCAGCGAACATAATAATCCGGAAACGGCTGCTTTGGTAGTTGTTGCCAATGCAATGCTGAACCTGGATGAAATGATCTCAAAGAATTAAAGTTTAATGTTTAAAGTTTAAGGTTTAAAGTTTAAAGTTGTTTTGAAAAGTCTTTTTAAATCAACATTTAAAAACCTTAAACATTAAACTTTAAACCTTAAACATGCAGACCCGGGTAAGAAAAAAAGTATTGTAATGACGCAGAAAGAACTACATGATCAACGCCTGGTAAAGGAAGCCAATGACAAGGCTATGCGCTTTTTTACGCGCAGGCATTTTTTGCGGGAAAGCGCCATGGGGTTTGGTGCATTGGCATTTGGGTCATTACTGGGTTGTAACTCCGATGCATCAGTAAACGCAGTCAATGATTTTGATGCGGCTAACCCGCTGGCGCCAAGAATGCCGATGTTTCCGGGGAAGGCGAGGTCCATTATCTATTTGCATATGGCTGGTGCGCCATCGCAACTTGAGTTGTTCGACTACAAACCCGAACTGATGAAACTGGATGGACAGAACTGTCCGGATTCATTGCTGGAAGGAAAACGGTTTGCATTCATAAGAGGTGTACCAAAAATGCTTGGCCCGCAGGCACAATTCAAACAATATGGTCAATCCGGCGCCTGGGTTTCAGAACATCTCCCTCATTTTTCAACGATCGTAGACGAGGTAAGCTTTTTAAAAGCGATGACCACCGATCAATTCAATCATGCACCCGCCCAATTGCTGATGCATTCAGGGTCGGCACGTTTGGGAAGGCCAAGTATGGGCTCATGGGTGACATACGGGCTGGGTACGGAAAACCAAAATTTGCCTGGTTTCGTGGTGCTGACCTCTGGCGGAAATTTTCCTGATGCGGGTAAAAGCGTATGGGGCAGCGGGTTTTTGCCATCAGTTTACCAGGGTGTGCAGTGTCGTTCAGAAGGAGATCCTGTTTTATTTATTAAAGACCCCGCAGGAATTGACCGGGATCTTCGTAAGGCTTCTATAGATGCTATCAATGAAGTCAATAAACAGGAATATGAGGAATTCAAAGATCCTGAAATTTTATCGCGCATTTCTCAATACGAGATGGCCTTTAAAATGCAGATATCTGTTCCCGAAGTGATGAATATTAATTCTGAACCCGAATATATCCAATCCATGTATGGTACAAAACCCGGCAAAGCATGTTTCGCAAACAATGCGCTGCTTGCCAGAAAACTGGTAGAAAAGGGCGTTCGATTTGTTCAATTGTTTGATTGGGGCTGGGATACCCATGGTACAAGTGAGAGCGGATCTCTCGATATAGGGTTGATCAATAAATGTAGGGAGGTTGATAAAGCCATGACCGCTCTAATTCTCGACCTGAAACAAAGGGGTTTGCTTGAGGAAACATTGGTTGTATGGGGTGGCGAATTTGGCAGAACACCAATGCAGGAAAACCGCGAAGGAAAACAAAACATATTTAAAGGCAGAGATCATCACGCCGAAGCATTCACCATCTGGATGGCCGGTGGCGGAATTAAGAAAGGATACAGTTATGGAGAGACAGATGAAGTAGGCTACAGTACAGTCAGCGGAAAAACAGAGCCATTCGATGTACAGGCAACCATCCTGAATCAATTAGGTCTTGATCATGAAAAATTTGTGTATTATTTTCAGGGCAGACCATTCAGATTAACAGACGTGAGTGGAAGGGTGATTGAAGAAATATTAGCTTGACGCTGATTGGCTAATCATTGTTGTCCGGTTAATAGTCATTCAAAGCCCTGATCAAAATGAATAGCCTAAGATTATGCCTGGAACCGATCGTCGCAGTATATAAAGATTTTCTCCGGATATTAGTGATGGCTAATTTCATTAAAAGATGAATCGTCGAAATTTTTTGGAACTTACAAGTTCTGCAAGTACTGCGCTGTTGTTATCATTGAATGAAACACTTGCTTCTAACCCAAAACCTGTTTTCACCATGAATAAAGTTTTTGAATTGAAGATACTTGCTACCAATTGGGGATTCGCTGGTACATTGGATGAGTATTGCGGCAAAGTAAAAAAAGATGGATATGATGGAATTGAGACCTGGTGGCCGGGAGATAAAGCAAAACAGGATGAATTATTTGCCTGTTTGAAAAAACACCAGCTGGATGTAGGTTTTTTATGCGGGGCTTCACAAACCAACTATCAGGAACACCTGGATGGGTTTAAAAAAATGATTAATGCTGCGGCCAGGCAAACTATCCAGCGTCCATTGTATTTGAACTGTCATTCAGGAAGGGATCATTTCAGCTTCGAACAAAACAAAGCGTTTATTGATCACACCACAATGCTTTCGAAAGAAACGGGTATTATCATTTGCCATGAAACACATCGTTCAAGGATCATGTTCGCCGCGCATACTACCCGACAGTACATTGAAAAAATTCCTGAACTGCGGTTGACATTTGATGTTTCGCACTGGTGCAATGTGCATGAATCATTGTTGCAGGATCAACAGCAAACAGTTGAAATGGCATTAGACCGGGTGGACCATATTCATGCCCGGATAGGTCATCCCGAAGGGCCGCAGGTAAATGATCCCCGGGCGCCTGAATGGGAGGCCGCAGTGAAACAACATTTCGCCTGGTGGGATAAAATTGTAGAACGAAAAAAGAAAAATGGAGAGCGGATGACATTCCTGACTGAATTTGGTCCCCCGGATTATATGCCCGCATTGCCCTACACCAGGCAGCCGCTCGGAGATCAATGGGCAATCAATGTGCACATGATGCAACTCGTAAGGAAAAGATATTCCTGAAAATCTAAGCAGTAATAATTTATAAGCAGCCGATTTGAGGCATTGTAAAAATTGGTAAAGAGAAAAGAATGTTCATCACCATAGCAGAATTCATCGGTCGCCTTCATCCCCTGCTTGTTCACCTTCCTATAGGCATTTTATTGATTGCCTGCCTGCTTCAATGGCTATCCTCAAAACAGCGTTTTAGCGAACTATACCAGGCAATCACCATTACACTGCTTTGTGGAATGGTTGCAGCGATCGCTTCAACAATTAGCGGATACTTATTAAGGATGAACGAGGATTACGATGAACAACTGGTCAATATCCATCAATGGCTGGGAATTTCAACTGCAGTTATTTCAATAATTTTTTATTTTTTGCACCGGCGAAATGCGCCTGTAAAAGTGCGTCTGGGGATATCGGTACTATTGTTTTTATTGATAGTTCTCACCGGGCATTTTGGTGGCACACTTACCCATGGATCGGATTACCTTTCTTTTTCTGGTTCCGGCGAAACAACTGCGATCAGGCAAAAACCAATTGCCGATGTGCAGGAAGCGATGATCTATACCGATATTGTTCAGCCCCTTTTGCAAACCAAATGTTATGGCTGTCATGGCAAAAACAAGCAGAAAGGCGGTTTGCGGATGGATGATTCTGCACGGCTATGGAAAGGAGGAAAAGATGGGATTGTGTTAATTGCAGGCAAAGCCGATGAAAGCGAAATGATCAAGCGATTGCTTTTACCGCGAAATCATGAGGATCATATGCCGCCTAAGGAAAAACCGCAATTGAATGAGCAGGAAATTGCCCTGTTGCACTGGTGGATCGCTTCCGGTGCACCGTTTCGTAAGAAAGTGAAGGAAGTGAAACAGTCAGAAACAATAAAACCGATCCTGATTTCTTTTCAAAATAATGGTCCTGAAAAAAAATTGATCAGTGACATTCCGGTCACTGCTGTAAATAGAGGCGATGAAGAGGCAATTAATAAACTGAAGGAAAGAGGAGTGGTGGTTTTGCCGGTTGCGCAAAACAGTAATTACTTAATGGCGAGTTTTGTTATTGTAGATTCAGTAACAGATAGCGATATTGCGCTTTTACTTCCATTGCAGCAACAATTTATATGGCTTAAGCTTGGCAATACACGAATCAGTGATTCTTCACTGTATGTTATTTCAAAACTCAAAAACATTACAAGGCTTCAATTGGATCATACCAATATCACTGATACCGGCCTGGCCCATCTCCGGTCTCTTACCAATCTCCAATATCTCAATCTTGTAGGAACAAAAGTGAGTTTGCAGGGCATGCTTGCATTAAAGGAATTAAAAAATCTTCAGTCTGTTTACCTTTATCAAACGCTTATCAAATCATCAGAATGGACGGCGCTTAAAAATAATTTCCCTCATATTTTAATTGATTCGGGAGGATACAGTGTTCCTATATTTGAAACCGATACAACTCTGGTAAAGCCAAAGAAAAAAAGCTGAGATGAAAAAACATATCTTATTAGCGCTGTGTCTCCATGCATGCTCTGTTTACTTATATGCACAGACAATACAACCATACCTTCCGGTTCCAACAAAGCAACAACTCGACTGGCATGGTTTGGAGTTTTATTTTTTTGTGCATTTTGGTCCGAATACATTTACTGATAAAGAATGGGGGCATGGGGATGAGCCTGAAGATATTTTTAATCCAACCGGGCTGGATTGCCGGCAATGGGCCAGGACAGCTAAGCAGTCGGGGGCAAAAGGGATTATTATAACCGCAAAGCATCATGATGGATTTTGTTTATGGCCGAGTAAATATAGCAAACACACGGTACGCGAAAGCAAATGGAAAAAGGGGAAAGGGGATGTATTAAGGGAATTATCACAGGCCTGCAAAGAATATGGAATAAAGTTCGGAGTATACATTTCTCCCTGGGACCGCAATCATCCACAATACGGTACGCCGGAGTACAATGATGTGTTTGTGAATATGATGAAGGAAATATTCAGCAATTACGGACCTATTTGGGAGCTGTGGTGGGATGGAGCAAATGGCGAAGGTCCAAATGGGAAAAAGCAGGTGTATGATTGGGGAAGATTTGAATCTGTCGTGCGTCAGATCTCGCCCAATACTGTAGTGTTCAGTGATATCGGCCCGGATATCCGGTGGGTAGGAAATGAGAAGGGAATAGCCGGAAAAACAAATTGGAACGGGCTTGATACTGCCGGCTTTACAAGGGGCCTCGGCGCTCCTCATACAGATACACTGAACAAGGGAAATATCCACGGCAAGACCTGGATACCTGCGGAATGTGATGTAAGCATCCGGCCGGGATGGTTTTATCATGCAGAGGAAGATGGTAAAGTGAAAACACCGGAACAGTTATTCAACCTGTATTTGAAATCAGTCGGACGTGGCGCAAATTTCTTATTGAATATTCCACCCGACAGGCGGGGATTGATTCATGCCAATGACTCGGTAGCATTGGTAGGTTTTAGAAGTATAATGGAAAAAAATTTTGCAAATAACCTTGTAATGAATACAAGCGCGCAATTAACTGCTGGTAATCAGGTTCTCAATACAACTCAATTAACGGATCAATCCGTAAAGACTTATGTACAATTAAATCATTACCAGGAACAGGGGATCCGGTTGGTATTTACAAAACCTACGGAAATAAATTGCATTGTGCTGCAGGAAGCCATTGAATTCGGGCAGAGAATCCAAAATTTTGAAATTGACCTGGAGAATAGCGAAAGCCTCACCTTAATTAAAGGGACAACCGTCGGAAGAAAACGGATTGTCAGTTTCCCAACCAGAAAAGTAAATAATATCGTTGTCCGCATAACGCAGGCCAGGGCTGCGCCCATCCTTAATGAAATTACCGCCCATAAAATGGCCGAAATACTTGTTGAAGAGAATCCCCCTGAATAAATATCAGGTTTCCCATTGATGGCACGATATTTTTCATCAGTCTTTTGGATAAGAAAGAAGTGAAAAATAGAGAAAGTCATATCTTGATTTATGGAATTTGCCTCGCAGCATTCGGGTGTACTCCCATGGTGGAAGATAAATATACCGATAAGGACAGGTTCACAGATTCGGGTTCAATTATCTCGGTTTCGAATTTTGTTGATACAGCTCCATTGATCTCTGCTGTCACTGCAGAGTTAAAAGAGCCATCTGAAGAACCACGCATAGAAACGAAAAATATTTCGCCTAGATCGTTGGTCGATTATGCGCGGACTTTGATCGGGATTCCATATAAATATGCATCAACAAACCCGAAAGAGGGCTTTGATTGCTCAGGATTTATAACGTATGTTTTCAATCATTTCGATATCGCCGTTCCCCGTTCTTCAATTGATTTTACAAATATGGGCGACGAAGTTGATAAAACAGATTCGAAGCCGGGCGATTTGATTTTGTTCACCGGAACCGATAAAATGATCAGAACGGTAGGGCATATGGGAATTGTAACATTTAATAGTCCCGATACGCTGTTGTTTATTCATTCTACATCCGGAAAATTAAATAGTGTTACGGTTACTCCACTGAATGAGTATTATCAAACCAGGTTTGTAAAGATTGTAAGAATTTTCAAACAGAATAATAAAGTTGAACCGAAGCTCTGATCACTTGCCTTTAAAGTTGGGTTTTCTTTTTTCCAAAAAAGCAGTCGCCCCTTCTTTCATATCTTCTGTTGCAAAACACTCCCCAAAAGCCTTTATTTCTTCATCGTATCCATTTACCGTATGATCATAGACTGTATTTGCAGCGGCGATACATTTAGCCACAGCAAGAGGGGCTTTTGTATTAATAGTACCGAGTATCGATTTTGCAGTATTCAGAAGTTCCTCTATCGAAGAAATATGATTGATCAATCCGTATTGCAATGCCGTATTCGCATCGATCAGGTTTCCACTCATTAATAATTCTAAAGATCTTCCTTTACCGATCAGTTGCGTCAAACGTTGGGTACCGCCATATCCCGGTATCAATCCCAGGTTCACTTCGGGTTGTCCAAACTTTGCATTATCACTGGCGATCCTGAAATGACAACTCATTGCCAGTTCACAACCTCCTCCCAATGCAAATCCATTTACGGCTGCAATAATGGGTTTGGGAGCATTTTCGATCCGGAAGAACAAGTCCTGCCCTTTTTTCGCCATTGCCGTTCCTTCTTCCTGAGACGATACTAAAAACTCGCTGATGTCGGCGCCGGCAATGAATGCTTTGGCGCCAGCGCCAGTGATAACAGCTGATTTGATTTCATTGTTATTATATACCTCACTGATTGCCTGGCCCAGTTCATCGATGACGGTTTTGTTCAGTGCGTTCAGTTTATCTGGGCGGTTTATCCTGATAATACAAATCTGGTTTGTGATCTCGGTAAGTATGGTTGAATACATGGCCCTCTTTTTTCAAAAGTAAGATTTGCGCGGTAAAGTGGTGAGTGGTGAATGGTAAGTGGTAAGTGGTGAATAGCTATTCACCCCTTACCACTCACCCAAACATACCAGATAGAAGCTCAATAGTACTTCACACATACCATTTCCTGCCAAATGTTGATTTCCGGTAGGCCATTAGTGGTGTAGCTGATAATTTTGGTCTTCACAATGATGCAATTGGTATCATTATGTTAGTCAGATTCCTTTAATCATTAAACCTTTATCATGCGATTTTGTATTTTACTCGTAGCTATTATAGCTACAGCTTGCATCTATATGGCCTGTAATAAACACACTAGTCAAAGACCCGTAGCAGGTCAGAATAAGATCCTGAGTGGCTGGGTGGACTCTGCAAACGCGGGATTAGCAACTCATTTAACTTTAAATGAAGCACAACATGTAACCAAAGAAGAATCAGATAATGACATTGCTTCTTATCAATTTTCAGGAGATATAGTGATCATTAGAGAATTTAATAAGGAAGAGAACCGCTATGTTTACGAATTTGTCGGGAAGATGGATAGTAATAAAAGATTATTAAGCGGCATTGCAACTTCGTCCTACATTTCCAGTACGCCCGATACGGTCTATCATGATTTTGTATATAATGGAGAAGGCTGCCTTGTAAAGGAAACACGGATTTCAGATGTTACAGATACATTTCTGATAAAGTATGAATATGAAGATAAAATGCTAAAAAAAGTATTGACTTATTCAAACGGCACACTCTTTAACACGAAAGAGTTTACTTATTACGATAATGATCTCTCTTGCGATCTCCCTGATGAGTTTAAGTTCAGAAAAAATATAAACAACCTTGTTGGACTTTCAGACCAGAAGCCAGTTAAAAAAATTGTTTCCGCCGGAAGAAATGGCAAGCAAAGATATATTTTAAATTATGAATATAAAATGGATAGGAACGGATATGCTTTTCAGGTGATTGGCAGAAAAGGAAAGAAGGTGAGTGGTGTGACAACCTATTATTACAATTCAACACTTAATTCTTCAAATGTATCGGTAGCGGTGAATCGCAATTAAGAGATGGTTTTGCAAAGAGCAATAGCAATTTATTGATTCATGTTTAGAGAGGTGTAAAATCCAGCGCTACGAACCTTGGTAAACACCTCTGATCCTTTGCATATGGTAAAATTGCCAGCTATGGCTCAGCCCCAAAGAAGCACCCTGCTTATATAAATCAGATCGATTGGCTCCCGACGCCGCAGAAGTCACTTGATCATTGTGATCGTCTTTAATATACGATTACCAAAAAAAGGCATTTTTTCAAAGTAACACTATAGCTTCTGATCTTCGCGGTTTTTATCAGCAATCATCTGCTGAAATTTTGTTGTTAGTAGATCATTGGCCATCGTAATTGCTCCGAAGGAGCATTGTGTTTATAGCATTTAATAGAAGTAGTTTCCGACTCTGTAGTAGTCACGTGTGTATGAAGAAATTTTTTGTATTGAATGGTAACCACAAGCACTTTCTACAGCGGAGGATGGCTTTTGCTTTTAAATAGACTTCTATAGTTCGAAGGAATAATATTTCGGGAACGTTATAAATACCAAGTTCTAGCGGAGTACTTTTGCAAGCAGAACTTCGTATTTCGCACTTCTAACTTTGTATTTTCTTATTGCTGCTGTTGTTGCTGCTGCATTTCAAGATATCTTCTGTATGAATTTGTTTCACTGTTCTGATTGCGTACCTGGTAAGTAAAAAAGGGTGCGCTTTCATTGATGTCAGCAGTTTTAATGGCCCCGTTCTCGATACTAACGGAAACTTCCAGGGTATGTTCCGATGGACCCTTGTACGTTCCTTTTACAGGGGTGCAATCAGAAAAATTCCTTCCAACTGCAAGCCGTACATGACGGTCACTGACGATACAGTTATTAGTTGGGTCAAGGCCTATCCATCCATGATGCGGAATATAAGCATCAACCCAGGCATGGGTAGCTCCCTCGCCACGCAGATCTTTATTTCTGGGACAAATGTACCCACTCACATATCGTGCAGGAATGCCAGCCATGCGCAACATCACCAACAATATGTGGGCAAAGTCCTGGCACACTCCGGCCTTTAAATTCCATACTTCGTCAATTTTTGTTTCCACGCTGGTTATGCCCTGCTTGTATTCAAATTGACTGTATACAAATGAAGACATATTCATGGCAACCTGAAAAGGAGTAAGCGAAAAGTTGAGCCGGTCGTTTACTTCAGTCAATACTTCATTGCTTTTATGAAAAGACTCTTTTATAAAGAAATCCAGGTAAGCGTATTCATCACGCATGGTGTTCACGTGGTTCCACTGGTCCTCTGCCGAAATATTATCTGGCGGTGGAGTAATGGGATGCGTGGTCACTTCGATTTCAGAGAATATATTTAGTTCATGATGTGGTATAACGATCGTAAACAACCCGGCACGATTGCCAAAAAAATCTTCATAAACATCTATCGGAGGATTACAGGAGATAACAAGAGTATGATTTTTGACTTCCTGGAATTCGTCTTCAATTGGGTAAAGCATTATTTGGTTAGCGCTGTCAATTACAGCAGCATTGTAAGTGTATCGTGTTATATGTTTAATGCGGTACGTTGCCATGTTTACAAAGTTGTATGAAATCAGGTATTACCAAAATAAAATTGATTGAAAGCGTTCGCAATCTGAAAAAGTTCATTGCGTATCTGTTGCAGGAAATTCTGTTGAGCCGTTTCACCTGCATTTTCTATGTTGCTGTATTTTACATGATTTGTTGTTTTCCCGATCAGAAATTCAACTTCCGCATAACTGTCCGGAAGACTTTCTTCCTTCAATCGTTCGAAATACCTTGTAAGTTGTTGCAGACAATATAATACGGAATGAGGGAAGTTTCCTTCGTATAGAACCTGTTCCACAACATTCTTTGTTTCGAACTTGCCCTGGTAGGTTTTTAAATACAGTTCATACCCGGATAGGGAGTATAATAGGTACCTCCACTCTATAGTATCAGAAGGTTGTTTTATATCATGATTTATTTCTGTAAGCTTTATATTGAGCATATCAGCAGAAAGAATGGCTCTTTCAAGAAACTTACCAATATTTAGATAATTGAATCCTTCACCCCGGGCCATTGTACTGTCAACGGTTCCGTAATACAACATTCCATGCTGTATCAGGGAATCGAAAGCAGTTACCGGATCGCCGTACCGGATCTGGTTATGAACCTGCTGATCCCTGATGAGATGGTGATAATCGTTCAGGCATTGCCATACCTCCTTCGTAATATGATCCTGTGCAGCCCTGGCGTTCTCACGTGAACGGTAAATATTATTGCAGACAGAAGCCGTATTATTGGTATCGAGTATAAGGTGTTCAAGTACTTTAGGCGAATGATTCTTTATCTGCTCGGTTTGCGAAGCCGGAAGATCGCTGTATAGTCGCAGAACTGAATGCCAGCTGAAATCTGCAACCTCATCCTGTGATGAAATATAATTGGTTCGTAATAACCGAAGCATCCCATTCGTTCGTTCCATGTATCTGGCTATCCAGCAAATTGAATTCGCAACTCGGCTCAGCATAATGCACTTCTGATTTATTGATTTCTCTGATGGTCTTTGTCGTTGATTATCTTTTGTTGATTTATTGATTTCTGTAATGTCATTGCGCCACCGAAGATTTTTTTTATCCCAGTACCCATGTATCCTTACTTCCGCCGCCCTGAGACGAATTCACTACAAGTGACCCTTCTCTCAAAGCTACCCTTGTTAATCCACCGGGAACAATATCTATCCCATTCGGGCCATATAGCGCGAAAGGCCTGAGATCGACACGTCTTGGTTGCAGGCGGCCATTGATATAGCAAGGCGCAGATGATAAGCTGATGATGGGTTGCGCAATAAAATTTCTTGGATCGGCTTCAATAGCAATTTTAAAGGCATCCATTTGTTCTTCCGTTGCTGCATTGCCGATCAACATACCGTATCCACCCGATTCATTAGTACGTTTAATGACCATTTCATTCATTTTTTCAAAAACCATTTTGCGATTTTCAGGAACTGCAAGCTGGTATGTAGGAACGTTCTTCAAAATAGGATCCTCATTCAGGTAATATTTTATCATGTCGGGTACATAGGCGTATACTGCTTTATCATCGGCGACCCCGTTGCCCATCGCATTGACGATAGCAATATTCCCTTTTCGATAAGCCGAGTAAATACCGGACACGCCCAATATACTATCAGACCGGAATACCAATGGGTCGAGAAACTCATCATCCACTCTTCTATAGATCACATCAACCTGCTTTAATCCTTTTGTGGTTTTCATGTACACGATATGATTGTCTACCACAAGATCACTCCCTTCAACCAATTCAATACCCATCAATCTTGCCAGACTGGTATGTTCAAAATAGGCGGAGTTATAAATGCCCGGAGAAAGCAATACCACAGTTGGAAAACTGCTTTTGGAATTTGCCAGCATCATCAGATTCTTTAATAGCAGATCAGGATAGTCTTTCACACGCCTGACATTGTTGCGCGGAAGAAGGTCCGGAAAAATCCTGTACGTCATGCCCCTGTTTTCAAGCATATAAGATACACCGGAGGGTGTTCGAAGATTGTCTTCAAGAACATAAAATTCTCCTTTGTCGTCCCGTATGAGATCAATACCGGCAATGTGCGTATATATATCGAAGGGAACATCTACGTTCACCATCTCGCGTAAAAAATTGGGGCAGGAGTAGATCAGTTTTCCGGGAATAATTCCGTCCTTGATAATAAACTGTTGGTGATAAATATCCTTTAAAAAAATATTCAGTGCTTTTAGCCTTTGTTTTATTCCTGACTCAATCTGATTCCATTCGTCAGCCTTAATGATTCGAGGAATAATATCAAAAGGGAATATTTTTTCAATGCCTTCACCGCTGCTGTACACAGTAAATGTAATTCCCTGGCTCATAAAAAGTTTTTTGGCCAGGTCATCCTTATGATTCATTTGCTCGGTAGAAAGGTCTTCTATAGCAGAAACAAAATTTTCATAAGCAGGCCGGATATCGGCTGAATCAAACATTTCATCCCAGATCTGGTTGTTATTTGAATAGCCTTTCAGTAAATTTTCATTCATAAGCTAAATGCATTTACAGTGAAGGCAAACTAATCGTTGGAGTAACAGGCCGCAATTGCAATTAAAACTTCGTTCTGCCCGTGCTTCATATTATTGATGGCAACTGAAATTACAAAATATTCAGTGAGATCGGTAATCCTGACTTTTTATTGAGGAGATTTAAAATGACCTGTTTATACTAACCCATTCGCTGATATAGCCGGCAATTTCGGTAGTGGATGTTCCGGGGGCAAATAGTTTACCTACGCCCATTTCATTTAGCTGTTGCATATCCTGATCAGGAATAATGCCTCCGCCTGTAAGTAGAACATCATTCATCTTTTTTTCTTTCATTAGTTGAATAACCTTTGGAAATACAGTCATATGAGCGCCGGATAAAATGCTAATACCGATGGCATCTACATCCTCCTGCAAGGCTGCGTTAACAACCATTTCCGGTGTTTGCCGCAAACCGGTATAGATTACCTCCATGCCGGAATCCCGCAGAGCTGTGGCAATCACTTTTGCTCCCCGGTCATGGCCATCCAGACCAACTTTAGCAACCAGAACCCGGATAGGTCTTTTCATACAAAGTTTATTGAAAGGTAAGGTTCAAACGATAATGTTCATCGGAATTAAAATTGTTCAAGCGAATTCATAATTCTATGGATCGTCTCTTGTTTCCCAATCAAACCGGCAATATCAAATACCGGCGGGCCAAATTTGCCACCTACCAACATGATGCGGAAAGGCAGTTGCAGTTCCCCCGGTTTTATATTTTTTTCAGTGGCGATGGTCTTAAAAGCAGATTCTATAAAGGCAGATTCCCATTCAGCCAGGGCTTCGAATTCTTGACAAAGAGAGATAAAGAATTCTTTTTTTTCCATGGTCCATTTGGGCCTTACGGCAGCAATATCCAATGTTGCCGGCGATCGAAAAAAGAAATATGCCTGGTCATAAAAATCAGTCAGTAAAGTGCAACGATCCTTTACAAGGTTGATTACTTTATCAAGGAGTATCGTGTCATCAACCTCAAGGCCTCTATCCTCCAGAACATTTTTAACCTTTAGCCTTAAATCTTCGGCGTTAAATCCTTTGATCCATTCGTGGTTGAACCATTTGGCTTTTTCATAGTCGAATTTTGCACCGGCCTTGTGAACCCTTTCAATCGAAAATTTTTGAATAAGATCCGTGATAGAAAATACTTCCTGTTCAGTGCCGTCGTTCCATCCCAGCATAGCAAGCATATTCAGAAAGGCTTCCGGTAAAAATCCTTTTTCCTTGAAACCTTCCGTGAGCTCATTGGTCGCAGGGTCAGTCCAGTTCATAGCAAAAACAGGAAAGCCATATTTTGCGCCATCCCTCTTACTGAGTTTACCACTTGGCCCCATGATCAATGGCAGGTGAGCCCACTGCGGCATGTTCTTTTCGCCAAATAAATATCTCCAGAGTAGCACGTGCACCGGCGAACTGGGCAACCATTCCTCACCCCGGAACGCATGGGTTATTTTCATTAGAAAATCATCCACAACAACTGCCAGGTGGTAGGTTGGCATACCATCCGCCTTCAGCAACACTTTATCATCAATGGTACCTGTATTAAAATGTACTTCACCGCGGATCATGTCCTGAAATGAAATGATTTCATCATCCGGAAGTTTGATTCTGATAACATGAGGTGTATTTTTTAATAACATTGTTTTTGTTTCATCAGCCGGTAAGGAAATTGAATTTCGCATTCTTCCTCTTACTGTTTGATCATATTGAGGAGCCGGATTATCAGCCGTTCTTAAATCCTGTCGCATCGCCTCCAATTCTTCAGGCGTATCAAAGGCATAATAAGCGTATCCGTTCTCTACTAATTTCTCGGCGTAGCCCAGATAAGATCGTTTTCTTTCACTCTGCCGATAAGGGCCATAGTCACCTCCGTGAATAGCACTTTCATCAGGTTCTATTCCACACCACTTTAAACATTCAAAAATATACCCTTCAGCACCGGGTACAAAGCGGCTTTGATCTGTATCCTCGATGCGCAATATAAAATCGCCACCGAGTTTTTTTGCAAACAGGTAATTGTATAAAACTGTACGCACACCACCCAGATGCAGTCCTCCGGTAGGACTGGGTGCAAAGCGAACCCTTACTTTATTTTCCATATAAGACAAAGATAAAGGATTGAAAATAAGCTGATATGGATGAAATCAACACTATATTACGGCAATAATCGTTTATTAATTCATGAAGAGGTGGTGGTATTTATTGATTTGCCTGGCAATGGTTCAACCAACACTTGCGCAGATCACATACGCAACCGTTTTTGTTGATTATGACAGTGCCTGGCAATTCAAAAACCTGAAGCTTATTCCGATACGTGCAAAAGGACCCGGGGGGCCGGGCAAAATTGCCGGCAATGCTGAAATAATTTCGTTACAACAGGGATTAAGAACGGGTATGATCACAATCAGCGAAAGAGGAACGGCTTCTACGGAAAATGTACATTGGCTTCGGCTGAATAATAAAACCAATAAACCCGTTTTTGTTGCATCAGGGGAAATATTGATCGGTGGAAGGCAGGATAGGATGGTTACAAAAGACACTCTGCTGATTCCGGCAGGCAAAGATCAATATATACCGGTAATGTGTGTTGAAGAGGGACGATGGAGTCAAAAGGAAAAAAGATTTGTTTACGGAAATTATGCAAATCCCCGCCTCCGGAAAGTATTGGATCAAACCAAAAACCAGGTGCGTATATGGAAAGAGATCTCTACTCAATTAGACAGCAACAAAATTAATTCGCCTACGTTGGCATATGCAGCTCCGCATACAGATAAAAAAATGATCTTGTACAAGGAAGAATATTTTAAATTCTTCCATAATAAATTTCGGAATGCAGATAGCACCATTGTTGGATTTGTATGTATCAGCGGAAATAAAATAATCGGATCAGATGCTTTTGCAGCAAGCAATTTGTTTTATAATGCTTTGGATGCATTATTGTATGGCTATATAGACGAGGCGGTTCATTTTGGAAAGGCTCCGGCTGTTAGCGACGGCCTGGTTAAAAAGTACATGGATCAATTTATGATCGATGAAAAATCGCAGGAAGAATTTCTCAAAAAAAATGGTAAGCTATACAAGCACAATGGTAAGGTAATTCATCTTACAGCCTACTGACAATTTTTATACATTTGCATTGTGTTATGTATCTAGTAAAAACTCCCTGGCTGTTAAAAAAAATATATCCTGATTGCATATGGGATATTCCTTCGCAGGAAAATGTTATGTACCTGACTTTTGATGATGGTCCTCACCCGGAAGTGACACCCTTCGTTTTGGATGAACTAAAAAAATACAATGCAAAAGCCACTTTTTTTTGCATCGGGAAAAATGTGGTTGAATATCCGGAAATATATAAAAGGGTTTTAGTTGAAGGACATCGTGTAGGCAACCACAGTTTTAATCATTTGAACGGATGGAAAGTTGAGGATGAAAAATATCTTGCGGATATAATGCATGCAAGAAAATTTATTGATTCAGATATTTTTCGACCCCCCTACGGAAGAATTACAAAATTTCAAAATCGTTTACTAACCGCATCGCCATCGCAGTCTCAAAAAAGATTATTCAAAATAATTATGTGGAATGTATTAAGCGCTGATTTCGATTTGTCTGTTACACCCCAACAATGTGCTTCAAATGTGATCAGAAATGCAAAGCGTGGATCGATAGTTGTTTTTCATGATAGCCAGAAAGCATTTTCAAAACTAAAATTTGCTTTGCCGGAAGTATTAAAACATTTTGCAGAAAAGAATTACAAATTTGAGAATATTACTATTTAATCTGGAGAGGTGTCGACAGAACTGGATGGCTATAAATAAGTTGGGCCTGGGTAGAAACCCTGGCCCGTTTTTAATCCGTACCCTATGAAAACTAGCTTAAAGGTATATACTTTTTTAATTAATGCAAAGTAATTTCTCTTACGTGACCGAGCACCGTAAAACCGGCTTTATTATCACACTGTCCGGAGCCGTAATCTACTTCAGCTATCCGGGCTGTACCCTTCATTATGGTTAGGCCTCCCTGAATGATCCAACGGCATGAGAACTTTTTAATCAATGGCCTGGAAATAATAGTGGCCCATTGATAAAATCTATTCGACTTTCTGGCCGATCCGCTTGCCGAACCGGAAATAGTAAAAACATCATCCAGGGCACGGGGAGTCAATTGACCCTCAACCTGCGTGATGTTTCTTGCGGCTTTCCATTGAGAAAAATTACCGTTCGATGCATATAAAGTAGCTGCTATCTTTATCTCCAGTAGAAAACCTGCAGCTGTGCTTTTATTAGAAATAGAATGAGTGCCTTCAACCCTGATATTATTGACTAGGTAGCTGTCAAAACGGACAGTTACTGTAGCTCCAGGCAATGTTATGCGGTTCGAATACTCGATGATGATCTTTCCCTTTCTTGTTCTTCCATCCTGCCCGGTACATCCGCTGCCAAAATCCAATAGAATTCGAATCGGAAATACTAGGCCCATGCTTAAATGAGTGGTAGTGATCGAGTGACAACGGAAACTATCCAACGCCGAAGCACTGAAAATGCCTGTTTCTCCAATGCCAACGTCGCTGTTTACACCCAAAACATTATCCAATACATCATTAAAAATGGATTCAGCCTCAGCGTCTGATTCTGAACTCACCATTACAAATTCTTCCTGCTCCTCGGTTGTAGGAATAGTTTGCGTTTTTTGACATCCAAAGAATGGGAGCGTAAATAACAGGCAAACACTGAACACGTGCTGAATAAAGGATGTTTTCATAAAAGGTATTTGTTTGATTAATTTTAAACCCTATAATCAGACCTCTTAAAAAGGTATATGTTTAACGAATTATTAAGTTTCAGAAGCAGTTATCATGTTCATAGACACACATTGCCATTTATACCTTTCCGAATTTCAAAATGACATCCAGCTTGTAGTTGAACGTGCTGAAAAGGAAGGGGTTAAGCGCTTTTATCTGCCCGCAATCGACCGAAATACAGAAAACGAGCTGTTATCTCTTGAATCCCGGTTTCCGGACAAATGTTTCGCGATGATGGGATTGCACCCCTGCTCAGTAGGGGAGAAATACGAAGAAGAGTTACGATGGGTGGAGGAATGGTGGCAAAAAAGAAAGTTTGAAGCGATAGGAGAGATCGGCCTGGATTTTTATTGGGATCAAACTTTTAAAAAGCAGCAAACAAAAGCATTTCATCAGCAAATTGAATGGGCGCTTTTTTATGACCGGCCCATTGTGATACATTCACGTAATGCCATGGATGAGTGTATTGATATTGTGAATACGTATCAATCAGGAAAACTAAAAGGAATCTTCCATTGTTTTTCGGGAACCTATGAGCAGGCCATAAAAATAATTGATATGGGTTTTTATCTGGGAATTGGAGGGGTCCTTACTTATAAGAATGCAGGTTTGGCTGAAGTAATAGAAAAGATATCCATGGATCATCTTGTACTGGAAACGGATGCGCCGTATCTGGCTCCTGTGCCTTATCGTGGTAAACGGAATGAAAGCAGTTATCTCAAATATATCATTGAGAAACTCGCTTTCATTAAGAATATACCAGTTGAAGAAGTGGGTAAGGTGACTACAAGGAATGCGGAAAATATATTCCACTGGTAAAAACCGTTATTGTATTTTTGCTGCCCTTAAAATTGGAGAGGTGTCCGAGTGGTTGAAGGAGCACGCCTGGAAAGTGTGTATAGGGGAAACTCTATCGCGGGTTCGAATCCCGCCCTCTCCGCATATTCGAGTTGTTGAAGAAGTCCGGGTCTCAACCGGGAGAAAGTGTGTATAGGCGAAACTCTATCGTCCCGATGGCTATCGGGAAATCCCGCTCTCTCCGCAAATTCGAGTTGTTGAAGAAGTCCCGGTCTCAACCGGGAGAAAGTGTGTATACGGGAAACTCTATCGTCCCAATGGCTATCGGGAAATCCCGCCCTCTCCGCAAATGTTTTTTTCTGATAAAGGGCTGTTTTTTCTCGTTTTAAACTGAAAATCGTATTCAGCTTTAGATAAATGATTTTTGGAATGTATTTACTTAGTGCACAGACACCTAAGTCACGGAATTTTTTTTCTATATCCTTCGGAGCACGAAGGATTTCTTTTTATAAGGTCAATGTCATGAGTTGGATAGGAGGATGTCTAAACATAGGGATGTCTTCAGTAAATATACATTCATCGAAAAGGCCATTGAAACTCGTGTATGTTGAAATGTTCACGCCAGGGACGGAAGCTATAAAAAGGGAAAGGGAAATCAAACATCAAAAAAAGCAGAAAATATATTGAGTTACTAATTCACAATTGTCGCATAAAGTCATGGGCTATTCTTCCCGGTAAGTATAAGCAATCTTTTTAAGAAAGATGTTTTGTATCGCATAAGCTATGAATGCACTTGCCGGAGAAGGGGGTGATCATAAGAAAATAAAATTTTTAAAATTGTAATCAGAATTGATGCTCACAGTGGGGCATTTTTGCCGCCTTTAAAATATAAGCTTTCTTAAAAATTTGACATCAATCTAATTTTTGGTACACCTTTTAATATATATTACAAGGAATTAAGACTGAAGAATGTGATTAGTTTAGCCAGATACTCAATCCGAAACTTATTGATTTAAAATCTAATCAGAGATGTAGATTTTTTATTAATGAGGTATGGAAAATTTTCCTCAAAATGTAGAACTAAATCCCTGATTTAAACCCAATAAATCATCCCTAAATACATTAGTATGGGCGCTAAAAAAAAGAATTCCAACGGTTCCTCGAACGGAACCATTATGCCAGTCGATAGAAATGTGAATCTTCTTTCCAAAAAAAAACCAGTCGCTAAAATCAAAAACCCAATTGCCGAAAGTGGTTTTTTGGATTCAAATCAGGTTCAACAACTTGTTGGCTTATTAGATAACAGAGAATTATTAAAGGTTTTGACCGAAGTAAAAAATGGAAATTTCGGGGTAAGAATGGCTATCGACCAGGTCGGTATAAGTGGTAAGATTTGCGATACGCTCAATGAGATCATTTCCATCAATGAAAAAATGATGCAGGAGTTTACCCGCGCGGGAAATACGATCGGTAAGCAAGGCCGACTGACACAAAGGATTGAATTGCCTGCTGCTAAAGGCTCTTGGGCTACGGGTATAGATTCATTAAACGTTTTGATATCAGATCTTGTTCATCCAACCATTGAAATCGCTCACGTAATCAGTTCAGTGGCCAAGGGCAACCTGTCGCAGGAGATGTCATTGGAAATTGGCGATCACGCATTACAGGGAGAATTTGCCCGTATCGCTAAAGAGGTAAACGACATGGTGAAACAGTTAAACCTGTTTTCAATGGAAGTAACCCGTGTAGCGCGTGAAGTGGGTTCCGAGGGGAAATTAGGAGGTCAGGCGAAAGTGAAAGGGGTAGCCGGCGTGTGGAAAGATTTGACGGATTCGGTAAACCAGATGGGCAGTAATCTTACAGCGCAGGTTCGAAATATAGCAGAGGTAACAACAGCCGTTGCAAAGGGCGATCTATCCAAAAAAATTACAGTGGATGTAAAAGGAGAAATCCTTGAATTGAAGAATACCATCAATACCATGGTGGATCAGCTCAATTCTTTTTCGTCTGAGGTAACGCGTGTGGCACTGGAAGTGGGAACAGAGGGAAAATTAGGGGGTCAGGCCCAGGTGAAAGGGGTGGCAGGTACCTGGAAAGACCTGACGGATTCAGTAAATCAAATGGCGAGCAACCTTACCGGCCAGGTTCGAAATATAGCAGAGGTAACAACAGCCGTTGCAAAAGGTGACCTTTCGAGGCAAATTACAGTGGATGTAAAAGGAGAGATCCTTGAGTTGAAAAACACCATTAATACGATGGTTGACCAGTTAAACTCCTTCTCCGCGGAGGTAACCCGGGTGGCTCGCGAAGTAGGTTCCGAAGGGAAGCTCGGTGGTCAGGCAAAAGTGAAAGGAGTAGGTGGTGTATGGAAAGATCTTACAGATTCGGTAAACCAGATGGGAAGCAACCTTACGGCCCAGGTGCGGAATATTGCCGAGGTAACGACTGCGGTGGCAAAAGGAGACTTATCCAGAAAGATCACGGTGGATGTAAAGGGAGAGATACTTGAATTGAAAAACACCATCAATACAATGGTGGATCAGCTAAATTCATTTGGCTCGGAAGTAACCAGGGTAGCGCGTGAGGTTGGATCGGAAGGTAAACTCGGCGGACAGGCGACGGTAAAAGGAGTTGGTGGCGTTTGGAAAGATCTGACTGATTCAGTAAACCAGATGGCCAGTAACCTTACCGGTCAGGTGCGGAATATCGCGGAAGTAACAACAGCGGTGGCAAAAGGAGACTTGTCCAGAAAAATCACGGTGGATGTAAAAGGTGAGATCCTTGAGTTGAAAAACACTATCAACACCATGGTTGACCAGTTAAACTCCTTTGCATCTGAAGTAACCCGTGTTGCCCGTGAAGTAGGATCAGAAGGAAAATTGGGAGTGCAGGCGGATGTTCCTGGGGTGGGCGGAACGTGGAAGGATTTAACAGATAGTGTAAATAAAATGGGAAGTAACCTTACCTGGCAGGTACGTAACATTGCCGAGGTAACAACAGCGGTAGCAAATGGTGACTTGTCGAGAAAGATTACGGTGGACGTGAAAGGTGAAATTCTTGAATTGAAAAACACCATCAATACAATGGTGGATCAATTGAACTCATTCGCATCGGAAGTAACCCGTGTGGCTCGTGAGGTGGGATCTGAGGGAAAACTGGGAGGTCAGGCAACCGTTGAAGGAGTGGGTGGTGTGTGGAAAGACCTGACCGATTCGGTAAACCAGATGGCCAGTAACCTGACCGGACAGGTACGTAACATTGCGGAAGTAACCACAGCGGTGGCCAAGGGCGACTTATCCAGAAAAATTACCGTGGACGTGCGGGGAGAGATCCTGGAGTTAAAAAATACCATCAATACCATGGTGGATCAGTTGAATTCATTTGGTTCGGAAGTGACTCGAGTTGCCCGGGAGGTTGGTTCCGAAGGTAAATTGGGCGGCCAGGCAGACGTGCCCGGAGTGGCTGGTACCTGGAAAGATTTGACAGATAGTGTAAATAAAATGGCGAGTAATCTTACTTCGCAGGTACGAAATATCGCCGAAGTGACCACAGCGGTGGCAAATGGTGACTTGTCAAGAAAGATCACGGTGAATGTACAGGGAGAGATCCTTGAGTTGAAAAACACCATCAATACAATGGTGGATCAATTAAGAGGGTTTGCTTCTGAAGTAACGCGTGTGGCGAGAGAGGTGGGTACGGAAGGAAAATTGGGAGGCCAGGCCAACGTACCGGGAGTAGCGGGAACCTGGAAAGATTTAACGGATTCGGTGAACCAGATGGCAGGCAACTTAACAGCGCAAGTACGGAATATTGCTGAGGTAGCCATCGCGGTGGCGAATGGCGATATGTCGAAAAAAATTACGGTTGATGTACGTGGTGAGATTCTGCAATTAAAAGAAACACTGAACACCATGGTGGATCAGTTAAGGGCGTTTGCATCAGAAGTAACACGTGTGGCCAGGGAGGTGGGAACCGATGGTAAACTGGGTGGACAGGCATTCGTGCCGGGTGTTGCCGGAACCTGGAAGGATTTGACGGACTCCGTAAACCAGATGACGGGTAACCTGACAGCACAGGTGCGGAACATTGCGGAAGTAACAAAAGCGGTGGCGAGTGGTGACCTTTCAAAAACAGTGCAGATCGACGTTAAAGGAGAGATCCTTGATTTGAAAAACACCATCAACACCATGGTGGAACAGTTGAACTCTTTTGCGTTTGAGGTAACCCGTGTTGCGCGGGAAGTGGGCACAGAAGGAAAACTGGGAGGCCAGGCAGAAGTAAAAGGCGTTGCCGGAACCTGGAAAGATTTGACGGATAGTGTAAATATGATGGCATCCAACCTTACCAACCAGGTTCGGGGAATTGCGAAAGTGGTTACTGCAGTGGCGACCGGCAACCTGAAACAAAAATTATCCATTGTATCACGTGGTGAGGTAGCGCAGCTGACAGATACAATTAACGAAATGATCGATACGCTGGCGGTATTTGGTGACCAGGTAACTACGGTTGCCCGTGAGGTTGGGGTTGAAGGAAGATTGGGTGGTCAGGCAAGTGTTCCGGGTGCTTCCGGTATCTGGAAGAACCTTACAGAAAATGTTAACCAGCTTGCCCAAAATCTGACGACCCAGGTGCGATCAATTTCCGAAGTTGCGTCGGCAGTAACTAAAGGTGATCTTACCCGAAATATACGTGTTGATGCCAAAGGAGAAGTGGAAGCATTGAAAGATACCATCAACCAGATGATCACCAACCTGCGCGAAACAACTCTTCGTAATCAGGAACAGGACTGGTTGAAATCGAATCTTGCCAAGTTTACGCAAATGTTGCAGGGGCAAAAAGATTTGAATACTGTAACTAAACGGATTCTTTCAGAGTTGGCACAGGTTGTAACGGCACATTACGGAGCATTCTACATTTTGAAGCAGGATGAAGAAACATCCAACGTAAAATTGCAACTGTTTGCGGCCTACGCATACAAGGCAGAAAAAAATATCCCCA
Organism: Chitinophagaceae bacterium; assembly: GCA_014379345.1. Taxonomy (GTDB): domain Bacteria; phylum Bacteroidota; class Bacteroidia; order Chitinophagales; family Chitinophagaceae; genus Flavitalea. The sequence continues at coordinate 44,014 of JACMLY010000057.1, forward strand.
AGGAATTTGCAATTGGAGAAGGGCTGGTTGGGCAGTGCGCATTTGAGAAAGAAAGGATCATGCTCACCAATGTGCCTAGCGGATATATTAAGATAAGTTCCGGCCTGGGCCAGGCTAAGCCTTCGAACCTTATTGTTTTGCCTGTATTGTTTGAAAATAAAGTGAAAGCTGTTATTGAACTGGCATCACTCGATGATTTCAGCGAAACACACCTTGACTTCCTCAGCCAGCTTACAGAAAGTATCGGTATCGTATTGAACACGATTGAAACAAATACAAGAACAGAAGAATTGCTGGCGCAGTCTCAGTCGCTGGCAAGTGAATTGAAAACTCAGCAGGAAGAATTAAGAAGAACAAATGATGAATTGCAGGATAAAGCGCTATTGCTTGTTAAACAGAAAAATGAGGTAGAAGCAAAAAACAAAGAAGTAGAAGAAGCCAGAAAATCCCTGGAAGAAAAAGCAGAGCAGTTAACGCTTACGTCGAAGTACAAATCCGAGTTCCTGGCAAATATGTCTCATGAATTACGTACACCGCTAAATAGCTTATTGATACTTGCCCAGCAATTGTACGAAAATGCGGAAGGCAATCTGAATGACAAACAGATCCGCTATGCGAAGACTATTCACTCATGCGGTGATGACTTAATACAACTGATCAATGATATTCTTGATCTCTCGAAGATCGAATCCGGCTTCATTTCGGCTAATTTCTCACCCGTTCGTTTTGCAGAGATTGCCTCATTTGTGGAAACTACTTTCAAACCTATTTCAGAAGCACGTCATCTTCGCTTTCATATCGAGACAGATTCTAAGCTTCCGGAAGTTATGGAAACTGACCTCCAGCGTTTGAATCAAATCCTGAAGAACCTGCTATCCAATTCCTTTAAGTTTACTGAGAAGGGCGAAGTAAGATTGAAAATTTCTGAAGCAAAGAATAGCTGGAAACAGGGTAATGCAAATCTCGATAATTCGAAAACAGTTGTGGCCTTCGCGATCAGTGATACAGGTATTGGTATTCCGCAGGAAAAGCAAAATATCATATTTGAAGCGTTTCAGCAGGCAGAAGGTTCAACCAGCCGTAAGTATGGTGGTACAGGATTAGGGTTGTCTATTAGCCGTGGCTTGGCGGAGCTGCTGGGCGGTACCATAGAACTGGATAGCAACCCGGGATTTGGCAGCACATTCACATTGTATCTGCCTATTGAAAATATTTCGGGTTTAACTTCCAGAGAAGCGTCTGATAATATCAAAGCAATCCAGCAGTTGCAACTAAGCGCCGACAGCGGAGATATAGACAATTTGCTGAACTCTCTCCGGTTGACCACTGATGGAGAAACAAAAAGCCTGGAAATTGTTAATGAGATGATCAATGAAACCGGCGATGACAGAAGTAATATTCAGCCAAATGATAAAGTGGTTTTGGTAGTTGAAGACGATCTTCGGTTTGGGCGAATCGTTATAGAGAAGGCTCACCAGGAAGGCATGAAAGCTGTTGTGGCAACGAATTATATTGAAGTATTTGACCTTGTTAACAGGTTCGGTCCGATTGCCATTACACTCGATGTAAAATTGCCGGACACAAGCGGCTGGAAAGTGCTTGATCTTTTAAGGAATGATCTGAATTACAGACATATTCCTATTCATCTTATATCAGGCGAAGAGAACCGGCAACTGGCGCTCAAGCGCGGGGCAAGGAGTTTCTTATTGAAACCTCTCGAGAACGAATCTTTAAATGAACTTTTTGAGGATATCACCGCTTACAGTAAGAAGGAAGTAAAAACCGTTCTGGTGGTAGAAGACAATGAGATCGAATCATCACAAATAGCAAAAATATTATACAGTGATAATGTCGATGTAGCGATAGCTGCAACAGGAGAACAGGCACTTCATCTAATAAATTCAAAGGATTTTGATTGCATTATTCTTGATTACACTTTGCCGGATATACCGGGCAACGATCTTGTCAACCGGGTAGGTTCTACCAAGAAAAAATTGACGCCCGTAATTGTTTATTCTGCAAAAGATTTCAATAAGATTGAGTTAAAACAGTTGAACAGAAATGCCAATACCGTTTTGTTGAAAGGTGTAAACTCCTTAGAAAACCTTTTAGAGGAAACTGTGTTACAATTGCATATCAATCACAAAGATCTGGCTCCTGAAAAGCGCAAAATCATAGAGAATATCAGGGTGAAAGAAGATATTTTAACAGCAAAAAATATCCTGGTAGTTGATGATGATGTTCGTAATCTTTTTGCTTTGACCACCGTTTTTGAGCGGTACAATATCAATGTCATAACAGCTGAGAGTGGTAAGGAAGCAATAAATATCTTAAATGAAAATTCGAAAATAGATATGGTGTTAATGGATATCATGATGCCTGAAATGGATGGATATGAGACCACCCAGAAAATACGGCGGGAACACAAAAACAGCAGTTTGCCGATTATAGCAGTGACGGCAAAGGCGATGAAAGGAGATCGTCAGAAATGTATAGAAGCAGGAGCTTCAGATTATATCACGAAACCATTAAAAATTGATCAGCTACTTTCATTGATGAGGGTATGGTTCTACAAATGATTAAACAATGGTAACATATCCCAAAATATTATTGGTTGATGACAGGGACGACAACCTGCTGTCGATTGAAACCATTCTGGAGCCCGATGGTTATAAATTTAGTAAGGCAAATTCCGGACGCGAAGCATTAAAGATATTATTGAAGGAGTATGATTTTGCCCTGATCCTGATGGATGTTAAAATGCCGAACATGAACGGCTTTGAAACGGCTACCCTGATCTACGAACGTGAGAAGTTGAAACATATTCCCATCATCTTCATAACTGCGAATAATTATGGGGATGAGAATATCTTTAAAGGGTACAGGGCGGGTGCGGTAGACTATATCTATAAACCAGTTAACCCGGATCTTCTACGAGCTAAAGTGTCTGTTTTTGTTGACCTGTACAGAAAAAATCACCGCCTGTTGGCACAGGAGCAAAAGCTGGTTGCCATCAATAAAAATCTCGAGAACGAGATCAATGAAAGAAAAGCTTCAGAGGAGCACGCTAAGGAACTCAACAGGCAATTACTTGAAAATATCACTTTACTGGAAGCCGCAAACAAAGATCTGGATCGGTTTGCATTCATGGCGTCACATGATCTCCAGGAGCCTTTACGAAAGATCAGGACTTTTAGTGATCGCCTGTATCTCAAATACAAGGATGTGCTTGACCAGGAAGGTAAAACGAATATTACACGCATACAGAAGGCAAGTGAACGCATGCAGTTATTAATAAACGATATCCTTACGTTTTCGAAATTATCTGTGGAAGATAGCTTGTTTGTTCAAAGTGACCTGAACATTATATTGACTGAAGTGCTGAACGATATGGAAGAAGAATTGAACGAAAAAAAGGCCAGGATTTCTGTCAATCAACTTCCTTCGATGTTGGTAAATCCCGGGCTTATTCGGCCATTATTCCATAATCTTATAAGTAATGCTTTAAAATACAGCAAAAAAAATATTGAACCTGTAATTAATATTCACTCTGAAATAAGTCCTGGTCTTAATGGCAATGCGAATAAAGAAGTCAATAATAAATATTGCAGGATTTTTATTGAAGACAATGGAATTGGCTTCGATCAAAAATATTCAGAGCAGATCTTTGGTATGTTTAAACGCCTTCATCTAAATACCGAATTCGAAGGAACAGGCATCGGCCTCGCTCTATGCAAAAAGATTGTGGAAAAGCACAATGGCTATATATCTGCCAGAAGTAAGGTTAATGAAGGAGCCACTTTTATTATTTCACTTCCGTTAGAGAATGAGAATGTTGCGTTCGCTGATAGAATCATTCAAACGTAGTTTTTCTTTCTTAAAAAATTGCCAACTATTCCCATATCTGCTGATTCTTATTTGCATCATCATTTTTCCAATTAACCACAGTATCAGGAGCCTCTAAGCCTCATGAGCAACAGTATTTTCTTGAATAGATAAGAGAGATGCTTTTCTACTTGTTTTTTTCTTCTGTTTTTGCGTTACAAAAACTGGCTATTGCAACTTATTCTTCGATAAATTGGCCCAGGATCTAACAAGAGTCAATTTTTTTCCTTGGAAAAATATTGTGTAAGAAAAAAATCGCTTATGGCCAAAACAATAGAATCGATCGCTCTGGTTGATGAAATTATCATGAATAAAATCTATCTGGTTAGAGAACAGAAGATAATGCTAGACCGGGATTTAGCCGAGTTATATGGAGTACAGACAAAG
>JACMLY010000058.1 GCA_014379345.1 Chitinophagaceae bacterium
GCCATTGACGGAGCTCCTGATCTGGTAGTTGAAATCTTATCGCCCGGCAACACGAAAACGGAAATGAAATACAAACTCGAGCTGTACGAAGAAAATGAGGTGAAAGAATATTGGGTGGTTTATCCTGAATATAAGCAGGTAGCCGTATTTAGATTGAACAGTAATATTTTGTTTGACAAGCCTATTTTTTTTACAGAAGAATCCGTTATATCCTTCATATTTCCTGCATTGAAAGCTACTCTTCATGAAATTTTTATTACCAAATAACTGCTATGGCTCATATCAACTACAAGCATTTTACACTCGGCATTGAGGAGGAATACATGGTGCTCGATCCGGAGAGCCGTGAACTCAAAAGCCATGAACAAAAAATTGTTCACGAAGGACAAAAAGTGATCAAGGATAAGGTAAAAGCCGAAATGCACCAGGCGGTGGTAGAAGTAGGTACTGATATTTGCCAGGATGCTGATGAAGCGTTTAACGATATTGGTATTTTACGTAAGACCATTTCCGGCATAGCCGAAAGCCTTGGCCATTCCATGGGTGCTTCCGGAACTCATCCGTTCAGTCATTGGGAGAGTCAGTTGATCACTGATCATGCACGGTACAATGAAATTGTGAACGAGTTGCAGGAGGCCGCACGTAGTAACCTGATCTTTGGGCTTCATGTTCATGTAGGAATGGAAACGCGGGAAATGGCCAATCATATTGCCAATTCAACCCGGTATTTTTTGCCGCATATCTATGCACTCAGCACCAATTCTCCTTTCTGGGAAGGCCGCACAACCGGATATAAATCTTTTCGCACAAAGGTATTTGACAAGTTTCCACGCACTGGTATTCCTGATAGTTTTGACAGTATTGAGGCGTATGATAATTTCATAAAGCTGCTGGTTAAGACCAATTGCATCGACAATGCAAAAAAGGTGTGGTGGGACCTTCGTGTTCATCCCTTTTTCAATACAGTAGAGTTTCGTATTTGCGATGTACCTATGACAGTTGATGAAACCATCGCTATTGCTTCTTTATTCCAGGCGGTGTGTGCCAAAATATATAAACTCCGTTCGAAGAACCTGAACTTCATTCAATACTCCAGGTTGCTTCTAAATGAAAATAAGTGGAGGGCCAGCCGTTACGGCATCGATGGCAGATTAATTGATTTTGGAAAAGAAGAAGAGGTGAATACCCGTGTGCTAATCTATGAGTTACTCGATTTTGTAGATGATGTGGTTGACGATCTGGGATCAAGACATCGGCTGGCCTATGTACATAAAATGCTTGAGAACGGAACGGGGGCAGACAGGCAACTTGCTGTATTTGAACAGACAAAAAGCCTTGAAACTGTTGTGGATTATATAAAAAGCCAGTATCTGGCCGGCCTGTAGAGAATAAAATTTACGCATCTTGCCTCATGAATTCACCGATAGAAAATAAGGGTTTAAGGACCGGTATCAGTTTCTTATTTGTCATATACATTCTCATCCTTATCAAATTTATTCTTTTAAAGCATCCTGGGAATCTGAAATCCCATTTCATTGATAACTACAACTGGCAACTGTTAGAAAAGAATTTCTCTCAGAGCAATTATATTCCTTTATACACGGTACAGTTTTATCTCACAGGAACTGATAAATTAAGATATACCAAAGAAAACCTTGTGGGAAATGTTTTTTTATTCTTTCCCCTGGGAATATTTCTCCCTTTTTTATTTTTTAAGGTCAATAACTTTCAAAGAATTATTATCCTTGCTTTTTTTATAAGCCTGTTCTTTGAATTGGTTCAGTTATTTACAATACTGGGAAATTTTGACGTAGACGATATTATACTAAATGTATTGGGAACGGCATTGGGATTTGGAGTGTTCCTGTTGCTATCTGAATTGATTTCGCAAAAAAGAGTTCAAAGCTCCGAATAATCTGTTGGCTTTAAGAACACAATAGTGTTTTTTGAAACGTTGTTTTTGTATTCAGGCATTGCCGAAAGCTTTTTCCATTCTGGATCTGCGCTAAATAATTTCCAATGGGCATCGCGTGATGCCCGGTTTTCAAAACTGGTCATATACATAAGGTTTGGCATTTTGCTTCCAACCAATACTTCGCCATAAAATACGGCATTGAATTCAAGCCTGTTGAATAAGCCGATCTCATCTCCTTTGTTGAACATTTGCACCTTATTACGATAAATCTTTTCGGTATGACCTTCATAACTACGCAATTCATACACCCGTTCTGATGCTGCGGTTGCAAATTTTGGAGCATTGACCGACGGCATTCCTTCAAATGCTTTTAGTAAAATAGATTCAATACGAGAAAATGGAGGATCACTATAGACTGCATCGACATAGTCTTTCCCATCAAGACCATGTTGGTTGTCCTTTTCCAGCATAGCAGGCAGCTTTTCAAACTGATCCATTGAAGTAAAAGGGATCAATACATACAACAGTTGTTCCGAAACAGAATCTACCACCGGTTTAAAAACGCCGATCCTTTTTATCCCTGCCCTGTGTAAAGCGGGAATATAGGCATCCTTTAGATATTGCTCTACCCGTTGTGCCTGTTGCGTGTTTTTAAGATGATATATTCTTATTTCATAAAAATCGCGTTTGTCCTGAAAGGCATATACCGCAGAAGAGTTATTAACCAAAAAAGTAAAAACAATCAAAACAATACCAATGCGAAATAGGAAAATACGTCGTTTCATATAGTGACTTTAATCTTAGTTGCAAATTAACCAACAAAGCGTCAAAGTGTAAACTTTAATTTAATTAATTTGAGCATCTCAAAGATCATTTATGAAATATGCTTTTGTGATATGTTGCATTTTATTTTCACTCTACCTGCCTGCTCAGACGAAGCAAGATTCTATTCAACAAATAAAAGAATGGGCAAGATGGTATGATCTGGATTTCACAATCGCCGAATCCGATTCGATGCTCACCGATGTGGAAGATTTTACGGAAGTATATAAAAAGATGCACAGAAATTTGCCGGCCAATAATCTCCCCTACCCTTTTGCTTTTCAACCAGCCCCTCCTGGCTTTGTTGTTCCAACAAAGCAACAGAAAATCAACTGGAATATTCCTTCAACCACCGCTTTGCCTGATAACAAAACCGATCTTGCTTTTTATTCAATACCCCAGCTTGCATCCCTCATTAAAAATAAGAAGATCACCTCTCTTGCGTTGACGAGATATTTTATCGACAGGCTGAAGAAATGGGGTGATACCCTGGAATGTATCATCACGTTAACCGAAGAATTGGCTTTGCAACAAGCAAAGCAGGCTGATATTGATCTGCAAAAAGGAATTTATAAAGGACCCCTGCATGGAATACCCTATGGATTAAAAGATCTGTTTGCCGTAAAAGGATATAAGACCACATGGGGGTCGACTCCCTATAAAGACCAGATCATTAATGAAGACGCTTTTGTATACACAAAACTTAAAAATGCAGGGGCTGTTCTGTGTGCCAAACTATCACTTGGTGCGCTTGCCTACGACAACAAATGGTTTCGGGGATTTACAAGAAATCCATGGAATCTTCAGCAGGGCTCAAGTGGTTCTTCAGCCGGTTCCGCAGCTGCTACAGTTGCTGGTCTCCTGCCTTTCACGATCGGCACAGAAACATTAGGTTCTATTGTTTCTCCTTCAAACCGGTGCGGAGCAACAGGCCTGAGGCCCACGTTCGGCACAGTAAGCCGTAGCGGTGCAATGGTCTTATGTTGGACGCTGGACAAAACGGGTCCTATTTGCAGAAGCGCTGAAGACGCAGCGATCGTATATTATTATATCAAGGGCACTGATGGCAAGGATCCGGGAGCTATCGACCATGCATTTAATTATACGGAGAAAGCAGATTTTAAAAACCTGCGCATAGCCTATGCCGAAAATTATTTTAAAGCGCTTTCAAAAGATGCTGCCGAATGGAAGGTTCTTGATACTTACCGTGCAATGGGTGCTACTCTGAATGCTGTACAATTTCCTGATTCAAGCTTGTACCCTTTCAATATTGTAGATATTGTTTTGAATGCCGAAGCCGGCGCTGCGTTTGACGAACTAACCAGAACAAACCGGGATGATCTTATCGAAAGGCAGGATAAAAATTTCTGGCCGAATATTTTTCGTACCGCGAGGCTTATCCCTGCTGTTGAGTACATCAATGCCAACAGGTATCGTTACAGTCTATGTATTGGAATGAATGAATTAATGAAAGACTACGATGTATTGATCGCTCCAACTTTTTCCGGAAAACAACTGTCGATAACCAATTTAAGTGGCCATCCTGTTGTGTGTATGCCAATAGGGTTTAATCAAAGCGGTCTACCGCAAAGCATTACATTAATTGGAAATCTGTATGATGAGGCCAGTATATTGTCCGTTGCAAAGGCGTACCAGGATCAAACAGATCATAACAAAAAGCATCCGGATAAATTTAAGGATTGATCGATAGAAGAGTTCATTTTCTAAAAAGGTATCCAAGGCCTTCGTTAAATCAACAAGCCTTTTGATATTAAAACAAAAAATGATGCTGTTTACATCCTTGTCAAGGACATCGCCCTGTCTAATTTCGAGTCAGAATCCCCCTGGCCCCCTTTGGGAAAGGGGGAAAAAAACCAATTCCCCCTTTCCCAAAGGGGGCCAGGGGGATTCCCCGCACTATGCGCCATTTACCCTACAACAAAAATCTCAAACATCTCGCCCGTGATCTACGCAATCATTCAACCTTTGGCGAAATATTACTCTGGAAAAAATTAAGGGCCCGCGAAATGATGGGTTATCAGTTTTATCGTCAGAAGCCATTAGATAATTATATTGTCGATTTTTATTGCCCGGCTTTAAAACTGATCATTGAGATAGATGGTCACTATCATTCATCCGAAGAAGATTCTATTGATGATGATCTCCGCCAACAGAAATTAGAAGAATGGAATTTACATTTTCTCAGATTTAAGGAAACCGAAGTAAGAAAAGATATGATAAATGTTATAAGAACAATCGAGAACTATATATTTGAATATGAGGAGAAACATCCGGAGGTTTTAAAACGAAATGTACGAAGAAGAAATCCCCCTAACCCCCTTTAAAAAAGGGGGAATAGAGTACGCTTTAAAAAAGAAGGAATACAGCACCCTTTTAAAAAAGGGGGAATAGAGTACGCTTTAAAAAAGAAGGAATACGGCATTCTTATAAATTATACTATGAATAGTTATTTACTCTTTTTATACATTATTCTTTCCCTTTCCTGCGCATCAAAAACAAAAATTGACATTCTTGTTTACGACGCTATTATCTACACTGTTGACTCATCTTTTAGCGTCGTTGAAGCAATGGCCATCAAAGACGGTAAGATCTTGGCTACCGGAACTTCGGCTAGGCTGTTGCAACAATTCGATGCAAAGGAAAAGCTGGATGCAAAAGGAAAATATATTTACCCGGGATTTATTGATGCACATGCTCATTTTTTTGAATATGGTCTTGGATTACAAACGGTCGATCTTACAGGTACGAGAGGTTGGGAAGAGTGTGTTGAGCGAATTATAAAGTTTATTGCAAAAGATAGTGTGACCAAATCGCGCTATTCGCAAAAGGGTAGCTGGATCATCGGAAGAGGATGGGATCAGAATGACTGGATAAAAAAAGATTTCCCGGATAAGGAAGCACTTGACTTGTTGTTTAAAAACATTCCTATTCTCTTGACACGGATAGATGGTCATGCTGCCATCGCCAATCAGGCGGCACTGGATCTTGCAGGCATTGGCTCTGACACAAAGCTTACTGGAGGTGATGTTGAACTTAAGAACGGTAAACCGACAGGCATCCTCATTGATAATGCAATAGAGCTTGTAACTTCCGAAATTCCTCGCAACAGTGAAAAGCAAACCGAAGAGGCGCTAATGGCAGCACAACGAAATTGTTTTGCTGTGGGACTTACAACGATTGATGACTGCGGATTGAACCGGCCAGATGTCGAGTTGCTTGAGAAATTGCAAAAAAATGGTGCATTGAAAATGAGATTGTATGTAATGCTCAGTGACCACCCATCGAACTATCAGTTCCTTTTTAACCGGGGCAAGATCAAAACCGACCGTTTACATGTGCGTTCTTTTAAAGTATACGCAGACGGGGCGCTTGGTTCAAGAGGTGCCTGCCTGCTAAAGCCTTATTCTGACAAACCTGCTCAATCTGGCTTTCTGCTGAGCAATAAAGAACATTTTGATTCTGTAGCTACTATTATTTATGAAAAGGGTTTTCAAATGTGCACGCATGCCATCGGTGATTCAGGCAACAGGGTTGTATTGAACACGTATGGCAGCTACCTGAAAGGTCAAAATGATCGTCGCTGGCGGATAGAGCATGCCCAGGTAGTTGACAGTGCCGATTTTCCACTATTCGGACGATACAGTATTATTCCATCGGTTCAACCTACCCATGCCACCTCGGATATGTATTGGGCCATTGACCGGCTTGGAAGAGAAAGAGAGAAAGGAGCGTATGCTTACAATGATCTATTAAAACAGAACGGCTGGATTGCGCTGGGCACTGATTTTCCTGTAGAAGATATTAGCCCATTTAAAACTTTTTACGCGGCGGTAGTCAGAAAAGATGCTGCAGGATGGCCCAACAATGGCTACCAGGTGGAAAATGCTTTGAATGCAGAAAACGCCATTCGGGGCATGACTATCTGGGCTGCAAAATCCAATTTTGAAGAACATGAAAAAGGTAGCCTTGAGAATGGAAAATTTGCCGATTTTATTATCCTGGATAAGGATATCCTTAAAACGGCAGGCGCAGACATTCTGACTATTCAGGTTTTAAAAACATATGTAAATGGGGAAACGGTGTATGAAAAATATTAATTTTTATTGATATTCGTCGTCCGGATCTCAATGATCACAAGCTTCAAAAAACTTTGTATATGAAATCGATATTGATCGCTTTAACTGCCACTATTATCTTGTCTTCATTTGTTCATATGCAGAAAAAACAACGCATCATATTTTTCGGCGATTCTATAACACAGGCTGGTGTGCAGCCGACAGGGTATATTACCAAATTAATGGAGCTGATAAAGCAAAAAGGCCAGGAGAACAATTACGAATTAATCGGCGCAGGTATTGGTGGTAATAAAGTGTATGATCTTTACCTGCGAATGGATGAAGATGTACTTTCTAAAAATCCTGATATGGTGATTATATGGGTAGGTGTAAATGATGTTTGGCATAAGCGCACTTACGGAACAGGGACAGACCCTGATAAATTTGAAAAATTTTACACTGCCGTCGTAAAAAAACTGCAACAGAAAAATATTAAAGTGGCGATTTGTACCCCCGCTGCTATCGGTGAAAAGACTGATTTCAGCAATGAACTTGATGGGGATCTTAATAAATATTCATCGATCATCCGGAGCATTGCGCAGAAAAACAACTGTGGATTGATTGATCTGCGCCAATCTTTTTTACAATACAATCTGGCCAATAACAAAGAGAACAAGGAAATGGGCATACTCACTACAGACAGGGTTCATCTCAACGAAAAGGGCAATGAGTTTGTAGCAGAACAAATGCTAAAAACCCTTGCGCCAACAAGCGCCAATTAAGTCGAACTTTGCGAATTCTACGCATTCTTTTGACTTGTAATATCCATCAGTATAAATAGCAAAGTAAACCCTTAAAACAGCTTCTACATGAATTCTCTTACCCCTTCATGAGCAATTCACATTTGTTTATAGTTTCATATGCTTCAGAAAGCAAACACAACTTTAAAAATTACTAAGTTTGCATTCATGAACGGGACTAAGAAAAATGTAATTCGTGTAGCTATTCTGGATCTCTATGAAGGGCAGACGAATGAAGGCATGCGTTGTATGCGTGAAATCCTGAAACAATACGGGCAAATTAATCAGCTTTCCATTATCCGCGACGAATTTGAGGTTCGCCTGCAACAGCAATTGCCAGACCTTACCTATGATATTTATATTTCAAGTGGCGGTCCCGGCAGCCCTCTCGATAGTGAAAATAGTGAGTGGGAAAAAAAATATTTTAGCTGGTTACATCAGCTGGAAAAGTATAATGGCAATATTGCTAACCTGCAAAAAAAGCATGTATTGTTTATTTGTCATTCATACCAGCTTGCCTGCAGGCATTACCAGATTGCAAAGGTTACGAAACGTCGATCTACGGCATTCGGAATATTCCCCGTTCATATACTCCATGATACGATGAATGAACCAATATTTCAAGGTCTGAATGATCCGTTCTATGCAGTAGACAGCCGTGACTACCAGGTAACCCAACCGAATCACGAGGTAGTTAATCGGATAGGGGCAACGATACTTGCCATTGAAAAAGAACGACCCCATGTGCCCCTTGAACGAGCCATCATGGCTGTTCGCTTCAACGAATATATGATTGGCACCCAGTTCCATCCCGAAGCCGATGCAATTGGCATGACCATGTATCTTCAACGGGAAGACAAGAAAAAAACAGTTATTGAAAGTCATGGCTACGAAAAATGGAAGTCCATGATCAAACACCTGAATGATCCGGATAAAATATTAATGACGTATTCTCATGTTATTCCCAACTTCCTTAATCAGGCAGTGAATTCTTTGCAAATTGTAGCGGCATAAAATCTGCTTCGTCGTATTCTTCGTGTCTTCCTTTGTTTTCTTTGTGAACCCCGCTGACATACAACCAGGAGATCACGACGAATTTTTTAATATTACTCATTTCTTTCAAAAGAAAATCCAACATCGTTATTGCAGCATTCCGTAACTTCCGATCACTAAAAAAAGCTGCATGATCCCTGCTTTACGCAAAGCCTTCAACGACCATTTTACGAAAGAAAGATATGAAGCTTTTTTAAAGGATCTTCATAGCAAGCATCCCGGAGCCATTGAGTTCAGGATAGCTGAAACTCCGGTATTTGTAAGCCGAGAATTTGCAAAAAAAATGCTGGATGCCTGCGAAAGCATTGTTGATTTCATCACCGCTTCCAATTTCAAATTGCTTACTCAAAGGAGCATTCCCCCACACGAAAAAATGGCGAATGAAAATGATCACAGTCATATGATCGCTTTTGATTTCGGCATTTGTATCAATGAAGAGGGAGAATTGGAACCACAGCTGATCGAAATGCAGGGATTCCCCACCCTATACGGTTTCCAGGTGTACTACCCGGAAGTACTTTCGAAACACTTTGAAATACCATCAAACTTCAGTCATTATGCAAGCGGATACAATAAAGAATCCTATTTGCATGATCTGAAAGAAGTCATTGTCGGTAACGAAGCTGCTGAAAACGTCATTCTGCTTGAAATAAAACCACATGAACAAAAAACCAGGATCGATTTTTATTGTACCCGGGATTATTTGGGTATACAACCCGTTTGCATCACCGAACTTATTCAGGAAGGTCGTGAATTATTTTATATGATTAACGGGAAGAAAACCCGGATCAAACGCATTTACAACCGGGTCATATTCGACGATTTGAATGCACAGAAAGAAAAGCTTGGAAACTACGTTGACATCACACAGGATTTTGATGTAGAATGGATACCGCATTCCAATTGGTTCTATAGGATCAGCAAATTTACACTGCCTTTTATCAATCACCCCTATGTGCCACAAACATTTTTTTTAAATGAGATAAAACAATTACCGGGCGACCTTGAAAATTATGTGTTGAAACCTTTATTCTCATTTGCAGGACAGGGTGTTGTTATCGATATAACCCAGCATGACATTGATTCCGTTAAAGATCCAGAAAATTGGATTCTTCAACGTAAGGTTAAATATGCCGATACCATTGCAACTCCGGACTCACCGGCTAAGGTTGAAATAAGAATGATGTATCTGTGGAAAGATGGCTGGAAGCGTCCCAAAGCTGCAACAAATCTTGCACGCCTCAGCAAAGGAAAAATGATCGGCGTACGGTATAACATGGATAAGGAATGGGTTGGAGGGAGTGTTGCTTACTTCGACCGGGATACCTGAATCGGATTTAATTTATTACACTTAGTGAATGCGTCGGAAATCCGGGTATTTTCATTGCTTTATAAACCAATAATACCCAAAAAAATATTTTAAGTAAACATGCAACACCTCAATGAAATTCAGCCGAAACAAATTGCAAGTGGCATTCTTGGAAAATATATTCATGGAGCGGGTGCTACATTGGGTTATGTTTATATTAAAGCCGGAAGTATATTACCACCGCATCATCATGTGCATGAGCAGATAACATTTATTGTGGAAGGGGAATTGGAAATGAAGATCGGCGATCAAACGTATTTGCTGACCGAGGGTACGGCACATGTTATACCCTCTAATATGCCGCATTCAGCAACAGCACTCATCGATTGCATTGTCATTGATGTATTTTCTCCAACAAGAGAGGACTATAAATGACGCCAGGATAACTTCGGGGTCGGGTATTATTTACTCAATGTAAACCTCATTCCGATAAAGCCCCTGCGACCCTGATTTGGGGCATATACGTAAGTGGGATCGAAGGTTAGTGCATATGGATTATCGGCTGTTTGCCTGACTTTTCCATTTCCTTCATATTGCACTTTCTTATCAAATGGATCATTCGTACGCGCTATTATGAAAGGATTATTTTTTGCTGGTGTCCAGTTCAACAGATTTTTTAAACCGGCGTATACTTCCCATTGTTTGCCGAATTTTTTGGTGAACTGAATATTCTGTATGCTCCATACGGGCGAGTAGGCTCGCCGCGGATCAAATTCACTGATCAGTGGCAACTTCATCGGGCCATATATATTTCCTGTGTAATCAACGCTCAAACCGGCTATGGGTAGGGTATAAGATAGTAACCAGGTACCGCTCCAGTTTTCAATTAAAACAGGGGATGATTTTATTGTTTTGCCCCCGGACTTTTCGGTACGTGTTACATTCTGTACAGTAACTCCCACTATGGCCTTAAAGCGACTGGATAGATTGTAATCGACATTCATACTGAATCCTTTTGACTCGGCATAACCATTCAGGTTGCTGTAAATAATTTTATTAGGATCTGTTTCATAGTCGGGAAAGATCTGGTTGGTAAAGTGAGTGTACCATACTGACGCGTCTATGCCAATAAAACTTTTTAACATCGGTACTCTTGAGGTGTAGTTCAGGTTCATGTTATAACTACGTTCAGGTTTCAGGCGTTCTTCAATAATCACCTCACGTGCTCCGGTTAAAGCTGCATGATCCTCTGTAAAAAGATTCACTACACGGAAGCCGGTTCCTGCATTTAGCCGGATAACATTGTTTTTATCGATGCTGATTTTATAAGCTATCCGCGGTGTTAAAATATTTCCATGAACTGAATGATGATCATACCGTATGCCCAGTAAAAGCTTTTGCGCTGTGCTTAATTTTATTTCATCCTGTACAAACAAGCCTGGGAGTAAAATTTTATCGGGACTATTTGTTTGAGCGGCTGAATCAGCGGTTGCAGTTGAGTTATCATCATAGTAGGTATAACGCAACGCGGCTCCTGCCAACAGGTCGTGCCGCTCTCCTATTTTTTTATCCCAGGTTAATTGTCCGAAGCCAATGTGTTGCTTGCCGAAATAAGGAGTAATCCCGTAATAAGAGTTTTGGTTATGATAATTATAAGAATATGAAAATACCAATTTCTCCCTAAGCGGTAATTGGTAGTTGCCAAGTAACTCCAATCGGGTGGTGTAAATACTTTCACCGTAAATGCTATCCGTACCCCTGAATTTTTTTGTGTATCTCATATCCCCTCCCCATCGATCTTCATAGAAAACACGCGCTGCAATATTTGCAAGCCTATTCTCTGCCCGTTGCCAGCTCCATTTATTGAATACGGAAATTCGATGCTGCAGGGTTACATCGGTAAAACCGTCTTTGTTTTTATCTACCGTATTTTGATAATTAAAATAGTTGATGCCAAGCAATGAATATGTCTTTTTGCCTGCTCTGAATTTTAAACCGACATCCGCAGAATGTTCCAGCCAATTAGTAGTCATTATATCGGCCGATATTAATGGCGCCTTTACGGGGTTTTTAGTAATGATATTGATCAGTCCCCCAACGGCTTCAGATCCATATAAACTCGAAGCAGGTCCTTTTACAATTTCAATCCGTTCAATTAACGAATTGGGAATTCCAAACAAGCCATAAACGGTGGCGAGGCTACTCACAATCGGCATTCCATCAATGGTCACCATCGTATACGGGCCTTCCAGTCCATTGATATGAATATCACCGGTATTACACACACTACAATTAATCTGCGGCCGAACTCCATTTACATTTTGCAAGGACTCAAAAATACTGGGGGTTGGATTTTTTCTGAAGAATTGAGGCGAGTAGACTTCGACAGCCACAGCGCTTTGAAGTTTTGTTACGGGTTTTAATGTACCTGTAACCACTACTTCATTGAGAGATGAGGATTGTAGGCTCAGTTCAAACGAAAGGTTTAAAGTATCGCTTGTAACCAATATCCGTTGTTCTAACGGCTGATAGCCAATGGCTGAAATCTTAAGAAGACTTTTTCCGGCAGGTATGAATAAAAGCTCAAAATTTCCAAGGCTATCGGCTCTTATTCCTTTATGACCTGGATGCAATACAATATTGGCCCCCTGCACCGGCTGCCCGTTGGATGAAATATTTCCTTTTAAATGACCTGACTGTGAAAAAACAGGAGCCATAGTCACAAAACCCAACATACACAATACCATCTTGCGGGCTACTCTAAACATATTTTTAGGTTTGTCTAAATTTTTATTTAGACAAATATAGAAAATATATCCAACCCATCTACATTTTTCTGCCTGCGTCTGAAAAAGAATATCGAACTGCGCAGAGAGTCAGTTAAGGAACTCATTTCCATTTAATACGCCATCCAAGTAATAGCTTGATATTCCAGGTGTCTGAAATGTTGGTCAGCCCCCGCCCTATACCAAGGTTGAATTCCAGTCTGGGATCTACAAAGAGGTCAATGACCCCATATAATTGATGAAATTGTTGGCTGCCAGACTCCCAATTAAAGGGATTCCCCACATTTCCATAGTATTCAAAGCCACCGGCTATTTTATTAATCAGGTAGTATGTTTTAAAAATGGGGCGTAAATTCAAAGGGGGATTTTTTTTGAAAAACTTTTTCGAAATTCGGATTGAACGAAAAGTACCATTTACCTGCTGTTTTATCGATGATCGGCCTGATTTCCATTCCCCAATTGGTAAGAGAAGAATCAGGGTCTTTTTCAAAACCTATCTCTGCAGACAAGCTGAGACCTACCGGCAGTTTCCATTTTGCAGGAGCCATTACACGCGGACGAATATTATTTCCGATGTATTGCACCTTGCCGTTGTGAACTCTTGTAAATACATAAAACCCGAACTCAAAATTATCGGCTATGCCTGCCGTAACTTCAAGCGTTTCATGAATTGGTCGAAACTTCTTATTTATTGTAGGTCCAACGACTGAACCATTTGAATGAATTTCTACGATCATACTTTTTTTAGGCATGGTGTTGGAAGCGTACACCTGTATTTCATATGCTTCCTGAGCATATGTGTTTATCCATACCAGCCATCCAATAATAAAGAATCCAATTTTCATTCAGAAAATATTAGCCGGGAATATCAATAATGGTAAACTTACAATTGAATTTTCTGTGATTATGGGCGTTGATGCCTTCGTGGCCGGAGTTGTAAGTAAATCTCCAACCCTACAGGTGCAGAACCGTATATTCTCTTCAGCTCACGATCCGGAAAATTCAATGTGCCTTGAACTCCAAGTATTATTTCAATAGGAGCAGCCGGCGCAATATTGTGATTGTATCCTATGGTTGCCGCATGTATATTAAAATTTCTGTGACCCAGGGAGGAAGCAAGATCTAATTCTTCTGCTGCTTTCTGAATAAATTCATACCGGCCGTAAAAAGCCTGTTTGGCAAATTGAAGGTTGTTTTCAAATAATATGGAATGCTCCCTGGACTGATGCGGGTTTTTATTATTCATTCCCCAAACCAGCGTTTGCGACCAGTTGATCGTGCGTAAAGATCGCGAACGGATAACAGAGGCAGATGTTCTTGTTACATCAATCCCGGGCTCCACTAATTCGGGCTCATGTAAAAAACCTTGCGAGACCTGGATAGACCATTCGGATGAGGGATTATAAGAGAGCCGGTAACTATAGCTATCAAAACGGGGCTTATCAAAATTATAACGGTCTTCATCAGGTTCACGACCGGTAAATATTGATCCCTCGAGTTTAAATTTTTTTATTCTTACTCCAAGTGTACCCACGCCAAAAACAATATGCGTTGCATCCTGCCAATGATGACCAAGTACTGCATCAGGATTATTCAGGGCAGAGATCCTGTGCATAAATGCGACAGGTCCAAGCGCCGGCTCACCCGGATAGCCAAAATATCCGGTGATGTCAACATCTTTATTTATCATATGGGTATAGGCCAGGCTCAAACCCGAAATGAGATCATGTGGATGCTGCCGGTCAACAAGGCGGTTCCCGTTGTAAGTTTCACCCGATTGAAACAAAAGTGGATATCCTTTTTCACCAACCGTTAAAGGATCAAAACTGATCATGGCTGTTGCATTGAACAATCCTTTTGAACCAACGAGCCTATTGTACATTCCCATAAACCAATTGGGAACATCTATTTTTGCATCGCCCCTTGAACCCTTTCCAAAAACATCCTGTTTATTATAACGAAGAAAAATATTTCCATGCACCATCCAGTTGCTTGTTTTATTTCCCTGCATGTACATGTACATAGGACTGGCATCAGGTAACCACCCTGTTCCTGAACCATTCCGGCTCATGGGAAGGTTTCGGCTATACGCATGCGCCATAAGTACTGAATCCTGTCCATGATTATGATCCATTGGCATTGCTGTATCCGCATTAAATTTATCAGGAGCCGGCTGTTGCTTTTTTACCGGGCTGGAAACTTTTTTATTTTTCCCTGACTTCTTAGGAGAATCAGTTCTTGTGGCAGCGGTATCAGCATGATGATGATGCTCTTGTGCTATTGATATTAACCCAAATGATGCAGAGACGAGCAACAGTAGAAGCTTTTTCATACTATAATTCATTTAAAAACTGTACCAGCTATTGAGCTATAAGCATTGCTGCTATCGCCATTGCAACCATTAAAAGATCTTCGGTTCAAAATGAGTAATGTACGCAATCCCTAATGCAAGTTCCAGAAAAGGATAAATGATTCCATAAATATTCCATCGCTTGGTGAGCAGATCGTTCCGATTCACCTTAACTTAATAACATTGCCCGTTGGTATAAAAGATCAATAACTGTTGTTCATCCCTAAGCACGAGGTCATTCGGTTAAGGGAAGCCTCGAATGGCCGTTCATCCCGTTAGGGATGAGATATCGGTAGAAAACAAACAAAACAAAAATCATCCCGTAGGGATGAGATTTCGGTTTTCCTGAATGCCAATTGCCGACATTTAATCCCTACGGGATTGCTATGAAATACATTTGACTTCTACCGATATCTAATCCCTACGGGATTTTCTCAGGCTCAAATTTATTACCAATATTTAATTCTTATCATATACTGTCGCCTCGCCGATTGACCTTAACTTAATGACATTATCCGTCAGGGAAGGATGTGGGAAGAGTTGTCCAGCAAATGCAATAAAAAGAGTGTGAGAAACCAATAGCATTTACAGCGCTCGCTTCCTATAATCCGTGTGCAGTCCTATTCTTTTTTTTCTTCCTGAGAACATTTAGAAAAATATGTTCATAACTGATCATTAAACTTTTATTTGCCATGCGATAAATATCTCCTGCAATCTGGAACCGGTAGCCAAGATTTAATTTGTCTGTACTGTTAAAGATAAGTTGAATGGCAGGGGCCAGATCCATATAGTATCTTTCCTGCGGCCAGCCGATATTTGTACTGCTCAACAACTCGAGATAAAGGTTGAGATTGGTTTGCTGATAATCCCTGTACTCAAACGGCAATAAAAGATAGCCTGTTGAGAGACTGTAATTAAAGGATTCAAATACATGAAGGCCGGAATGAAACTTATCCCAACGATATTTATGTATTATTTCGTTTATACTTGCAGATGCTGAAATGGCAAGCTTATTCCATAATTGTGTTGCAATGATTCCGAATTGCGCACCGCTTTGATCTCCACTTAAATTGATCTCGTTAAAATTCAAATGATTGCGGCTATAGCTAATTGCCCCAAAGGCGGCCATCCGGAAATGTTTGTGCACATCATCTACCGAAAAAAATCTCCATTTTGCATAGAGTTTCGAAGATTCAAAGATGAATTTATCCTGATGCATGTTAGAGAAAGTAACAATGCCATGCACCATCCACTTTTTACTGAGGCCAATCATTACTTCGGGCGCATACCGTTGGAGTGTTCGTTTTGAATGGTTATCGTTTGAGAACATTCCATTGATCTTTGCACTGATCGAATTTGCCGGCATATTCGACGCCGGCTCCGTGTACACATACAGCTCCTGACCGCTCGATGTGTTTGTGAATAGAATCGGCAGCGCATACAATAACGACCTTAACAGAAATGCCGCTCGCCTCATTTCAATACTGTTTTGAGATAATTTTCAATTTCTTTCTGAGAAGGATCTACTACCACTACTTTTCCATCCTGGTCAAGGAGAAAAGAAGTTGGTATTTGCTCAAGTTTCCATTGCAACGCAACAGGTGCGTCCCATCCGCCTTTTGCATTAACCTGTTTCCAGCTAATGCGATCGGCAGTTACCGCTTTTTTCCATGCACTTTTTTCATCATCAATGCTTACGCCAAAAATTTCAAATCCTTTATCCTTGTACTTCGAGTACAATTCCGCCAGACCGGGATTGGCGCGACGGCAGGGCCCGCACCAGGATGCCCAAAAATCAATCAATACAATTTTGCCTTTGTGATCGGATAATTTTTGACTATGTCCTTTTGCATCGGGCAAAATAATTTCAAAAGCCTGTTGCCCAATAGTCGGTTGTGCATTTGCTTTCGCAAAGCCGATACACAAGATCGCAATGGCCGTTATTATTTTATTCATTATCTATTTTTTTTTATCCAACTGATCAGATAGTAACATGATAAATCCTGGCATTCTCATTGATCCCTTCTTTTGTGCAACAGCTCTCTGCCTTACCAGTTTGAACGCAGGCCATTTGTGTTTTGGCTGCATATTTTTTGAATTCCTTTGCAAGCACAAAATTTTTATCAACAAAAGTGATTGTTCTTTCTCCATTTAATAATTGCGAGTTCGTATCCAGGAAATGGTACGTTTTGCCACCGATTTTTATATGAGAGTCGTTATTCACCTGCACATTATCAAAACTAAGCGCGAGTTTTAATTTTGCTACGGAAAAGCCCGCATCTTCTACCGCTTCTTTCAAAGCATCCGGATCAACATTTACCCCTTCCTTAAATTGAATGACGAATTGAGAATTTTTGATATCGGCTTTCACTGATTGAACAAAGCGGAGCTCTTTTAATGTTTCATTAATTGCCTTCGTACACATGGCACAGGTCAATCCTGCAGCCTGCAAGGTTCCTGTTTTGAATTGAGCCATAGCGTTAAGTCCGAACAAAACGACGATGGCCACGAAAATTGCTTTTTTCATATTCTATATAAATTCTGTTGTATGAATGATCCTACAGCACTGCTGCAAAGAATGTATGAACCAAAAAATCTGGTTAACGATAATAAAACTGGATGTCTAAGAAATATACAGGATCAGATACGGAAAATACCCGTATGCAGATAAACCTTGTTGGTTCGAAGATTTGGTGGAGGATGATAGCCGCTGGTGATTTCCAGGCTCCTAATCAGAATTGAGGAAGAAGGTTGATAAATAAGATCTGTAAATATTGTAAAAGACTTATTGACAACGGACGCCGATTTAGCCCATTGATGGGAATCCTGCAATTTCACCATTTTGAATTCGGTGTTACAGCAACCCTTTTTTTCTTTCATGCCGCATTTGCCGCATTGGTCGTGCTCATCGTAGCCATATTCAATTGAACTGAGCTGCCCCATACAGTAATGAAAGTTCACCACTACTCCGCCGGCCAATCCCAGGTACAAAAATGCTAATATGGTTATTAGTCCTTTTTTCACTATCAAGGCAAAAATAGCCTCTATTTTTCAAAAAGACGAATGGCCGGATAAGTTATCCGAATCTTTAACACCAAACAGCTATTGCAGGGATCAGTTTACAAAGCTCCAGAAAATGCCGAGCCTGATCTGCAAACCCGGATATGGATAATCAGGAATGATCATATTATTGTTATTGAAACCTCCGCCCCCGAATGCATTCAGATTTTCAGCCCTGATATAGGCCGTGAAACTTTTGATGCGAAAATGAGCATATAAGGCCATTTCTGGTATACTCAGCCTCGCGGTAGTTGTATCCTGTACAAAAAACTGACCGATCGCGGGAGAGTAACCATTCGACTTGAAAGGAGTATAATATCTTAGTTCGAGTCCCATACTGATAAGCAGGTTTCTAAACCCAAGATTTCCATCATAACCGATCTGGTTTCTGGTAAAAACAAGCGGAAGATTAACAGGCGCGTTCCCCGCTTTTTGCTGTAATACGATCGATGTTTTTAAATTCCACTTTTTGTACAACCGAACCTGTTTCTCCGCAGTTATTTGTAACAGATTGAAGATCGCGGAGGCCTGGTCGGCCTGGAAATAATTTTTGTAAAAAGTATAATTACTCACGAGGTAATAGCTTCCTTTTAGTTTTAGCCTGCGCCTGGGCTGCTCGAGGGATCCAAAAATATGGATGCTGTTTTCTTTATTCAGGCTGATAGGGTCTCCTAAGTAAAAACTACTCTGGGAATTATAAACAAAAGACGGCGTCCTGTTCACATTTTGAAATCCAACCTGTAAAAATCCTACTTGCCTGCTGATCTGTCGTCCCAAGCTGATATAGGCGTTGTAATCTCCCGCATTCAACCCATTCACGTAAAATCTTCCGAAGGCTTCAATATCCCATTTTTTATTTCGTGTCTTATTCCGGTACTCACCTGAAATAAAAAAATTATATTCTTTTTGTTTAACAAGACCCGTATCAAAATCGGCGTTTAGATTTTCAAGAGCCGCTCCAACTTTAATAAACTGCTGAGGGTTTTTTGCATCAGGATATTGGTAGATAGAAAATTCATTGATCAATTGTTTCCAGTAATCACGTCTAAAAAAACTGGTGGCCGTATCCTTTATATTGTATTTATTGGCGTAATAAACGCTATCGGGGGTATCGTCATTGAAACGGTAATTGTATGTGTTGTAACTGATGGTGTGTTCCAATCGTAACCGCGGATAAAATAAAGGGATCACCAACGAATCGGTAACTATTGAATCTTTCTGTCCTAAATCGTATTGTTGTCGCAAAAGATAAGTGGCATTTGTAAAGCGGGTCCCGGTAGCAATATCAGACCTGAAAAAATCCCTGTTGCCAGGACGGTTGGGTCCTAATTGGGTAGGAATGGTTGAGCGTTCAGCAAAGGGCACACTATCGAGATAATTGCCGTTGTCTTTTATTCCTCCATTTTCACCAGACTGCAATTTATTTCCCACCACTATCACAAAATTCTGGTAGCGCTTATTTCTGGACTGATACCATGAACTAAAACGGTAGTTATTATGGTTGGTGTTCTGATTCTGAAAAAAGCCGGGAGCATTAATAAGCCTGTATTGCATAGAAGCATTCCAGTTAGGACGGATATTTTGCGTATGCACCAGCTGGATCATTTGCTCGGATTGGCTTCCCAGCAAATAAGCTATTTCTGAATAGGGACGCGTGGTGGTATAAAAACGGGTTTGCGGAACGGTAAAATTATACACGTCAAAAGAATGAAATCCATGGTCCCACCCCGATTGAAACAGCGGGTTGAATAAGAGACTTTGACTGGCGGTTCCGAAATTTCCAAGGTGTACATGATGCCAGGGAATTGGAAATCTTTTGGTAAAGTCCGCTATCGAAGAATCAAATCCCTGGAGTGCCGTGGAATCCAAAAACCGAAACCGGATCGTGATTGAATCTTCAAGACCCGTCCGATGTTTTAAACTGTCTCCTGAGCCCTGGGAAGCTCCAGATCCCAAACGACTGGCACCTTGTAAGCGTCGGAAAGCATCGTTCTGCGCATGCAGTATTCCTGAAAGCAGTAAAAGGGCAATAATAATATATTGTTTCTTCAACACCTCTTGATTACAACTTATCAAATTAGCAATTAAATGGATGTGCCGGGTTATGCAAACGTTAATAAAGAATCAGAGCTCTTCTATTAATTTCTTAAAAATGGCAGACAACCTGGGTTCTGCATCGATGGCAGCCTGTAAAACTTCCTGGTGTGTGATTGTATTTTCTTCTTCCCGGATCCCTATATCTGTTATGACGCTCATGGCAAATACAGCCAGTTCCATATGTACGGCAATGATCACTTCCTGCACAGTACTCATGCCTACCGCATCCCCGCCCAATTTCCGGATCATTTTATATTCGGCACGGGTTTCAAAAGTGGGACCGGTAACACCAAAATAAACTCCTTCTTTCAATGGAAAGTTCATGGTATTCGCAATGGCTTTTGCTTTTTGAATGAGATCTTTCCTGTAAGGATGACTCATATCCGGGAAACGGGGACCAAGTTCAGAAACGTTTTTTCCAACCAATGGGTTCACTGTTGCAAAACTGATATGATCGGTAATGATCATCAGGTCTCCTACCCTGAAATCCGGGTTAACACCTCCTGCGGCATTAGAGATCAGCAAAAATTCTATCCCCAGGAACTTCATTATCCGGATAGGATAGGCCACCTGGCCTGCATCGTATCCCTCATAAAAATGAAACCGCCCGGCCATTGCCACAACTTTTTTTCCGCTTATTTCTCCAAACAAGAGTTTACCGGGATGGCCCTCTACGGTGGAAACAGGAAAATGAGGGATTTCACTATAGGGAATTTCTTTTTCAATAGCTAGCTCCCTGGCAAAATTTCCCAAACCGCTCCCTAATACGATTCCAATCCGTGGAGAATAAGGATAAATATTTTTAATATACCGGGTTGTTTCCTGTAATTGCTGAATGATATTCGACATAAAAACGTATTCGACTGCCGTGGATTTGTAAAGGGTGCAAATATAAGGAATCGCTCCTCCCCGTACCCCACCTTCCACTTTGAGATAGTTTTGACTATTTTTGATCCGAATGTTGCCATATAGATGAAACTTTACCTACTAATCGTTCTCTTACTGTGTACCTTTTCCGGTTCTTTATGGGCACAGCTTTGCAATGGCAGCCTTGGCGACCCTGTTGTTCATATAGATTTTGGCAAAGGCCCCGGCCCTGGACCACCTTTGAAGTCGGGTGTTACGAATTACAGTCATGTTTCCATCGATTGTCCGCAGGACGGTTTTTATACTTTGCACAATTCGATATCGAATTGCCATGGATCATCCTGGCATACCGTTCCCGAAGACCATACAGCAGGCGACGCGAACGGCTATTATATGCTTGTGAATGCTTCTTTCACCCCCGGAGATTTTTTTGTGGATACTATCCGTGGATTATGTACCAATACAACCTATGAATTTGCCGCGTGGATCACGAATGTTCTAAAACCGGGTGGGTTTTGCGGGAACGGGATCGATCCAGATCTTACGTTTGCCATCGAGACTTTATCAGGAACGGTTCTGGCCAAACAAAACAGCGGCAACATCACGGAATCGCCTGTAGTTGTCTGGTCTCAGTATGGAGTTTATTTCAAAACTCCCTTGACTATAACCGATGTTGTGGTTCGGATAACCAATAATGCACCCGGCGGTTGTGGTAACGATCTTGCGTTGGACGATATCACTTTCAGACCCTGTGGCCCATCGGTGAACGCTATCATTTCTTCTAATGGGAAAGACACTGCATTGTTTTGTGAAGGAAATGTAACTTCCCTGAACTTAGCGGCTAGTTATTCGGCAGGCTATGCGAACCCTTCATTCCAGTGGCAGGAAAGTATAGATACGGGTGTTACATGGAAAAATATTCCGGGCGCTATCACCCTGAGTTATACCCGTCCGCCTACTTCAGTAGCTGGTTCATATCGGTATAGGATGCTCATCGGAGAAACCGTTAACTTCAGTTCATCTATATGCCGTACAGCATCAAATACAATTGCTGTTAATATCTATCCATTACCTGTTATCAGCATGTCACCGACAGTGAACGGCTGTGAAAACAGCCGGCTTCAATTAACTGTCACTGGAGGCTCAACATATGCCTGGACCGGCCCTGGCGGTTTTATTTCTTCTGCCGCTTCTGTTACATTCGCACCTTTACAAATGAGTAATGCAGGGTTCTATTCAGTTATTGCAGTATCCGATAAAGGCTGCCAAAATTCCGGGTCTACCAGTCTGACTGTTTTTCCGTCCGTCAATGCTTCTGTTAGCTCCGATATAACCATTTGTGAAGGAACGAGCACAAGCCTTTTGGCTTCGGGCGGATCTCAATACACCTGGACGCCTTCGAAAGGATTGTCTGATGTTACCATTGCAAATCCCCAGGCACAACCGGCGGATAGTACCATGTATAAGGTGATTGTAAAAAATCAGTTCGGGTGTTCAGACACCGCCCAGGTAGCAGTGAACATTTGGAGAAAGCCGGTTGCCAATGCGGGTCCGGATAAAAGAACAAAAGCAGGAACTGCGGTTCAGATCGATGGCTCTATAAGGGGGTTCGATATATCTTATTACTGGACTCCATCATCAAATCTCATCAATCCCGCTTCATTATCTCCCACGGCAAATCCAGCACAGAGTACCACTTATACGCTGCACGCGGTTTCCGGAGTTGGGTGCGGTACAAGCTCAGATGAAATGGAACTAAGAGTGTACGAGATACCCAATGCTTTTTCGCCGAACGGTGATGGCACAAATGACCTGTGGCTTATCAGATCGCCGGATGCATTTGCAGGCGCGATCGTGGAAGTGTACAACCGGTACGGGCAGATCGTTTATCGCAGCATTGGCTATTCAAAACCCTGGAATGGCACTTACAATAGTACGCCTGTGCCCGTTGGAACTTATTATTATGTAATTGACCTGAGATCATCCAAAGAACCAAATATAACCGGATGGATACTTATCGTAAGATAACCCCTCCCTGGTCAGACGGGGACCGTCAGACCAGCTACCGATAATGCCGCTGGTCAGACGGAGACCGTCAGACCAGCGGCAAAACTTCAGCTTTGATTTTCTCAAACGGTGCGGCCTCTTTTATCGTAAATCATTCGTATACGATTGAACCGTTACATCATTTGGATTGATTTCAGCTGTTTACGCTTTGTTTATTATTTTTGATTGAATAGAGTATTACCACCTCGCCTAATGAAGATTGTTTTATGTATCTCCGTTTTTCTCTGCTCGCTGGGCCGGATCCAGGCACAATTGTGTACAGGAAGCCTGGGCGACCCAACGGTTCATATTACCTTTGGACTGGGCAACAATCCCGGGCCGCCATTGCCTTCAAGCGTAACAAACTATTCATACGTGGCGAAAGATTGCCCGGATGAAGGTGAATATGCACTCGTTAATAATTCCTTTGATTGTTTCCGACAGGCCTGGCATGTGATTCCTGCTGATCATACACCAAATGAATCAAGGGGATACTTTTTACTGGCAAATGCATCATCCAGCCCCGGTGATTTTTATGTCAATACAGTTACCGGCCTATGTCCGAGTACCACCTATGAATTTGCTGTGTGGGTAATGAATGTTTTAAAATTCAGCGCCTGTAATGGCGATGGACTTGATCCAAACCTCACACTTAAAATTGAGACGATTTCCGGAATTCTGCTGGCTACGCACAATACCAATGACATCGCCAAAATCCAGACTCCTGGCTGGCGTCAGGTAGGTCTTTTTTTTACAACTCCGCCGGGAATCACCTCAGTTGTCTGTCGTATTACCAATAATAATTCGGGCGGTTGCGGAAATGACCTGGCTTTGGATGATATTACCTTTAGTCCATGCGGACCCAAAGTAACTTCCAAAATAAATACGAACAACAGTGATTATATTGATGCTTGTATTGATGCAAACACCTCTTTTTCACTGTCATCAAACATCTCTGCAGGGTTTCAAAATCCAGCTGTGCAATGGCAAAAAAGCATTGATGATGGAATAAGTTGGACGGATATTCCGGGGGCATCAAATCCATCGTATACAACCCCGCCATCGGCAATCACAGGATCCTTCAAATACAGAATGATAATAGCAGAAGCATCCAATTTTAGTTCACCGAATTGCAGGATTGCTGCCAATAACGTTACGATCAACATTACCGGATTGCCTTTTGTTCAGGCCACTAATTATGTTTTTGGGTGTTTCGGAAGCGATGTAGCCCTATTTGCGAG
Source organism: Chitinophagaceae bacterium (assembly GCA_014379345.1). Taxonomy (GTDB): domain Bacteria; phylum Bacteroidota; class Bacteroidia; order Chitinophagales; family Chitinophagaceae; genus Flavitalea. Next base: position 24,423 of record JACMLY010000058.1, read on the forward strand.
CGGAGGTTCAACATTTAAATGGACTGGACCAAATGGTTTTTCTTCCAATAAACAACACCCCATCTTGCCCAAAGTGAAATATAGTGATGCCGGTCTCTATAAGGTTGTTGTTTCTACTGCAGGGGGTTGTGCCAATAGTGATTCAACGAATCTGGACGTATATCCCGCCGCTCATGCAGGCGTTAGTAATGATGTAACGATCTGTGAAGGAAAATCAACCACACTAAACGCTTCCGGGGGTGTTAAATACAGATGGTTTCCCAGTAAAGGATTGTCGAACGATACAATAGCTGCTCCTATTGCCAGCCCGGTGGATAATACTCGTTACACGGTAACTGTGTACAGTGCTTACAACTGCACCGATACTGCCAGTGTTATGATTGCTGTTATAAAGAAGCCGGTAGCCAATGCCGGTGCTGATAAAAAAACAAGGATCGGATTACCCGTTCAGTTAAACGGGTCAATCAAAGGGAATAACATCAGCTATACCTGGTCGCCGTCTGCGAACATGATAAATATCCAATCACTACAACCTTCTGTTAGTCCTTCAGTAGATACCAGGTATGTACTGGAAGCCACTTCAACGCTTGGTTGCGGCAGCAGCAGCGATGAAGTGTTTGTGAAAGTTTTTGACAAAATTTTCATACCCAATGTATTTTCTCCTAATGGAGATGGCATTAACGATACCTGGTTGGTTGAACCCTTAGACCTGTTTGATGAATCTGTAACGCTGGTATACAACCGGTATGGCCAGGTTGTGTACAAGTCCAATGGATACTCCAAACCCTGGGATGGAACACATAACGGCAAACCGGTTCCGGCCGGTAATTACTACTATGTAATTGATCTACGGGTCAACAAAGAACCCAGGCTCACCGGATGGTTATTTATCGTGAGGTAAAAATTAGCCAATTAGCCAATGTGATAATTAGCAAATGTGAAATAGTAGTAAAGACACCCAAGAGATTTTCACATTTTGTAATCGCCAATGGTTTTCACACTGGCTAATCTTCATTCCTCCAGTGCCGGATAATTTGCTATTTTCGCACCAAATTTTTCAGCATGAATCTTCACGAATACCAGGCAAAAGAGCTTTTAAAAAAATATCATGTACACATAC
>JACMLY010000059.1 GCA_014379345.1 Chitinophagaceae bacterium
GGATCCAAGTTCCACATGTAGGTCTGAATAAGAAGCGACTCATTTCGGACAAAAAGATCTATCAAGTAAACAACAGTAAAACTGACAAAATATAATTTATCAGGATCGTTGAATTTATATTTGCCACTCATTTGTTTTTAGCAGCAAATTATTGCACTTAGGGGTAAGGTCAAAGATCCAAAAAAAAGCTGGACAACCATTGCTTACGAATGTGGCTATTTTGATCAGGCACACATGTTGAAAGAATTTTATCAATTTGCGGGAACAGGACCCAAAAATCTGTTCAATACAATTCCTCCGCCCAAAATTGATAAATGCTACTGTATCCCAAGATAAGACTCCAATACTTGGCGTCTTTTTACTATTTTCAAAACCAGTTTAAATTTAATTTTGGCGGCACCAATGTTGCACAGAATAAAATAAACAGGCAAAAAATCTTTTAAATTACATGTATATGAAAACTACAATTGTAGCACTTCAGTTTTTCCTAATGGTAGTAGGTACGACAACTGCTTTTTGTCAAGAAAATGTCGAAGTCCAGATTAAAAAAATGGACAGCCTGATGGAGCGGGCCTGGCTAAGAGGCGATACCATAGAATTGTTAAGCAAATATTGGTCACCAAAACTTGTGGTCAACAATCCTTTGAATAAAGTTGTAACAGTGGATATAATAAAAAAAATTGTAAAAGGGGGAACTATGACACCTGTTTCGTCGGAAAGGACGATTGAGAAGGTAACCATTATAGATAATGTTGCGATTGCAATGGGAGCAGAAATGGCAGTGCCATCCCAAGGGAATATCTACGCCGGAAAAAAAACCTTCTCGCGCTTCACCAATGTGTGGATGAAAACCGAAGTGGGATGGAGAATGATTGCGCGACAGTCGACAATTATAAAAGTAGAGGAGTAACCTTAGTATGCTTGGTTGCTAAGGTAATGGGACGCCAAAAGCCACGCCGAGGTAAGTTACACATGATTCATTTCGCGTCCGGCAAGCAGCTTTTGGCTACCTCCATTAGGCGACGTTTTCCTATAAGTAGTTATCCCCAACCCTGGCGCAAGATTAATGATACAAGTCTAGTCCCAATCTGAAATATCAATCCTATCTTACGCAAAGGCACAACCTACAGGCCCCAGCATTAGGTAATTCTCTTTTCGACTTCCACCACGAAACAGTGTTATTCTTTTGCTAAAACAGCATTCATCGGCCACACGTGTATAGATAGTTTTTAACATTGTATACCGTCTTTTTCATTTACCAACGCCGACCATGATCAAAAACTACCTCAAGATAGCATGGCGAAACCTGCTTAAGCACAAATCGTTTTCCCTGGTAAATATTTTTGGGCTGGCAATCGGTATCGCGGCCTGCCTGGTCATTTTTATTTATATCCGTCATGAATTAACCTTTGATCAGTATAACAAAAACGCAGACCGGATTGCGCGAATCACAGCTACCGTTCACGCCCCTGAATCGGATATTGTAATGGCTCCTACGCCTGCGCTGCTTGCACCAACCCTGCAAAAACTCTACCCAGAAGTTGCAGCAGCTGTTCGTCTCGAAAAAAGTAAAGAGATCGTCCGCATGAATAATGAGTATTTCAAGGAACAGAATTTTTACTGGACGGACCAAACTGTTTTTACTGTTTTCAGCTTTGATGTGCTGGAGGGAACATTAACGGGCGCGCTGGACAAACCGAATACAATTGTCATTACCTCCCGCATTGCAAAGAAATATTTTGGGAATGGCTCTCCTATCGGGAAAATGATGGTATGTAATAATGAGAACAGGCTGGTAACGGCTGTCATCAAAGACAGGCCGGCTAATTCAGATATCAAAATAGATGCGTTATTATCTCATGACTATTCAGCAGTCACCGAGTGGATGGACGGGTTTTCGGCGTACACATTTGTTTTATTCACAAAAAAAACAAATGCAAAAACCTTTGAGAAAAAACTGGTCAGCCTGAGTAAAAATTATGTGCAGCCTGAATTAGATAAAGTAGGTTCTCCAAATTATAAAGCGGAGTTTTTGGTGGAGCCATTATCCGATGTGCATTTCAGCCAGGGTAAACATGATGATACGCCGAAAGGTAACCGCCGGTATAATTATGTGTTCTCCATACTGGCAATTTTTATTCTTTTGATTGCATTGTTGAACTATATCAACCTGTCTACAGCCAAAGCAGCGGAACGGGCGAAAGAAGTGGGCATTCGTAAAGTAAGCGGCGCTTTGCCGTTTCAGCTGATACAACAATTTCTTTTTGAATCGTTTTTTCTTATCACAATTGCCTGGCTGGTATCTTTTTTACTGGTGTACTTCACTGTTCCTTTTTTGAATAAGTTGTTACAAACGACACTAACCATTCAATGGGGATATGCGCTATTATTTACAGGAATTGTTTTTGCAGTAACCTTTTTGCTAGCAGGTTTATATCCTGCGTTTGTTTTATCTTCCTTCAAACCTGTGAAAGTACTGAAAGGAAATTGGCGCAACACAGGCAAAGGCATTCTTTTACGAAAAACAATTACAGTTACCCAGTTTGCAATTGCCGCCGCATTGATAATGGGTGCTACCGTTATTTATAACCAGATGCGGTTCCTGGAAAAAAAAGACCTGGGTTATACTAAGGAACAGTTGATGAATATATACCTGCCGAGAGATTCTGCCTATCGTGGCGCCGTAACCGCTTTTGTGAATGCCCTGAGGCAACAACCTTCAATAAAAGGCGTGACGATCGGAGGTGGGATGGTTGTAGATGGATTAACAATAGGTAACACGTTCGTGGAAGATAAGGGTAAAAAAAGGGAGATCATGTGCAACTTTTTCCCGGTTGATCCGCATTTTTTATCGGTATTTCGAGTTCAGTTGCTCGAAGGGAGAAACCTGTCGGATAGTTTTGAAACGGACAAGAAGGAAGCCTTGCTGGTGAATGAAGCTTTTGTAAAAATGATGGGATGGCAATCAGGCATTGGCAAAAAAATTGACGGATGGGGCCATAAAGGCAAAGTGGTGGGCGTGGTAAAAAACTTTTATTACAGATCATTGCACAACCTCGTTGAACCACTGCTAATGGTTTACAACAATGTGCCTACCAATATTACTACCGTAAACGTGAGCCCGCAAAATCTGCCAATCGTAAAAAATATTTACAAACAGTATTTTCCTGCGATACCCATAGATTATTTCTTTTTTGACGAAATCATCAGCAGGCAATATGAGAAGGACCGAATCACGATGTCGCTATTCAATAATTTCACGATACTGGCTATTTTTATTTCCTGTCTTGGGTTATATGGGTTGGTGTCACTGATTACCATCCACCGAACAAAGGAAATCGGCATCCGGAAAGTATTGGGCGCTTCGTTGTCAAACCTGTTACTGGTGCTTTCAAAGGACTTTGTAAAACTGGTATTTGTTGCGCTGATTATTGCACTGCCTGTGGCTGGAATATTGATGCACAAATGGCTACAGTCCTATGCCTATCATGAGCCATTGGCCTGGTGGATGTTTTTAATTCCGGCAGTAGTTGTTTTGGTGGTAGCCATAGCCGTGATCAGCAGGCAGGTTCTGAAAACGGCTTTTTCTAACCCGGTAGAAAGTTTAAAAATAGAGTAGACATCGGGTATGACCCTCAGTTTCTTCACGATTCCAGCTTTCACAGGATTATATACGTTACAAAACCGGCTGAAACAGGAATTGTTGGCAGGCGGAAGATATCTGTATAGTAGTGTCAGGAATTATTTTGCGATAAAAGGTTTGGTTGATGTTATTTTAGTGGACCCCTTTGTGATCTGAAGCATCCATGAAAATATTCCACCGACCGATTTAAACTTGCCTTACTGTTCACCGGCTGGTCTGATGTGCAGTCAGGTACAAGAAGCCCTGCATAATGGCAGCGCATCAATCTTGCGCCAGAGTGGCGGGTCACCATGTTCCGTCCTTCCAAAGAAACGCTTCAGTAAGCCAGTGTAATCGTGTGAGATCCTTTCGGGATCTTCTCAATCACTGCATACCGGCTCGATCCCACTTCTTCTAATTTAGCGATGACTGCTTTCTTATTCAGTTTTGCTGTTGCATGGCCATAATTTTTCGGAAGCAGCATCCTTATGGAATAGTTTTCAGCATCACCGGACAGGGAAAGACTCATCATTTTCTTTCCGGGGCTATGTTGAAAATGATATGAAACGGCTTTTTGCGAGGGGCCATACGCAATGGTTACCTGGACATCCTCTTTACCGGCAGCTACCCAACGGGGAGAGATTTCCACTGATCTGAATAATTGTTCTTTGTCGACCACACCTGCTAACCCCTCCACCAGAGCGCTCATTACAGCCGCCTGCCCCCAGTTATCCGGGATACCCTCATCGACTGACCCATCAGGACGATAAGCGACCGGAAGATCGCCCTTGTGTTTTCGGACCAATTGCAACATCCGGTTAAGTATATCAACGCCATAGGCTTCAGCTCCGTTTTGTAAAGCTGCTTTGGCTAATTCACCGCCAACAATCGTATTCACCCCACCGTTCATGTATGAACCTGGCTGGTAATCTGCAAAATGGGGTTCAACTGCAGGATATATTCCGAACCATTCCGCAAAAGCATTCATCTTGTTATTTTCTTTCAATCCACGATAAGTGTTAATAATTGATAATGCCATTTCACTTGTTGGTAATCCACGGTTGATATCATACGGATTCGATAAACTTAACGTGTTCTTCTGATCAATCTTCAGGTAATCAGGCATTGGATCGTCCTCCACAAAATGGACATAGTATTTTCCATTCCAACAGAGGGCGTTGGTGCGTACCCTGAATATTTCTGCCTGTTTCGACCACGCGTCAGCATAAGGCTGATTTCCGAGGGCTGCATACATTTTAGATAACTGGTTGCACGCGGCATACATACCACTGTTATCACCATGCATAATTCCCATGGGCGTATTTTCATCAATGTCAAATATTCCTTTTTGTACATCCTTTCCCTGGCTAGTATATTCCCTGCGTGTAGTTGGTAGTTGCATGAAGTCCCATGTATCGAGTGTATACCCTCTTTTCACCAGCTGGTACTTTTTCGACCATCGTAGCGGATCGCTCATGGCGTAATGCATACCCTTCTCTAACTGTTGAATATAACTGCTGATGTATTTGTTGTCGCCCGTTGCCTGCCAGATGTAATATGCCCCTTCAACCATGAGGTATTCGAGGTCTGCCTCCACGGGCAACCGGTGCATTTGAATAGAGTCGGCAGGAAAAATACGCCAATATCGTTTGTCGAACAGGTTCATACGATGATTCACGCGTTCCTCAATGGGGTAATAATAATCGAAGTATAACCCTTCGCGCGTTTGCGTCTCCATATACAGTTGCCAGAAGCTGGAAATTTCCGGCGAGAAATATTTCATGGCTTTCATTACATGTACATGATCCCGTACCCAACGTACAAACACGTTCCGTTGTTTGCCGCCGAGCTTCACCGTCTGAACATGTTCCGACTTCAATAATCTCGTTTTGAGGTTATCAAACAACTCTTTGTAATCTCCCGCACCTTCTCCAAATACTGTTTCTACCTGGGCAAAGGCGAACTGGCAAATAAATGATGAAAAAAAGAGTAATGGTGTAAGACGTTTCATATTTTTTCTGAAAATGTAAGGGATATACCTGTTGCGGTTATTATTTTAACCGCTTCGTAATTCAGGGCTCCGGCAAATGTACAAATGGGAATCTACGCTTAAGTGCCTTAACCGGTATCCTCGACTGTGCTTGCATCGACAGATTTATCAAACCTGTCAGGGTTATCTTCAAGTGCTTCACGCACATGAACAAATCCATCGTTGCTCAATGGGAGGTTGAAATTGCGGCTCCATGTATTAAACACTAAAATATTGTGTCTTCAGCGAATCGTCGAAGTGTACAAACCCCCAATGCTGGTACAAGGTATGTAGCGTGGCACTGTGCGGCAAGTGATCTGAAGCATCCATGAAAATATTCTACCCGTTGATTTAAACTTGCTTTACTGTCCACCGGCTTGACTGAGGTACAGTCAGGCACAAGATGCTCTGCACAGTGCCAACGGCTCAATCTTGCGCCAGAGGGGGTCGGGGAAAAATCACTGAATGAAATATCACTTGATCTATTTGAACCTTCTGCTCGGCGAAGAGGCACCACTACTCTATCGAATAGGGAAGTGCCGCATACTCACGTTAATATTATCAACGCATAACGGTCACTTGTAAGAAAGTAGCAGGGATCGACGTCATATTCTCGCGACTGCTTTTGTTTTGGCTATTAAATAAAGCTTCCAATTCCTGTTGCAGCTCAGAAGACTTGCCATTTTTTTCCGCTGCCTCAAACGCATTCATAGTGGGTCCGTAATAGTTCTTGAACACGCTGACAAATTGCATGGGCGAATAAGGTGCATCGAATGTGAACGTCTCCTTTGAGAAGGATATACTTTCTTTTGGCACACCGGCCGCCTCGAAACGTTCAATGACATGGCTTTCTACGCCCCACAACATTGGACTAATGAAACCTTCTGGCGGTGGAGGTGTATAGGCAGAACTGATCTTTAGTATCTGTGCAACCAGGGTAGGATCTCCTGGTATCCAATTACCCATAACAATCCTTCCGCCCGGTTTGGTAACACGAACCATTTCCTTAGCCACATTTATCGGCGTAGGTGCGAACATAGCGCCAAAAATACTTACAACGAGATCAAA
>JACMLY010000060.1 GCA_014379345.1 Chitinophagaceae bacterium
ACTTCTTTTCCATGCATCCAAATTTAATCTTTCGCTCTTATTTACTTCTATGTTCCTTCTATGTTTCTATGATCCTATGTGGTAAAAAACTGTTGCACAGTTTTGAAGATTACCTTAATCAAAGTCAATTTACCACATAGGATCATAGAAACATAGGAGGAACATAGCTAGCCAGGCGGTAGTGCTGCATAAATATCGTTCACTAGAGTTTTTTGTCCGCTTTTAAAAATGTTAGTACAGTTGAAGTTTATCAGAATGCCTTTGGGTTTTTGCAGCATACGCATATATGTAAACAGTATGGCTTCATGAATGGGTAGCAAACCATCGATGGCTTTCAGTTCAATCAATAAAATATCTTCTGCCATCACATCAAATCTTAATTCCGCATCCAGGGATAATCCTTTGTACTCTACAGGCACCCGGATCTGATTCTTATATTCTATTCCCCGCAGGGCCAGTTCTCTTATAAAACATTTTTCATAAACACTTTCAATGAGTCCGGGACCTAATTGTTTGTGTACTTCTATTGCGCAGCCGATTATTTTGTAGGTTAATTCATCTAAATATTTTTGGGTTGCGTTCATGGTCGCTTTTTTTTACCACATAGGATCATAGAAACATAGAAGGAACATAGATAAGACAAATCCGTTTTATTCAGATCGTTTTTTTATCGCGCAAATGGGTTATTTAACTAATGTGAAGCCAATTTCTTTCACATCCTGGCTATTGCCACCTATGAATAATTTGAAATCGCCAGGTTCGGCGACAAATTTTAAATCTGCATTAAAAAATTTCAGATCGTCAACGGTGATCTTGAAGTGTACGGTTCCAGACTCACCAACCTTCAACGATATTTTCTTGAATCCTCTTAATTCTTTCACAGGCCTGCTGATCGAACCTATCATATCGCGGACATACAGTTGCACCGTTTCAACCCCATCGAATTTTCCGGTATTGGTTACGGCAACGGAAGCAGTTATCGACGCGCCAGGTTTAATGGATGCGGAGCTCAATTGAATTTCGCCGTAATTGAATGTTGTATAGCTCAGTCCAAAACCAAAAGGATACAATGGTGTATTGGGAACATCAAGATACTTGGTTGAATACTTATTATTGGGATCAATGGGTCGGCCGGTATTCTTGGCGTTGTAATAAATTGGTATCTGGCCAGTGTTCCTTGGAAATGTCATCGACAGTTTTCCCGACGGATTGTATTCCCCAAACAAAACACTTGCTATAGCATTGCCTGCCTGTGACCCACTGAACCATGTTTCAAGAATAGCCTCACAATTTGCATTCTCCCATTCTAACGTCAATGGCCGGCCACTCATCAAAACCAACACGATTGGTTTTCCGGTGTTTTTCAATGCTTTTAATAATTCTAGCTGGTTTTCAAGCAGGCCGATCATACTGCGGCTTGCAGCTTCTCCTGTCATACCAAAAGCTTCTCCCAGAACCGCTACTACCACGTCGGCCTGATTTGCAGTTTGTACTGCCTGATCAATCATCTGTGCCGGCGACATTGGGTCGATGGTCAGTTGTCCGTCATGATCATTCAATCTTTTTCTTAAAACAGAATCCTGAACCAGGTTGCACCCTTTTGCATATAAAAATTTATCGGCCCCAAATTTTTGTTGTAAAGCATCCCAGATGCTCACTGCTTTTTTCCAGTCACCGGCGCCGCTCCAGCTGCCGATCAGATCGCGCTGATTTTTTACCAATGGACCGATGAAAGCTATTTTTTTATTGGCCTGTAACGGCAATGCCTGTCCGGCATTTTTCAGCAATACCATGCTCTTCATGGCCGCTTCTTTGCTAAGTTCTAATTTGTCGGCGCTCATCATCTCGCGCGCAGGCCTTTCTTCATTCACGAAACGGTATGGATCCTGGAACAGCCCCAGTTTGTACTTAGCTTCGAGGATCCGTCTGCATGCCGCATCTACCTGTGTCTGGGCCACCCTGCCGGATTTTACCAGGTCGATACCATATCGTATGAATATTTCTCCTACCATATCCATATCGAGTCCCGCATTCAATGACAATTCCCCCACTTTCTTCTCATCGCCCACACCGTGATTGACCATTTCATTGATTGATGTATAATCGCTCACCACCAAACCCCTGAATCCCCATTGACGGCGAAGAAGATCCGTGAGCAACCATTTGTTTCCCGATGCCGGAACGCCATCTATTTCATTGAATGACGACATGATGCTGCCGACACCTGCTTCCACCGCCGCTTTGTACGGAAGAAGATATTCGTTAAACATGCGGATACGGCTCATGTCTACCGTATTGTAGTCGCGGCCGGCCTCACCGGCTCCATACAATGCAAAATGTTTTACACATGCCAATACCGCATTGTCTTTCGACAAATCCGTTCCCTGGTATCCCTTCACCATTGCTTTTGCGATCTGTGAACCGAGCCATGGATCTTCCCCGGCTCCTTCGCTCACCCTTCCCCATCTCGGATCGCGGGCAATATCTACCATTGGAGAAAATACCCAGTTCAATCCATCGGCAGTGGCTTCCAGTGCAGCAGCGCGTGCAGTACGCTCAATCAATGCAGTATCCCAACTGGAAGATAATCCCAACGCAATCGGGAAAATGGTACGATGTCCGTGGATCACATCATACCCGAATAGCAATGGGATCTTTAACCTTGTTTCATTTACTGCCAATTGCTGCAATTTGCGCACAGCAATGGGCGTGTAGGTATTAAACACACCGCCCACCAACCCTTTTCTAATTTTCTCCTCTACACCCTGGCTCAAAACAGGACCGGTTACATCAAAGCCTATAGAAGGGAGATTCAATTGCCCAATCTTTTCTTCCAGCGTCATTTTTTGCATAAGTGTACTCACATACTGATTCATTGCAGCATCGTGCTGCGTATTTTTTGGATTGACCTGTGACAACGATGAAATAGAAATAGAAATAACTAGTAAAAAAGCAAGGCAAGACTTCATATCGCGGTTTTATTTTTTGATTAAATGGGGCTCAATCACCTGTAGCCAGATAGCATACCCTTTTTTATTCATGTGCAGGCGATCGTCGATGAACAACTCAGGTTTAGGTTTTCCCTGCTCATCGATCATCGCACTGAAAACATCGATGTAGGCGGTTTTGGTTTGCTTTTTCAAAAACGTTTTAATCAGTTCATTGGCAGTAATCACTTTTTGCAAAAGATGTTCCCTGCTTGGACTGGGTTTAATAGACACAAAGGCAATAGGTGTCTCCGGCATTTGTTTCCTGATCAAACTGAATAGTTGCTGAAAACGGTCAAAAACTATTTGAGCTGACACAGTATCTGAGGATGCAAGATCATTTTCTCCGCAATAAATAACTACTTGCGCCGGTTGATAGGGAAATATTACCTGATCCGCAAAACGGATAACATCAGTCAATGAGGATCCTCCAAAGCCGCGATTGATGATGGAATACATAGGAAAATCTTCCTGTACATTCGTCCACATCCGGAAAGAAGAACTGCCTACAAAAAGAATGGCATTTTTTGGAGGCATTTTTACCGAATCCTGCTTTTTGAAGGCTGCAATCTCTCCTATAAATGGCTGTGCTTTTGCCGGGAGGATAAAGATAATCGCGGATAAAAAATAAATGATCAAACTGGAGAGCACAGGTTTCTTTATCATTACTTATTCAGATTTTATGATTTTAGTACGTGCTGAAACTCCATTTTCATTGACGGCTTCAATGCAGAAATAGTATGGCTTTTGGTTATCCATCGCCTTGTAATAATATTCATTCGCACCATGCACCATTATACAATTGTATAATTTATCGGGAGATAAACCGGTATAAATATTATAAGCATAAGCATTATCGACCGGCCCCCATTTAAGCCATGCGCTTCGTTTATCCTTTTCAGTTCTGAGTACAATAAAATTTTTGACAGTATCGGGTTTCGGACCATTGGCCTTTCCAAAGACCCGTAAACCACTGATGGCAAATTTACCCGTTGGCATATGAATGTTTTCGAGTTTAATAAAACGTGTCTTAACCGGGGCCGGCAACTCTACGTAGTCATGTGGTACGTCCTTATTGTTGTTGCTTTTATCTATGAGCAGGATCCATTTTTTGCCGTCAATGGAATGATACAATTTGTATTGATGATAGAGATCGGTTCTCTTGCCTAAGAAAGCTGCATCCTGGTCTGCATAATTTATCTGGATACCATTCACTGTGGAAAGATTTCCTAAATCGCTTTGTATCCATTCGCCCTTATTACCCGTTGCCGCGCTCCAGTAGGTCTTAATATTTTCATCTACCGCGTTGTTAGCCTGGTAAGCTCCCAAGGTTGATGAAACCTGTACAGGCTTGTTATAATTCAGCAGCATCCACCCTGCAAAACCACCATCGCCTGCCGGAGAATAATCATCCTGTTTTTTTTCCGAGGGTAAGAAATGCGGATAATCCCCAAAAATGGTATTGCAGTACATCACGCCATCCTTATCGAACCCTGCCGGCCAGATGCCATTGCGTCTTTCAAAATTATTTTTAACTGAAATGGCGATTGTAGAAATATGCCAGTAATTATTCCATTTATCCTGGTAAGTAGAACCGTGCCCTGCCCCTCTTGCAAAACCGCCCGGTTTGTAACTCACGGGGTCAGACTGGGGGATAAAGGGTCCCAATGGATGATCCCCTACAACAACTCCATCGGAGTAGCTGCTAAACTCTGTACCAGGTGCGCCGTACTGCAAATAATATTTTCCATTGTGTTTGGTCATCCAGGCACCTTCAACAAAAGCATCCAGAAAGGTATCATCCATGTATTCGCCGAAACGATGCCAACCATACCGCCAGCCTTCCAGGAAATACATTTCTTTTCTTGTGCCCATTGGTTGAAACGTTTTTCGGTTCATTTCAACGCCATACATGGGGTAGCGGTTGCTGCTTCCATTATACATATACAAACGTCCATCGTCATCGAGGAAAAAAGCGGGATCCCATCCTCCGATCTCCAAAGAATCAAGAGCCTCTTTCCATTCATTACCTTTCGGATTCGTACTCATCCAGATCGGAAAATTTTTAGCATAGGTTGAACCGAATACCAACATTGTATCACCCATCACCCAAACTGCCGGTGCACATAATTCGTCGTAAACATTATGATAAGGTTTCAAAAATTTCCTGGACACAAAATTCCAGTTCAGCATATCACTACTCCACCAGTATCCCCACTGGTTGGTGGAGAATAAATAATAATCGCCTTTGTAAGTAACAATTACAGGATCGGCTGTGGCGCGGTGCCGGCCCCATTCCGAAAAATTGGGAATAGGCGTATACCCATAATCAAGATTGATGGGATTGCAATACGTGCGCTGTTGCGCATTGCTACAAGTAATTGTAGCACAAAAAAGAATCGCAACTAAAATATTTTTTATTACTAAACCATTTAGTTCAGTCATTTGATTGCTTTGTTTTGATTGCTGAAAAAGATTTTATCCATATTCCATCTTCCAGGTCCACTAAAAAAGAAAAGAAACGCGAGTAAAACAAATAAAAAAGGGTGTTGGTCTTCCATGAAAATCCTGCCTTTGCCTATCGCAAAACAAATAAAGGCCATTGTTATGGCAAGAGGTATTGCGGCAATGCGTGTAAACAATCCCAATACAATAAAAATTCCGCATATCAATTCAATACTTTTACCGAGATAGGCCATAAAAGCGGGGGCAAACAATTTCATATCCACCATCCACTTTGTATACTCATTCATTTTAGCCTCATCAAATACCTCCCATCCATGATACACCATAAATATGCCCGTAAAAATTCTTACTATACCCAATCCCATATCATTATATAAAGGATAAGGACCTAATAAATTTTTAAAGTTCATGGGTGTTTATTATTTTAAACTTTGCTATAATTTCTATGTGCCTTCCTATGTTTCTTTGATCCTATGTGGTAAAAAAACTCTTGCACAGTTTTGAAGATTACCTAATTAAAGTCAATTTACCACATAGGATCATAGAAACATAGGAAGGCACATAGAATAGTCTGATCATTCCGATTTAAATCAAAGGCCATTTAAAATCAGATTCCAGTTTTATTTTCTTGCCGCTGTTGCCTGATTCCCTGGCTGCCTCAATAATTTCCAGAACATGCAAGGCATGCTCTGCTGCTATCAACGGTTCTATTCCTTTGATTAATGATTCTGCAATTACACTTGCTCCTTCCTGCCATACATAAGTACCGGGATCGGGAACAAAACGTTGTACTTTTTCATGATCATGTGTTGCAAGATCTACACCGAATGGTGCCCAATCGTACCCAACCAAGCCCATATTGCCATGAGTTCCCCAAATAGTGATCGTTTGTTTTTCCTGCCCTTTGCCTTCATGACCATAAGGATCAAAATAATTGAAGCCGCACTGCACATGAGAAATTACACCATTTCCATGATCCATGAGCACCATCGTGTTATCTTCAGCCTCCACTTTTATTTTTCCTTTATTGTCCACTGTTCGTTCCGGCGTTACAATGGTTGTCATTGCCATGACAGATTTCGCAGGTCCCAGTAAACCTGTTAATGTGGCGAGATTATAAACTCCCAGGTCGGGTAGGCTGCCACCTCCTTTCTCATAAAAGAATGCCGACCAGGTGGGGCCCAGGTGACCGTACTGTGCGTGCGCACTGGATACTCTTCCCAGTTTACCTTCCCGGATAGCTTTCGCCATGAATGCGAACTGCGGACTATTCACAACAGCCGGCGCGCCCCAGATCCGCAATTTTTTTTCCTTAGCGAGATCAAGCAATGCCTTCCCCTCTTTATACGTATTGGCCATCGGCTTCTCGCTCCACACATGCCTGCCTGCCATCAATGCCTGCTTGTTAAGGCGGCCATGTTCCTGCATATCTGTAAGCGTCACCATCATGTCGAATTTTGGACCAGCCAGCAACTGATCGATATGTGCGTAATGATTCGGGATCCTGTATTTTTCTGCTTGAAGTTTTGCCCTCTCGGGAATGATATCGCAGGCACTCACCAATTCAACATAAGGTGATTTGGAAAGATGTGGAAGATATTGCGTTGATACGCTTCCGCAGCCGATCACACCCATTTTAATTTTCTTTTGCTGAAGTGTTTCTGCAAAACCTTTCAAAGATGATAGCAACATAGCCGTGCCTGCCATTGCAGTACTTTGCAAAAATTGCTGCCGGGAAATATTTTTCATAATCATCATTTTTAGAGTGTATTCATATTTTCATCGTTCAAAAATTGAGAGAGTGTCATTTGTCAAATGCAAAAATGAAATAGTCATCAACTTTTGCTTATGACGTTATTTGATATTCGGAGCCGTGAATCCGATTTTCTTTAATCCGTTTTGTACCTCCGGGATATTCATAAATAATTTCCATAGCAAACCACTGCGATAGTTTTCAATCATTACGATAATTGGTCCCTGGTCGATGGCAAGATGTGATTGAGCGTACCAGCCTTCCGTTTCATTGAACGCATCTACAAATCCATATTCACTCCAGATCTTATCACCGTGATCATTGAAAAAATGTTTCAAAGCAGCCATAGAAAATTCCGGGGTATAGGGAAAGGATGACAATGCGGCGGTAGGACTGATCACACCCAGGTCTTCGTTGGGAGAGTGCGCGCCGTAGCCGCGGTGATTATCACTTGCCGTTAATCCCCAGCACACGGCTCCATACCCTTTAAATTTTTTTGGATTGCGGATACAATGTTCCCTGTTGATCAGCGTGTGATTTAAATTTTGTTCCCAATAATCCGCATAACGATCTTTGAGCCCTCTTGGATCAATGCCTAAAAAAGTATAATGAGAAAAAAACAGCGGGCCTCCATAATCAGGCCCCAAAGGAAGTTTTATACCGTAGTACTCTCTTTGATTTTTAAATTGGCTGCTGTTGGCCCATCCGCGATGATAGACTTCCGCACTGATAGAATATTTTGGTGCGGCCGCCGCTAACACATACGTAATAAGGCATTCATTCCATCCCCTGATCTCGTTATTCATACTCCATCCATTGTCAGGACTCCAATGCCAAAACAACATACTCAATCCTCCTCTTGTATACCAAGTCCATTCAATATCATTCCATAACCAGGTGATCCAGTTGCGGATTTGATTTTCTCCCTGGGTATTTTTATTAAAGTATTCTCTTGCACAAAGCAGGCCCTGAAATAAATAAGATGTTTCAACGAGATCTCCCCCGTCATCTTTCGGACTGAACGGAATTGTTTTTCCTGTTTCACCATGCAGCCAGTGTGGATAAGCGCCATGGTAGCTGTCGGCCCTTCTCAGGAATCGCAGCATTTTTCTTAACTGACCCACAGCTGTATCGCGGGTTATCCATCCCCTTTCTACTGCAACGATCATTGCCATGATGCCAAAGCCTGTTCCGCCTGTGGTGGTGGTTTCCCACCCGTATTCCCAAGTGGTGTTACTGCGTTCGCGGGCAAGCCCTGAAACGGGATGTGCAAAATCCCAGAAATAACGAAAAGTTTGTTTTTGAACAAGATCAAGTAATGCAGAATCCGATAAATTCTTAGTATACCCAACTACGGGAATTGATCCCGGGTTATTGGAAGCAGATTTTGATTTGACGGTTTGTGCACCAGAAACCAAATAACTACTGAGGGCAATAATTGTGATTAGCATTTTATACACCATGGTCTGCATTTTATCAATCGGCCTTTGTATTCTATCTCTATGTTTTTACCTATGTTTCTATGATCCTATGTGGTGAAAGAA
>JACMLY010000061.1 GCA_014379345.1 Chitinophagaceae bacterium
ATCATCAATTAAAACGCCATTCAGTATATACTTTATCTGAACTGCCTTTAAATTGTCTGTTGCACCCGGAACGCCCACCAGCAGCACCGTGTATATTCTTCCATTTTCAACAGTGATGGTTCTGTTTGCAGAAATGGTATTGCCATTTGCTACAGCAACATTTACATCGCCTGCATTCACCGCTGTAAAGCCTGAAACCGTTGTGAATGGTGCAAGACTGTTAAATACATTATTGCCGTTGGCTTTAACGATCACCGTCGGTGTACTTGAATCGGGGATGGCATTTATGTAGCGGATATATGCCTGTGCAGAAGGGAGGCTATCGATATCGTCGTGCACAATCACATTTTTATAGGCGCCATTGTTACCTACCACGAACAAAGAATAATATTTCTTCGTCTCAAAATTAAAATTTGAACTTATCAACGTGGTATCTTTTTCAAAATCGTATGATTTAACGGAGCGATCACCCGGATAAATATTCCGGTAATCGCCGGTATAATTCGTGTATGCGAGTGGTGAATTGGTAACCAGGTTTCCTGAGAGCGCAATTCCAAGTGCTGGTTTATCCGGTGAAAGATTAAAAGCCATCAATCCGGCAACCGGTATGTCAACGGTATTATCCGAATTCTTTTTACAGGCACTTAATAATGCAACCATTAACACAAAACCAGATGATAATACAGCAACCTGACGAATAGAAAAAAAGAATTTTTTCATATACTTTAAAATTTTTAGATGATCCTGATTAAAAATGAATGAATCGGCAGTTAGGTGGTGAGACTTCTTACATTTTATTCCCGGCCAGGAAAAAGCTAAGGCGACAAAAATACTTCGCGGATTGGTTAAAGAAATCCAAAAATATTTATATAGGTAATTCTCAACATCATTTTAAGACGAAGGCAGGTATTTACTAACAGGAAGTTTTCCTGTAACTGTCAAAATATAGTGTGGTCATAATCATGTGAAGAATACATGCAATCTTTTCGCCCGCCCTCATATTTGTTGTTATCTTTATGCTTCTATTCATTTACTGCGTCGTAACAGAGAGGGGTGTTTTTTTACTTTAATGATGATTTATGCAAAGTGTCAATAGTTATGGTGGGTGGAAGCAGGCAAGGGCAGATATTTTCTGGGGCGAGATTGCTCCCTGTGATCATGTACTCCAGATCTACGAAAATGACGGTGTTTTTTTAGATGCTCTCACCGGATTTGTTGGTGGTGGCATAAATGCAGGAGATGCATGTATTGTTATTGCAACCGCTAATCATCTGAAGGCTCTTGAGAGCAGGCTTGAAAGCTACGGGGTACATGTTAGTTCACTTATTTCAGAAAACAGGTATATTCCCCTTGATGCGCAGGAAACTTTGGCGAAGTTTATGATGAATGGCTGGCCTGATGAAAATCTTTTCAACCAGACCGTTTCGGAACTTTTAAGAAGGGGACGTAACCACAGCGAACGCGGTATTCGCGCTTTCGGTGAGATGGTTGCTATATTATGGGCAGAAGGTAATAATGGAGCAACTGTTCGCCTGGAGCATTTATGGAATAAATTCTGTCAGAAAGAAACATTTTGCCTTTTTTGTGCATATCCCAAGTCGGGATTTACGGAAAATATCTCCGAATCAATGAACCATATTTGCAGTGCTCATGCGAAGATGATCGGCGGGTCAGAAAAACAACTAACCGAAGTTTTCTATCGGGAAACGATACATAGGGAAGCTGTATAAGTGTTTTCATTACAGTAAATCGGTTACTAAGCAATCTCTATCTTACTTTTTCTATTCTGGATTTCTCATAATGCATTCTTCGTGTCTCCCTTTGTAGTCCTTGTGAGCCCCTACACGTAAGACACGAACAAATAGGCCATTTTGTCGCAATAGGCCCCTTAATTACCGTTTTTGCACCTCCATCATTCTGTTTTATGTCCTCATCTTTGTATTGTTATTCTAATGAAGCTCTCAAAAGAACCATCAATTGGAGGCCGTCATTATCAAATCAGGAACAATTAAAAAAATTGTATGAGAAAAATAATTTTATTAGAGCATGTCTCGCTCGACGGCTTCGTCGGAGGCCCAAATGGAGAAATGGATTGGATTCATGTTGACGACGCGATGTTCGATGCTGTCGGAAAACTGACGGATGATGCGGATGTCGCATTGTATGGGCGCGTAACCTACCAGATGATGGACAGCTATTGGCCAACTGCTGCTGATCAACCCGGCGCAACCAAACATGATATCGAGCATTCCCACTGGTATAATAAGGCAACAAAAGTTGTTTTTTCAAGAACGATGAAGCAGGTGACGAAAAATAATACCCGTATCATTCACGACAACATAGAAGAGGAAATAAATGAATTGAAAAGCCAGGCAGGTAAAAATATGCTGATGATCGGCAGCCCGGCAGCTGCGCAAACCCTGATGCAGTCAAACCTGATCGATGAATATTGGCTTCATGTAAATCCAGTTGTACTCGGTCATGGTATTCCGTTATTTAAAGACATTAAAGAGAAGATCAACCTTACACTCATCGATGTGAAAAACTACAACGGAGGCGTCGTCGGATTTCAATATCAAGCTATCAAAAGTTAGTAAAACAAAGCATCCGGCATCCCTAATTCGTTAACTTTGATCATGGACAACACAGGTCTCATATTTATACCGGATATCAGCGGCTTCACCAGGTTTGTTAATCAAACTGAGATCGAGCACAGCCGCTATATTATTGAAGAATTGCTGGAGACCATCATCAACTCAAATGAGCTTGGGTTAACTGTTTCTGAGATTGAAGGAGACGCGATCCTGTTTTATAAATTCGGCGATCCACCCAAGGTACAGGAGCTTGTTCAGCAGGTTGAGAAAATGTTCACCGAATTTCACAAACAGATCCGCAATTATGAATACCGGCGGTTATGTCAATGCTCTGCTTGTATCAATGCCTTAGACCTTAGTCTTAAAGTGATCATTCACTACGGCGAATTCTCGTCATACAAAGTAAAAGAATTCAGCAAGCTATTGGGAAGGGATATAATAGTCGCTCATCAGCTATTAAAGAATGATATCGACACACATGAATACATGCTGGTAACAGATCGCATTCCGACGCAAGATGAATTAAAGGATCTGCCATCTTGGGTAAACTGGAGCGCCGGCAAAAAGGTCACTGAATCAGGGGAAGTGCCCTTTAATTATTCAATGCTAACATCACTGAAAGAATCCATCGTTGCCGATCCGGTTTCTGAGCTCGAACCACTGGAAAAAGTTAAAATGGTTACTGCATCCCACGACTTCAATATTGATATTATTGGATTACTAGCCATTATCGGCAGGTATTCTGAAAGAGCTGCCTGGCAGGATGGTGTACAAAAAGTAGAGCAGGTAACCGATAAGATCCCCCAGCTGGGCACTCGTCACCGTTGTGTGATGGATAAAGGAACAGTGGTGGTTCATTATAGCAATTTTTCTTACGATGCCGATAAGGTTGTCGTCAGTGAAACAAATGAAAGTAAAACCAGCAGCACGTATTACACCCTCGAAAAAATAGCCAACAGAACAACGAGACTCACACTGGATTATTATATCACCAAAAATCTCCTACACGAAATCGTGTTTAAACTGACGCAGAAGAAAAAAATATTGAGCAGGTTGCAGAAATCATTGGTGAATTTGGAAAGGCATATTGAATTGCAGGAAGTTGTTTAATAACTTAAATAGGAGATGCCGCGACTACCAACGAAGTGACAATTGATTTTTTTTTGCTGAAAAAAAGGATTGTCATCTCGACCGATAGGGAGAGATACCTATGATTGAGATATTTCTGCTATTTATCGGCAGCAAAGCATCGGGAGATTTCTCACTACGCAGCATCCTTTCGTTATGGTCAGACCAAATGGCTCCGTTCAAAATGACAATTCATTTTGGATTCTGAATGATTGCTTCGCTCATTTCTTTGGCAACTGACACGGATTGTTTCCCTGATCTTACTCCCCATTTTTTCGAAATTTTCCTTAAAGCCGAAACCGCTATGGCATCGCGATTGGATAAATAATATGATCTAGATCAATGCTATTTATTATCCTTACTCAATCAACGACGATAAGTTGTACTGTAAATTTGTGATTGAAAAAAAGCAGGATATCGAACAAAAAAAGTAACAAACAGAAAATCACTTTTAGACGGCAGTAAAGGATTTTTGAGAAGAATGCGGGTTGAGCCACATTTCAATTTCAACATATTAAAAACAGACATATGGAAAATAGAATTTTAGGATTGCATCATATAACGGCCATAGCAGATGATGCGCAGCGGAATTATGAGTTTTATACAAAAGCTCTGGGATTAAGAATGGTAAAGAAAACAGTGAACTTTGATGATCCCGGAACTTATCATTTTTATTTTGGTGATGAGATTGGAACGCCGGGAACCATACTTACCTTTTTCCCCTGGCAGGGTATAGGGCAAGGAAGTACGGGTACAGGGATGGCCACGGATATTGGCTATTCGGTTCCGCCGGCAAGTCTTGATTTCTGGACCAATCGTTTTAAGCAATTTAATACTAAGCATGGCGAGATAGAGGAAAGATTCGGTGAGCAGTTATTGCCTTTCCAGGATCCGGACGGATTGAAACTGGAAATGATCGTTTCAGCTTTTCAAGACAATCGCAAACCATGGGTAACAGCCGATGTAAATGCACAAACAGCGATCAGGGGTTTTCACAACATCACACTGACTTTAAGAAAAGTTGATCCTACTGCAACTATATTGACAGATATTCTTGGCTACAAGCTATTGAAGCAGGAAGGAAACCGTTACCGTTTTATTACCGATGCCATTGATACAGCTGCCGTGGTAGATATTATTGAAGCCCCCGGTATGGCGCAGGGCAGGAACGCCGCCGGCACAAATCACCATATTGCTTTCAGGGTGAAAGATGATACAATACTCATGGAATTCAGGGAAAAGATTGAAAAGAAAGGGCTGAATATAACTCCCAAAATAGACCGTGATTATTTTTTCTCCCTGTACTTCCGTGAGCCGGGTGGTGTACTTTTCGAATTGGCTACCGATAATCCGGGTTTTACAAAAGATGAATCGGTTGACCAGTTGGGATCAAATCTTAAATTACCAAAGCAATATGAAGGGTCAAGAGCAAAGATTGAAAAGGCCTTACCGAAATTAAGCTAAGCGACCTCTATCCGTAAAAAAATTTCATAAATAATAATTGTTTGATATGGATGAGATACAACTAAAGCTGGATGGAAACGGCGGAGGAGCCTTTCATATAATGGAAGGTGACATGCTGCTGGGTGAAATGGTCATCGGAATAAAAGAAAACATTCTGACGGTTTATCACACCGAAGTTGCAGAGAAAGCAGAAGGAAAAGGCTTTGCTAAACAATTATTAACTGCCATGGTAACTTATGCCAGGAATAATAATTTGAAAGTAACACCGCTTTGTCCTTATGTGCATTTACAATTTAAAAGGCGTCCCCAAGAGTATGCTGATATTTGGTTACGGAATGATTTAAACAACGACGGTTAAAGCAAATAAATTAATTCGTACCCGTCTTTGTACTGAGCATGTCGAAGAATTCGTGGCCAGAGCTTCCACCACCAATCGATCAAATTAACGCCAATATATGGATCAATTAATAACAGGTATACATCACGTAACGGCAATAGCAAGCAATGCACAAAAAAATATCGATTTCTATATTGGCATTTTAGGACTGCGGCTCGTAAAAAAAACAGTGAACTTTGATGCGCGTGAAATCTACCACTTCTATTACGGCGATGCAGAAGGAAGTCCAGGTAGTATCATCACTTTCTTTCCCTATACCGGCCTGGTCAATGGAAGGCATGGAAAAGGAATGCTAAATACTACTACATTTTCTGTTCCATCTTCTGCTATTGATTACTGGCAGCAACGGTTAAAGAGGTTCGGATTAAATTTTAAGAATCCTCAGGAACGATTTGATGGCGAGACGATCATTTATTTTGAAGATTCCGATGGCCTTGGTTTGGAATTGGTATTTAATGATAAGGATAAAAGACCAGGGTTTACTCATGGGCATATTCCGCCTGAGTATTCAATAAAAGGCTTTTACAATATTGAGATCTGGGAAGAAGGGTATGAACGTACAGCCGGATTATTAACAGAACAACTAGATCACCAATTGATTGTTGAAAAAGGCAACCGCTTTCGGTTTGCACCAACAGATACACCCGGCAATTATATTGATATACTTTGCTCGCCGGATAGCATGAAGGGCCTGGCGGGCAGTGGTACGGTTCATCATATTGCTTTTAGCACGCCAGATATAAATACGCAGGCCCAAGCCCGGGTGAAGATCTTACAAAGAATGCTCAACCCGACCCCCATCCTGGATAGAAATTATTTTACTTCTATATACTTCCGTGAACCGGGTGGTGTATTGTTTGAAATAGCTACTGCTGGTCCCGGCTTCGCTATTGATGAGAGTAAAGAGCGTTTGGGAGAATCCCTGAAATTACCGGCTCAGTTTGAGCAGGATCGCGAACATATCGAAAAGACAGTTCCACCCATTTCAATTCATATCGACCAATACAGATAGTCATGCACAAAAAAAATGTAATTACTGCAGGGAAACCATTGAAGGAAGCAACAAAAGCTTTAATCCTGTTACACGGCCGCGGTGCCAGCGCAGAAGATATTCTTTCTTTAGCCACTTACCTGAATGTAAAAGAGTATGCTTTAATTGCGCCACAAGCTACCGGCAATACCTGGTATCCTTATTCGTTTATGATGCCTCCTTCGCAGAATGAACCCTGGTTGTCGTCTGCCTTATCATTGATAAAAGAACTGGTTTCTGATTTAAACAATAACGGGATTGCCTCGGAGAATATTTATTTCGCCGGTTTTTCACAGGGCGCCTGCCTGACCTTGGAATTTGTTGCCCGCAACGCGACAAAGTTTGGCGGCGTTGCAGCATTTACAGGAGGCCTTATCGGAGAAGTTATCTATGGGGAAAATTATAAAGGTGATTTTAAAAACACGCCGGTATTTATCGGTACAAGCAATCCCGACCCTCATATACCCGTTGAACGTGTGTACGCAACAACTAATATTTTAAAAAATATGAATGCGGCCGTAACAGAAAAGATCTACAACAACATGGGGCATACGATCAATGACGATGAAATTAAAAATGCAAACGCAATTATTTTTAATCACGCTTCTTAGGCGAGTTTTTAAGATTTTTGCCACGAATTCCACGAATTACCACGAATTTAATCCGTGCTAATCCCTTCTGAGCCTGTCGAAGAATCCGTGGCAAAACTCTTTTTGGGCTAAATTCGCGTCAAATTCGTTTCATTGAAACATCTCAAAGCGGTCAATAAATATTTCTGGAAGTATAGGGTCAGGTTGGGGCTGGGTATTTTATTTATCGTGCTTTCCAATTATTTTGCCATTCTGGCCCCTCAGCTCACCGGCTATATATTTGATCTGCTTCAGCAACATCTCGGCGAAACATCCAACCTTGAAAATGAAATTCATAATTATGATCCGGCCGTATCATATTTTATCGATGGGCTCAGGCCGTACAATCTAAGTTTCAATAAAACGATCGCGGCATTTGGAATTGCAATATTGGTGTACGCTCTATTGAGTGGATTTTTTATGTTTTTGATGAGGCAAACGATCATTGTTATGAGCCGTCATATTGAATTCGATCAAAAAAACGAAGTATTTCAGCATTATCTCCAACTCGATATCAATTTTTATAAAACGCATAGTACCGGTGATCTTATGAGCCGGATTGCTGAAGATGTGAGCCGGGTAAGAATGTACACCGGCCCCGCCGTGATGTATCTTGTCAACCTGTTATTCCGCATCTCTTTCTGTTTGTTTTATATGATCAAGAAAGATCCACTGCTTACTTTGTACGTGTTATTGCCGTTGCCGGTACTTGCCATTACCATTTATATTGTAAATTCCATTATTCACCGCAAGAGCGAACGCATACAGGCCTTACTGGCATCATTAACTACCAATGCCCAGGAATCGTATTCCGGCATCAGGGTCATTAAATCTTTTGTACAGGAGAAGGCCATGCATGGCTTTTTTGATAAGAACAGTGAAGATTATAAGAAAAATGCCATCAGCCTGGCAAAAGTGGAGTCGCTTTATTTTCCTTCCATGGCCTTGTTGATCGGTCTGAGCACGCTGTTGACGATCATGATCGGCGGGATGTATGCTATTCGGGGCGGGCATGCGGTAGATATGGGTACGATTGCGGAATTCGTCATGTATATAAACATGCTTACATTTCCGGTAAGTGCTATCGGCTGGACAGCCAGCATGATCCAGAGAGCGGCTGCGTCTCAAAAAAGACTGAATGAATTTCTGCAGACCGAATCGGTGCTTCATAGTTCGCCCCAGGCGGTCTCAAAACCACTCGAAGGAAATATCAGCTTCCGGGATGTAGATTTTGTTTATCCCAACACGGGAATCCAGGCATTAAAAAATTTCAATCTTACCATTCACAAGGGTCAGCGCATTGCCATCATCGGGCATACCGGCAGCGGCAAAACAACCATCGCCCAATTGCTTTTAAGAATGTACGATACAAGTTCCGGTAATATTGTTTTGGATAATACTGATATACGCGACATGGATATAAGCGCGCTTCGCCGTCAGATCAGTTATACACCACAGGATGTGTTCTTATTCAGCGATACCATTGCGAATAATATCAGCTTTGGTGTGCTTGGCCGGAAATCCGGCGATGTACAGCAAGCGGCTCATTATGCCAGTATTGACAAAGAAATAGAAGAGTTTCAGAATAAATATGAGACTATGGTCGGCGAGCGCGGCGTAACCCTGAGTGGTGGCCAGAAACAGCGGATATCCATTGCCAGGGCTCTTATAAAAGACACTCCTATCGTTGTATTTGATGACTGTTTGAGTGCTGTTGATTCTAAAACCGAAAAGCAGGTTCTTGCCAACCTCAACCTTTTTTTGCAACACCGGACAGTTATTATCATAACTCACCGGATTTTGTCGCTTTTTGATTTCGATAAAATCATCGTGCTCGACGAAGGACAGGTGGTTGAAGAGGGTAAGCACGATGAATTGCTTGCCCGTAACGGATATTACACTTTTTTATATCAGCAGCAGCAACACGAAAAAGAAAGAGAACCAGGGCCTCTTTAAGGAAATAATGCAATTAGTGGTATAAAACGGATATGAAATTTTGCCGATTCGAAAACAATATTATATTTGTAACGGTTTAAAAGTGAATCAGACCTAATTAATTGTAAAACCAACTAACAGTGGCGTACGAAAACAACGACAAACGAATGGAAAGCGTTTACAGTAAACGCATCAGAGCCGGAAAGCGAAGAACTTATTTTTTTGATGTCAGAGCTACCCGGGGAAATGACTATTACATTACTATTACAGAAAGCCGGAAAAAGTTCAATGAAGATGGTTACGACCGGCACAAGATCTTTTTGTACAAAGAAGATTTTAACAAGTTTCTGAAGGCATTAACAGAGGCGGTGGACTATGTAAAGACCGACCTGATGCCCGATTTCGACTTCGATGCATACAATCACGACCAGGTTGCAGAAAGTGAAATTGAAACAGATATACCTGCACCCACGCCTTCTATTACAACAGTTAATAATACCACCAGCAACGGTGTTCCTACAATCACTTCTTCTGCCAGTTCAGGCGAAGAAGTAGATAAATGGTAATACACAAGCTTTACTCATATTTTCGGGCCCCTGATATTTCAGGGGCTTTTTAGTTATTTTGGGAAGCGAGTCTTCCGTTCAGATTGTCGTTATTGAATAGTAACGGTTGTATTTTTGACGATCTTATTTTGATCGTTGTAGACCACCAGGTGATACTGGCCTGTGGTAAGCTTACTAACAGGGATCTTAATAATTTGACTAATTGCAGTGGCACGGATTTGTCTTTGCATTAACATTTGACCTGCTGAGTTATAAAGCATGATAATAAATTTTCCTGTTTTTTCTGCATTGATTTCTATGTTAAGAAGGTCTTTCACAGGGTTCGGGAAAACATTAACGCGCAGCTGCTCATTTCTCGTAAGTAAAATAACTTTGGAATATTCTTTTGAACCATCGTTATTAATGGTTACAAGACGATAGTAATTAGAATTTGCCAATGGCCTGATGTCCTTAAACGCTCCTTTTTTATCGGCCAGGGAATGAGTGACCACTCCGATATCTTCAAAGTTTATTCCGTTATGGCTTCGCTCAATGTGAATCGATCTTACGTCGTAGGCATAATCTATATTCCAGGTTAAAAGATTGTGGTCTTCCTTTCCCAAACCATTAAAATCACTAAACTTAACAGGTAATAATGCGCTCCCAGCGAATGTCAGTGCGAAATTTGCTTTTGTATTGTCAATACCTCCCAGGTACAAAAGATATGTAGTGTTGGCTGCCAGTCCTGTAATATCTGCAAGCAATCCATTTCCCGTAATAGTTCTGCAAACGACCGGTGCCGGGAAAGACTGGGCGGTAGGACACGAGCTAACCTGGTATAGTGCCAGTCTTACACCGGTTACCAAAACTCCGCCGTAAACGGATGTACAACTTTCCTGTGCTGCCGGCGTTGTGTTATATCCAGTAACATTTAAGGAAATAATTCCTCCGGTGTTAGTAGTCCTAAATGCATAATAGGCATTGGTCGTGATATCCGTTCCCAGGCCATCGCAACGCACCTGCGTGTAATTAGGATCAACAAACCTATTGCTTGTAGAATGGTTAAGGTCAAAATTAACCAAGGTATTGGGTGCGATTGAAGTGAGTGGAAAACTTACCGGGCAATCATCTTTTGATTCAATGGTTGTTGAAAGTTTAACCATTTCCGTGACACAGCCTCCAAAGCTGATTCCCCTTGGTGTCGTAGCATAATCAGCACCCGATTTTGCAGAATAATCCGGTGAACTTCTTTTAGTGCCGGCCAATGTTGCAAAATGCATTAGCTTAACGGGATTCACCTGTCCGATCGCACCTGGCTGGAAAGTTTCAATAATATGACCAAGGTTAATTGCATGACCCAGTTCATGAAGAATGACGGTTTCAAGATCTGCATATCCATTGTTTATGCTGTTGGGTGAACACGGTCCTATTGCAAAGTTGGTAGCGCCTGTTGAAAAGCCCGGATTTCTCAAAACAATATCAAATTCTGATTTTAGAATCTGATCTGTGGCTATGGAGGCTCCTCCGCATAAAGCAAAATAGGAATAGCACACACCTAAAACACCAGCCGCCAGTGGAGCATTGCCGGTACCGGCATTATCCAGCATCACTATGTTCATGTCGTCAGGAGTGACGGCTTGAATGGCCGTATTAGCTCCCTCCGTAATATTGAATCCACATGTTTCTTTCCATGTCGTTAAAGCTCTTTGAAAAGTAGCCTGGGAAAGTGTTCCCGCTATATTATTATTATATTCAATTGTGAACCCACCAATGCCATTTAAATCTGCAAGCCTGAATTCTTTTGGGTGGAAGGTAGTTCCGTCAGATATTGCGGCAGCAAATACACTGTATAAGACGTTTAATGGGGCAGGGGAGCTTGTGACAGTTCCAACATCATCTCTAACCTGGAAAGTTCCTGTACCAGCACTTGTAGGCACACGAACCCGAATACGGGTATCCGTCCATGAAATAACGAATGGATCATTCCATAATACTGTAAAGGGAGTTCCTCCAGGACCATTGTTTGCATCATCAAATAAAATAGCCGCCGTGCCGGCACCTGTTCCGAAAGCACTTCCATCGATGGTCAATATATTATTTGCCGGATCAAGTATTGTTCCAGCCGTTACTGTTGCGGGAGTAAACGATGTAATAGCCGCAATTTGAGCGGCGATTGCCGGGGCGAATGAGCCCACTTTAAAAGAGGGCTTTTTATTGATGTACGAGCGCCCTGTTAGTCTTCTAATTTCTGTGTACAATTCGCCTGTAATAGAACGATATTGAATAAAGGGAGCAGATGCTTTCTGGTTGGCTAAATCATACCCGATAAATCCCTGTTGGCTGCTATAAACATCTAGTAAAAGCGATTTGCTGACAGGCGACTTAAGATGCATCGTGTTAGGGTGAAGAAAAAATATGCCTGTTTGCCCGGGTGACAATGTCAACAGATCACTCGCCAGAATAATATCATTTCCGACCTGTCCACCCACGGTTAGTACTTCGATCTCAGTTTTACTGGTCCCTTTAAATTCCTTATACACTTCAACCGTACTGGTGGTATATATCATGCTATGAGCAGGATTCCAAAAACTTTTTTGCCTGACCACTTTACCTTCAATAACCACGGTTGATTCTGTTATTTTTTGTTCTATGGAAACTCTGTAAAGGCTTTGACCAACAGAATGAGAAATAAAAGAAAAAAATAAGATCAAAAAACAAACAGGCCGAAACGTAAAGATGTTGGTTTTCATAATAGGATTTGGAGGTAAAACAGGTATAATTACCCTGTAAATGCACCTTATAACGCATTAACCTACAAATTATTTTTCCTTCATTCGGCGTCTTTTTCGGGGGTTTTAAAAAGACATGACACTGACTAATGGTTATTAATCAAGCCTTTATTTCGAATGTGAACGGGGGCGTTATTTGTGTTTCGTTATGGAAGAATGTTATCAGTATTGTTTCGTCATATTCAATCACACTGTTGAAGAAAGCCAAATCAGCATTGCCTATCCTTGACGAACGTCTACCGCAGAATCAATATCTGAGAAAATTCTTTCTATGGCTTTTTCTGTTTGGGGATCATTTCCCTTCGGGGCATCGCATTCGGCATTTTGTTTTCAGGAACTCTTTGAATAGAACCGGGCATACGAGCCAGCTGGTCCATATGCGGCACCAGGCAAGGCATATTATCATATGGCAGGGAATAGATCGTCCCTCTGGATGTTGTGTGGGAAACGCGACCCAGGGAAAGTAGACTGTTTTTTACTGCACCGCGCAATGGCCCTTTTCTGTCAGAAGTATCAATGGTAACCGAGGGAATTTGTGCAAATGTGATGGCTACTACGAATGACTGTGTAAGGATACAAAAAAATATCTTTTTCATATAGATCAATCTGGTAAGTAATAAAGCACCTTATGAATTTACAATAATCTTACCTCATTTTTTTAAAGGAATTGATCAGGCCGTTGGTAGATGAATCGTGATTGCCGACCAAATTATCATGCTGTAATTCCGGAAGGATATTATTGGCAAGTTGTTTCCCTAATTCAACGCCCCATTGATCAAAGCTGAAGATATTCCAGATAACACCCTGAACAAATATTTTGTGTTCGTAATAAGCTATCAGTTGCCCCAGTGTGAAAGGGGTTATTTTTTTTACCAGGAATGTATTCGTAGGCCGGTTTCCCTGGAAAACTTTAAAAGGAAGCAGGTTTTTGATTTCGTCTTCATTTTTTCCTGCATTCGTTAATTCTGCTCTTACTTCCTCATTTGTTTTCCCATTCATCAATGCTTCTGTCTGTGCAAAAAAGTTCGATAGCAGCTTTACATGATGATCTCCGATCGGGTTGTGGCTGGTAGCCGGAGCAATAAAGTCGGCTGGAACAATCACTGTTCCCTGGTGAAGCAACTGGTAGAATGCATGTTGGCCGTTTGTGCCGGGTTCACCCCAGATAACAGGGCCGGTTGCATAACTCACAGGCTCCCCATTGCGATCAACACTTTTGCCATTGCTTTCCATATTGCCCTGTTGAAAATAGGCCGCGAATCGATGCATGTACTGATCGTATGGAAGAATGGCTTCGGTTTGTACCCCAAAAAAATTGATATACCAGATGCTGATCAATGCCATCAATACCGGTATATTTTGTTCAAAAGGCTCTTCTTTAAAATGATTGTCTGCATCATGTGCTCCCTGCAGTAATTCTTCAAAATGATTATAACCGATCGTAAGCGCAATAGATAAGCCAATTGCGCTCCATAACGAATATCTCCCACCAACCCAATCCCAGAACTCAAACATGTTTGCCTTATCAATGCCAAATTGAACAACTTCCTTTTCATTGGTTGAAAGGGCCGCAAAATGTTTTGCAACGTTTTTTTCATCTTTCGCAGATTGAAGAAACCATTCACGTGCAGTAAAAGCATTCGTCATGGTTTCCTGTGTTGTAAACGTTTTTGACGCAACCAGAAACAGGGTTTCTTCTGCGTTAATTTTTTTCAGGGTTTCGGCAATATGCGTTCCATCCACATTCGACACAAAATATGTTTGTATACCAGGCAGCCAATAAGGCTTCAAAGACTCGGTTACCATATAGGGGCCAAGGTCACTCCCCCCGATACCTATGTTGACAATATACCTGATCTTTTTGCCGGTATACCCTTTCCATTCGCCTGAATGAATTCTGTTACAAAAATCTTTCATTTTCTGTAACACCTTTTTTATATCGGGCATGATATCTTTTCCTTCATAATGAACAGGGTTGCCGGAAAAATTTCTTAAGGCAGTATGAAGCACCGCGCGGTTTTCCGTTGCATTTATCTTTTCGCCCGAAAACATCGCTTCGATAGCTTCTTTTATTTTACACTCCTGCGCCAGGTTGATCAATAGGTTAACAGTAAAGTCCAAAATGCGGTTCTTTGAATAATCAAATACCAGGTCATCTTTATTAACGGAGAATCTGGCAAACCTGTTTGGATCATGAGCGAACAAGTCACGCAAATGAAAATGTTTCATTTTGTTAAAATGCTCTTTTAATAATGACCATGACTCTGTAGCAGATGGATTTTGGTTCGATAACATGCTTTCGGGTTATGAGTCGTAAAAATAGCAAAGCATTTTAACATTAAGTTCTAATCCCTTATAAGTATTACTACGTAAATACACGGAAAAGCTTTTATATCTTCATGGTGAAAATTGAATTGAGTTTATTTTCATCATTCGTTACAATAAATAAGTCCAGTTCCGTTATACAATCATACATCTATCTAAACAAGAACATATGACACTCCTTGAAAAAATAATTGAATTATTAACTCCTTCTCAACCTAAACCAGTCCTTGTAAGGATCCCTGTTCGTAGAAATACCAAATAGAAAATTTTTCTTTAAGGGTTTATCGATAAAGGCATGCAATTCGCAGGCAGATCATTCATAGCGCGTTAATAGTCTCAATAATGTAATCCACCTTCGCGGGTGTAATATCAAGATGCAGCACCATTCGTATCTGGGTGGGCGAGATAGCGAATTGGAGTATGTTTTTGCTTCGCAGCTTCTGAGCGATCTCTTCAGCCGAATAGGGCGGGATGATACTAAAAATGATAATATTGGTTTCGACAGGCAAAATTGCACCCGTAAATTCTTTTTTTGACAATGCTGCGGCTATTTGCTGCGCGTGCCTGTGATCTTCGTGTAATCTTTCCACCTGATTCTGCAAAGCGTATATGCCTAAAACGGCCATATACCCGGCCTGGCGCATGCCGCCACCAAACACCTTCCTGATCCTTCTGGCTTTTTTGATAAAAGCGTCTTCGCCCATGAGCACGCTTCCTATGGGGCATCCCAGTCCTTTGTTCAGGCAAACCGATATACTATGAAATAAACTGCCGTATAATTGGGGCGACTCGTTCCTTGCAACCAATGCATTGAACAACCTGGCGCCATCCAGATGAAGTGATAATGAGTGTTCATCACAAATTTTCCGGATATTTTGAATTTCAATCAGATCGTAACAGCTTCCTCCGCCGCGATTGGAAGTATTTTCAAGGCAGACCAGTGAGGTATTGGCCTTGTGCACATCATCCGGATTGATAGAAAAAGCAATTGCTTCGGCCGTTAACCTACCCCGATCACCCTCGATCAATTTAACCTGCGCTCCTGAATTGCTTGCAATGCCTCCTCCTTCATATTGATATACATGTGCGCTTCGATCGCAAATCACCTCATCGCCTGGTTGCGTGTGCACCCTGATCGCGACCTGGTTACTCATGGTGCCGGTGGGGCAATACAAAGCGGCTTCCATGCCAAACATTTCAGCAGCCAGCAATTCAAGTTTATTAACTGAAACATCTTCCCTGAAAACATCATCGCCTACTTCGGCGCCCATCATTGCTTCAAGCATCCCGGCTGTGGGCCTGGTAACAGTATCGGATCTAAGATCAACTATCATAAGAATAAATAAAAAAGCGAAAATAATCGTATTCATGCATTAAAAGATGCATCACCAAGCTTATTCAAAATGGTTGCATTTGAATTTTTTTTAACGCTGCATTAAACCAAACTGTTTTGTGCCGTTCCAAAGAGCGTAAATTATATTTTCCAGAACCCTAAAAAAGTATAGCCATGAAACTTTCAATTACATCCTTTGTAGCAGGGTGCTTTCTCCTTACAACTCTAATGCTTTCCTCCTGTAAAAAAGAAAGCAGTGTTCAGTCGCCCGCTGTCAGCGAAGAAGAATCGCTAACAATATCCGAAGAAACCTCCGCGGCGGATGCGGAGTACGATGAAGTAACCGAGATCGGGTTGACTGCAGACTCTGACCTTGAAATAGCTGCTTCTGAACCTGAAGAAGTTCCTGGTACTGCAGCTGGTATCGGTGTTCGAATCCGTACCCAAATCTTTAAGCAGCTTAGAATTAAATTAGGCCCTTGTACAGAAATTACCGTGTCAAGCGACACCTTTCCAAAAACAGTTGTTATCAATTATGGTGAGGGTTGTATATGCTTTGATGGCAAATTCCGCAAAGGTGCCGTAGTATTACATTTTACAGGTCCGCTTCGCAGGGCTGGTTCAATTCTTACCGTTACTTTCCGGGATTATTATGTAAATCGCGCCCATATCCAGGGTATAAAGACGATCACAAACCTTAGTGCTGGCGGGATTATCAAATTTTCGGTTAAAATTGAAGAAGGTAAAGTGACATGGCCTAATGGAAGAGGTTTTACTTATGTTGGAACCAAAATGGTTACACAGATCGGAGGAATGGATACAAGAACCATCAGAGATGATGTTTATGAAATTGAACGTCGTAATAAGACTGTTTATGCCAATGGTGTTACAGTAGTTAAGAATACTGAAACTCCTTTGATCAAAAAAATATCCTGTGAATGGCTTGTTCAGGGAATTTTAAAAATAAAGATCAATAACGCAGAATTATTTATCGACTATGGAAATGGTGATTGTGATAATAAAGCCATACTTAGTTGGAAAGGTGGTAAAAGAGAAATTACCCTTCACTAGTAGATTTGTTTCGGTGATCAAAGACCTGCTGATTATTCAGCAGGTTTTTTTAGATGGTGAAGGGTGGATGGTGGATGGTAGATGGTGAAGGGTAGATGGTGAAAGGTGGATGGTGAAGGTTGATTAGAAAACATTTTTTTCCATACAACTAATCAACTATTGACGATTCACCCTTCGCCATCAACCCTTCACCATCCCCCTAATGATTTTTTTTGTAATGTTCGAGCAGTTCGTCTCCTCCGAAATCGTGTTTCAGATCACGTATAACAGTATGTATGTGATTGGCATTTCCCTGTGAATTATCATATTCAATAATAATAGTTGGCCCCTGGATGCGATAATAATACGGCTTGCCTTCGGCCTGTTGCGCTCCCGCCCATATAAATCGTAACTGATCGAGACCAGCCGTTTTCAATTCGCTCATCATATTATCGGCGAAGAGTTTTGTATAACGGTGGATATAGATCTGAACCAGCTTCATAAAAATGCCCTGCTGTTCTTTGGTCATTGCTGCATAACTGATTCCTTCTTTGTTTTCTATGCTGGCTTTTCTGCTCGCAAGAGTGATGATATCATTCGGAGCTGTTGCGGTAATACCAGCGTTTTGCAATTGCTGCGGATTCAATGAATGGAGCAACGCAAATCCAAGCTCGGTTTCTTCCCTCAATACCTGTTTGTCTTTTTGAGGCCCACTCGGTACGATGGCGGGATTTGCTCCAAGAAATCCGGGTGTTCCGCTAATGATCGCGTTATTCTGCGTTGAAAAGTTGAAAGAAATATGATGGCCTTCAAATCTCCATCCCCATATGTCTTTTTCATCTGGCTTGCCAAAAATGGTAATATAATATTTGACGGGGCTTCTGTAATCATCATCTCGATTTTCTAAAACCTTCAAAACATTTTCCAATTGTATAATATCAATTGTTTTGGCATAACCTGCGGCGCTTAAGGATGATTTCAACAATAGAAAGGCCGTTTTTCTTTGTTCATCATCCAGTTCATGCAACCCGATTCCCTTTCGATCTGATTTTGGAACATAGTGCCAGTTGTAGCGCTCATCACTTGCAAATATGTAAACCGCCTTTTTGAGTTGTGGTTCATCAAGGCTTTTTAAAAAATTTTTCACGGCAGGCTCTAGAGAATTTGATTGACACCAACAAGTGTTTTGGATCAGGCAGCTTATCAATAATATAAAAGCAGGTTTCATAAATATTCTTTCAGGAGGAATTAAAGTTACCAAAAAGACCAGGAGGAACGGATTGTTTTTAAAACATATCCCCGCCAGGGTTTACTGAACACTTAACTCGTGATAATTTATCGGTAAAACGGCTGTGGCAGCTTGCTTGCTATCAATGCAATTCAGCTGTTATTTGTATTTTACACAGCAGCGCCACGGTTAAATCACTTAATGGGTGCAAGTCAATCCAGGATAAACCCGGTAATTCATACAATCTGGAATATAAATTGCAGGTATTGGTTTCCCCGGCTAAGCTGCTGTTACTTTCAACCTGGAAAAGGCCTGAATTTAATTTTCCGTCCCAACGATTACGAGCTTTAAAAAGTTATAAATGGTTAAGGTAATTATTGCGGACGACCACAATATGGTAAGGGAAGCGTGGGCTTTATTATTAAGCCGCGATCCGAGGCTTTCAATCATTGCTACCTGTGAAAATGGTGAACAGGCAATTACTATATGCCAGCAACTCAATCCCGATGTTGTATTGATGGATATTAATATGGAGCCTGTTAACGGCATCGAAGCCACCAGGGCAATCAGGGAATTTTCTACCCAGATAAAAATAATCGGCATTTCAGTGCATACGGATCTTCCATATCTCAATGCCTTAATGCTGGCAGGCGCTAACGGTTATGTTACTAAAAATTCACCTGGGGAAGAAATGATTAAGGCCATACTGCTTGTAATAAAAGGCGAAAAATATATGTGTAAAGAAATAGCAGACATTCAGCGGAAAGCAGAATAAGATGGAGCAAAGGTGAGACATAAGAAGTCAGATTCTTACGTTCACCTGTCATGTCTTACGATAAATATGTACCAATACTCTTTTCATTTTTAAAGGCTTCCCTTGGCTTAAGACCGAGCATATCAAACATCGCCATATCTTCCTCAAAAGCGGGATTTGGCGTAGTGAGTAATTTTTCTCCTGCGAATATGGAATTAGCCCCCGCCATAAAGCACAAAGCCTGTTCTGCCACACTCAATTCCAACCTTCCTGCACTTAAACGCACCATGGTTTTTGGCATCAGGATTCGCGCGGTGGCAATCATACGAACCATATCCCATACATCCGTTTTAGGATTATTTTCAAGGGGTGTCCCCTTGACAGCGACCAATGAATTAATGGGAACACTCTCGGGGTGTTCAGGCAGGGTAGAAAGGGTATGAAGCATTTTTATTCTGTCTGCGTGTGTTTCTCCCAAACCAATGATGCCCCCGCAACAAACCGTAACACCTGCCTTGCGAACATTGTCGAGCGTTTTTAGCCTGTCGTTATAAGTGCGCGTAGTGATGATATCACCGTAATATTCTTCAGATGTATCCAGGTTATGGTTGTAAGAATATAATCCGGCCTGGGCAAGTTTTTGGGCCTGTTCTTCTGTAAGCATGCCGAGTGTACAGCAAACCTCCAGTCCCAATTCATTTACTCCATGCACCATGTCGAGTACTCTGTCAAAATCCCTGTTATCCCGTACTTCTCTCCAGGCAGCTCCCATGCAGAAACGGGTTGAGCCGGCATCCTTTGCCTTTTGGGCATATTCCAATACCTCTTCTTTTTTCATAAGTGCCTGCACATTTACGCCCGTATTGTACCGGGCCGCCTGTGGACAGTAAGCACAATCCTCAGAACAACCTCCTGTTTTAATTGAGAGCAGGGTGCATACCTGTACCTCTCCGGTATCATTGTATTTTCGATGCATTGTTGCTGCCCTGTAGATCAGGTCCAGCAAGGCGGTATTATAAATTTTCTGTACTTCTTCCGTGGTCCAGTTGTTTCGGATATCACTCATACCTAACAATAATTTAAGAACAAACCTACATGAAAATGATGAGATGGCGGGAGGTCCTTTATTTGTATTGTAAATAATAAGAAGTGTCTTTTAGCAGTGGGTAATTCTTTTTGAAAAAAGTATTAAGTACAATGCGGAAGGTATTCACATTACTAAGGCTGTCATGCAACAACCTGTAATCTTTATTGTAAAAATACATGGCACTCAGATTGGCGAATTCGAGCTCTTGTTTTTCCTTGTCAGGAAATCGGAAACCATGATCCCCCTGTACGATAATTAACGCAGGTCTTTTTGAATTTAATATTATGGATCGTATGATTTGCATTAACTTTTTTCTGGTAAGGATCGCTACTTCAATATATCTCTCTTTCGGACTTTTTTTTGTCGAAGAATTGCTGGCAGGTTTAATCCTGTTACCCAATGAATCAAACGCAGAAGGTAAATGAGGCAATACCAAATGCCCGTAAATAAAACGTGGCTGTTCGGATGGGCTGATAGAAGTGCGTAGCAAGGCATTAAATGTTTTCTCAAAATGGATATCTTTTTGCTTCACGTATTCGGGGTCGTCCTGATAGGGAACATGAATATTCAAAGTCTGTTTAATCAACCACCCGATATCCGTATTTATTTTTTTGAAAATATTATGGCGTTGATATAATGAATAAATATCATAGATATCGAAGGGTTTTATTGACGCAGGATGCCCATTGATATTAAAAGTGGAATGATTGATGATCTGGTAACCCTCTTTTTTAAGTATTGGAATCAACTCGCTTGAATACACGGAAGAAACTCCCGGAAGGTATTCTTTTATATAAAAATCCTTACTATAGTCAAGCCCTGCTAAATAATTTAAATTAAAACAACTTGCGATGGAAAAAGGTGTCAGGTTGTAATTGCTTTTCGAATGGGGGATCAAAAAAAAGCCATTCTTTTTGAAAAAAGAATCAAGCAGGCGATTATCGTAGTTGAATTCGTTTTGAAGCACTTCAGAAGATGTAAACGCATCTGCTATCAGGTAATAAATATCTGGCTTGATACAGTCTTTGCATGGGATGTAAGTCTTGTACAATTCTTTGCTATGATCACCCAGATCGTTCTTTTTTGTTGAACCGGCAGTGATGAGAGGTATAATATCAGAAACGATGAAAAGAAAAAAAATGCAGTTCATAAAGAGGAAAACGTTTGCAGAGGATCCTTTACTCTTTTTGATTCCTAAATAGGCAGATAGCAAAATGATTGCTACCACAGGAAGAAGAAATGTATACGTTGAAATCAGTAATCCCGGATGCTCCGTATGAAGCCAATCCTTGATATCACAGAAGAAATAAAATATGATTAATATGATAGCGGCATAGAGAGCGGCTTTCTTATTATCACGCAAAAGAAAATAACTAATACTAAATATGATCAACGGAGCCAATAGCAATTGAATAATTTCAGAATAAACGAACGAATAGGGTATAAGGTATTGGTATTCCTGCTCAATATGGATGATTAAAAACAGTGGAATTAAAATCAAAAAATAGGGCGCTTTTTCGAGGTGCTTTTTAAAAATCTGTATAAAATTCATGAATGGGGAGATTGAACTACATGCTTAAGGGCAGAGACCGGAATCTCTTTTAATCCTTTAATTTTTATCCTCTAAATAAGTGCACGAATCCTTAATGATCGGGAACCCCAGATGCCACATCTTATTAAAGATAACCCGAAATTGATTAGCGCCGGTTATGCTCTCATACAATCCTTTATAATCTCTATCCGGAAAATATACAGCATTCAGATTCTGAAAATGAGGTAACGGATTGGGCGGGGTAGGGTAGGATCGGAAACCATGGTCTCCCATAATGATGATAACCGCATCCGGGTTATTGTGCTGAATTGTATTTACGAGTTCTATGATCTTTGTATTTACATAGGGCAGGTAGCCAAGATATGATCCTATCATTTTCATGTCACGCTGCAAAAGTGCCAGGCTGTCATCACGTCTCCGATTGTCTTTATCAAAAAAATATGGAAAATGTGGCATAGAAAAATGGGCGTAAATAAAGCGCGGCTTACCGGATTTTTTAGAAGCAGTTTCTTTTACCAGTTCAACAAAAATGTCGTTGTTGTGTAAATAGGTTAAAAGCGCTCTATTAGGGTTTATAGGTAATGATAATTTACTGTAAAGTAGCCACCCGATATCCCTGTTGATCCTGTAAAATAAGGTACGGTCTGAGATTAACTTTTTTTTCAGGGGTAGAAAGTATTGTTTAACCAGTGACTGAGCATTCATGATATCAAACATAGAATAGTTGACGACATCATATCCATAGCTTTCTAACAGCATCATTGACTGATTGTACTCGATCAATCTGTTAGAATTGATAAATTCATTGAGCGTAAGAGCGTTCGGATTTTTTAGTCCATATATGTAAGACATATTTAAAATAGAGGACATTGAAAAAGAAGTATAGTTATAATTTGAACGGCTTTTTGTCTGTACATTAAATCCTTTTGCAGTTAACAAACTATCAATATCGTTGCCGTAATTATATTGCTCTTTTAGTGAAACGGAGCTTCCATATTCATCGAACAATAAAAAATAAATGTCTGGCTTTTTGCAGGTGTCGCATTGTTTAAATTCTTTTTTTCCGGCAAAATCATACACAGATAAATCATTTTTTTTCGGAAGGGTGATCTTCCACGCTACTGTTAGAATATCAATCATTATATATAGTAGCAATAAAGTATTTAAAAACACCGTAAAGCGATAGAAGCGCTTTGGTGTTTTTTTAAGAAAGATAAACAGCCAGACAAGGAAAAGAATTGCCGCCGGCAATAAAAAGGAATAGCTGCTAAAGAAGCCCCGCCCCAGGGTTTCTATCAAAAAATCGTGAAGGGCGCCGAAAAAAAAGAAAATAGCCATCCACAAACTGCAAATGAGTGCCGCCCTTAGCCAGTCTCTAAAAAAAAAATAAGAAAATAGATAAATTAGTAAAGCCATTGCTAAATAAAGTGCGGTCAGTGTGAATGTATCCCTGAATGAAATAAAACCATAATTTTCCGCATATGCATGCAATACAAAAAAAATAGGTAGCAGGATAAGAAAATAAGGCCGTTGTTGTTTTATTTGCTGCTGTTCCGTGTTCTTCATTTTATGTTCTTACTATATTTACTGTTTGAATGAATTCAAAACTATATAAATAATGTTATGTTGCATTCAGGTATAAATTCATTCTGTAATTTTTTTATCACGATAAATACAGGAAAGTCTTTATTTTGAATCTTTTGTATACTTATGGAGAAGTTAGTTTATATAGGCATGAGTGCGGATCTGATACATCCCGGTCATTTGAACGTAATTAATGAAGGCAAAAAATTGGGCCGTGTAGTGATCGGATTACTGACAGATACAGCCATAGCCAGTTACAAGCGGGTACCGTACCTTCATTTTGAACACCGTAAGGTAATTGTTGAAAGTATTGGAGGGGTTAGTGAAGTGATACCACAGGACACGTTAGACTATACTCATAATCTGCAAAAACTAAAGCCTCATTATGTAGTTCATGGTGATGATTGGAAGTCAGGAGTTCAGGGAAATACCCGACTTAAAGTGATTGAAACTTTGAAAGAATGGGGAGGCGAGCTTGTGGAGGTAAAGTACACAGAGGGCATTAGTTCCACGTCAATTCAAAAGGCTTTGCGCGACGTTGGAACAACTCCGCAAAACCGGCTAAAACGCCTTCGTCGTATTCTGGCTGCTAAACCTTGTATACGTGTATTGGAAGCACACAGTGGCTTAAGTGGTCTGATTGTCGAGAACCTTGTATGTAGAATGGATGGCCAGGTTCATGAATTTGATGCGATGTGGATAAGCAGTCTTACCGATTCTGTAACCAAGGGCAAACCCGATATAGAAGCAGTGGATACAACTTCCCGGCTGCAGACATTGAACGAGATCCTTGAGGTAACTACCAAGCCGATGATATTTGACGGCGACACAGGTGGAAGGATTGAACATTTCTGCTTCACTGTTCGTTCACTGGAACGGTTAGGTGTTTCCGCTATCGTCATTGAGGATAAAGTAGGGTTGAAAAGAAATTCTTTATTACCGGAACAGTCCTCACAGGAGCAGGATTCAATAGACGGCTTTTGTGACAAGATCAGGGCGGGGAAAAACAGCCAGGTAACCAATGATTTTATGATCATAGCCCGGATAGAAAGCCTGATTCTCGGCAAGACTATGGACGATGCGATCGCCAGGGCCAGTGCTTATATTAAAGCAGGTGTTGACGGTATCATGATCCACAGCAAATCGAAAGATGCAGCAGAGATTTTTGAATTTACCAGGTTGTATTCTTTATTTCCTGAAAAAGTGCTGTTAATAGCCATTCCCACCACTTACAATTCTGTAACATGGATTGAATTGAAAAATGCAGGAGTGAACATTGTGATTTATGCAAATCACCTTTTACGCAGCGCCTATCCGGCCATGGAATCAACTGCCGAATCCATTTTGAAGCATGGAAGAAGTATGGAAGCAGACGAAAATATTTTGCCTGTTCAACAGTTACTACAGTTAATCGCCAATAATTATGATCCATCCTGAAAGGTTTTACCAATATCTTTCCGGAAAAGGAATCGATTTTTTTACAGGTGTTCCGGATTCGCTTTTAAAAAGCTTATTACTTTATTTTCACAAAAATATTAATCCATCCAACCATATTATTACTGCGAATGAAGGTTTAGCAATTGCACTGGCTTCAGGCTATCATATCAGTACGGGTAAAATTCCGGTTGTGTACATGCAGAATTCAGGATTGGGGAATGCGATCAACCCGCTTACTTCTTTAGCTAGTGCAGAAGTATACGCTATTCCTATGATATTGTTGATCGGCTGGCGTGGGATGCCTGGTAAGAAAGATGAACCGCAACATACTAAAATGGGACAGGTGACGGACAAATTATTGCAGATGCTCGACATCCCTTTTTTTATACTGGAGGAGGATGAAGAGAAATCATTCGCAGTGATGGATACAGCTATAACATTGGCTGTTAAAAACAGTAAACCTGTGGCCCTATTGATACCAGGTGAATTGTTTGATGATCCGGAAACTCAACCACCATCTTCAATATATCCACTGGGCCGTGAAATGGTGATACAGAAATTGATTGATCATTTTACAGATGAAGTGGTAGTATGTACTACGGGAAAATCGGGTCGTGAATTTTTTGAACTGAACCGGCAACGCAATCAACCAATAGCAAAAACTTTCCTGGCCGTGGGATCGATGGGTCTGGCCAATCATACAGCATTGGGGATCGATATGCATTCAGGCCATCGCGTAGTGATGATTGATGGTGATGGTGCCGTTTTAATGCATATGGGATCATTGGCAGATATTGGCAAATGGGCTTCATCATCTTTTGTGCATATAGTAATAAATAATGGCAGTCACGAATCAGTAGGTGCGCAGCCAACACTTGGGTTTGATATTGATTTTTGCGCTATAGCAAAGGCTTGTGGTTATGCCAGTGTTTATTCTATCGAACAGGAACATGAGTTATCCAACTGGTTGTCGGGAGGTTTTCATAAGGAAGAAAAACAGTTGGTAGAAATAAGAGTCAATAATACCAGCCGATCAAATCTTGGCAGACCAACAAATTCTCCTGCTCAAAGAAAGGATGAGTTAATGAGAGTTCTGCGCAATAAATAATATTATGAAGCAACAAGTGCTAACCGGTCAAAATAGTTTTAGAAGGATAAAAGATTTTCTTTCTCAGAAAGGAATTCATTCCATCTTCATAATTACTGGTGGCCATTTTCAAAATGAAGACTTAAACGATTCTGTAAAAGAATTACTGGACCCATTTAAGCGGGCAGTATTTGTAAAAAAAGGGGTTGATGTGAGTTTTGAAGAGATCGATGAGGCATATGCTTTTTATAGCAAAGAAACAGTTGATTGCATTCTCGCTATTGGGGGAGGGAGTGTAATGGATCTTGCGAAAGGTCTTATTTATCGCGACGATCAAAATGGAAAATCGGGTAAGCCGCTTTTAATTGCAGTGCCTACTACATCAGGCTCGGGTAGTGAGGCTACGTGCATTGCGGTGGTATATGAAAACAAGAAAAAACAATCCCTTGAAAATAATAAGTTACTGCCCGACATTGCTGTGCTCGACCCTCAATTTTCCTTTTCATTGCCGCCGCGACAAACTGCTATTTCCGGTATTGATGCTTTTTCGCAGGCAATTGAATCATTCTGGAGCATACATGCAACGGCTCATTCAATATCTTTGGCAAAGCAAGCAATCACCACTTTGATCGAATATTTGCCTCAGGCAGTACATGCACCCAAATTGGAAATACGTGAAAAGGTATTATGGGCTTCACATCTTTCGGGCCAGGCTATTAATATGACACGCACAACAGGCCCGCATGCATTGTCTTATTTTTTATCGGCACACTATAAAATCCCACACGGACAGGCTGTTGGGCTGTTTCTTCCCGTTTTCTTTTTATATAATTCATCGGTAAACGAGACGAATTGTAACCATCCTGATGGTTCTGCTGCAGTTGTGCAATCGATGCAGAAGCTGAATGAAATATTGCAGGTACAGGATAGTAAGGAGGCAATGGAATATATCAGGAGTTTTATGATGAGTCTTGGACTTGCCGTAGATTTCAAAAGTCTGGGCATTCAAAAGTCAATGATTTTGGATCAATTGATCAAAGAAGTAAACCAGCAGCGATTCAAGAATAACCCGGTTTTATTCAACAGGGAGGTATTAGTGGATCTTTTCCAGCAATATCTTTAATTGTCAGTCATGAATTTTTTTAAAGAGTATAATACTATTCAAAAAATAATCAAAGCCCAACACCAGATTGTTGTATATGCGGAAAGCAGCCATTACTACCAATACTTTGAATCGTTACTGCAGGATATTTTAAAAAATTCTTCCATACAAATATTATACCTGACCTCCGATAATAATGATCCACTGTTAGCCGCTACC
Organism: Chitinophagaceae bacterium; assembly: GCA_014379345.1. GTDB lineage: Bacteria > Bacteroidota > Bacteroidia > Chitinophagales > Chitinophagaceae > Flavitalea. The sequence continues at coordinate 27,270 of JACMLY010000061.1, forward strand.
GATGAAAGAATGCAGGTTGTTTATGTAAAACAATTTCTCGGGCTATTATTTCCAAAGATCAAAGCTGATCTTATGATCATGACAATGCCAGATCTGAATAATTTTCTGTATAAGCGATCAGCTAACGTTCGAAAATATGTTTATGTTTTTCATGCAGCAGTGAGTACTCATTTGCAATATAGCGAGAAAGCCTTTTTTTATTATGATGCCATTTTTTGTACCGGCGCTTATCAGGAAAGAGAGGTAAAGGAAACTGAAAAAAAATATGGCCTTGCCCCAAAAGAGCTTGTTCCTTACGGGTATCCGTTACTTGATACCATTAAAAAAAAATACAGGCAACAAATTCCCAAAAGCGTTAGTGCTAATCAGCGGATCTTGATAGCCCCATCATGGTTTGAATCCTGCATTCTCGAAACATGCATCGAGGTGCTTGTAGAGGAATTATCATCACTGCATTATCATGTCTATATCAGGTCGCATCCGGAATACATGAAACGATCGCCAAAGAAGTATGAGGCCTTAAAGGAAGTTGTTTCGCGCATTCCCAACATCTATTTCGATGAGTCGGCCAATGTAACAGATAGCATTGCAGAAGCGGATATACTGATTACCGATCGCTCGGGGATTGCGTTGGAGTATGCCTTTGGCACCCACAGGCCTGTCTTATTTGTAGATACGTCTTTAAAAATTTCCAACCCGAACTGGGAAAAGTTGGGTATTGAGCCTATTGAAAACTCAATCCGTTCGGGAATAGGTATCTCGGTTTTACCAAACGAACTTTCCACCATTGGCGGTAAACTCAAACAGCTCACCGGGGATAAGGATAAGTTCAGACAACAACTTCCGGAACTTGAAAAACAACTCTTTTTCAATTCTCCTGAGTCGTACGAGAAAGGGTTAAACTATATCTTTGAAACAATGATCAGGAATTAGTATTTATATCTGGTGATGAAGGCTCTTCTTTTTTCTTATCTGACCTTGTCTTTGTGAAAAAGCTTTTAAATTTCCACCAATAATTTCTCAGCCAGAACCACGCGCCAAATACTGCAGCTATGATCACCTGTATCAGGTAACTGCCGCTGCCCGGATCTATATATAACAGGATGGATATGGTCATCAGAGATAATTGAGATTTGTTTTGGAACTTAAAGTTAATAAAGTCTCATACATCAGTTGGATCGTTTGTTCAATATCGTTTTTATGCAGCATCTCAACAGTCGTATGCATGTATCGTAAGGGAATAGAAATAAGGACTGACGGACACCCATCATTTGCATAGGCAAATGAGTCGGTATCGGTACCGGTGCTTCTTGAAACAGCCCTGAGCTGAACAGGGATTTTCTTTTTTGAAGCAACATCCTGTACAAGATCGAGTAATTTATTGTGTACCGCGGGCCCATAAGCCAGTGAAGGTCCCTTGCCACACGCAACATCGCCTTCAATCATCTTATTCACCATTGGCGTATAGGTATCGTGGGTAACATCAGTGACAATAGCAATATTAGGTTTGATTCGTCTCGCTATCATTTCTGCCCCCCGTAGCCCGACTTCTTCCTGCACGGCATTGACCACATACAAACCATAAGGCAGGCTTTTTTTATTTTCCTTCAACAGGCGGGTTACTTCAGCGATCATAAAACCGCCGATCCGGTTATCGAAGGCACGGCCAATATAATAATCGTTAACCAATTCCTCAAACCCATCCACGTAAGTCACGACAGCGCCAACATGTATTCCCAGGTCTTCAATTTGTTTTTTGGTTCTTGCACCGCAATCCAGGAAAAGCGTATCCACTTTGGGAACAGGTTCTTTTGTATCGGGACTATTTATCCTCGTGTGTATGGCAGGCCATCCGAAGACGGCTTTGACCAGGCCTTTCTTGCCATGAATAAAAACACGCTGTCCGGGAGCGATCTGGTGGTCGACGCCACCATTTCTTTTCAGGTACATGAGGCCTTCGGCAGTGACATAATTAATAAACCAGCTGATCTCATCAGCGTGTGCCTCTATAACAACTTTAAAATTCTCTTTAGGATTCACAACGCCCACCGCAGTTCCATATGGATCTGTAAAGGTTGAATGAACATAAGGTCTGAGGTATTCAAGCCACAATTTCTGGCCGCTGCTTTCAAAACCTACCGGCGATGCATTATTGATGTATTTTTTTAGAAATTCAAAAGATTTATCCGTTAAAATTGACTTCGTCCTTGCCTGTTTTGCCATAAGATTTCTTTAAGGAAGCGTAAAAATAATTAAAATGGAAGGAATGAGGTCAACAAAGCTGAGAATGCCATCATTCCGTCCAATGCGCAATAGTATAAATAATCAGAGAAATTTTTTTTCATATACCGGTATGATAGGCCTACTATTAATCCGGGACCGAGTAATAAAATAACCAACGCAATAGAAAGGCCGAGAAAATAGAGTGCTATTGTAGATAGTAGAAAAACGATTATGGAACTGTAAAAGAGAATATTTATTCCTTTTTCTGTAAAAACGGTGATCATGCTCTTAATGCCTTCTAGTTTATCCTGCTCCCGGTCACGAAAATCGAATATGATGCAAATGGCATATATGAGAAAGAAGCGACCCATGCAAAATAAAAGATGAGAGATACCCCATTTTTCGCCGGAAAGTATAATGGGTAACGCACTGGTCACATACATCCACACCGTGGACAGAAAGATCGTTTTACCCACAGCAATTTTTCGGAGAAATTGAGCCGGCCTGAATGGAAGTTTGGGAGCAGAGTACAAAAAAGTCAGAATAACCGAAATGCCAATCCATTTCCAATACTCCGCCAACTGAAGAAAGAACAGAAACGCCCCGATACAACCTACCAAAATCAGCAGCAGGTGTAAGCCTTTGTGCTGATGTGTCCACACTATTCTCCTGTTTTCAGATGCAGTGTGCGGGGTGAAATACCAATGAAAGTTATAACTGCAGATGGTCGAAAAGAAAACAAACCACAGGTATGGCTTAGCCGGGTAATGCAATTGAAAAATATCATTTACCTGGTAAACCATTATCACGGCGCACCCTGCTATAAACAAACTGCTAAAAATAAGGAAATCGAAAAATCTGCGTAGCATAATATGAACAAGTTACTTTGTCACTTCAAAGTAGCGCAGTATTTCGAGTGATGGAAAGAATTATCGAACAATCACAATAGGTCCTGTTGTAACCGTGTCGCTGATATGTTTAGCCTTGTCTCTTAAGGCGAATTTAAATATTAGCGTATCGTCGTGCAGGTTGGGAGGGGTGCCGCCGCTTGAAGGCGGATTGACTGCAGAAACAAGATGATTCTGATAGGTTAACTGGAGTTCAATAATGCCCCTGCTTCTATCCGGAAACGCAGGAACCTGCAGAACAAAGGAATCCCTGAGAGTAGGGACCACGATCTGGTTGGTCCTGACTTTTTTTACAAAAATGGTATCACTGATATCCCCCTCCTTATCGGTAAAATCAAACTGCACAATTAAAGTACCGCCAACAGGAACAGTGGAAGAACTGATGGATTTTAATTTCAATGAAGGGGTGGTTTCTAACTTATCTTTGTTACAGGCGATCGCCAGTGTTAAAAAAGCCGAAACAAACAATATCGAACGCATAAATGAATGGTTATTTACAAATTTAAAGGCTTAAAATCGAATATCCGTAAATGATCTGTGAATTAGAACATAAAATTTTTACAATAGAAGATACGGAATCTGAAGGCCTTGCGTTGGCTTTATTTCAATTTCAATACAGCCATAACCCGGTGTATCAACAATACGTCAGGCTGCTCGATATCGACCCCTTAACGGTGAATTCCATAACGGAAATTCCATTTTTACCAATCGACTTTTTTAAGACCCATCGCATCATCACTACCTCCTTTCAACCCGGGGCTATTTTTGAAAGTAGCGGTACTACTCAAACTACACCAAGCAGGCATTTTGTCAAAGAGCTGTCGCTTTATAAGATAAGTTTTCAAAAAGCATTCGAAAACTTCTATGGGCCGTTGCAGGACTGGTGCATACTTGGACTATTGCCCGGTTATCTCGAAAGACAAAATTCATCACTGGTTCTCATGGTGCATGATCTTATAATAAATAGCCAACATCCGCAAAGCGGCTTTTATCTGTACGAACATGAAAAGCTATTTGGATCATTGCAGCAATTGGAGAAACAGAAACAAAAAACAATATTAATAGGAGTAAGTTTTGCCTTACTCGATTTTGCCGAAAAATATCCGCAACCGCTGCAGCACACCATAGTAATGGAAACAGGAGGTATGAAGGGGAGAAGAGAAGAAATGACCCGTTCGCAGCTTCACGAATGCTTAAAAGGTGCGTGGGGGCTGCCTACCATTCATTCTGAGTATGGGATGACTGAATTGTTATCGCAAGCCTACTCAAGGGAGGACGGTATTTTTGAATCTCCACCCTGGATGAAGGTCATGCTGCGTGAAGAAGATGATCCGCTGATGATCAAAAATAACGGCAGGGGACTGATCAACGTCATTGATATGGCTAATGTTTATTCCTGTTCTTTTATTGCTACTGACGATATTGGATTGGTTCATCCAAATGGAAGTTTTGAGGTATTGGGCAGGAGAGATCATAGTGATTTGCGGGGTTGTAGTCTGATGGCGTAGGGGGTCGACGGTGAACCGTCGGCCGTCAACTTTTTAACAATTAAAATGCAACGATGCGGGAACCTTACCGGTCAAATAAAAAAAACTTATGAAAAAAGGATTGTTGATAATTGCGTTGCTACCATTTTTTGCGTTTCAATGTGATAAGGGCAGGGGTAAATGTGTGAAGGGGAAGGTTATTCGTATCAGCTGCGCCAGTTATGTTATTCAGGTATTGAATAACGATTCAATTGGAGAGGATCAATGGCAAAATTCAATGGGTGGCGAACAGACCGGCTACGATAATGTTTTTAGCGTTTCGAATAAGTGTAAAATCCCATCATCGTATAAAGCCGGGGATATTATATATTTCGATCTTGATAAACCGGCACCCAGCGATTGCGTTGTTTGCATGATGTATGATGCACCTCCAAAAACACAGTACCAGGTTAAAAATATTTCAACTTCACCTTGTGAATAAGTTGCCAATCCTATGTTCATTCTATGTTTCTACTGTGCCTATGTGGTAAATTTTTTCACCACATAGGCACAGTAGTATCATAGGTAGAACATAGCAAAAACAGAATTAATAATTAGTATCCAGCAGGCCTGAACAAGGGATTGTACATTGTTTTTGATAACTTTCAAAAGCCAGTTCGATAAGTCTCACCGTATTGTATCCATGTTCGGGCTTTTCTGTTACAGGTGTTCCGTTAACAATGCTTTGATACAGGCTTTGATAATAATATCCAAAGTTGCCTTTCTTTGAGGGATATCTTTCCTTTCTGATCACTCCATTTATTTCTGTGTGCAATAATCCATGGAATTCATCCGGTTCCCTTCCCCAATCTTCTCCAACAGGCAAACTACCGTTCTTAAGAGCCGCTTCCTGGGGATCCTCCCCGTATTTAATAAACGAGCCTTTGGTGCCATGGATCATGTACCTCGGTCCGGGTTCGCGAACCAGCATACCGGCATGTAATATTACTTTGGTGAAACCGAAATTTAATTGCAGGTCGAAATAATCATCCACTTTCGAATGAGGTCTTTGCATCCTGATATCAGCAGCAATAGTTTGCGGTAAACCGAAGAAATAAAGCGCCTGGTCGATCAGGTGCGGCCCGAGATCATATAATACACCGCTTCCAGGTTTAGGCTCTTCCCGCCAGGCATTTGGTTTTGCTTCTGCGCGGTACCGGTCGTAGTGCGAAATGAACTCATGGGTTTCGCCCAATAATTTTTTTTCCACTATTTCCTTTATGGTTAAAAAATCGCTCACGTATCTGCGGTTTTGGTACACACTTACTATTTTACTACTTTTTTTCGCGGCCTCTACCAATTGCATGGCTTCTCCGCTGGAATTGGCGAATGGCTTTTCCAGCACAACATGCTTATTGCCCTGAAGTGCCTGCAGTGCATACGGAAGATGCGTTTCATTAGGAGTCGTGATCACAATAAGATCAATAGCCGGATCCGCAATCAGCTCATCGATACTTCTCACAACGTTTACAAAGGGATATGATTTTTGAGATTCGTTTTTTGTTCTCTCAACTACACTGATCAGCTCGTAACCGGTGAGCGTTGTCAAAAAAGGCGCATGAAATACTTTGGCAGAAATACCAAATCCCACCAATCCAACTTTTATTTTTGGAGACATTTGAGTGTTTTGACGGGAAGTTACTTGTTTGAAGTTAGAAGTACGAAGTTAGAAGTACGAAATATGTTACAAAAATCAGGGCTGGGAAACGAACTGAGTCATTAAGTAATTTCTCCCATGTTCCTTCTATGTTACTATGTTTCTATGTGGTAAATTTCCTGCAGATGGACAGTTTCAAAACGGTGCAAAAGTATACCACAGAGGAGAATCATAGGTACATAGATAGACCATAGAATTCTTATTCTGAATTTTCGTACTTCTAACTTCGCACTTCTAACTTACATTATCCTGCCACCTGGTTTTTCTTAAAAAGTTCAGCCAGTCTTCCTTTCAGGCCATGTTTGGTATTGACATCGCTGACAAGCATTCCGTTAGCCAGATTCATGAAATCATTTGGATGAATTTCCTTTTTTCCGGTTTTTATGTTGATGCAGGTGAACTTTGTCCAGAGAATTGCTTTTAACGTATTCGCTGTTTCATCGTGAATTGTCATTTCTACTAACAGGTGTGAATCGCCAACTTCAATTAAATCAGATTGTATACAAACTTTTTCATTGTAAGCAGCTGGCCTGACATACTGAATTTCATGATTGGTGACTACCCAACCAAATCCCTGCTTGTGAAAATCGCCCAGCTCGATCTGATGGTATTGGCTGAGGTGGTCCTCTCTGGCATTCAACATATAATCGATATACTTCGAATTGTTCAAATGGCCGAAAGGATCGCAATCATTGAAACGGACGGTATAATAAGTCTGATTTTGCATATTTGGTGATTATAGATTACGAGAGCGATTATTTTTCACAGGCATTGTACAGAGCGACCGCCTGTTCAATTTCAGCAAACCCTAATTTGTTGGCCTTAAGATCATCTGTCAGTGTAGTGCAATCAGAACATGCTGAAGTAAATACTTTTTGAAAATCTTTCTTGCGTACCAACTGCAACTTTTTTGTAGAAACAGTTTGAATAAAATAATCATCGTACGAACCTTCTCCGGCATCCAATACTATTGGTTCTGAACCATTGTATTGTATACCAGAAGCATTACTTGCTTTCCGCAACAATTTAATTTTGGCTCCATCCGTAACAACTTTGTAAAATGCATTATTGGCAACGATGTAATGATTATTATCAATAGAAATTGACGAAACCTGGGTGGCAGTATATTTTATTTTCTTTCCATCTGGTGATAAAAAAATGACTTCGCCATTTTTTTTCATATTGTTTCTCACATATCCAGTCAGCGTTGTATTGTCTGGCATAACGATAGAGCCGGCATTGAAGCCTTCAGGAATAGAATTACCATTGGACGATTGGGCATTCATGGTAAGAAATCCGGATAATAAAAAAATTGCAGTGAGCGGAAGCTTTTTCATGTTAAAGGTTTTATTATAATTGAAATACGAATAAACCGATCGGTCTTTTAATGCGCAAAAAAAATCAAATTTTCAGATGCGTTACAATATAGATTTTCAGGTTGTCGAGAACACTATTCAAAAGAGTAACATCATCCGAAACTTTTGCCATCATAATACCTCCTTCAATCTGCGCAAAGATCATTTCTGAAGCTTTCCTGGTATTTACTGAAGGCTTTATTTCGTTCTTCGCTATGCCCATAGCGATGATTTGCTGCAAAGCAGTCAGCATTTCATTCAATGCGTTTTTTGCTTTCTTTTTTAGGAACGGATATGCATCGTCAGCATCAATTGCGGTATTCAGAATAGGACATCCGCCTTCAACAGTAGGTTTTAATGTATAGTTATGGTAGAAATCCAGAATGGAAAATAATTTGCCCAATGCTGTTGGATGCTGGTTAATTGTTAGCAAAATATTCGTTCGCACCTTGTTCAAACAAAATTCAAAAGCCGCTGCTGCAATTTCGTCCTTGCTTTCAAAATGACCATATACGCCGCCCTTCGCCAATCCGGTAGCCACCATAATGTCATTCATCGAGGTACCGGCGTAGCCTTTCTTATTGAAGAGAGGGGCTGCCTTTTCAATGATGAATTGTTTCGTTTTTTCTGACTTGGAAAGTACGGGCATGCACAAATATAAACCGATCGGTCTAAATTGAAAAATATCTTTCTATCTTCTGGTGTTTTTGCCACGAATTACACGAATTACCACGAATATGAATTCGTGGTAATTCGTGTAATTCGTGGCAAACTGTGTAAATTTAGTGGGCTGCTTATACATAGACACAATTCAAACAGATCGTATGAAATTAGTTTTCCTATCCATCTTTTTATTATTAGCTACTGCGATAAAGGCCCAAAATGCCATCGATAACAGGCAGCAGGAAATTGTATTTCATTCTGTCAGTATAATTCCAATGGATAAGGAGCGGGTCATCGAAAACCAAACTGTAGTTGTGAAGAATGGCAAGATCACTGCGATTGGTGATCAGGCAAAAATAAAATATGGTCAGAATGCACTGGTGATTGACGCCAAAGGAAAGTACCTGATACCTGGATTGGCCGAAATGCATGCACACGTTCCTCCGGTGGACAATATAGAACCCATGCAGGAAGTAGTTTTATTGTTTGCATTGAAAGGTGTTACAACGATCCGGGGAATGCTGGGTCATCCGCTGCATCTCGAACTACGCAGCAAGCTGCAACGGGATGAAATCATTGGCCCGAGGTTTTATACTTCCGGTCCGTCTTTTAGCGGAAATACTGTTAAAACAGCAGAGGGTGGGGCAGAGATGGTTCGCGGGCAAAAGCAGGCAGGCTATGATTTCTTAAAACTCCATCCGGGCCTGACAAAGGAGACATTTGCAGCGATTGCAAAAACTGCCAAAGAAGTAAATATTCCTTTTGCAGGACATGTATCGTACGATGTAGGAGTATGGACAGCGATTGATGCCGGCTATGCTACCATCGACCATCTCGATGGATTTGTAGAAAGTCTCGTACCGGGAATCGAAAACATTTCCGAACAACAGAATGGATTATTCGCGATGTTTTCTTCATCGAAGGCCGACACAAGCCGTATTCAGAAATTAATGACTGCGCTTCGCGAAAAAAATATCTGGGTAGTTCCTACGCAGGCATTGGCAGAACGTTGGTTCGCACCGGGAAAAGATCCCGAAGCGTTGAAGAATGAACCTGAAATGATCTACATGGCCCCAACTACAGTGACGGGCTGGGTAAACACGAAGAAAAATCTGATGAATAATGCTAACTACAACGCAGAGGCCATCAATCGTTTTATTACGCTAAGAAGAAAACTTATTTACGAATGCAATAAAAATGGGGTGGGATTGTTACTGGGTTCAGATGCACCACAGGTATTTGACGTGCCTGGTTTTTCCATTCATCATGAATTGCAATATATGGTCGATGCAGGGCTCACGCCTTATGAAGCGTTGCGTACAGGAACCGTGAATGTGGCTGCGTTTTACAAAAGGTCAAATGATATGGGTGTTATTAAAACCGGTGCAGTCAGTGATCTGGTGTTATTGAATGGAAATCCATTAAAGGATATCAGCCAAACTAAAAATATTGAAGGTGTAATGGTAGGCAATCATTGGTTGTCTAAAATCTATATCGGTAACGAATTGAAAAAGCTAGAGAAGCACTGATTTATTTTTGAAGGAGCCGATAAGTTATTGAATGAGGTAATTACATTTATTAAATCTGAAAGTGCCTGTTGCGATTTTTTACATTTGATCTTTCCATTTCTGACGGTAAAGTAGTATACGGCTTTCCATGAAGGGGCCCCCAGGGGCTAAAGATTTTATTAAAATGTAAATGAATCTATAATACACCAGGAGCTTAGAATTTCCCCAATAAAGTCACGCCATACGTTTTTGGATTACCAAGGTGCACCGCTCCAAAATCATACGCATAGGAAATATAATTCTTATCTGCAAGATTTCTTCCCCAGAACATGATCTCAACGTTTTTTGCGGAAACGCCGAACCTTGTGTTCAATAAATGATAGGGACTTTGGGAAATATTGTTGGAAAGATCGAAATATTGTTTGCCCAGGTAAATCCATTCTCCCCGCACAACCAGTTTCAGCTTTTGCCTGGTACCTAGTTCATGGCTGTATTGGAGTGCAAGCATCGACGTCATATCCGGAGTGAATAATTGTTTTTTTCCTGCAAGATCAACCGAAGAACCGTTTTGTGAAAGTTTCAGTGTTTTATATTCGGCATCCGTAAAGCCTACATTGTACACAGCCTGCAAACCTTTGACAGGGGTTGCTGCGAGTTCCATTTCTATTCCCTTACTCGTTAATTTACCCGCATTGCGTGTAATCGTAATGGCATCGGGTACTATCAGAGTTGGTACCTGGGCATCCTTAACACGGGTATAAAATGCTGCAATATTTAAATACAGGCGATTGGAAAGTAAGTTGTTTTTAATGCCGATCTCAATATTATCACTGTACTCGGGTTGGTAAGGATATAATGGTGGCACGGAAGGATCTGAAGACAATTGCGTCAGCCCGCCAGTACGGTATCCACGGCTATAGGTAATATACATGTTACTGTTGTCTGTGATGCGATAAGCCAGCCCAAGTTTTGGAGAGAAGGCGCTGAAGCTATTGCCGGCACTCGTGTCAGGTTGTGTTTGAAAAGCCGGCAGTGGGTCGGGATCTTTCTGGTACTCGCCGAGTACGGAGAGTTTCTTCTTTTCATAATCATATCTTAAGCCTGCAATAAGATCTACTTTATCAGTAATGGAATAGGTCACTTGTCCAAAAAAAGCGATGCCATAATTTTTGCCTTTTGCAGTACTGATCACAGAGAAATTTTTATCGGGTGCTCCAACCAGGTCGGCATCATTTCCAAAACGCACAGCCTGTTTCACAGGATTGTCCTGGACAAAAACATAGCTGCCCGCCGTCCAGTTAAGAGGCGAGCCTGATGAAGCGGGAGAGGACAGCTTGAATTCCTGGGTAAATACTTTAACCCGGTTCCAATCTTTACCATAATTGTTGATGATAGAAATTCCGTCTATGGGTGAGAAGTCTCCATCGATGGGTTTGTCGTAATACCTGTGATTGCTTTGGTAAGCGGTTTGTGAACTGAAATGAAAACTTTTTCCGAAATGATTGATCGAAAAAGAGGCATTAAAAATATCATCTATCATTTTTGTAACTGCATCCTGGTTAAGTTGGAAAGCATATTTTAATGCAGAGTCGGGATTTATTGCAAGCGGAAAAGTTCCGTGATTGCGGCTCCAGTAATGTTTCGCATTCAGCGTGAAATTCCATTTGGGGCCCGGTATAAATTTCAGGAAATAATTTCCAGTTGCCCCTTTTTGCCGGTCGAAGGAGGTATTGTTGAACTGGTTGGTATAAAATCCCTTTCGCCCTTCATACACGCCGGCAAATCCTGCAAAGAGCTTATCCTTTACCAGCGGAAAACGGATACCATAGCCAAACCTGTGCTGGCCGTAATTGCCAATACTTAACTCGGCATTACCCCGCCATTGATTTGAAGGTTGTTTGGTAATGATATTGATCACTCCGCCCATGGCGTTCCGTCCATACAATGTTCCCTGTGGCCCTCTTAATATTTCAATACGCTCCACGTCTACCAATTGTGCGATATATGTATCAAGATTGAACTGGTTAACGCCATCAATATATGTTGCGATCGCCGGATCGTAAGAGGTGGTGGTGATACCCCTGATGGAACTTACATTGCGGTTATCACCCGGATCACTTGCATATAAGTTTGGAACGATAGCGGTGATCTCTTTTATATCCCATAGGCGGTATTCCTGCACCTGGGCAGAAGAGATAGAAGAAATGCTGAATGGAATTTTTTGCAACGATTCTTCCTTTTTTTGCGCGGATACGATCACGGCATCGAGTTGGGTGGAGGAAGGTTTTAAATTGATGACCATAGGCTCATGCCCGCTACCTGACAAAATAATGTTCTTATCAATCGTGGCATAGCCAATTGCTGAGATCTGCAGTGTGTAACGGCCTGGTGGAATATTAATAATCCTGAATTGTCCTGTAGCGTCTGTCGTGGTACCGTAATTGGTATTCAATACATGCACGGAAACTTTTGGTATTGACTGGGAGAAGTCATCAGTAATTTTTCCTTCTAGTACAGTTGTTTTCTGACTCAATACAGATAAACTGGTCAGGATCATCAGCAGGGTATATCTAAACCTTGTTTTCATATGAATATTTTGGTTGGAAAGGCCTTACACCGAACAGCAAATGTATGCCAACATGCATATTCAGGAATAGAAAAAGAAATTATTATAAAATTGATGAGGACTTACCTGTTGCAGCATGACTTAAGTTAAGCGTATTTCCATCAAGCATCCTCTGTGTACCTCCGTGCCCAACCTCCTTTACCTCCTGTGGTTAACATTGGTCTTAAACCTAGGAAGTCTCCGAATGCAAAGAGATTTACATAGGAGGCAAAGGAGGTTGGGCACGGAGGGTACACTGAATTTTCTTGTGAATTGATGATAATGGAAAGCAGATACACCTCACAAATAATTCTCCGATCAAAAAGTTCCTATAGAATGGTTTTTAGACACAAGTCGTATTATTGTGGTGGCAAAAGTTTGCATCGGCTATCTTCAGATTTTATTCAGAATTTGCAAATATTCTGCAGTCTGCGCCTATGTACGAGCTTTCTGACATTATAAACTATTAATCTTTTACAATGATGCCAAAAGATGAAGTGTTCAAGGAAAGTTTCACAAAGCCTTCCGATTTTAAATTCAGTAGCAAGGTTGCCGGGGTTTTTGACGATATGGTTACGCGCTCTGTGCCTTATTATGAAGAAATGCAACGCATGATTGGTGAACTTGCCGGAGATCATTATAAGGACAATACCAATATATATGACCTTGGTTGTTCAACCGGGGCTACCCTGATAAACATGAACGAAACGGTCCCTTCTCATATCCAGTTTATCGGGATCGATGATTCTCCGGATATGTTGGAAAAATGCCGGCAAAAACTGAAAGAGCCGGGGTTTGAAAGACCGGTTAAACTCGAAGTTGCAGACCTTAATGTAAGTGTCAATATAGACAATGCATCCGTTGTTGTTCTCTGTCTCACTCTTCAATTTGTACGTCCAATCAACCGAGAAAAGATTCTTAAATCAATATTCAATGGGATGGTTCAGGGAGGGGCGGTTATAATAATAGAAAAAATTCTTGCCGAAGACAGCACTTTCAACAGAGACTTTATAAAGTATTATTATGATATGAAGAGAAGAAATCATTACAGCGAAATGGAAATATCGCAAAAAAGAGAAGCGCTGGAAAATGTGCTGATACCGTACAAACTCAGCGAAAACATTATCATGTTGAGGGAAGCCGGGTTTAATCAGGTTGAAGTTTTCTTTAAATGGTATAACTTTTCAGGGTTCATCGCAAAAAAAATTTGAATGATCACATTAGGGAATTTCTTTTTTAAATACCGCAATTTTCTTTTCATATTCCTGTACCTTCTTTTATTTATCCCTTCTCCTCAATTGTTTCAGCCCGCTCAGTTCGGGCCCAACTACTGGCTCTTCCCTTTGATCATAGGATTATTGATAACTGTTTCAGGTCAACTGCTACGCGGAATCACTATAGGGCTTGCATATATTATCAGGGGAGGGAGGGATGGAAAAGTGTATGCCGAAGAACTGGTGACAGAAGGAATATTTAACCATTGCCGTAATCCATTATATGTTGGAAATATCCTGATGTTATTCGGGGTTGGTGTACTTTCTAATTCGTTGGTCTACGTTCTTATTGTGATGCCGCTTTTTTTGGTTATTTACCATGCCATTGTGCTTGCAGAAGAAAATTTTCTGCAACAGAAATTCGGAGAAAAATTTAGTGCCTATTGCAAACGAGTAAACAGATGGGTTCCATCTCTTAAGAATATCCTGAACACTTTAGGAAGCATGGAATTTAAAGGCAAACGCTGGCTATTAAAAGAATACAATACACAATATGTGTGGCTGACCGGTATTACGTTGATCTTGCTATTCAGGTATCCTCAGCTGACAAACTATAATGAAACTAGCCGTAACCTGCTGCTGGCTATTATTCTCCCTTTTTTATTGTTACTTTATTTATTGGTTCGCTATCTAAAAAAATCCGGTAAGCTCACAGAATAACAGGTTTACATTGAAGCCTTAATGGGGAAACTTTCGTGATATTTTTGATTCACCGTCATACCGGTATGAAGAACCGTTAGATTAGAATGCCTTTGCTATTTGATTAAATGTTGATTGAAGCCTAATTCTATCAATCTCTCATACGCACTCCAGACATTTTCGGGTATTTCCTGGTAAACCTGGAAACCTTTTTCCGGGTATATCCTTATCCGCTGAAGATCTCCCACCATAATATTGATGACCTTCCGGAGAGGGATCTCACTATTTGGATATTCTTCAAAAGAAATTTGTGGTGATGTCACCATCAATTTTTTTTCGGGCCAGTGTTTTTTAAACGTGGCATAGCTCCTTCTTTCCATATATGGCTTTTGTACAACAATGAAAGAATCCGGATCGATATTTTTAGATCGGAGCAATTGCCGGGTAAATAAAATATTTTCACCGGTATTTGTTGATTTGTTTTCTATCAATATGGCTTCCGGGGGAACGCCTTTAGCCACGGCTATCCTGGCAAACTGATCTGCTTCCGGTTCGGTCCACATTTCCTGTGTAAAGTTCCCGAGCCCGCCTGAGAAAATAAGAATGGGCGCCCATCCCTGCAGGTACAAGTCAGCACCTCGTTCAGCTACTCTCAGATCATGACTGCCCAAAACCAGAATACATGCTGATTTTTCAGGTTCGTGCTGCATTTGATGATAATCCCAAAGTGTTTTTGATAATGCGATCTCTTCCTGTGTGATCATAAAACAGAATCGATTTATAATATGCCAGAGCCTGGTTGGCTTCGGTAGCCCGCGAATATACGGTCATCTGCGGCACAGGATTTCGCATCTTTTAAAAAAAGCCCCTGGATTGTTTCTGTTTGACAAATTATTACGACCAATCATATTACAATGCCGTTTTAATATTTTGGGAAAACGGTTTGTAAACATTTTCATACAGGAAAAACAACTCATCCGGGAATACAGCAGCGAAAAAAGCTTCTATTCCGGATAAAAACAAGAGTATATAATACTTCAAAAAAATGAGCCATGTTGATGAAAAAATTAGTGCTGCCTGCCGATTCCAAAGAAGTACAAATGGAGTATCATCTTGGTAAGATAAAATTACTCGAAAGTGAATTGAACCGTCTGACCATCCTTGAGCATCCACGCCAGATACAATCTCTTTGCTGCAAGATCATGCATATTAAACGCCTCCTGGCCAAAATAAGGCCAGATAAAAAATAGCGGATCAGGGTTAAGGCAGGTTTAAAAACTTAAAACCGCCATGTATGAAATTCAAATTCACTCCAAAAAACGAAATTACCATTTGGTATAGGTTAAAACGGTATCCCCAGGCTGCAATCATGTCCCTGTTTCTGGTGATTGCGTTCACTTATTTAGTTTGCTATGGCCTTAATAAGATTTACCCGGATCTAAATCTGCTGGATAAGGTATTTCCCGGAAAGTCGGTCAGGTATCATTTTTATTCCGGATTCCAGGGTGGAACATATTATACAATTGGCGACGCTATCAAGGGACCGTTTGCGAACGAGGGAGATTCGCTGGTCAACTGTTCTACCAAGGGAGGCTATGAGAATGCCATGAAGGTGATCATTCAGAAAAATTCGTTTGGCCTCATCCAGGAAGAGATCATTCACGCGGATGATCCCCTGCGAAAAAATGTGCGTTTCATCACTCCGCTTTTCCTCGAGCGGATGCATATTTTTTATCGGAAAAGCCTATTCAAAAATTGTAACCAGCCAATCCAGTTATCTGCTACAACCGATCCCGGCATTTTGCGTTGTTTAAGCGATTCTGTAAAGGGGATGATCCTCGGTCCTGTCGGAAGTGGAACAAGAATACTTGCAAGCTATATTCTTACCCTGATGGGTCAGCAGATCAATACAAGCCTCAAAACTTTTCCAAAGTATAAACAAGTTGATATGAAATTCAGGGAAGCTTTTGGCAGAATGCTGTCGGGTCAAGATAGCCTGATCGATATCCTGTTTTATGTTGCGGCCGATCCGATCGAACCGATAAAATCAATTCTCGACTCAACGGATTACGGCCTGATGTCTATCGATCCCTCCATGGTAGTTCGCCTAAACAAAGATTTTAACCTTAGTTTGCGGATAGCGGATTTTAAAGATAAATATGAACAGACAGATGATGTAAGTACGATTGGAACATTGGCATACCTGATCGGTTCAAAAACGATCCGGGATAACGTTGTTCTTAGTTTGCTCAATAAAATCAATGCTTCCAAAGATACCATCCATAGCAAGTTGATAGGTCACAACTCGGAGTATAAATTGCCACTGAATGAATTTGGTTTTTTCAATTCTTTCAGCGATGATTATATGTCCTTGAAAAAATTTCAGTGGAGAGAATTAGCAGCTTTCATTTTTTCTGTTATTACCCTGTTTTTTCCTGTTTTCAGATCGGTAAACAGAATTAATTCTATCCTGAAGAGCTGGTCTCTGAACAAACAAATTGATGATGCTTTGGCGATGTTCAAAAAATCAACAAGCGAAAATATAGGCTTGGCGAGGTATCAGGTACATGAAATTTTATCCGGCCTTCGGGAGGAGTTGATCGATTTATATGGAGATGGCATATTGCCTGAATCCAACTTTACCCCACTGATGCAAAGGATCACCCTTCATCTTGAAAAACTTCCCGGAGATGGCAAGGTTAAACATACGCAGGAAGTAAAAAAAGAAGAAATCAATAATCTGCTGACTGCTTAGATACAGGTTTATTTTCGCCGGATAAAATATTTAACACCAAGTTTTTATCTTTTAATGTAGCTTAACGGTGTGGATTTGGCGGAAAATTTATAATTTCCGGGTGGTGATTCACTAATATTCACAATTGATCCAAGATGCCACTTAAAAATCCAATTCCGACTGCTGCGTCCAATCAAGCACAAAAAGAGATCTGCCTTGATAAAATAAAGTCGCTGGAAGATGCACTGAACCGGCTGAATATTTTGGAGAATCCGCTAGAGATTCAAAACATCTGCAACAATATCATCGATATCAAAAAGAATTTGGAAAAAAGATCTTAGGCAGGGAGGATTGCCAGTGGATACTACCGCCTTTAATCACAATGCGTTCTATTTTCTGAGCATGTAATGGAAGGCTGAAAAAGAATACAGCGCTTAGAAATATGAAATTTTTCATACTGCAAAAGTTTTTGCCACGGATTTCACGGATTAACACGGATTTTTTAATTCGTGGTAATCCGTGAAATTCGTGGCAAGGGGTTCAGCTGATATCTAGTAGCTCCACTTCGAATATCAAAGTACTGTTAGGGCCGATATGGGCTCCGGTTTGTCTGTCGCCATAAGCCAATTGAGGAGGTAAGAATAAGCGCCATTTGCTGCCCACCGACATCAGCTGTAAAGCTTCTGTCCACCCCTTAATAACCATATTCAATGGAAAACTGGCAGGTTGCCCTCGTTTAACCGAGCTATCGAACACGGTTCCGTCGATAAGAGTGCCATGATAATGGCAGGTCACTTTACTGGTAGCTTGTGGCTTAGGTCCATTTCCCTCCGTAATAACTTCATACTGCAGCCCGCTCGGTAACAACTGAACGCCGGGTTTTTCTTTATTGGCGTCCATAAATTCTTCGCCGGCCTTTAGATTGGCTGTTGCTTTCTCGTTTTTCTTTTGAAATAATTCATCGCCTATTCCCATACTATTATTTTGTGCGAAAATAAGCCAATCAATGCCTAAAACCTCGGCCAACATGATTTCATATCAATCTGCCATTTTTCCCAGAATGACAAAATTTGTCCCGGATTGGTTCCGATTTGACATGAATCAATTTTCAAATAATTGAATGCTAAGGGATAAATAAATGGACTGGAAATTGGCTTATACCGGCGTGATTAAATATCAAACCCTGTTCAGAACCTTAATCCGTTATTATGAAAGCGAAATACGCATACTCAAACCTTATCATTGGCCTACTGCTGTTAATAGGCTTTTTGATGTCGATCAGGAGTTTTGCCCAGCCTGATTACGACTTTCGAGACCCTGTTTTACTATCAGGTACAGATAGGCAGGTTGGAGCTGTTTACCTTTTTTCAAATGTCAAAACCGGCGTTGATGCAAGAATGACAATCAACTTTATTTCTCCGGGGATTGTTGTAACCGAGTTAGATGGCGCCTCCGGATATCCTGAGGCGTTACAGCCAACTTTAGTTGCTGATCCTTTTACCAACGGCTACCTTGAAATGTATATAGAATTCCTTGAGGCAGGAACTTTCAACCTAATGATCCAGACCGAAGTGCCGGTTACCTGTATCGATGTGGATGGATGGCTCGATAATGATGGCCTGGGAAATCCATTGCACGAATTTGATCAGGTGGACCTGGGCGGTGGCTACGTAGATTATCAATTAAGTGGTGGTGAGTTGAGTGTTGTACAGGAAGGAAACTGGTTCAAAGGAAAAAATGTTGGCGGTATTGATTACCCTGGCAGGGACACCGCAGCCAAACAGGCCATGTTTACGTCAGTAAACGGCAATATTTCCAGTTGTGTTATCAGGGTGGGAGTAGATAATCAATCGACTATTTCGGCTAACAGGCTACGCAGTATATATTTTAAAAAATTCATATACCCGAATTCACTGCTTTCAAAATCACCCCTGCTTTCTTTTCAGGGATTGCAAAAGGATAATTTGATTGAACTGAAATGGATTCTTGGCAAAGAAAATAGTTTAAAATCTGTTGTGATTGAAAGAGGAAATAAGTCTTCCGAATTTATATCAATTGGAGAAGTAAGCATAAACCTGAAAGCCGAACAGGTTAATTATAATTTTCTTGATGATGAAAACTTCACCGGCGATGCCTACTATCGTTTAAGAATGATCTCCGTAAATGGCAAGTCCACCTATAGTAATATTATTGTGTTCCATGCAGGAAATATAACCAATGCCTTTCGGATATATCCCAGCATTGTACAAACTACTGCTACGATACAGGTAAAATCTGAAACAAATGCAACCGCCATTTTTCAATTGGTAGATTATTCCGGAAGAATAGTAGTTCAAAAAAATGTACAGGTTCATGAAGGAACAAACAATATCGTGGTACATAATTTAGGAAGTGTTTACCCTGGTAATTATGTGGTCCTTGTTAAAATGAATAATAAAGTTTACAATCAGAAGATCTTCAAGCAATAAAGTTCCATTACGTCCATCTCTTGCCTTCAGTGTAGCCTGAGCTTTTTAGCTTGGGCTATTTTTTTGTTTAAAGTTTAAGGTTTAAAGTTGGTTTAATATACCAAAAACCTTAAACTTTAAACCTTAAACCCTAAGAACTGCACGACAACATCGAGCAACCTGCTTTTTGAGTAGCCCAATCGGGTCTTTTAGTAAAAAACTCATCGTATTTTTTTGAATAAGGTTCTTTCATTGCATGTTGAAGTTTTGTGAGTAAGGTGTCATCACCTTTTTCTAAATCCTCACTTGCCTGGTGAAGCAGGTAATTCCTTAGTATGAAACGGGGATTGTTTTGCTGCATACGATTTAAAGATTCTTCGCGGTTGCAGGTGTTTCTTTTGATCCTTGTGATATACATTTCCATTAATGAAAACAAAGCTTCAACATGACCTGGTTGAAGTTCTTTATAAAAACTGTGGTTAAAATGTGATGCTATTCTATCTTTTGTATCGCCTTTATCCATGTCAAGTTCTGTTAGGCTCTGATAGAAAATAGTCATATCAGGTTTTATGGTGGCAAGTGTTTTTTCAAACTCATTGATGAGAGAAATATCCTCTTTGTTCACCTTGTCAAGTCCAAGTTTATTGCCCATCATGGCGTAATATTTTTGTAAAAAAATATCAGTGTATCCCTCCAGTTCCGCTGATAATCTTTCGGTATCATCCAATAAAGGTGCAATAGCGCCCGCAAAGCATCCCAGGTTCCAGTGTGCAATCGATGGCTGTCTGCCAAACGCATACCTGCGGCCGGGAAGATCGGTGGTATTGGGCGTAAAATTGGGATCGTAATCGTCGATAAATGAGTAAGGGCCGTAATCTATTGTTAACCCTAGTATTGACATATTATCTGTGTTCATTACTCCATGAACAAAACCAACTCTTAGCCACTCCACCATTAAGCCTGCAGTTTTTTCAACAACCTCTTTAAACCAAGCAATGATTTTATCGTTTCCATCAATATGCGGATAATATTTCTGTATCGTCCAGTCTACCAGCTTTCTCAAATTTGACAATTCGTTTCGGGCTGCCAGTACTTCAAAATTGCCGAATCGCAGAAAGCTCGGAGATACCCTCATCACTATAGCGCCCGGTTCGTATTCAGGATGGCCATCGTAAAACATATCCCTCAAAACACTGTCTCCCGTGGTCACCAGGCTTAATGCGCGTGTTGTAGGTACTCGTAGATGATACATGGCCTCGCTCATCAGATATTCTCTCAAAGAAGATCTTAATACTGCCCTGCCATCGGCCCTTCTTGAGTATGCTGTAGGACCGGCACCTTTCAATTGCATCTCCCAGGATCTGCCATCCGGTGCTTCCCATTCTCCAAGTGTAATTGCGCGCCCATCACCGAGCTGCCCTGCCCATTGCCCGAATTGATGCCCTGCGTAACAGGCGGCATAAGGATACATGGAAGGAGTAATTAAATTTCCGCCGAGAATATCTACATCCATTTTCTCTGTTTGATTTTTTATCCCAAGCTCTTTAGCCAATTCATCAGACCATGCCAAAAGTTCCGGGCTTTTTACGGGGGTTGGGAGAGCCTTACTATATAATACTCCGGGAGTCTGTCTGGGACGAAGGTCACCACTTTCGTCACCGTCGAAAGTTGATACAAATTCTTTTCTGTAAATTTTTGAACTAAGGGTTTCTATATTTTTCACCGGTTCTTTAATCATATTTTTTGTTCGATAATTTAGTGCAATCACGTAAAGATTTAAAGTGTACAGAACTGCTCTGCGTATTTCCGTCTTCGTGAGAATAATATTTTTTCATAGATCATTTACTCAGTTATTTACAAACTCCCAGGCACTCCGGTAGCAATTCCGTTGCTCTGCATAAGCGATCAACTCCGCATAAAATGGCAGATGCGAAAGCGTTCCGCTATCGCCAATCATGACAAGTTTTTTCCTGGCCCGGGTCATCGCAACATTCATTCTGCGTATATCTGATAAAAAGCCTATTTTATTTTCTGTATTGCTTCTTGTCATACTTATGTACACAACATCTCTTTCCTGTCCCTGAAAACTATCGATCGTGTTGACTGATATTTTATCATGATATGGTCTGAATACGGATGATTGGGTTACCAGTTCCTTCAATAGATAGATTTGTTCTTTGTAGGGAGAAATGACTGCAATGGTTGGGAAATCTGTTGTTTGATAATGATCTTTCAATTCAGTCACAAGCTGCATCAAATGCGTCACCACAAATGAGGCTTCCTCGGGATTTGTGGAACTGGTACCTTCTGCTTTTTCTTCAAAACCGCAACCGGCAGTATCGATAAAAGCTAGCGGTAAATCTTCCTGAAATAACACGTGATGAGCCACGGAGGGATGCGCCTTTAATTTATTCTCATAAAATATTTTTGATGAGAAGCCCATGATGATTTCGTTCATCCGGTACTGTTCTTCCAATAAGGTCACGGCTTGAGGTTGAATAGTGACTAATTTTTCAAGCAGAGTCGTGCTCAAGCCCTTGAGGGCGGCTTCGGTTGACTTGATCGTTGGGGGTAACTGGTAATGATCTCCTGCAATAATTAATTTCTGAGCTTTTAATATGGATATCCAGCATGCCGGTTCAAGTGCCTGCCCCGCTTCGTCGATAATAACAGTGCGGAATTTCAGGTTCCTGACTGTATAGTGGTTGGCGCCGACTAATGTTGCCGTAATAACCTGTGCCCTGCCCAGCAAATCATCTGTGATATATTGTTCTGTGTTCTCAACCTGCTTCATGATATTCCTGGCCTCAGTAAATAATGCTTTTCGCTGATCTCTTTCCGCCCTGCCGAAATTCCGCTTATACTTGTGCGCCATATCCCTAAATTCGGCGGCTTGTTTTTTCAGTTTCTTAATTTCTTTCATGCTGCCGTGTTCGGCTATTTTGTTGTCGAGTGTTAAGGACATTAACCGGTCAGAAACACGCGCAGGGTTTCCGACACGGATCACATTGATCCCTTCTTCTGCTATTTTTTCTGTTAGCAGGTCAACCGCCGTATTGCTGGCTGCGACAACCAATATTTTCTGATGTTCCTGTTTGATGAGTGCTGTAACGGACTGTACCAATGTGGTGGTTTTGCCTGTGCCGGGCGGTCCATGAACAATGGCCAATTCATTAGCCGCTATAATTTGTTCAACCGCTTTTTGCTGCGAATTATTTAATTGCCGGCTGAAAAAAGCCGGCATCCCAGGATTAAATGTCGCCGGCTTTTCACCTATAAGTACTTTTATAAGATGGTCTTCATTTGTTTTTTCACCAAGTGTAGTGGCCAGCTTAAGGGCGCTTTGCATCTCATCGTAGCTGTAATCATCGAATAATAAATCAATGCCCAATTTTCCATCGCGAATCCATTCCGGCAATTCATCGGTACGTAGCGTTAATTTCAGCCGGTCGCCGCTTTGATACGATATAGTTCCCTCCAGCCTGTTATTTTTCGGATCATGGTTTGAAAATAATGCAGCAGACGCACCGAATCGGAGCTGGTGTGAAAGATCCTGGTGGGTGGTCCGTTCAACTTCAACAGTGAGATAATCTCCCCGGCTCATTTCCGTTCCCCTAATGGCTATTGGATACCAGCTAACGCCGTTCGCTCTCCGTTCCGTTACGGATGATTTCTCTATCAGTTCTTCATAAGATCGCCTGTCCTCCTGCCGCTCAAGCCTGAGTAGGTCGAGCAGCTTTCTGAAATACTCCATCCAGCAAATTTAATCAGTTATTGGCGTTTAGAAACCTGTACCGCCGGATTTGGTTCTTCCTTATAACAAATGATTTATACCAGTTTGTTAACTTACACCAAACTTTATTATATGAACAAAAATTTCCCGATAGAATATACCCTGGAAAGTGGCACAAGGGTTATTATTAATAAAACAGCTGCGGATACCTATGATTTTTTTTTGAAAGCACACGATAAGACACAACGGCAATTCACCTATGTGGACGACGAGAGACCAAAAGCGGCCTGGGATGAGATCCTGGATTTCGAGCAATTGGAAGCTTTGCGCAAATTCTGGTTGCGGGATGAAGAACTGATATAGTTGTTTTCGTTGAAATAAGCTCATTGCATCCGCATAACTGCATGCGAAACGCCAATGTGCTTCTATTGATTCTTTTATTTTTAATGTGATTTGAAAGACCTTTTTTATATACGAGGGAATATTCGTTTCAGGAACTTTTTTGGAAGAACCTGAGCTCTTAAAAATTACTAATGTAGGTTTCCTGAAAAAATGAATGAATGAGTAAGTCCCGAAGGAATTTTTTGAAGAATGCAGGGTTTGTAAGCGTAGGTTTTATTGGTTTGAATCGCTTTATTTCTGATGGTTCTCTTGTGGAATCTTTTTTGGAAGAAGCTGCACATTTGCGGTTCGGCCCTCTTGTCTATCGTCCTGATGATATTTTGGCATTGCCCGAAGGCTTTAGTCATAGGATCATTTCAAGGCACGGTGATATAATGAGTGACGGGTTAATATCACCGGGAATGCATGATGGAATGGGCGCATTTTCCCTGAAGAATGATAAAGTGCTACTGATCAGAAATCATGAGATATTGCCAGGTCCTCAAAACACCGGTCCGTTTGGAGTACAGAACGAGCATATCAATAAAATTCCGAACAATAAGATTTATGATTTTGCAAAGGGGAAAAGAACATGCCTTGGCGGAACAACGAGTTTTATTTACAATGAAAGAACCGGCAGGGTAGAATTAGAATACTTAAGCCTGGTTGGAACGATCAGGAATTGTGCTGGTGGCGTAACACCGTGGAATTCATGGATCACCTGCGAGGAAACCGAAATGCGCACGGGTTCGCTCGAAGGGTTTATTGAGAAAGATCATGGATATAATTTTGAAGTGCCGGCAACAGAGCGCATTGGCCTTATTGACCCTATGCCAATAAAGCCAATGGGTCGTTTTGTACATGAAGCGGTTGCTGTGCATCCGCAGGCGGGCATTGTTTACCAAACTGAAGACAGCGATACCGGAATTTTTTACAGATATCTTCCTGATACCAAAGGGCAACTTCATAAGGGCGGCAAATTACAGTGCCTTGCATTAAAGGAATGGAAAAGCGCTGATACGAGAAATTGGGCCACATTAAAAACGGATCGCTTTCCCACAAAGAAATTTTTCGATACGGAATGGATTGATATGGATAATGTTGAATCGCCCGATGGTGATCTGCGGTTGCGTGGTTTTCAAAAAGGGGCCGTTCGGTTTTCAAGAGGCGAGGGAATATGGTATGGGAAAAACGAATTGTTTTTTGCCTGCACTTCGGGAGGTACAAAAGGGTTGGGGCAGATATTCCGGTATGTACCCAGTAAATATGAAGGACAACCGAAAGAAAAAGACTTGCCAGGTAAGCTCGAACTATTTCTTGAGCCGAATGATACCGCCATTTTTCAAAATTGCGATAATCTTACCGTAGCACCATGGGGCGATGTGATCATCTGTGAAGACAAAGCCGACCCGCGCGTAATAGGCATCACACCTAAAGGAAAGACTTATGTGATCGCAAAAAATATTGGGTATAGATTATCAGAGTTTGCGGGTCCGGTTTTCTCTCCTTCCGGTAACACCCTGTTTGTGAATATCCAGTCTCCCGGGCTCACACTGGCCATTACCGGGCCATGGAAAAAGCTGTAAGGGGCTAAGAGATAAGGAGACCACCAGCTGGCGATTCATGAATGTATTAAAGAAATAAAGAGGTTACCTGGCTTGACTCTTTATCTCTTAGCCCTTATTTCAACTTCTGGTAAATCTCAATCGATTTCTCCCCGTTTGCAAAGGTGATAGTCTGTTTGTAAGTATCTGTGCCCATAAATTCAAGGTCAACTTCGTAGGTTTTACCTATTAAACTTGTTACAAAAGTGGAGTTTTGAATTGTCTCCTTGCTTTTGTTATCGCCGATCATTTCAAAAGGACCGTAGCCGAATACGGAGGTATTCTGATTGGCAGAATCTTTAGTGGTAATGGCCCATATGAAATATCCCGATTGATAGGCTTTATATTCAAGCGGGGTTTCATTGATGGAAGAATCTCCCTTTGTATTAACGAATATATTTTTAATTTGTTTCCATGCCCCATCCAGTGGCGAGTGCTGAGGTCTGTTGATCGTTTCATATTTTTCTGTAAGCTTAACATTCCGTCCATTAAAATCAATATTATCGATCACCTGGGTATATCCCTTGTCTGCTTTATCGATCGTTAAAACGGCAGTGTCCTTCGCATCACCTTGTGAAGCACGATAAAAGATATATTCGTACAATTTATCTCCATCTATTTTATATTCGGCGATTCCAAAAGTGGCAAAAGAGTCCGTCAGATTGGGTGTTGCAAACATCATGTAACGATCTGTATAGATCTTCAATTGCTTTCTATCGATGACTGAATCGGATGCTCCATCATTGATCACCTGGGTGGCCATATAGTAAGCGCCTGCCATGCTGGGAGCTTCTTTTGGTTTTTCGTTGCAGGCAATGATCGAGCATAGGAGAATAAGCGCTTGTATTTTTTTCATAAAATAGTTTTTAGAATGAGAATCTCTCATTTATATTTTCCGGATACTAATACAGGAAGCTATTTAAAACGGAAGAGTTTATTCCTGAAAACAACCAGACTAAACAAATCATCAACATATCAGCCGGGATATGCCAGTATCAGGGGAAACTTAACTATCAGAGGAGACGAATAAGTGGCTCGTGTTTCATTTATACTTTTTTTAAGGTGAAAAAAGATGAAACAACACAAAATTCAATATTTTCAATTGGGTGTAGCAGCAGACAATTACCCTATAAGCATATTGTAATTTACGATAATGTTTGAACAACAGCAATTTTGCTTATTGACAATATTTATTTATATGCAAAAACAATTCCAGCTAATTTTAATACCGTGCCGGTTACTAAATTAATTCGACCTTCAGGCAAGGAGGAAATCGTGGCCGTGTATACCAGTCTAATCAT
This sequence comes from Chitinophagaceae bacterium, assembly GCA_014379345.1. Taxonomy (GTDB): domain Bacteria; phylum Bacteroidota; class Bacteroidia; order Chitinophagales; family Chitinophagaceae; genus Flavitalea. Next base: position 53,828 of record JACMLY010000061.1, read on the forward strand.
TAGTAATAAAACCTGCAATCATTACCAATAAAAACAACAATGGAACGAAGGATTTTTTTAAAGAATGCTGCTGCCATTTCAGCCTTTACCATTTTAAAGCCGGGAATTGCGTTTAGCTCGGCCAGAAATTCTGCCATCCAGGTGGGGATTATCGGGTGTGGATCCCGGGGTACAGAAGTGATTTCAGCAATGTCCAGAAGCACCAATACCAATATTATTGCCATGGCTGATCTTTTTGAAGATAAATTAAGCGAGGGCAAAGTCAGGTTGGACAAGCTGAATAATGCTAAAGGATTTGCTGAGATAAAGAGCCCGAATATCTACCAGGGTTCAAGAGCATATCTTGAATTGCTTGCCAATAAAGATGTACAGGCTGTTTTGATTTCATCACCCTGTTATACGCATCCTGCATTTCTTGATGCTGCTGTTGCGGCCGGAAAGCATGTTTATTGTGAAAAGCCTGTTGCTGTAGATGTGGAGGGTTGCAAAAAGATTGAAAAGTCTGGCGATAAAGCAAATGGTAAATTAAGTGTTGTAATCGGTTTTCAGATCCGTCATGCCTCGGCTTACGCTGAAATGGTGAAGAGAATTCAGCGTGGAGATATTGGCGAAATTATCAATGTTCAATTGTATTATTTCTCCTCCGGCATTCCTGTAAAACCGATTAGCAATATGTCGGGCGATGAGGCCCGTATCCGTAATCATTTCCATTTCCATGCTTTGTCGGGAGGTATTTTGCTGGACCAGGGGATACATATGATCGATGTATGTAACTGGGCCATTCAAAAGCGCCCGCTGCTCGCTATTGGCAATGGAGGGAAAAAAGGAGCAGGCAATTTTGGCGATACATGGAATCATTACCAGGTATTGTATCAATATCCTGAAAATTTAAATGTGAGTATTCATTCCACCCAATTGGGTCCCTCCTTTGGAGATGTTTGTGCACGCTTCATTGGTACCAAGGGCATGGCAGAGGCGCACTATGGAAGGGGAGTATTCATAGAGGGAGAAAACAAATGGGATTCCGGTATTTTACGGGAAGCAAAAGAACTCACTGCTGAGCAGAGGGCCGCAGGTGTTTTTACATCATCATTACATGACGCGAATGATAATAAAGTAAGATCTTTCATCAATAGTATTGAATCAGGCAGGCATCTCAATGAAACCCGTGCGGGAGCTGAGTCAACACTTTCGGCTATCCTCGGCAGGGAAGCTGCAATGAACGGAAAGCAAATGAGCTGGATTGAACTGCTGGCTTCTAACCAAACGATTGATCCGAAACTGAATCTATCACAATTTGATAAACGCTAAAATTGAGCGTCGTACCAATACTTTTTTGCCACGAATTTCACGAATTAGCACGGATTGAATTCGTGGTAATTCGTGAAAGAACTTTTAGATTGGAATGCCTTTTTTTGTGTCGTAGTGACTTGGTGGCAACTTTTTTTGCCACGAAGGCACTAAGACACAAAGGAAACTGCCAGAATACACATGAATAAAAAGCACAGTTCCCAGTATCCGGCAGTAGATTTGGTAACTTGGTGAAGTTTTATTTATTCTATTCTTTTTTCAACTGTTTTATATGAAAAGAATTTTTTTATTGCTCGCCGGCTGGTTGTTTGCAATCTACAGTGTTGCGCAAAATATCGTTCCATCATCCGAGATACAAATAAAGACGGCCTTGTTGTCTGCACCCGCTGATAAAAGAGACAGCACCACTGTTTACGGTTATTCAGACAATAAAGAATTTATTCTCTTAAAAAAGGGTTTCAATGAACTCATATGTATTGCAGATGATCCGGCCCAGGCTGCATTCTCGGTTGCCTGTTACCATAAGGATCTGCAACCATTTATGGAACGCGGGCGTGATTTAAGAAAACAAGGAAAATCGGGTCAGGAAATATTTGCCATCCGTGAAAAAGAGGTGAAAGCCGGTGGGCTGCGGATGCCGAAAATGCCAAGTACTTTATTTGTATATACGGCTACAGATTCAAATTATAACCGGTTAACAGGAGAGGTAAAAAATGGGTACCTGCGATATGTCATCTACATTCCCTATGCAACTGCTGAAAGTACAGGACTTCCCTTAAAGCCCAGTGGTGCTGCCATGCCCTGGATCATGCATCCCGGAACTCATGGAGCGCATATTATGATCAATCCACCTGTAAAGTAAAAGCAGATTCAATAATCGTTGGTGTAATCACTCTATTTCATGTCAATCATGCATGATGCGATATCGCATTGGAAATAAAAATTGAACCGGTCAGGCGTTCATGAAAAGAAGAATGGATTTTCCTACACTAAAGTTGCCAAATTCACACAAGCGGTAACCTGTTCGCTATTCCGATGGTGTATATTGGTAAAAACAGGATTCCCGACCACAACCGCTTCGGCGAGCTATTTTAAACAAAAATCAATTCTGTATGATCAATCGTTGTCTGCTTTTGATTCTTTTTGCATCGCATGCTTTTACGAACGGCATAGCGCAGGACCTATTTGATACCGGGTTAAAGCCGGGCAGGTATGGGGTTGGATTCAGGATTGTGAAAACAGAAGATTATTCAAGGCCGGATTTCACCAGCACCCACTCTTATAAACCAGACGGCGTTCCCCGCGGAAGAAAAATGACCATGCATATTTGGTACCCGTCAGTAATTGTGGCTGATAAAAAGGCTATGCGTTACGGAGAGTATATCGGTTTACTGCTTGCAACGGAAAAAAGAGATCCCCGAAACGTTCGATCAACTTTTTTCCGGTCGGTCGCAGAATTGTCCGGAGATACGTCTTTGTTTTCCCCGGTATACCCATTGTTGATCAAAACTGAAACAAAGGCCTACATGAATGCCGCCATAGCACCCGGCCAATTTCCGTTGATCATTTATCCCGATAATGTGCATGTCCAAAGCCTAATGTGTGAATACCTCGCTTCTAAAGGTTATATCGTTATTTCGCCCGTCATCGGGGGAACCTACTCTCATTCCATGGAATACAGCCCCCAGGGCATTGAGACCGGTGTTGCCGACATGCAGTTTGCTTTGGGGTATATACGCAGCCACTACAAGGTAAAACAGAATTTTTCTGTAATGGGCATTGGCTTTAATGCGACGCTTTCATTGGCAATGCAAATGAGAAATCATGATGCCAAGGCAATGGTAAGCCTGGAAGGAGGGATCACTACCGGCTTTGAAGAAGGATTGATACAACGAACGCCTTATTTCGATCTCCAGCGATGTAACGGTTCCATATTGATTATCCACTCACCACATCCCGATGTAAAGCCCGAGATTACCTACAAATATAAATATGCCGAGAAAATATACCAGCATTATCCACAAAGCTCGGAATTTTATTTTCTTAATTATGGTATCTGGGAACGCCGCCTGAACAATATTTTTCCGAAAGCAAACAAAGGAAATACATGGAAAAGCTTTGCTTATGCAGCAGAGTCTGTAGCGCATTATATGAATTGGAAACTGAATAATGATAGCAGCAGTAAAGAAATATTGCTTGATGACAATTGGCCTCCGGAATTTGTAAAAACATCATTTAAAAAAGAAAATGAATTGCCACCAACCAGGGAAGAACTGTCGAAGCTATTTCTTTCCGTTGGAATGCGGGGATTGGAGAGGATGTACGAGGAGAGAAAAAAATCGGATCCACAGCCTTTTACTTTCAACAGTTTTTACCAGATAGGCCAGGAACTGATACAACAGGCCGCATACCGAGATCTACTGACCTGGGCAAAGCTTTATGCAGATAGCTATCCGAATTCAGCGTTGCCTTTTTCAATGGATGGGCGGGCACAACTTGAGTTAAAAAATAAAATCGAAGCCAGAAAATCTTATGAAAAAGCTTTGTCATTATTGCCCTCAGATCTGGAATTGACAGAAGGTGAAAAATCCTATTTTAAAACCGCCATAGAAAACAGGCTAAAAGGATTGGATGGATAAAGTGTCCTGAATACAGAATACAGCATCCAGTATCCGGAATTTTTAGTTTTTATGATTTGATCCGTAATAAAGTATCGTCACACCGTTTGTAAAAGTTTTTGTTTTAAATAATTTCATCGGAATTTTTTCGTGTAGGTTTTTGAATAGAGGTTTTCCCGTTCCAATCAAAACCGGGTGTATCCATAGCTGATATTCATCAACAAGCCCCGAATTTATCAGCGCGGTTACAACTTTGCCACTGCCGTATATGATCATATCCTTTCCCGGGCCTTTTTTTAGTTTAGCTATTTCTTCTTCTACATCTCCTGTTACCAGTATGGAATTATTCCATGAAGCTTTTAAAAGCGTTTTCGAAAAAACGAGCTTGGTATAATTATTCATCATCTCTGCAAATGCAATATCCTCTCTTGGAAATGAAAGGTCTTTGGCTTTGAATGGCCAGTATTTGGCCATTGCATTGTACGTAATCCTTCCCAGTAAAATTGTGTCTGCTTTGCTCAATTGCTCATACAGTGAATCAGCCATATCATTTGTCCAACTTTGAAAATGCCAGTCTAATTCACAATCCGGTCCCGACATGAATCCATCCAGCGTTACGTTCATAGACACAATTACTTTTCGCATTTTTTGATTTCTTATTAGCACGAGAATTTTTCAAATCAGGTGATTTTTAGATTAGCCGAAGATTGCATATTTGCTACTCGGGTTGATAATGAAAGGCAACGATACCACAATCGAAAGGCCGGCTATATACAAGTTTCAGGTTAAGCCTTTTTTCCAAACGTTGAAATATTGTCAATCCGCTACCCAAGGCAACCGGGTTGATAAATAAGTGGTATTCATCGATCAAACCATATTTAATGACCTCCGAAACAAAATGAGCCCCACCATACAGAATAATATCCCTTTCAGTTTTGCGGCCTTGTTTTTTTAACTCCGTGATCTCTTCAATAAAACCTTTTTTTGCCAGCCTGGTATTCGCCCCCTTGCTTTCGGGGAGGTCCGTGTCAAGATTTTTTAATGTTCTTGAAAAAACAATTTTCGGCGTAGCGTTCATTTTTTTTGCGAAGTTAAATTCGGGATTATCCGGATTAAGGGCTGCGCTAGACCAGTAAGGGATGAACACTTCAGCCAGTTTGCGTCCAAGCAATATGGTGTCAACCGGTGCTGTTAACTCATTCACATAGTCTTTAAGCTCCTCGTCCCAATTCTCCTCCATCCAATCCA
>JACMLY010000062.1 GCA_014379345.1 Chitinophagaceae bacterium
AATTTCAATTGATTCTCTTGAAAATGCTTACAACAACAGGCTCAAATTGACCGTCAGTTCTTCAGTGTTTGAACGTTCGCAAACTTTTGGCAGAAAAATAGCCCTGGCTGTTTTTGAATGGTCAAAATCAGATAAGTTCGATGTAGCCGGAGCAGCATACACCCCTCCTGTTTTTCCCGGAGCATGGCAACCTACTCCCCCGGCATTTGCAAATGCGGCAACACCCTATTTACCCAATTGCAGGCCTAATCTTGAATCACATGCAACTGGTTTCGGAAAAGCTTTCCCGTTTGAATATTCAGAAGCTCCTACATCTGCTTTCTATAAAATGGTGCGTGAGGTTTACGATGTTTCAAAATCACTTACAACTGATCAACGAAATATTGGCTTCTATTGGAATGATGTTGGAGTAGGAAGGGGATACACACCTCCGGGACATGAAATATCTGTAGTAAACCAGCTCATCACGCAGGAAAAAATCAGTCTTGGATTGGCTTCACAGGCTTATGCGAAAGCCGGAATGGCTCAGTGGGACAGTCAGATCATGTGCTGGAGAGCGAAATATAAGAATAATTTAATGAGACCTGTTACCTATATCCAAAAAGTGATCGAACCTGGTTGGCTGCCACTAATTCCTACTCCGCCACATCCCGAATATCCGGCAGCACATGCTTACATAACTGCAGCAACGATGGCTGCTGTTGGATCCGTATTAGGCGATAAGCATAATTTTACGGATCATACCTACGATTTTCTTGGATTTCCTGCAAGAAGTTTTACTTCATTAACAGATATCGGAAAAGAAGCAGGCATCTCCAGATTGTATGGAGGCATTCATTATACAATTTCTATCAATACAGGTTTGGAAGCTGGCCAAAATGTAGGAAGGGAGATTGGTAAGATCAATTTCACAAAATAAGTACGATGTACGAAGTACGATGTACGATGTACGATGGTGGAGAGGAAGTACGAAGTACGAAGTTTGAAGTACGAGGGTTGAAAACAATGTACATAAAAGTATACTGAAAAAAGGGGCGGTGTTTTACTCATTGAATGGAGCATACACCACCTCTTTTAAACCAAATCAAAATTATTTTCTGACACAGTTCATTTTACACACCCCTCCCCAAAAAAAGGTATCTACATCTCACATCCCAAATCGTACTTCGTACTTCGTACATCGTACTTCGTACATCTTATTTCATACTTAGTAAGCCCATTTCACCAACGTAGCTCCCCATGTAAATCCACCTCCAAATGCGGCCAGAACTATTTTGTCTCCCTTGTTCAAATCTTTTCTCCAATCCCACAAACACAACGGGATTGTAGCGGCTGTTGTATTTCCATAACGGTGAATATTCAACATTACTTTATCATGCGATAAACCCATGCGGTCGGCCGTGGCATCAATAATTCGCTTGTTAGCCTGGTGAGGTACCAGCCATGCGATATCTTCTCCGGTGAGATTATTTCTGTCAAGTAATTCAGCGCTAACATCGGCCATTCCCTTAACTGCCGCTTTAAATACCGGGGGCCCTTCCTGATACGCGAAATGTTCTTTGGCCGTTACTGTTTCAATAGAAGCAGGACGAAGCGAGCCTCCGGCCTTCATATGTAAATACGGCGCTCCCGAACCATCACTTCTCAGGATACTGTCTAATATGCCATATCCATCATGACTCGGCTCCAGCAACACAGCGCCGGCACCATCGCCGAATAGAACACAGGTGGTGCGATCTGAATAGTCAACAATCGCACTCATTTTATCGGCCCCTGCAACAATTACTTTTTTGTATCTCCCACTTTCAATGAGTGAGGCGCCAACGGTCAATGCATACAAAAAGCCGCTGCACGCAGCCGATATGTCGAAGCTCCAGGCACGGGTGGCACCTGCTTTATAAGACGCAAGATTGGCGGTTGCCGGGAAAACCATATCGGGTGTAACAGTTGCCACTATCAGGCATTCAATTTCTTCGGGGTGTATTCCTCTTTTTTCGCAAATGAGTTTTATACATGGAACTACCATATCGGAGGTGGCTAACCCGGGCGTTTTTAAGATTCTTCTTTCTGTAATGCCCGTCCTGGTTTGTATCCACTCATCGTTTGTATCCACCATTTTTTCCAGATCAGCATTCGTTAATACATCCTCAGGAACATATCCCCCCACCGCGGTTATCACAGCATGTGTTTTTGCAAGCATAGAATATTTTTAATTTCGGCGCGTAAAAGTACATCATACAAGTCAGAAGTAAGAAATACGAAGTTTGAAGTACGAAGTCTGAAATACCAAGTACGAAGTCTGAAGTACGAAGTGTGAATCTGAAAGTATTTCACCTAAAAATTAAAAATCCCTGGCTGTCTGATTAGATAATGTCTAATACAGATCAGATACTAGTGCCAGCTTCTTATTCCCAACATTCTACATCATACTTCGTATTTCGTACTTCACACTTCGTACTTCAAGTTTCCCTATTTTCGCAGCCATGATAGCTTTTGTCAAAGGAAACTTTGTACGCAAAACACCCGCCATAGTACTGGTGGATGTAAACGGGGTGGGGTATGAATTGCAGATCAGTCTGAACACCTATTCGAGTATTCAGAGCCTGGAGAAAGGACAACTGTTCACCTATTTTCATGTTCGTGAAGATGCCCAGATATTATATGGATTTTTTGAAGAAGCCGAAAAAAATCTATTTATACAACTGATCAGTGTTTCCGGGGTAGGTGCAGCAACGGCGCGCATGATGTTGTCCTCAATGAAACCCGCAGAGATAATAAGGGCCATAACAGAAGGGAATGTGAGGCAACTGGAAAGTATCAAGGGGATAGGAAAAAAATCTGCAGAAAGAATTGTTCTTGAACTCAGAGACAAGCTGGCAAAAACACCTTTCGATTCAAATATTTCTACATTGAAAAACAATTCTTTGGAACACGATGCGTTAAATGCACTGATGGCTTTGGGCATCGCCCGCCCGGCCGGGGAACAAGCTATTCAACGGGTAATGAAAGCTGATCCTGCCCTGGATAAGATTGAAGACGTAATAAAGAAAGCTTTAAAAACACTCTAGCCTATAGAAAACTGAATTCTACCTAACTATCTTGAGAAAAACAGATTGTCCCTAAAATTTCATTTCACTGCTGCTTTTGCGGGTCTGCTTACCGTAATGTTGGTCGTAATCCATACTACCGCTTCAGGATTTTATGCCCCGCAGCAAGACTCTTCTGTACTTAAAACCGGATCAGATACCCTCAAATATCCCATTTCAGACAGAAGAGGTGACCGGTATTCAAACCCTCGAAAAAGTTCCCTGGATCTAAAGGATCCGGTTAATATTACTGACTCAGTTATTTACGATCCCAAAACCAAACAATATTACATCATTGAAAAAGTGGGAAGCTTCTATTACCGGAAGCCCACCTACCTGACATTCGATGAGTTTCTGAATTTGCAGGCACGCAAGGCGGAAGTCGACTATTTTAAAAAGCGATCCAATATAGTAAGCGGCCTGAACCGTAAACTTGTACGTCCGAAAATGTCGATCACCGATAATCTTTTCAACAGGATCTTTGGAAATGGCAAGATCGATATCAGGCCACAGGGCGATGTGACCATAATAGCGGGTTACCAGGGGCAAAATATTAAAAACCCGGCTTTGCCCGAACGGGCACGCCGGAACGGGGGATTTGATTTTGACATGAACGCCAACCTGAGCGTGATCGGTAATATTGGTGATAAATTAAAATTGCCCATCAGTTATAATACGCAGGCCAATTTCGATTTTGAGAACCAGCTAAAACTCGACTATACCGGAACCGACGATGAAATTATCAAGCGCATTGAAGCGGGAAACGTTTCTTTTTCTTCCAAAGGGTCCTTAATACCCGGCGCACAATCCCTGTTCGGTTTAAAAACCCAGCTTCAGTTTGGAAAATTATTTGTTACAGGTGTTCTTGCAAATCAAAGAGCACAACGCCAGTCTCTGGGTTTGCAGGGCGGCTCAACCAACACCTACTTCGAATTCAAAGCGAATGATTATGAAGAGAACAGGCATTTTTTGATGAGCCAGTACTTCCGGAAGAATTATAACAATGCTATGAAAGATCTGCCGGTGGTTAATTCCCGGGTGCAGATTCTCAGAGTAGAAGTATGGGTTACCAACCGCAACGGTTCTACCACCGAAACAAGGGATGTTGTTGGATTGATGGACCTGGCAGAATGCCCCGCCTTCAACACCGGTATCAATTGTAATCCGGGAAATCCTTTTCTTTTACCTTTTAACAACGCCAACGATCTTTATACCAGGATCATCAACGATCCCAATAGCCGGAATCCTTCTTTGATCACTACCAAGCTTTCAAGCCTGGGTTTACGACCGGTGCAGGATTTTGAAAAAACATTTGCCCGCAAACTTAACCCGGCAGATTATTACTTTAACCCGCAGGTGGGTTTTCTTTCATTAAACCAGCCGCTGCAGCCCGACGAAGTATTGGGTATTGCTTTTCAATATAGTTATAATGGAAAAGTGTACCAGGTTGGAGAATTTGCACAGGACGTACCCCCTGATACGACCGCTGCACAGGGAGGCACACAAAAAGTTTTGTTCCTTAAACTGTTGAAGGCGACTTCGCAACGTACCAATCTTCCTTTGTGGGACCTGATGATGAAGAATGTTTATTCATTGCAATCAAAGGATGGAAGTTATATAGCCAGCATTCAACCCGGCGATTTTAAGTTGAATATTTTATACGAAGAGCCTAGTAAAGGGCAAAAAAGATTTCTTCCTGAAGGACCAAAAGCGGGCGTTCCATTAATTAACCTGTTAAACCTGGATCGCCTGAATGCGCGAAATGATCCCTTGCCGGATGGCGTTTTTGATTACCTGGAAGGATTTACAGTGATCTCTTCACAGGCAAGGATTATTTTTCCGGTATTGGAGCCCTTTGGTAAAGATCTTGACACCGCCGCCTTCCCGGGAAGCCAGCCAGGCCTTGAGCAAAAATATATTTATTATCCATTGTATGATACGATCAAAGAGATTGCAAAAACCTTCGCCAATCTTGACCGCTATATCATCAGCGGTTATGCGAGAGGTCAGTCAACCTCTGAAATCTCTTTAAACGCCTTCAATGTGCCACCCGGATCTGTAACCGTGTCCGCAGGCGGCCAATTGCTGGTTGAAAATGTTGACTACACAATAGATTATAACCTGGGTACGGTTAAGATCATTAATTCGGCCATTATCACTTCGGGAGTACCGGTAAATGTTCAGTATGAGAACAATGCCGGTTTCGGTATTCAAACAAGAAACTTCCTGGGTTTGCGACTGGATTATATTGCTAAAGCCACTGCCAGGGAATCTCTCTCGCTAGGAGGTTCGATCGTTCGGTTAGGTGAACGGCCATTTTTTACAAAGACGGGCTACAATGAAGATCCCATCAAAAATACTATGTATGGGTTTGATTTCAGCTACCGTACAGAAGCGCCGCGCATAACCCGATGGCTGGATAAATTACCGTATTACAATACTACCGAAGTCAGTAGCATCACTGCTTATGGCGAGGCAGCTATTCTGAAGCCTGGTCACCCGAAGCAGATCGGAAAGGGAAGCAGCGGGCTGATATTTATTGATGATTTTGAAGGCACCAGAAATGCGATCGATCTCCGATTCCCACTCGTTAGTTGGGGTCTTGCCTCGACCCCTGCGGGAAATGGCTTATTCCCCGAGGCTGATTTTATCGATTCCCTGCCTTACGGTTACAACCGGGCAAAACTTGCCTGGTATAATATTGAACCTGTTCTCCAGGATAGGCGGAATTCAAGTAACCCCATTGACGATGATCTCTTGAACGAACCGAGCGTGAGGCAGGTTGAAGTGCGGGAAATTTATCCAAAACGCTCAACGGATTTTGGCCAGGCGAAGCTGGTTACATTCGATATGGCCTTTTATCCAACGGATATAGGACCATATAATTTCGACGCAACAAATGTATCCGCAAGCGGCAAACTATTGAATCCACAGAAACGCTGGGGAGGAATTATGCGTGGCCTGGACCAGGTGGATTTTGAAACAGGCAATGTTGAATTCATCGAATTCTGGATGCAGGACCCATATGTTAAGAATCCGGGCAGCACAGGCGGGCAACTGTATTTTAACCTCGGAAATATATCAGAAGATATTTTGCGCGACGGCAAACGCTTTTTTGAAAATGGTATCAGCGGGGCAGTCACCAAAGCATTGGAAGATTCCCTGACAGAATGGGGAAAGGTGCCTGGAAACCCCATCCAGGTAACACAGGCTTTCAGTAATGATCCTGCTGACAGGCCTTTGCAGGATGCAGGATTTGATGGTCTCGACAATGAAGCCGAGCGCAGAAAATTCCAGGTTTATCTTGATGACCTGAGAAACAGATTTGGCGTCAATTCGGCTATTTACCAACAGGCATTGCAGGATCCGTCAAGAGATGATTTTAAAAACTATCGTGACGGATCATTCACGGGAAGAGATGGAATTCTTCAGAGGTATAAAAACGTAAACAGTCCACAGGGTAATTCGCCGGTAGCTTCTTCAGGCGACCAGTTTGTAAGCGCTTTTACTTTGTACCCCGATCAGGAAGAATTTAATCGCGATAATACTTTGAATGAACTGGAAGAATATTTTCAATATAAAGTAGAGCTGACCCCGATCGAATTGGATGAGGTAGGCAAGAACTTCATCACAGATATACAACAGGTGCGGGTAAATAACGGAGTTACCGAAAATTGGATCTTATTCAGGATACCTATTAATGAGTTCGAAAAAAAGGTAGGGAACATCCCTGATTTCAAATCGGTCCGTTTCATCAGGATGTTTATGACAGGATTTGAAGATTCTGTGGTACTGCGGTTTGCAAAACTGGAACTCGTTAGAAATCAATGGCGCCGGTTTAATTACGAATTGGATACCACAGGCCAGTATAAAACCATTCCTGCCAATACACTGACTACTTTCAATCAATTGGCAGTAAATATTGAAGAGAATGTTTCCCGATCCCCTGTTCCTTATAAAACGCCGCCTGATGTGGTGCGCCAGCAGCAATTGAGCAACAATAATGTAAACCTTTTCCTCAATGAACAATCATTGAGCATGCAGATATGTAAACTGATGCAAAATGATGTGCGCGGCGTTTTTAAAACATTGAACCTCGATCTTCGACAGTATGGTAAATTATTATTATATACACATATTGAATCAGCCGGCACCACGGATGATATTCAGGATAATGATTTGTATAGCGTGATCCGCCTGGGGAATGACTTGATCAATAATTTTTATGAGATCCGGATTCCATTGAAAAAAACGAGTTGGACAGGTGCTCATCCCGAGTCTGAAATATGGCCCGATATAAATAATCTTGAACTGGACCTTCAACAATTGATCGACCTGAAGGTTAGTAGAAACAATGCGGTATCTGTGTCGCAGTATTATAAGGAGACCGGTGCGGATGGAAAGGAATATGCCATACTGGGAAATCCAAACCTGGGAGAAATAAGGATCTTTTTCCTGGGAATTGAAAACCGCAGACGACCGGAAGCCTGTGCAGAGGTATGGTTCAATGAACTCAGGCTCGGTGATTTAAATGAAAATGGAGGTTGGGCTGCCCTTGGTCGTGTTGATTTTAAATTAGCAGACCTGGGAACATTGTATGTTTCAGCCAGCGCCAGAAGCCAGGGCTTTGGAAATATTGACCAGCGGATCAATGAAAGGTCAAGGGAAGACTATACACAGTTCGATGTAGCAACCAACCTCGAATTAGGGAAATTGTTGCCTCCCAAAGCCGGCATTTCAATTCCTTTCTATGCGAATGTTTCAAAAACAGTATCCACTCCCCAATATGATCCATATGATCTCGATGTTAAGTTAAAGGACAAATTACGTGGCGCGTCCTCTAGCAGAAGGGATTCTATCAGGAATGACGCCGTCGATGTGAGAACCATCAAAACCGTAAACTTTACCAATGTTAAAAAAATAAATACGAGTGGTAAGAAACAAAAACCATGGAGTATTGAAAATATCGATGTCAGCTATTCCTACTACAAAGAAGAGCAACATAATTCGCTCATCGAAAACAATGAAGTGACCCGTCATCGTGCAGGATTGGGATATAATTATATCACTGAACCCGTGTATTGGGAGCCATTGAAAAAAACAATCAAATCAAGATCGCCCTGGTATGCCTTCCTGCGCGAATTAAATATTAATCCAAAACCTTCCCTCTTAGGATTCAGAGCCGATGTTAACCGCCAGTTCGGTTCTTTCCGCCCGCGTAGCATCGGAACGGCAAAAGGATTGATCCCCGAAACCTATGATAAGTATTTTACGTTCGATCGCTTTTATAACCTTCGTTGGGATATTACAAGATCACTCAATATAGATTTTACGGCGGTGAACAGGGCATGGGTAGATGAGGATTCGGGTCGCCTGGATGGCGGCGAAAAGAAACGCATGTGGGATAATTTTCTGAAAGGCGGACGAACCATTTCTTATCAGCAAAATGCAAATTTCTCTTATGTACTGCCGACCACAAAAATTCCATTGCTTGACTGGACAACAATTCGTCTGACCTATGTGGCGAATTACGATTGGCTCGCAGCATCTTTGATCGCACGCAATCTCGGAAATACGTTGTCGAACGGACAGCAAAAAAATGCAACAGGAGAACTTGATTTTTCAAAATTATACGGTAAGTCCAGGTTATTGAGAGCATTTGAAGAAGAAGACGCTCCGGCGATGCCTCCGATACCGGGCATGGTACGCGATACCACTCCTAAAGTAGAAAAGGTGAGAGATAAAAATTCTCCACCGGAATTAGGAAATGCAATAAAATTTGCCGGAAGACTTCTCACCTCGTTGAAAAGAGTCAGTGTAACATACTCTGAAATTTCAACCTCCACGATTTACGGGTATACGGATAGTACAAAGATCCTGGGAATGAATTTCAAAACCATGGCGCCTGGTTGGGACTACGTTTTGGGTCGCCAACCTGATACTAATTTCATTAACCAGCTCGCTCAAAAAGGTTTTCTGACAGCTGATCCAAATTTCAATTACCAGAACCGGCAGGATTATAATCAGAAACTATCTATCAATGCACAGTTTATTCCCGTTCGTGATCTCAATATCGACCTGATTTTTGATAAGAGTTTTGGAAAAACCTACAGTGAATTATATAAAGACACTATCGGGTACAGTGGAAATTTTGCACGTCTTAATCCGTACACTGCAGGAAGCTTTAGCGTGAGTTATATTTCTTTCCAAACATTGTTCGACAAGGTAAAACCGAATGAGGTATCTGAAACTTTCCGCAAGTTTGAAGATAACAGGATCATTCTGTCAGCACGGCTCGCTTCACAAAATCCTTACTCGAAAGACGCATCAGGAAACGTTATTCAAAATCCGGATGGTTTTTATAAAGGCTACAGCAGATATGCGCAGGATGTTTTGTTGCCTGCTTTTATTGCCGCTTATACTGATAGAGATGCCAATACCATTTCACTGATCAAACAAACCAATCCCGGTATACGCGCCAATCCTTTCTCTGGTATAAAAGCAAAACCCAATTGGAGGGTCACCTATAATGGACTGTCGCGCATAAAAGGGTTCGAAAAAATATTTACCAATTTCACGATCACCCATGGATACAATAGTACGCTCAGCATGAATAGTTTTAATTCAGCCTTACTGTTCGATGATCCGTTCAGGTTTAATTATCCCGGCTTCATAGATCCCCTGACAGGAAATTTTGTTCCTTATTTCCTGGTACCAAATATTACTATCAGCGAACAGTTTGCTCCATTGATAGATCTGGATATGCAGCTTTCGAACCAGATAACGGCGAGGTTTGAATATAAAAAATCCAGGCAATTAAGCTTAAGCCTGATCGATTTTCAATTAAGCGAAGCAAGGTCAACTGAATTTACGGTAGGTGCAGGATTCAGAAAACGCGGTGCATTCTCTTTTATCAGAGTCAAAGGAAAACCCCTGGAAAATGATGCTTCTTTCAGACTTGATTTCAGCATCCGTGATGATGCAACCGCCAATAGCCGTTTAGATCAAACACAGGCTTTACCTACCGCAGGTAATAAGGTGATTACGATTAATCCAACGATTGATTATGTCATCAGCAATCGTATAAACATTAAACTCTATTTCGAGCAACGTCGCGTAGAACCAAAAATATCTACCGCGCCGCCAATTACAAACACCCGCGCAGGATTGCAGATCAGGATTTCACTAGCACAATAGTTTGCTACGCATTACACGGATTAGCACGAATAAATACAAAAATCCGTGCTAATCCGTGTAATGCGTGGCAAACTATTTCGGATGTAATTTATTTTGATTCGGGAGCGCCTTGTGTTCTTTTTAGCAACAACACATATCCACACAATTTCTTTTTGTTCTTGTTAACCTGAACCGGCTTGATCATATGATATTCTGAAAACTTGGGGATATAGGCATAGCTGATAATATTTCCGTCCACATCACCCCACATATTCTTTTTGTACACCACTTGTCTTTCGTTCCAGTCGTACATACGAACTTCATATAAGCGCGAGGTTGGATCACCAATAAAAATGAATTGATACCAGGTTCCCTGGGTCATGGGAAGAACGATGGGCATTTCATATTCACTTTCCATCGTCATAGAAGCTTCGCGCATTACAGAAAACCCCTGTGCGGAGAAATATTGCTTAACACTGTCTATAGTAGATTGGTATGGATTACCATCGCAGCTTTGCTGCTTTATAATATCCTGAGACATTATTGATTGGGTAAAAAACAACGCTGCTAATGAAGGAAATATGTTTTTGCATAGGTAATTAAACATAAACTTTCGGTTTAAAAGGGATTATGGATTAACGTTCTCAAAAATACTCAAATCCGTCCGGAATGCAAATCCCTGAAGGCTTGTTTTCACATTATATAAACATTCCTGTTTTGGGAGTAAAGATTAACCTTTATGAATGCTGATTAGCCGATTAATACTGATTAGCCGATTGGTAATATGATCTGCTAATGTACATTACAAAAATTAAGGAATTGGTCGTGAAAATAATCAGCCAATTGGCTAATCATCACATCTGCTAATCAGCAATAGAATAATTTATCGCAATAAAACAGCTGTTCCTTTTTTAGTAACGGTCTTGCCGGTATAATCTTTTCCCTGCACCATCCATACATAAACACCGCCATCCTGCAACTTGCCCGATAGTGTGCCATCCCAACCCCTGCCTGCTTCGGTTGTTTGAAATACCAGCTGTCCCCAGCGATTATATACACGGAAATAGTCAAGCTTTGAAATTCCGACCGGAACGGGTCGAAGTATTTTATTCTTACCATTCGGTGCAAAAGCATTGGGAACAAAAATCTCCGGCTTTGTTTTAAACACTTTTATCTGTATCGTGTCTATGGCAAAGCAACCTTCCACAGTAAAAGTTTTCATGGCATACACAGTATAATCATCGATCAGGGCGATCGGACTGGAAACGGTGGAGTTACTAAGGCCTGATGAAGGAGTCCATTCAAAAAATTCTGCTCCCGAACCAGTTAATTGAAGGGGTTGACTAACTACAATAGCTGTATCATTTCCTGCGAATGCATTTATTTTTGGTCGTACGGTTACAACTACCTGATCGATGCCCGGCTTGGGACACCCCAAAGTGTCGTATGCGATCAAAGTATATGTTGTAGTTCTTTTCGGAAATGCGATGGGGTTCAATATACTTCCACTATTCAGCGTATTAACCGGACTCCATGTAAACCGGCTTGCAAGGATCGATGCCTTTAGCTGCGCAGTATCTTCAAAACAAACAACAGTATCTTTTCCGGTATTTACAAACGGGTAAGGTACGGTTCTCAGAGTAATATCATCTGTAGTACTGCATTTTCCAATACTTGAACGCAACTGGTAGGTAGTTGTGCCGGTAGGTACCGCCAAAGGATTTTTTAAGCTGGCATTATTAAGGCTCGAGGCCGGTGTCCAGCTGAACTGGAGCCCGTCAGTAACAGGCCTTAGTTGAATCGTATCGGTCAGGCAGATCGTGCTGTCGGGGCCTGCATCTAGCGTTACAAAATCAACGACCCTCACTTTTACAAAATCAGTATTGATACATCCGTTTTCATCGAGGGTAACCTGGTAGGTGGTGGTGGTTTTGGGAAATACCAACGGTGTAGCCGAATTAGTATTTATAATTGTAGGATTTGTAGCCCATGAGAATATCCCATTTCCTATGGCCTTTAATTGCAGGGTGTCTATGCTGCAAATAAGTGTATCCTTAAAAGGAAGCGTGATGGGGGGTTTGTCCCGCACCTCAATATCGTTAAACGCGGTGTCTATGCATCCTTTATCACTCTCAACAATGAGTTGAACTTTTTTAAAACCGGTTGATCCGTAACGCCAGCCGGGATTCTGTGCGTGCGATGTATCGGCACTGCTTGTCTGGTCGGCGAAATCCCAACTCCATGTAGAGACCTTTCCATAACGTGTGGTAGTGGCATCAAAAAATTGGATGGGTGTTAACTGACAGGTTCCGAAAGAAGTAAAGGCCGGATAAAAACCAGGATACACTTTTGCCAGGGTTGTTGTAGAATCAACGCATTGGCCGGCGAGTATTACTTTCAGGCTAACCTTGTATGTGCCGGTATCAACGTAGCGATGCTGAACACGGCCTTCAAGATCGGCGGATGTATCCATCTTTGTATTGTCCCCGAATTGCCAGATATATATAGAACCCGGAGGGTTCAACTGTTCATTTTTAAAGGATACCAGAAAATCATCGCAATAAGAATAATCCGGTTTAAGCAGGGCCTGAAGAGGGATACAATCCGAAACCTTAACATGAATATCTTTTCTGTGAATGTTGATCAGTGTCCCCTTCCTGTATTCATACGCACAAACCGTAATCACGTATTGTCCTATTTCAGCGGGAGCAACACCGGTGACCAGACCCGTTTTGGGATTAATAGACGCTTTCGGTCCAAACGGATCTGAACCTCCGTAGGGAAATTGATAGCTCAGATCGCGGTAAGAGGGTGCGGAAGACTGAGACGGCGTCGGGTTACTTTGGGATGCGCCAATATATCCGCTGCAAAAACTATACATGATTGAATCGCCGTCCGGCTCTAGAACGGAATAATCCACAGTAAAACTGCTAAGGCCGCAAACCGCTACCGCGTCATTGGTAGTAAACCGGGGACTCGAATTTTTATAAGCATCCGGATAAATGTCTGTCCCGGGAATTTCTGCGAAATAGGTGGCTCCAACGTTACCACTGGCGCCAGCGAGGTTGATGATATTCTCGATCCGGCAACACCGCTGGTATGAAATAACATATCCGTCGGGATCATCGGGAAGGGTGATACTGATACTATACGTCCTTATCCGGTAGCATACATCTACTGGAGCATTACTGATACACGGATTTGATGCAGGGTCGAAACGAATTGTTTGGTCGTTGTCGAGGCCTGCCGTTACAATAGATCCATACTGCCGGTTAGTAGCCCTTGTAAAAACGGTAATCGGTACGGTATTATCTAATTGGCCACCCATGGCATTACAATCGAGGTATAATTTTAATTCAATAAGGTATCTTGAAGTGTTTGCGGAAGCGCCGGGACCCAGGTATCTGTATGTCATTTCTCCACCCTTGATATGCCTGGCTATTGAGGGTAAAGAGAATGTAAGAATTAAAATAAGTATGACGAGAATTTTCTTCATTCAATTCTGCTATAATGCCGATAAGCCAGTATCATCGTCCGTGTAAAAAATTTTGTAGTATTTCACGGCATTTGTCAGTTTCTTCGATCATCCCCATATGGCCTGATTTCTTGAGTATATGAATATAAGACAAACGGGGTAAATGACATTGCTTAAGCCCATCTGCCAGTGGTATTGCGGTGTCATGTTCACCTAAAATAAACAAAACAGGACCAGGGTAATTTTTTAAAATATGAGTCCGATCGGGCCTTTGCATCATAGCTTGGTAATAATGTACGAGAGCAGCATCCTGAAAGTTGGTGTACCGGTCAATTAAATCCTTCACAATATCAGGGTGCAGGCTTTTGAACTCGTTAGAAAAAAGATTGGGGGTTGATTGCTCGAGGAACTTTGCAGGTCCATGTTCCTCAATGAATTGGATCCCTCGTTCCCTGGTTGCTTTTTTTTCTTCGCTGTCGGCAAATGCCGACGAATGAAAAAGGCACAGCCCCGCCATATTTTCACCATATTTCTCTGCAAACGCCAGGCTGATATATCCGCCCATGCTATGGCCAATGAGAACGGGGTTTTCTATCTTTTCATGATCAAGAACAGATTTTATTGCTTCGGCCAGATCTTCCATGGTCCAGTCTCCTTTTTTCATAAGAGATTTTCCGCTGCCGGGAAGGTCGGGAACAATACATTGAAACTGGTCTTTAAGATCATCTGTCAAAAGGTCCCAGATACTTCCATATTCTCCGAAACCGTGAATGAAAACCACAGGTTTTCCGGTGCCCGTAATGCGGTAAAATATTTCATGTTTTTGGGTTTGCAGTGATTTTTGTGTCATTTGGATTTTTTACTGTAGTGATAGCTTCTGATAATGATTAACAAGATAAGAGGTCCAACGGCATTATTCAATTGTTGTGGTATAAAAAACCAGGTAAAAGCCAGCACGATACTTATCCAGAAAACCAGTTGAAAGTATTTTTGTATCCAGTTCTTTTTGCGCCTAAATAAAAACGCGGCAACAATATGTGTAGGCAGTGCCCACAACACATTTAAGTTGTTGCGGCATACATCATCAACCCTGATAACCCAAAGTGTTACCATCATCAATCCCAATATGCCGATCAATAGAAAGAAGAGACTGTCAAATGCGAGGAGAGTTTTTTGCGCCCAGGGGTTTTTGCTTAAAGAAATTGCTCCCGCAATGATCAGTAAACCTGTAAACACAAAAAAGGGCGAGAACCATGTGCCTGAATGACTGTTTTTTTCCGGCCATGAAAGAATGATTTTGGACTGGCCAACCAACGGCCTGTTTGTTACCAGTGCGCTATCGAATCCTTTTTTTAAATAATCGGGTAAGAACATAGCCTCTTCATTGGTTACCTTCTTATCCAGATTCATGCCGAGAAAAAGATCGGTCCCGAATTTACTCCAGTATTGATGACTGTTATCAAGATAAGGGTTGATAAGATTCCTGAACGTAACAGAACGGTCAGGTAAAATGTTCCTGAAAACAAAAGGAGCGCTGATATTTTTCGAGATCATATCCCTGGCGCGGGTGGTACAATTATCTGTGTGAAAATAATAATAATAGAATCTGTTTGAGTCGGTATTATTCTTCTGCAGGGCATTCCATATCCTTATTTTATCATTGCAGGATAGTAACAGCGTTTGTTCGATGATACCGCGGTGTTGATATTCGTATTCCAGTAAAAAATCGCTGAAAGGATACGCCGAAAGAGCATAGTGCATGATCCCTTTCGTAAACTTTACGTAAAAATCAGGATCGGAATCATCAAAAGTGCCGTAATTAAAAACCATATCCATTCCTGTACTCTGATCCGTGACCCGAATGGCAGTATGGCCCCAAGCTGAGTAAAGCTCTTCGCCCGGGCTACAGGTAAGAAGACTCATACGAATATGACAGGAGTCGGATTGAGAATAGGAAAGGAATGAAGAAAATAAAAAGCCCGTTATTAAAAAAGTACGAAGTACGAAGTACGAAGTACGAAGAATTAAATACAAAGTCGGGACTATGAAGTGGGGTTTACCAAATAATATCGGATGCACGATGAGTTTGATCAACTTACAAATTTATATATTCTCGTTAGTTACAATTTCGTATTTCGCACTTCGTACTTCGTATTAGGAAAGAAAGGAAAAACATAAAAAACCCGTGATTAAAAAAGTATGAAGTACGAAGAATCAAGTACAAAGTAGGGGTATGAAATAGAGTTTGCCAAATAATATCGGATGCACGATGAGTTTGATCAACTTACAAATTTATATTATTCTCGTTAGTTACAATTTCGTATTTCGCACTTCGTACTTCGTCTTTCGTACTTCGTATTAGGAAAGAAA
>JACMLY010000063.1 GCA_014379345.1 Chitinophagaceae bacterium
AATCACTTTAATTATATCAGGTATTGCTCTTAGTGAAAGTGAATTTAGTGCGGTATTGGTAATTTCAAAATGTTGAAGCTCACTTCACAAAACAAATTGCACTACTCGTGCGTCTCTGTGTTGACCTTCTATACCTGTGGATAAATTGTTCTGACACATAAAACAGCTGACAATGCAAGATTTTCTTAACACAAAGCTAACGGATGTTAACACAGAGGACTCCCCTGCCTTTGAGGTTGCAATTTGAAACCTCAAAGGCGATCGGCCCCGATATGATGGTATTATTTTGATCGGTCCACAGTGGGCAAAACATTGTCTGCTTTTAACCCGAAAATACCTGTCATTTTCACTAGATTTAATGAATAATTGCCGCTTATGAATCGAAGAGATATCCTCAAACAATTTTTGATTGCATCGGGCGGATTGATCGCTTTACCGTCCTGGGCTGCAGAATGGAGTTTAAAGGATTTTGCCGGTTTCCATTCTTCCTTCTCCATTTCTGAACAGGAAATCCTTGCTTCCGTTACAGATACCATTATACCTGGAGGAGAATCCATTGGGGCGGTATCTGTTGGTGTGGATAAATTCTTACAAAAACTGATTGATCATTGTTACGTCAAAGAAGTGCAGGATAATCTAAAACTGCAGCTAGCCGGATTGGAAACTTCAGCACAGAATATTTATGGAAAATCGTTTATCTCCTGTGACCAATCGCAACGACAGGAACTGTTGCTGAAAAGGTCTGCTTCCGGGAATAAAAATGAAAAGGATTTTTTTAATCTTGTCAAATCAGAAACAATTCGTGGATTCAATACTTCAAAAGAAGTGATGTCGAAATATCTCAGGTATAAAGTTGCTCCCGGACATTATTACGGGTGCGTGGATGTAAAATCATAACAATGCCGAACATTGTGAATTCTGTTGAAAAAAGAACATATGATGCGATCGTCATCGGTTCCGGGGCCAGCGGCGGCTGGGCTGCCAAGGAACTATGTGATAAAGGATTGAAAACACTGGTCCTTGAAAGAGGCCGGGATGTGAAACATGTGAAAGATTATCCTACTGCATCAAAAGCCCCTTGGGAATTTGAATACCGAGGCACTGTGCCGATTGACAAACGCAAAGATCATCAGTTTGCCCGCGTTCTGCGAGAAGAGACCTTGCACTGGATGATTAAAGACGATGAACAGCCTTTTATACAGGAAAAACCATTCCGCTGGTTTCGCGGATATCATGTAGGCGGCAAATCATTATTGTGGGCTCGGCAAACACAACGTTGGAGTGATTTTGATTTTGAAGGTCCGGCAAGAGATGGATTTGCTGTTGATTGGCCCATTCGGTATAAAGACCTTGAAAAATGGTACAGCTATGTAGAAAAATTTGCCGGCATTGCCGGTAATAAAGACGGCTTACCGGAACTCCCCGATAGCGAGACGATGCCAGGCTTTGAGATGAGCTGTATTGAACATTACTTCAGGGAGAGTATTAGAAAAAATTACAGTGACCGTCACCTGATACAGGCACGCTGTGCACACCTCACCGATCCTCAACCAATACACCGGCAACAGGGACGGGGCCAATGCATGAACCAGGCGCTCTGTAATAGGGGTTGTATTTACGGAGCCTATTTCAGCAGCAACGCTTCTACGTTACCCTGGGCTTTAAAAACAGGCAATCTCACCGTGCGCCCACACGCTGTTGTACATTCTATTATTTATGATAATACAAAAGGCCGTGCAACAGGTGTACGGATTATTGATGGAAATACCAGGGAAATGATAGAGTACTATGCTACCATCATTTTTGTAAACGCATCGGCATTAAACAGCAATGCCATTCTACTCAATTCCATTTCGCAAAGATTTCCTGCAGGATTGGGTAATGAGAATGGCCTGTTGGGAAAGTTTGTTTCATGGCACAATTACCGCGGGAAAGGGAATGCCGAATTCGAAGGCTTTAAAGATAAAATGACTGATGGCCGCAATCCCAGCAATAGCTATATGCCTCGGTTTAGAAATGTACGAAAACAGGAAATGAATTTTTTGCGTGGCTATGCAATTGGCATCGGGGGCGGAAGGGGAACATTTTCCGATACCGGCATGATTGGTGACCAGTTGAGAGAAAACCTGCTTCATCCAAAATTGGGCAACTGGCATATCAGTAGCTGGATGATGGGCGAATGTATACCGCTGGAAAAAAATCATGTCCGGTTGCATACAGATTTAAAAGACAAGTATGGCATTCCGCAGTTGATCATATCCTGTGAATGGAGTGAAAATGATGATAAGATGGTGGAAGATTATGTACAACAATCTAAAGAGATGTTTGAGAAAGCCGGTTTTGTCAATATCCGGGCTGAGGATACGAAATCGTTACCAGGCTCAGATATCCATGAAATGGGTGGTGTTCGCATGGGCCATGATCCAAAGACATCTTTGGTCAATAAATGGAACCAGTTGCATCATTGCAAAAATGTATTCGTTACTGACGGTGCCTGTATGAGCTCCACCGGAACACAAAATCCAACATTAACATTTATGGCTATTACCGCACGTGCAGCTAACCATGCCATTGAGGAACTGAAAAAAAGAAATATCTGACCTGAGACTTCACCTGAATCGCTCTTCAAGTGAGAGGGGCTTTGAAAAATATTGGATAAAGTCAAGGAATTTTAAATAGAGCGTCCATTAATACTAAAACCAATTATGAAAAAATACATTCCACTTGCCGTCTTTATTGCTATTCTCTTTTCAGCGTATGCACCTGCTCTTGCTCAAAATAAGAAGCCTTTATATAAAGCGGCTTTTGGTGTGGCGCCTTATACCTTTCGCAAGAGTTTTCCCAATGGCGTGGCAGCTACATTGGATACCATTCAGATGATGGGATTTACAGAAATAGAAGGAGGGGGTGGCCGGATGCCTCCTGAGGAATTCAAAAAACTATGCAACGAGAGAGGAATCAACATTCCGGGTACGGGCGTAGGTTATGAGCAATTGGTAAAAAATACCGATTCCGTTGTGTACAGAGCAAAGGCTCTGGGCGCTAAGTATGTAATGTGTGCCTGGATTCCTCATACCACGGGTAGCTTCAATTTCGAAAATGCAAAAAAGGCTGTGGAAGATTTTAACAGGGTTGGAAAGATTTTAAAAGAAAACGGACTTATATTTTGCTATCACGCACATGGCTACGAATTCTGGCCGCATGAAAACGGAACATTGCTGGATTATATCATTAATAACACCAATCCTGAATATGTTTCCTTTGAAATGGATGTTTTCTGGATCCAGTTTGGTGGAGGTGATCCTGTGGCGTTGCTGAAAAAATATGGTAATCGTTGGAAGCTGATCCATCTGAAAGACCTGAAAAAAGGAACCAAGAAAGATCTCACCGGACTTACAGGCGGTGAAAATAATGTTCCGCTTGGTGAAGGAGAATTGGACATTCCGGGAATTTTAAGGGAAGCAAATAAAATCGGCATAAAACATTTCTTCATTGAAGATGAAAGCGATCAGGTGATAACACAGGTACCTAAAAGTATCGCCTATCTGAAGAGCCTGAAAGAATAGCTTAAAAATCAGCTTCCAGATAGCATTACAAGCCTCAGCAATAACATAATTAATTCTCTACATTCTTTGTGTCTTTGTGCCTTCCTGGCCAATCAAATTGTCACCAAGACACCAAGACACAAAAAAGAAACTACCGATTATGATCTGAACGTCCTTATTGAATCCACAAAGGACAAAAAACGAACTTACTGTTTGATGAGATGCACCCGCCTGCATCGCTAAAAAAAATACTTCCCGTATTCAAAAGTATTTCCTCCTAATAGCCTCTAATAAAGCATTGCCTTTTGAAAACTGATTATTTTTATACTTCTTATGATAAAAAATAGTAGCCGCGGAATATTACGGGGAACTTTAATATATGTATTCACCACGTTTTTCTTTTTGGGGCAAACTTCAGGACAGGCTTCTCAAAAAACGCTGGTAAGGGGAAAAGTGATGGATTCGCTTTCTTCTTCTTCATTGGGTTTGGCAAGCGTCCGGATTTTTAATAGCCAGGATAAAAAATTAGCAAATGGAAATCTGACCACTGAGGCGGGTGATTTTTCGATCGAACTACCTCCCGGCACTTACTACGCCGAGATAGAATATATGGGGTATAAGTCGCACAGATCTTCTTCATTCAATCTTACCAGGGAAAAGTCAGTATATGACCTCGGCAATATCAGGCTGGTGATTTCAGCAAACACACTCGACGAGGTGGTTGTACAGGCCGAGAAAAGTTCTATGGAACTAACACTTGATAAAAAAATATTTAATGTAGGAAAAGACCTGGCCAATGCGGGAGGATCCGCGTCGGATATATTAACCAATATCCCTTCGGTAACGGTAGATCCGGAAGGAAATGTAAGATTAAGGGGAAGTGATAATGTAAGGATCCTGATTGATGGTAAACCGTCGGGGCTGGTAAGCATTAAAGGTGGAAGCGGGTTACAACAGTTGCAGGCCAACATGATCGAAAGAGTGGAAATCATTACAAACCCCTCGGCCCGCTACGAAGCAGAGGGCATGGCGGGGATCATCAATATCATTTTGAAAAAAGACAAAAAAGAGGGTTTCAATGGTTCCGTGGAATTGGTCACCGGTTATCCAACCAATCTGGGCGCAGCAGCAAATTTTAATTATCGCCATAAAAAAATAAACTTTTTTATTAATTATGGCATTGCGTACCGCAGACAACCTGGAAAAGGAACATTATACCAGGAACTCTATGACGTGGATACGACATTTATCTTAAAGCAAAATAATAAAGGCAGGCAGATTGGTTTTAACAATAACATACGCGGAGGCATGGATTATTACCTTACCGACAAGGATGTTTTTACTGCCTCTTACCTGTACCGAAGAAGCAAGGGCAAAAGGATCACTGACATTCACTATGAAGATTATCTATTCAATACATCCATGCTGGCTGGCATTACCAAACGCCGGCAGGATGAAGATGAAACCGAACCCAATTCGGAATACTCTTTAAATTATAAAAAATCATTTACCAGGAAAGGACATGAACTGATAGCAGAAATAAAATACATCGATTACTGGGAAAACTCCGATCAATTATTTACGCAGTATTTTTTTCAGCCCAATGGAATGGAGGATGCTTCAAAAGCAGTGTTACAAAGATCACTCAATGATGAATTCGAAAAACAATGGCTATTCCAGGTCGATTATATGAAACCCATCGGCGAAGAAGGAAAATTCGAGACTGGTTTAAGAAGCAGTTTTCGCAATATGGTGAATGATTACGTGGTAAGTCGGAAAGATAATCTGGGAATTTATGTGCCACTCCCCGGATTAGACAATATTTTTGTTTATGATGAGAATATTCATGCCGCCTATGGCATATTGGGAAACAAAAGTAAAAAGATATCATACCAGGCCGGACTACGTGCTGAGTGGACGGATGTGAAAACAACTTTAAAAGAAACCAACCAGGTGAACCCTAGAAATTATGTGAACCTATTTCCCAGTGCTCATTTTACTTTTAGCCTACCCAAAGAAAACGCATTACAGTTGAGTTACAGCCGCAGGGTAAGAAGGCCTTTTTACAACGATCTGAGTCCATTCGTTACATATTCCGATAGCCGCAATTTTTTCAGCGGGAATCCCGATCTGGAACCTGAATTCAGTAATTCCATCGAACTGGGTCATTTAAAATCTTTTGAGAAGGGCTCATTAACAGCATCCATTTATTATCGCAGCACAAAAGGGAAAATTGATCGCATAAGAACTGTCAATGCAGAAGGGAATTCAGTAACCCGTACCGAAAATTTGCTGACTGAAAAAGCGTTCGGCACAGAGTTCACAAGCGGATATTCTGTTTTTGCCTGGTGGAAACTCGACTTCAATTTAAATTTCTTTTATGCCGATGTAGATGGCAGTAATATTGTTGCCAATTATAAAACCACCACCTACACCTGGTTTGCCAGGCAAACTTCCAGGTTTATGTTTCCCAAAAATTTTGATGTTCAGTTGAGAGGAAATTATGAAGCGCCGCAAAAAACGGTGCAGGGAAGGCGAAAAGCGCTTTACTATGCTGATTTTTCTATGAGCAAGGATGTATTTAAAGGAAAAGGAACCATGAATTTTAACGTGCTGGATGTATTCAATACCCGCAAAATGAGAACCATTACCAATGGCTCTAATTTTTATACGGATGCAAATTTTCAAAACAGGCGGAGACAAATAAATCTTACCCTCAGTTACCGAATCCGCCAGGCAAAACAGGCAGCAAAGGCTTTAAAACCGGGAATGTCGGAAGAAGGGTAGTCGAATTTCATTTGTCACTCTTGCTTACGTACATCGGCAGCAATTCTTGTTGGTTGAAACCTTTTTCCTTTAAAGACCTGTGGATGGCGTTCGAATCTGGGCCCTATTTGCCTTCCCTCCGTTAACTCGGGATAAATTTGGTCTTACAACATATGGCCTCTGCGAATGCAAGAGTTTTTTAACCACAGAGAAAGGAGGTACGGCACAGAGGCGCACGGTAATGGCAACCAAATTTTTGAAAGTGAAAATCCTTCCATTTTAAAATTGAAATTGTATGACAAGGAATCAATTTATTTTATTCGCTGCTTCCATGGCAGGGATCAAAACCAGTCTATCATCCTTTCAACAAATTGCTCCTGAAATATTATATTTTAATGATGATGGTGTAATACCGAACAGCCGCTATCCCTTGTTAGTATATAGGAATGCATTTCAACAACGCGATTATAACGGCGCATCATGGCTCGAAAATAAATTCGCGGAAAATAACTGGAGTAATTCATGGCGCAATGGCATCTTCACATTTCAGCATTATCATAGCATCGCCCATGAAGTATTGGGAATTTACAGTGGTACTGCGCTCGTTTTATTAGGGGGCGACAAAGGAAAAAAGGTTACTGTTAAGGCGGGCGACATAATTGTAATTCCGGCAGGCGTTGGTCACAAAAACCTCGGCTCCGAAAACCTGGGAGTAGTAGGTGCGTATCCAAATGGAATGCCGGTAGATATCATGAAAGGAGAACCCGGAGAAAGACCAGTTGTTGATCAAAATATAGCAGCCGTTCCTTTCCCAGTCACTGATCCTTTATTTGGTAAGCAGGAAGGATTGTTGAAGTTATGGAGCAAGTAAGCATCCTTTATGATAAGGAAGCTCAAATCAAAGCAGGAGTATAATTATTGAACCACCCGACCAAGACCAAATTGGTCGCCGGCCTTGACAGGTTTGTTGCCTGAAAAATCTATTTCTACCATCTTCTCGCTCGCGACATTATTGTTAAACTCATCCTGAAGCGTTGTTATGATTTTGCGTGTTTTTACATCGATCACTTCACCGCTTGAAGGATAAACATATTTTCCATCGATACTGAATGCTATCCATCCGGGCATATCCCGCACAGGAATCGTTGTTAGTTGCTGGTAAGGCATCATCGCACTAAAAACATGCACACGCATATTATACCCATCTGCCAGCCACAGCTCCTTTTCATCGGGGGTAAGACCAATGCCATGGCTTGGGTTGCCATGTCTTCTTACGGGTCCCATATTCCATCCCTCTACATTAATACGCGCCAGTTTTTGTCCCGTTTTAAGATCGCCTACCTCAAAACCCAGGAGACTGTCGACCGTTGCATAAACCATGGTCTCTTTACCATTAATAGTAAATGGCCGTATGAAATGGCCAAATGGCCCAATCTTTTGTGTAAGCGTATGGGTTTTCGTATCTGCCAGGTATAACCAGGGTGAAGCAATATCGCCCATGTACGCGTAATTCCCCTTAGCGCCACAAATGGTATTATGCGCTCTTTTAAACACGTCGATTTTTT
Organism: Chitinophagaceae bacterium; assembly: GCA_014379345.1. Classification (GTDB taxonomy): domain Bacteria; phylum Bacteroidota; class Bacteroidia; order Chitinophagales; family Chitinophagaceae; genus Flavitalea. The sequence continues at coordinate 7,877 of JACMLY010000063.1, forward strand.
TAATGATATCGCCGGTATTACAATCAACCACATTCCAAAACCCTTTTTCCAAAGATGGCAGATACATCGTTTTTCCATCGGGTGAAATCGACATCCGGTCGCACCCGCCTTCAAATGTTTTCTCCCACAATATTTTTTCTGTTGTCAGATCGATGCGCTGAAGCGATTCAAGAGTACTTATATAGATGCTATTGAGTGGAAGGCTGACCGCAACACCCTTTACGTTAGAAGGAGTTTTATCCGGATGTAGGCCCTGTGTTGGAATACGTTTTACAAACCGGTGATTGTTGTCTATATCAAAAACCAGGATGCCGTGGCCACCGTATCCTAAATAATCCCTGATCCCCGGAACAGCTACATATAAATATCGACTGACGGAGGATTGAGACCTAATACCGGAAAAACTCCCGGAACTTTGGAAGGGGCGACTCGCCGATAAAAATAATACCAGAGAGCCCAACAGCAGGAAACTTGCAAGAATGATTTTTGCTTTCATGATTGTCGATTGTGTGGCAGGAAGGAAATAGCTACAAAATTAAGAATAGAATTGTTTAATTGCCTTTAATACAATGACCTTACCAGAAATATAATTGCCGGCATGAAAAAACGTGTCAAGCTGTTTGTGATCAACGAAACCATTGAAAATCTTATTTGTGTTCCCAAATATGCAAACCGTTAACTTAGAACATATTTGAAAATGATTTCTACTCAACCGCATTTTTCTACAGAATTATCTTATGCTGGCCGTCTGTTAAAATTATACGTATGAAAAACATTGTTGTTGTTAGTTGCATTCTTTTCTGTCCGATCATATATGGGCAGAAAAACATCTCCCTTTCATCGCCAGACAAAAAAATTACGTTTTCATTACATGCTTCCAGCGAAGCTTTTCTATACAACGTGTCGTATAAAGGGAAGCCTGTAATTGTAAACTCCGGAATTGGCTTATCCTTTCTGGGCACCGGTGCATTCAAGAGCAATCTCAGGGCTGGTAAACCATTTCGCGGTAATGGAGAAGAAAACTACGAACTGATCGTCGGTAAAACACGTTTTGTACGAGACCGTTACAATGAGTTACTAATACCACTCGAAGAAAGCGTGGAACCTTACAGGAGAATACATCTTGCAGTAAGGATTTTCGATGGAGGCGTCGCATTTCGTTATGAATTTCCTGAACATCTAAAACAGGATTCGGTATTTATTACTGAGGAAAATACAAGTTTTACATTTAAAGACAATCCCAACGTATTGGCTTTATTCCTTCCCAATTATACCACTTCACACGAAGGAGAATACACCTCCCTGCGTTTTAATGAAATCAGAGAAGACACGCTCATTGATATGCCTGCATTATTCGAGCTGCCCGGTAAAATTTATGCTGCCATAACAGAAGCCGCACTTGTAAATTATGCAGGAATGTATTTAAGTAAACAGGAAGGCGTATTGAAAAGCAAACTTTCCCCGCTTCCCTCTCAACCGGGCTTGAAAGTAAAAGCTAAGCTTCCGCATAAAAGTCCATGGCGCGTGATATTGTTGAGCGACAGGATTGGCGGCCTGTTGGAATCAAATATATTGACAAGTCTGAATGAAGCATCTAAAATAACAGCCACAAGTTGGATCAGGCCCGGAAAAACAACTTTCCCGTGGTGGAATGGAAATATAGTACCCGATACATTGAATGCACCAGGCAATAATTTCGTAACCAACCAATATTATATTGATTTTTGCGCGAGAAATAATATAGAGTACCATACAATTGTTGAATACGGATTGCATCAGTGGTATGTGGATGACGGCGTCAATTTTCAACCGGGTCCAAATTCAGATGTTACAAAACCGGTACCAGGCCTGGATATCAAGGAAATTTGTGATTATGCAAAAACAAAAGGAGTTGCTGTGCGTGTATGGGTGCATTGGGCCGCCTTGTATCCTAAATTAGATACGGCATTTGCAATATTCGAAAAATGGGGACTCGCCGGAATGATGGTGGATTTTATGGATCGCGATGACCAGCAGATGGTCATTATACAGGAAGAAATGTTACAAAAAGCCGCAAAACACAAATTACATATTCAATTTCATGGATCATACAAACCCACGGGTATGCATCGCACTTACCCGAATGAGTTTACACGTGAAGGAACTTTAAATTACGAAGTGAATAAATGGGATAAAAGAATTACGCCGGATCATGATCTTACTATTGCATTTACACGAATGATTGCCGGTTCAACTGACTATCATCTTGGCGGATTTCGTGCCGTTCCTGATTCACTGTTCAAAGTACAATATACAAGGCCTCTTATGCTAGGCACACGGTGCCATATGCTGGCAATGTACGTGGTGTTTGAAAACTATCTGGGAATGGTCTGCGATTTTCCGGCAGCTTACGAAGGCGAGCCAGGATTTGAATTCTTAAAAATTGTTCCTACGACCTGGGATGAAACTAAAGTTCTGCAGGCAGAACTTCAGGAATTCATTACTATAGCAAGGGAAAAAAACAATGAATGGTTCATCGGATCAATCAATAATCATAAATCCAGACAAATTACCATAGCGCTTGATTTTCTGCCTGCAGGAGAATATACTGCCGTTATTTATACAGATGCTACCGACGCCAGGCAGAATCGAAATGCTTTGTTGAAAGAGGAAAAGATCCTGCGTGCTGCCGACAAGCTATCGATTAACCTCGCTGCCGGTGGCGGAGCTGTCATTCACCTGCGATTAAACAAGGTTAAAATGTAGCCGGCGATCCTTATAACCTGACAGATCAATATCCTGATTGATTATTTGTTATTAAAATAAGGGATATCATCTTTTGGCACGCTTTCTTTTTGCTGCCAGTAAGCAAGTGTAACGGTGCGACCGTCAGGCGCCTTTAGTAATCTTCCAAATATTGCATTGGTGGGATTGAACATTACATCGGTTACCCCGATTGTAAATGTTTCCGGCATGAGTGGATCTGCCAAAGGAATAGCCTGATCAGGGGAAGTTGGAACAGGCACAGCAGCGTTTTTGGGAGCAGGGCTCGGAACGACTATTACCGTGTACCGGTTATACTCTAGTATTGGCTTGAGGAAATCCACTCTTTCTTTCGAGGCATTTTTTTCAACGATCGAACATTTAATCCCGTTGAGGTCCTCGAATAGATGATTTTGATTGATAGGCATACATCAGATTTAAACCCGGACTTACTGAAAAATTGATATCAATATCCTTCAATTATTGCTTTGAACTACAATTTAAACCAACCCGGTCGTGATTTAATAAAAATCATTTTTCCGCTCATATAAAAATTGTTGGAACAATCTGATTAAAATCCTGTTTCCCACTGCGTTTATTTCTACGACTAATACTTCACCGGCACTCTATAGGTCTATCGCACAACTTTTTTGATCCTTAAAGCGATACCATCACTTAGAATAATTCTTATCTAAAAACATACTTATATGCCTGATTCCTCCCCATTCGCAAGAAAACTTGCCTCGATCGCAATAGAGCAGCACGCAAAATTTCAGTTCACCAACGAAGCTGATCCGGTACTTTGTAAACAAATTGAAAAGTGGACTAAAGAAATAGGTGCCGCATTTATCAGTTGTACAAAAGAACCCTGGTCTGCCGTTTTTGTATCGTGGTGTGTTAAACAAGCTGGTGCAACGACTGCGGAGTTTAAATTCTCAAAAGCTCATTCCGTTTTTGTGCATAAAACAATTCAAAACGCGCTAAATAATACAGGTGTTTTTAAAGGACTAAAAATTGGGGCGCATGCGCCCAATGTCGGAGATATTATTCAGTTCAATCGCGGCGGAAACAAATTTAATTTTGAATTTGCAAGAACGAATAGAAATTATAAGTCTCATTCTGTCATTGTTATTGAAGTGGGTCAGGATGCTCAAGGCCGTTTTGCTTTCTGCATTGGAGGAAATGAAAGTGATTCGGTTCGCAGAACGACTGTGAGGTTAGACACAAATGGTTTGATAAAACAACGCATCGAAAACCCATTCATTTGTGTTATTAAAAATTTGAAATAACAAGGGTTTCCGAATTTAAAAACCGGTACTGAGTGAAGAAATATGATCATATATCCATCCCGCAAAGCCAGTGATAATGATTGCGCCCGCACATGCCAACATAGCCAGTTTTGGCAGGATGGATATCTTCAGTTTTTCTATGGGGTGCTCATTGGAATCCATAAAGATGGCCTTTACTACCCGGAGATAGTAGTACAAGGCAATAACCATGTTGAGGGCTGCTATAATAACGAGTTCATAATTCCCATGGCCAGCCCCTGCCATTAATAAAAAGAACTTACCAAAAAATCCTGCAGTTGGCGGAATTCCTGCGAGTGAGAACAACGAAATTGTCAAAACCCACGACAATAATGGATTGGTAGAATATAATCCTTTGTAGTCTTCAATAGTTTCCTTTCCGGTTAATGCACTGATAAGGGACACCACTCCAAAAGCGCCGAGATTGGAAAAAATATAGATCAGTATGAAATAGATCACAGAGGCTGAACCTGCAGTTGAACTTCCTGAAATACCCACAAGAATAAAACCCACCTGAGAGATGGATGAAAAAGCAAGCAGGCGTTTCAGATTGTTCTGGCGGATAGCGAACAGGTTGCCGATCAGCATTGTAAGAATTGATAAAAGAAATAGCATTAAATACCAATGAGCGGCCAGGGATTTGAAAACAGTATACAATACAGGAACAAACACAAAGAAGATCGCCCCTTTTGAAACCACCGATAAATAAGAAGTGACGGCAACCGGCGCACCCTCGTATACATCGGCTGTCCACAGGTGAAATGGAACCACGGATATCTTAAAGGCAAAACCAGACAGTAAAAGAATAAAAGCGTATAACTGCAGTGAACTCCCATCTAACTGCTGACGGATAATTTCAAAACTTAACGAACCCGTGGTTCCATACACGAGAGATATCCCAAACAATAATAAGCCGGATGAGAATGCCGATGATATAATAAGTTTAAAAGCGGCTTCGGACGATTGTCGTTTCCCAAGATCAAAGTTGGCAATGGCAGCAAGGGGTATGGTTGACAATTCAAGACCCAGATAGAAGATCAATAAGTTTCCGCTGGAAATCATGAAGAACATGCCGAGTAAAGTCGATAACATCAGCACGTAGAATTCAAGTATATGTTTATGTGTTTTTAGCCAGTCGTAAGATTGTAGCGATATTATCAGTGTGGCAAGGCTGAGCATATTTTTTTCGAGGGTAATCAGCCTGTCTGTATGGAACATATCATTGAACAAAGTTCCTTCGCTATTCATAACAAATCCTGCCATAAAATTTATCAGCAACAACAGGTTGGCGAGCTTAAGAATATTGTCAGTTTTCCATTCTGTTGCACCTACTTTTATGGTCAGCAGGATCAAAATAATAAAAGTTACGATCAGTTCCTGTTTTAATAAAGCCAGAATATCATTCCACATAAGCTTAATTCATTATATGGCAATAGCCTTTTCAATATGTTTAATGATGGTTTGCGTCCCCGGGCCCAAAAGCTCATTGAGCCAGAAAGGCGCAATACCTATCGCCACAATTCCTATTATTAAAATGCCTGCGGCAAATTTTTCATTCCATGTTCCATCTGCAAGACCGTTATGATCTGCGTTTTTAATGGGCCCCATAATAACCAGCCCGACTGCACGCAGGATATATACTGTCGTTATAAGAATAGAAGCGCAGGCTAGTATTGTTGCTACCCGGTACATGGTATTTGTGTTTTGCCAGGATCCCATGAATATCGTCATTTCCGCAACAAAGCCGCTGGTGCCCGGCAATCCGAGTGAACACAGGCCTGCGATCACAAACACTGTCGAGATAAAAGGCATTGCTTTCATCAGGCCTCCGAGTTGTTCAACCATACGCGTGTGGGTACGCGTGTAGATCATACCAATGGCTGCGAAGAAAAGGGCGGTCATCAAACCGTGCGAAACCATTTGCATTACGGCCCCTGTTATGGAACCCTGTGTCAGCATCCCAATTCCCAATAAAACAAAACCACAATGACTTACCGACGAGTATGCATTTATATATTTCAGGTCCTTCTGCATTAAAGTTGCAAAAGCACCATATACAATGGCAATCGTTGCGAGTAGAATAATGATCCAGGAATATTCATGCGCAGCTTCAGGCATTAGAAATGTTGCTACGCGCAAACATCCATAGCCTCCAAGTTTCATAGAGATACCAGCCAGGAACATAGATGCTGCCGTTGGTGCTGAGGAGTGACCATCGGGTACCCACGTGTGAAAAGGGAACAATGCAGTAAAAATACCAAACCCAATAAACAGGAAAGGAAAAAACATCCTTTGTATCTCCACGGCAATATTCATTTGCGCAATCTGCAACAGATCGAATGTATGTGAACCATTTCCGGTATCAGTATTAAAATATAAGCCCATCAGGCCAACAAACACCAATACCGACCCGCCCATCAGCATTAAAGCCAATTTCATGGCGCTGTATTCCTTTTTGCCACTACCCCAAATCCCGATCATCAGGAATTTAGGGATCACCGATATTTCAAGGAAAAAGAACAGGGTAAAAAGATCGAGTGAAATAAAAAATCCATAGGCACCAACACTTAGAAAAACAAGCAGGAAAAAGAATTCTTTTGCCATCGATTCAGTCGTCCATGAAATCAATATACCGGCAATCATAACAAAAGCGGTAAGCAGTATCATTGCAATAGAAATCCCGTCGACCCCGATATGATAATTTATATTTAATGCACTGAACCAACGGTAATTTGATTCGAACAACATTATAGCTGTATTGCCTGCAGTGCGTTCCTGCCAATACAGAGCCAGAAGAATAAATGCCAGTGCCAATTGTACCAAAGCTCCGGTGAAAGATACAACCCGTACCTGTTTTAAACCCTTGCAAAATAGCAAGGCAAAAGACGTGATCAGCGGAATCAGTATGAGTAACGAAAGATTCATGTTGAATGTTTAGTTTTCGTCGTGTCCGTCGAATGGAAACGGGTATAACATCATAGAACTACCTTTTACCACAGATAAATAAATATAAATACCAATCCCACTACCCCTCCAAAAAAATATAAAGTATAGTTCTGAATTTTGCCTGATTGAATTCCTTTGATCAATTCTGCCGTCCTCCCGGTGAAGGTTGCCAGTAAATTCATCAACCCATCTACAATGTTGCGATCTACCCATGCGGCTGGTCTTCCGATCAGGTTGAAGATGATCTTTTTTGTAATAAAAAGATAGATCTCATCAATATAAAATTTTTTATGGACCGCATGATACAATCCCCCGAGGGAGGAAGCAATTTTTACCGGTTTCTGATTTTCTTTTTTATAGAGGAACGCTGCGAACAGAATTCCGGCAAGGGCCAAACTCACCGGGGCAATAGAGAAAACAATGTCGACATGACTTTCAATTGCTTTTCCATCGGGGGTGACTAATGTTGAAAAGGGAACGAATCCCGTCGACACTGTTGCAATGGCCAGCACGATCAAAGGGATTTTCATCGAAAGCGTCCCTTCATTGTAGGGTTGGTGCAGTTGGGATTCTTTATTCCAGAATATAGAGAAGTAAAGTCGAAACATATAGAATGCAGTGAGCCCGGAAGTAAATAATCCTACAATATAAACAGGCATACTTGATTGATAAGCTGCCAATAATATTTCTTCCTTACTGAAAAAACCGGAGAATGGCGGTATGCCTGCGATAGCTAAACATGCAATCAGAAAACTGACATGTGTAATGGGCATGAATTTTCTTAGCCCTCCCATATCTTTCATCTCATTACTATGTACAAGATGAATAACGGCTCCTGCACAAAGAAATAAGAGTGATTTAAAAAAGGCATGTGTAAAGAGATGGAACATGGAGGCCGTGTATCCCAGCCCGTTTTCTCCGCCATAGCCCGAAACACCCAATGCAAACATCATATATCCGATCTGCGACATGGTTGAGTAAGCCAGCACCCGTTTAATATCAGTTTGCGTGCAGGCGATGATCGCCGCCAGTAAGGAGGAAAACGCTCCTGTATACATGACGACTTCGAGGGCAGCGGGACCGGAAATGGCGAAGATGGGAAATATTCTTGCCACAAGATAAACGCCGGCTACAACCATGGTTGCCGCATGGATCAATGCAGAAACAGGAGTAGGTCCCTCCATCGCATCCGGCAACCAGATATGAAGCGGGAACATTGCCGATTTGCCGGCTCCACCCATGAATACAAGCGTGAGTCCCCACGTAAGAAATGAAATACCCATGAACGAAGTGGTGGTAAGGCTCGTTAATTCCGGAGATGGGCTGGTAAGCTTTCCGATTAAAGTTGAAAAATCGAGCGTTTCCGCGTGAAAAGCGAGGATCAGGATACCGATAAGAAATCCAATATCGGCAAGCCGGGTTACAATGAACGCCTTTTTTGATGCCGCTACCGCGGCTGGCTTGTTGAAGTAATAACCGATCAGCAAATAAGATGAAACACCCACCAGTTCCCAAAAAATATATATCTGAAAAATATTTCCTGAAAGCACAAGGCCCAGCATGGAAAAAGTAAACAGAGACAGGAAAGCATAATAAACAGCAAACCGTTCTTCGCCTTTCATATAGCCCAGGCTAAAAATATGCACCATGAGAGATACAAAACTGACGACGATGATCATCATCACCGAAATCGGATCCAGGACGATACTCATATCTATCGAAACTTTCGGGCTGAATTGCAGCCAGGTATATTCCAACGCAACAATAGGCTGGTAAACACCATCCGGTTTACCATCTACAAAAAAATAATGATACCCTACATAAAGTGAGAGCACCGTGGAAATCAATAAAAGACCTGTGGCGACAATACCGGAAGAAGCTTTAAAATATTTTCTGCCAAATAACCCCAATATAAAAAAACCTGCCAATGGCAGTAAAGGGATCAATGCTATATAAGCAGGTGTTGGCATTCTTATTTTAAATAAGTCTTGTGGTCATATATCCAAATTATCCCGTAGTGATGGGCCATAAATATCATGTTTTAGAATGATATGATGAAACCAGTAATAGGTACTTTTTTATAATTAAGTGGTACGCATAATATGGTCTGCCTGAATTAAGAAAAAATCCTGTAGGGATGAAATATCGGTAGAAACTCAAACAAAAAGAAAAATCATCCCGTAGGGAGAAGATATCGGCTTTTCGCAATGCAAATCACCGATATTTAATCCCTACGTGATTGTGATAAAATATAATTGATTTCTACCGATATCTAATCCCTACGGGATTTTTTTTTGGTTCAAATTTATTACCAATATTCAACTCCTATCATATACAGCCGTCTCACCGGTTAGCCTAAACTTAATGACATTGCCCGAGGAATGAATTTTTGACTTGTTTGGATTTCTACCGATAATCCATCCCTAACGGGATGAATTATAAAGCACTCAGAACTTCATTTCTCCCGCATCTTCCACATCTATTGACTGGTGGCTTCGGTAAAGATTAATGATGATCGCAATTGCTACAGCTGCTTCTGCTGCTGCAATTGTAATGATAAAAACGGTAAAGAAAACACCATCGAGTTTATCCGGATAGAGGTATTTATTAAATGCGATAAAGTTAATATTCACACTGTTTAGGATGAGTTCAACAGACATCAGCATCGTAATCATATTCCTTCTTGTAAATAATCCATACATCCCAATAAAGAAGAGAGCTGTACTCACTAAGAGAATATGCGATAGTGGGATCTCGCTCATTTTTCTTCGGGTTTAATTTTCATGGCAATCACTATACAACCGATCATGGCAGCCAGCAATAATATGCTTACCACTTCAAAAGGCAGAACGTAGCCATGCTCCGTAGTGCTCAGCATTTGCGATCCGATATTTTTTACACTCACTTCCATCGGAGTATTTGAAGAAGGTGTAAAAATATATGGGCGAATAAGAAGATAAGTAAGTGTAAAACCGATACACACTGCAAGTATGGAAAAAATAGTGCGTATGCCGGAAGGTTTTTGCATTTCGTTTCCTGATTGTTGGGTAAGAAAAATGGAAAAGATGATCAGCACAACAATTCCTCCGACATATACAATGATTTGAACAGCTGCAATAAATTCCATCTGCATCCAGAAATACAAGCCGGCAACGCCAATAAGTGAAAATAACAGCCAGATGGCAGAACGGAAAATTTTCTTTGTGGTGACTGCCAATAAAGCCGTCGCCAATATAAAACCAGAAATTACATAAAAGATAACCGAGGAGGCGCTCATTATTCAATGCCCTCCCTGATTTTAGATCCCGGAGCATTTAATTTTTTCGTCAGCTTGCTACGGTCAAAAACACTATGCTCAAAATTCTGGGCCATTTTGATAGCATCTGTCGGGCAGGCTACAACGCAGAGGTTGCACATGGTACAAAGTTCGAGGTGATAGATAAAGGTATCCAATGCTTTTTTCTTTTTCCCATCCGGACTGATATCAAATTTTGTAATGATCTTAATGGTTGCATTTGGACACGCCAGTTCACAGGCAGTACAACCTGTGCATGCATGTTCATTATTCTCGTCATGTGGCATCACCACTTCTCCCCGGAATCGTTCCGGCAGTTTCATTAGTTCAGGATTATCAGGATAATTCTGAGTAATGATCTCTTTACGATGAGTAAAATAGTATCCTGTCATCCTCATCCCCTTTAGCAAAGAAGCCACTGCGCTAAAAATATCCGACAGGTATTTTTTTAGAAACATAGTTTTCTTTCATTAACCGAATTGCTGACTAGCTGACCATCGTGCTCTAGCGACTGTATAAGTAAAAGCAGTATCAGAAAATTAACTATCGGCTAATCAACTAAAAATGCCAGCCCATAATCGCCATCACAGTTATCAATAACAAATTAAACATACTAATCGGAAATAAATATTTCCATTCCAGATTTAATAACTGGTCGATCCTCAACCTTGGAAATGTCCATCGAAACCACATGATCAAAAATATCAGGAAGAAAGTCTTTCCCAGAAACCAAATAGAGGAAGGAATATAATCCATGATATGGTTAAATCCCGTCCAGTTGCCAATATGAAGTGGCATCCAGCCACCAAAAAACAACGTAGCGCCAATAGCGCATACTATAAATATATTGACATACTCAGCAAGGAAAAATAAAGCGAATTTCATTCCTGAATATTCAGTATGGAAACCAGCGGTGAGCTCTGATTCTGCTTCTGCCAGGTCAAAAGGCGCGCGGTTGGTCTCTGCTGTTACCGCAATAATAAAAATTACAAATGCAATGATCGCAGGAATATGACCCTTAAATATCCACCAACCGTTTTGCTGGGAAGCGATGATATCTGAAATTTGCAGACTGCCTGTAAGTACGACCATAGAAATAATAGAAAGCCCTGCAGACAATTCATAACTCACGATCTGTGCTCCACTACGCATGGCACCTAATAAAGAATATTTATTATTACTTGCCCAACCCGCCATGAGGATGCCAATGATGGAAACAGAAGATACCGCCGAGATATACAATACACCAATATTAATATCCCAAAGCTGAAATCCTTTGGCAAATGCTATGGGCGCCAATACCAACATGGCTACAGTGAGAACAACAAATGGCGCCAGATTGAATAAAAATTTATCCGCTCCATCAGGCGTCAATCCTTCTTTCATTGTCAGTTTAATGGTATCTGCTACCGTTTGCAAACTGCCTCCGGGCCCAACCCTGTTAGGCCCGCGGCGGATCTGCATATAAGCTGATACCTTTCTTTCCATCAGCACCAGAACCAAACCCAACACAGCAAATAAAGTGATCGCACATAACCCGACGATTAAAAATTCAAGCAACAATGCAAGCGTTGGATGGAATGTGCTATTCAACCAACGATCTATAGACTTTGTTATGCCTTCCAGACTAAACATACAAGCCCTCTCCTAAAGGAATAATTATTTTAACATGATTAATTAGATAACTTATAGCAAATATCACATCAATGTCCTGTTTTTATCGGTCAATATCGGGTATTACCAGATCCAGTGTTCCCATAATCGCTACAAGGTCTCCGATCTTGTGACCCTTTGCCATGTGATTGAGTGCTGATAAATTTGAAAATCCGGGTGAACGGAATTTAATCCTGTAAGGAGTAGTTCCTCCTTCACTTATAATGTATACCCCGAATTCACCACGCGCCGTTTCAACACGCGAATAAAATTCGCCTTTTGGCAACTTCAAAACGGCTTTGGTCTTGGTCTGAAATTCACCATCCGGAATATTATCGATCAATTGCTCTATGATAGAAAGGGATTGGCGCATCTCCTGCATACGGACCAGGTAACGTGAAAAACAATCACCCCCTGTTTCAATTATCTCGTCAAATTTCAGGTTACCGTATACCTCGTAGGGGTACAACTTGCGTATATCACAGCTGACGCCACTTGCCCTGGCAGTTGGCCCGGTGCAACCGTAAGAAATGGCGTCTTCTTTAGAAAGATACCCGACGCGTTTCATTCTGCTTTGAAAAATAATATTTCCTGTTACCAAATCATCATATTCATCAATCTTGGTTTTGAAAAACCGGATAAACTCTTTTACCCTGTTCTGAAAATTTGGATGGAGGTCGAACATTACACCGCCCGGTACAATATAATTCATCGTGAGTCTTGCGCCGCAGGTTTCCTCCATGATATCGTTGATGGCTTCTCTTTCACGAAAAGCATGAAAGAAAGGCGTCAGGGCTCCTACATCCATTGCCATTGCACCCCACCAGAGTTGGTGAGAAGCCAGCCTTGTCAGTTCGTCCATCAATACACGGATCACTCTCGCCCTGGGGGTGATCTCGATCTGCAATCCCTTTTCAACACATAAAGCGCAACCATGATTGTTGATATGCGAAGAAAGATAATCCATACGGCTTGTTACGTATATGAACTGCCGGTAAGACAGGCTTTCACACATTTTTTCAATGGAACGATGAATATACCCGAGATGCGGTTCCACATTTTTGATGGTTTCACCACTCAGGGTTATCAGCAGGTGCAGAACACCGTGTGTAGAAGGGTGCTGCGGCCCGACGTTGATCACCAAATCACCTTCTGTGGTTGTGGCTACTTCTTCAAACATGTGAGTGGTGAGTTGTGAGTGGTTAGTGTTGAGTATTTTTAGCAATCATTCCACTTAACAATTTGAAGGTATTAATTATAGATTCGCCAACGGGTTTTAATCGATCCATTGTTGAATATGCTAATTTGTAAGCAATATCTATTGCACTATCGATTTCAATCACAGAACCCCGTGCTATTTCAAAATACCTGTTTCTCTCGGTTGTTGATTTTCTGGAACATCCTTCTGCAATATTAAGATGTACAGATAGAGCGGCTTTTCTAATTTGTTGTACCATAGCAAATTTTTCATCAGTAGGAAATAGCTTGGTAATCTTATAACATTCCAAAGCTAATGTTTGTGAAAACAGGTATACATCCAATTTTGTGTGGGCTGGTTGTAAAAACATAGGATAAGAGTTTTGAATTAAAATAAATATTTTTCCATATTCATCACTATATAGTTCATCTCCATTAGGACACTGAATACAATTAAGTGATTTTATCCCTTATATTGAACTCACCACTCACAGTTTAATCATATTCACCGGATCCTCGTAATCTTTTCTGAGGGGCCAGCCTTTCCATTCTTCGGTCATAAACAATCTTCGCAGGTCGGGGTGATGCGTGAATTTGATACCAAAAAGATCATAGGCTTCACGCTCATGAAATTCAGCAGTGCGCCAGATATCGGAAACTGTTTCTATTTCAGGATTATTCCGGTCCAGTTTTGACTTTACAACGATGGTATGCCTCTGAGTGGTTGATGTAAGATGGTATACAATGCTCAAATGCGTTTTCCAATCCACACCGGTTACACAAAACAAAAAATCGAAATCCAGGTCAGGCGTGAACCGGAGCTGTCGGGCAAACCCCTTCCATGCTGCCGGATCTGCCACCACCGTGAGCCATTCGGTCCCCTCTTCATAGATCACCGAAGGAAGGAGTTCGGATAATTTAGATTTCAACTCTTGCATTAGGGTTTAAAGTTTAAGGTTTAAGGTTATTTAGGCAATGTGACTTAAAAACAGACAAAGTTTTTGATTAAAGCTCCCACCACTAGTTCTATCGCAATCAAATTGAAACTTTAAACTTTAAACCTTAAACCTTAAACTTTAAACCTGAGATTTAATCTGTTCCCTCGTTGCACCACTTCTGATCTTTTCCTGCAGGCTGATCAATGCATGCAGCAATGCTTCAGGACGGGGCGGGCAGCCGGCAATATAAACATCTACCGGGATCACATGATCCGCGCCCTTTACAACCGAATAAGTATTATAGAAAAAAGGCCCGCCACTGGTTGCGCATGCACCCATAGCGATCACATACTTGGGATCGGCCATCTGATCGTATAATCTTTTCAGCACGGGCGCCATTTTATTGACGATGGTGCCTGCTATAATAATAACATCTGCCTGGCGGGGCGTAGCCCTTACCACCTCAAATCCGAAACGCGACCAGTCATATTTAGCAGAAGCAGTTGACATCATTTCGATGGCACAACAACTGGTACCAAATACAAGGGGCCAAAGTGAATTGGAGCGGGCCCAATTGATCACATCATCCAGTTTACTCAATACAATCCCACCTCCTGCAGTGGGATGCACCTCTCCCGGAAAGGGAGTTGCCTGTTCTGTGGTTTGATTTTCTTCCTTCATAATTTACTTCCTCCCCATCCCTCTCCAAAGTAGATCGGCCTAATATAATTTTGACTCCTAACTTCGTACTTTTAACTTCGTACTTCTAACTTCGAACTCAATTCTCCTACACCCATTTCAATGCGCCTTTTTTATGGGCGTATAAAAATCCCATGAAAAGAATAAAAAGGAAAACAATGATCTCTACCAATGCCACCATTCCCAAATCTTTAACAACGACAGCCCAGGGGTATAAAAAAATGAGCTCTACATCAAAGATCAGGAACACAAGTGCAAACAGATAATAACCAACATTGAACTGCTTCCATGGAGTTCCATCTGAGGGGATTCCACATTCGTAAGGCTGTCCTTTTTGCGGGTTCTTTGTTCCTTTTACAAAAATCCTGGCAACAGCAATCCCCCCGGCGGAAAAAGCAATTCCGGCAATCAGCAAAACGATGAGGGACGAGCTACCCATAAAATTTATTCAATTTTTCCCTTACAATTTACCAAGTAAAAACTAAAAAAAGCGGGCATTTTGAGAGAAATTGCAAATGAGCTCATTTATGCAAAAAAATCCTGCATGTGTGGAATTGCTAACTGAAATTGAGTATCTTCAGAAGCTAATTTCGTGGCATTCCGTATATCTACCTGATTTAACTTAGATCTTCTGTAATCCTATAAAATAAATCCTACTCCAAATTCCAGGCATTCCTATACCAGGCCATTATTCAAGAAATGGATTACCCTTTTTATCCCTGTGTGTGGACATTTCTTTTACGCTAACTAAGCATTTCTTTTCATTTTAAAAATGAAGTAAATATGGCGACCGTAAAATTTACCATTGAACTGACTGTTGAGCATAGCCAGATTGATACCTTTAAAAAGCTGGCAAGAGAAATGAATGCACTTGTCCGGTGCAACGAACCGGAAACACTACAATGCCAATGGTTTTTTCATGATGGAGATGACAAATGGTATCTCACGGAGATGTTTGCGAATTCGGATGCATTTCTGAAGCACCTGGAAGATACCGGTCCTAAACTGGAAGAAATCCTTGAAATAGCAGAGCTCAGCCGCTTCGAGGTTTTTGGTGAATTATGCCATTCCGCCAAAGCGGTAATAGCAAGTTTTGGCGTGAAATATTTTACTTTTTGGGATGGTGTGAGCAGGGAAACTGTGGTGAGCGCGTAAAAAGTGGTAGGGTTTATAGATCGTTTTAGTACGAGAGGCTATTGAGTTTCCTAATCAAAATTTTTTAGACCGATTATTTCCTCAAAGATTTGTCCGGTCGTGCCGGTACCCGCCTTGAAATGATGGAGTTTATGTAGACTTTAAATTGTGCGGGCTTTCGCACGATTTCGTCCTTTTCAATCTGATTTTATTTGTCCCGATAAAAGACCTTCACCGGTCCTTCTCACTCCATTCTTTAAACCAAAATAAACTCAATGAAAAAGATCTTTTTACTGATCACAGTTGCCGCAGTACTCAATGCCTGCAACAATGAGATAAAATCAGGCTCCGCCGACAGCGATTCTACGTCCGCCAAATCACCTGTAACTTTGCCCTACACCGCGTCCTACTCCTCTTCTTTTGAAATGGGCAATCCCGAATTCAGTGCCACCATATTAAAGGGGAGTTGGAAAGATTGGGAGAATAATAATATTGATAATATGAAAAGCTGGGTAGCTGACACTGTTGTGGCTTTTCATAGTGACAACTCAATGGTGAGGGGAGTTGACAGCCTTATAGCCACGTGGAAAAGGAACCGGGCACAATACAAGGCAGTTATAGACACCATTAATGCGGTGATACCGGTATTCAGCACCGATAAAAAAGAAAACTGGGTACTGGTATGGGCTACCGAGATCAATACTAAAATGGATGACAGCAAGGATACAGTGGCACTTATGGAAACCTGGAGGATAAATAAGGATGGCAAGGCCGATCTTTTGTTTCAGTTCGAGCGACAAAAAAGAAAAGAATAGTTGCCTAATTTATGATAACCGTGTCGTAAGGGCGGGGTTTTTTAGGGGTGAAAACCCGTGGTATGATTTTAAACATTACCTCCACATAAACGGCCAGCAATAAAACCGGGCTACATTAAGGGATATTGCAGCAACTGCCAAAATGGATTCATGGCAGGAATTTTGTGTTCACAGGAAAACCATGATCATGCGAAAACTTATTTTCCAGGAATTTTTATCGCTTGACGGCTATGCCGCGGATAAAGATCATAGCACAAAGTTTTTTGAGAGCCCGGAATTTTCGGAAAATTCGGATGAAGATCTGCTTGCAGAAATGGATAGATTTGACACTATCTTATTGGGCGCAAATACCTACAAGATGTTCGTGGATTTCTGGCCGGAAGCTGATTCCGGAGATCAGATTGTTGCAGATAAGTTAAACAGCATTCCAAAGATCGTTTTTTCTAACTCTTTAAAAGAAGCGCCCTGGGGCAAATGGTCCCCGGCAACTGTAGTGGGCGGGGATGCCGTCACCATAATTAAAAAATTGAAAAAAGAAGAAGGCAGGGATTTAGTTCTCTGGGGAAGCATCTCACTCGCGCAAGACCTAATGAAAGCAAACCTCATCGATGAATACCAATTGCGGATCGTACCGGTAATACTGGGCGGTGGAACATTGCTTTTTGGTGAAAGAGATCAAATGGATCTCAGGATGACGAAAAGCAAATCTTATCCTTCGGGTTTGCTGCTCGTGCATTATCACGCCAAATAATAGTCGACATACGTCAGAAATCTTTGACCTCATATGAGGGCTATTTAATTTCAATTGACCTATGAACTTGCCAACCACTTCTCTCTAAATTACATCTTAAATGTCGGGAGACTTTTTGAACCGATCAGGATTAGCACGTACCTGTAAGTTTTCATTTCACTATTAAAAAATTAACAATTTTTATTCTGTTAACATGTTGCTACCTCAATCTGAATATTTGAAAAAATAGTATCTTAATCACCTGTTCAGGGTTTTACCGTGGACTGGCATATTTTAAATCAACAAATTAAAGTACAATTATGAAAAATAGCCTTGCGGCTTTGTTCCTGCTGTTTTCAGCATCGATATTTGCTCAGCCCACAGTTAACGAAAAATTTCAAAAGATTTTGACTGTTGAGCAGGCACAACAATTCATTACTGCCAATCCGGAACTCAAACCAGCTTTGCTGAATCTTTCTGCCGGAAAGGACTCAACTCTTATTGACAAAAGGTTATTAAGACAAAAGAAAGGAGATATCTTTTCCGTAGGCTACGTGACGTATAAAGTAATAGAAGCAAAAGACACCGTTGATTTCAGGGCAAGCTATATCTTCCTTGATGGATCATCATTATCCAAATCGGAAATAGACAGCCTCAAAAAAACTATTCTGCAAAAAGCTTCTGCAGGAACATCATTCGCAGAGCTTTCAGATCAATACACCATGGATGGAAATAAAACCCGTGGCGACACCGATTGGTTTTTTGGGGAGTATATGTTTCCCAAAGAATTTCAGGACGCAGTGGAGAAACATAAACAGGGAGAAGTTTTCTTTGTAGATGTATCTGATAAGCAATGGCATTATATCGTTAAGAAGACCCACAATGACCGGGTCAAAAAAGATATAATCGTTCTAAGGGCAAATGGCAGATAAACCATCCCCTGATTATTTTCCCGAAACAATTATCGATTGCCGGCACATTGCGCTGTGTATTTATCGCTCGTAATTGAACTAAAATAATATCCGGTTGCTGGTGACATAAGGCCGGCATTTTATTCCAAATGAAAATACTGTTTTGAGCAGTATCGGCTATTATCAATTTGCCATTAGCCGAATGCACACCACGTGGTTCCAAAAAGGATTGCCCTTAGCTTCGTAAAAAAACAATGAGGCTTTGTTCCCGGGCTTAGCTCCATGATCTTTGTCTCTTATATTTACTACCGTATTCATTTTTTATTTTTAACAAATGCGTCTGCAAGTGCCTGCCATTGTACTTTCGAAAATAAGCCCAATGCACCTATCCCCACCGTGGAATCACGGATCTGATCGGTGATCGATTCTGCATCCTGATTAGGCTTTATATTCCGATCGATGATCCATGCCGAAACCTTTTTTCCCTCCCGTGTTACGATGAAATTGCTGGTAGATTCGTCAGAATAGAAATGGGCTGTTTCGCGTTTATCCCCCAAAGGATTTTCACAGGGCCTTACCCGAAATCCAACGCTTTGATTATCTCCGTTATTTAATTCATTTAATTCTTCAACTAAAGCCCAATCATAACCATCACCTGCTTTACTACCCGGACCTGGGATATCGATTTTTAAATAATCCCCTTTCTCTGTGCTCCTCGTAACTTCTTTACCACTTGCATCAACAAGCTGAAATTTGGCACTGATCATTCCTGCAACTTCATGCCAGTTGTTTACATTTAATAAACGGTTCTTAACCTCACTATAAAAAGTTTTTGCTTCTTCAATATCCTTTAATTCGGTATCAGATCCGGCTTCGATTTCTTTACCTGAATACTGCGCAGGAATCATGTTCAAATAGTCGTGGTATTTCATAATCTATTTTTTTTATACTCCATGATTAACCTATTCTTGGTAACTGAGCATATGAATTACCCGTCGCCCACCGATATTACTTTTCATTAACGCCTTGCCCCGGGTGTTTTAGCGTTTCAGGGTAAGGTCAGGTTTCGTTGGCTGCGCATAAAGCTGCGATATGCGGCTCCAAGTAGGTTTCACGAAAACAATCGCCTGTTAAAATAAACGATAGCTGAAACCAATATAAAAAGATGTAGGGATATAATGAAAAGGACTTAACAGACAATAGAATAATCGCTTTAATTATTTTTGAGTAACATGTTCCAGGGCCAATACTATGTTTTTCAACTATTTTTTTCAATTAGAATGGAAATCGACTTTATAGTTGATAATCGGGATATTTCCAGGCTTTTCGCGATGTCTCCAGACTTGCCTCTTTCTTTTAGCTCCTGCTGATCTTAGGCGGAATCAGTTTATATACAACAGGTGTAACTATTCTTGATAATATAGTTGATGAGATCAATCCGCCAATCAACACCAAGGCCAAAGGTGAAATAAGCGGGTTGCTGCTGAATGCAATGGGCGATAATCCTCCGATGGCAGTAAGCGTTGTTAATACAATAGGAAGAAAACGTATTTCACCAGCTTCTTTGATCGCGTCATCCAGCCCTTTGCCTTCCTCTCTCAACTGATTCGTAAAATCAACCAGCAATATAGAGTTTTTCACTTCTATTCCTGCAAGGCCAATGAAACCGATTATAGCTACAAATGACATTGGGTTACCCGTTAACCATAACATGGTCACCCCGCCGATAATACCCAACGGAATAACTGATAATACAATCAATGTGCTTTTGAAAGTTTTAAATTCCAGGATAAGTATCATTATGAACACGAAAATTGTTGCTATCACAACTGTCATGAAACTTCCGCCAAAAGCATCTGCTTCACTTTCAGCTTCGCCGGCGAGCTGTAACGAATACCCGGTCGGCAAGTTTAGTTTGTCAGTCTGTTCGAGGAAATCTTGTGTTACTTTTTGCGCCAGCATACCTTTACCGGCAAAAGCTGTGATCATAACGAAACGCTTTTTATCCAGGTGTTTGATGGTTGACGGTGAAGATTCAAATTCGATCTCTGCCACCTGGCTCAACGGAACGGGCGCGCCCAGGGCATTATTGATATATATAGAATTAAAATTATTCAGTGTGGCAAACTTTTCTTTTGGTGAATTCACCATGATATTGTAATCGTCGCCATCTTCATCTGTGTATTTTCCTACTTCTAACCCTGCGACAGCCAATCTTACCGTTCTGTCAATATCCACGGTCTGTATACCAAGTGATCGGGATTTATCTGTATGGATATTCAATTTAATATCCGACTTCAATACTCCCCACTTCGTTCTTAACATAGATTGCACCCTGCACGGTTTTTAATAACTGTTCTGCTTTAGCAGCGAGGTTTCTTAAAGTATCCAGGTTATCGCCTGTGATCCTGATAGCTACCGGCGCCTCTATCGGTGGGCCTTGTTCAAAATCCTTCACTTCGATCTTCACTCCGGCCACAGTCATGAATCTATCTCTCAATCTGTCTATCAATTTTCTTTTTTCAACAGGCCCCACATCGTTGTGTAACTGCACTAAGAACTGCGCAAGATCCGGTTTGTCGTTTGCTGGTATAACATTGTAATATATTCTTGGATTTCCTTTGCCTACATTGGTAGTAAAGTACTCCACTTGTTTTTCATTTTTCAGTTCCGCTTCCACATAACGGGCCATCCTGTCAGATGCTTCAAGATTTGTCTGCAAAGGCATGTTTACATTAATTAAGAACTGTGGCTTTTCGGACGTAGGGAACAAACGAAAACCGATTACATTGAACAACAGGAGAGAGGCGCCGAATATTGCAAATGCGACCACTAAACTAAGTACCGGTCTTTTTAACGAGTGATCAAGCAATTTTGAATAACTGCCGCTGATCAGTTTCTTTAACCCGCGGAGAAATATATTCCCTTCCGGATTGTGATTGGTCTTTAAAACTTTACTGGCCAGGAAAGGAACAACCGTCAATGATACAAGCATTGAAGCAAATACTGAGGTAATTACGGCCATTGGCAAACCCCTGATAAACTCACCGGCTGCTTCCGGCATGAACACAAGAGGTACAAAAGCAACAATCAGTGTAGCTGTGCAACCAATCACTGCCAGAACAATTTGTTTTGTTCCGTCAATTACGGCAATATTTTTATTCTTGCCTTCGCGCAGCCAGCGTTCGATATTTTCAACCACCACAATGCTGTCATCCACGAGTAATCCAAGAGCCACCACCAGGCCTACAATGCTTAACTGGTTCAGCGAATAGCCTAATGCGTTCATGATCACGATGCCGATCCCTAAAGAAAGCGGAATAGCGACCATCACTATTAGTGACGCCCTCCATCCAAGCGGGATCAATGTGATCATCACTAATCCTATCGCTATAAGAAAATCTTTTCCGAGTCCACCAAGTCTTCTGCTTACATTATCCGCCTGGTCGAAGTTTTTAATCAGCTCAATATTCGCAGGTAGTTGTTTTGCAAATGCATCAATTACCGGGAGATATTCTTTTTGTGTATGCGCAATGTTTTGCCCTGGTTTTTGTGCCGCTGTAACCAGTACGGCACGGTGGCCATTCAGGCGGGTAATATGCTTTTGCTCTTCACTGTTGAATGCCACATCTGCAACATCCTTTAAATAAACAACAGTTCCATTACCATTGAATACTACAGTGTTCTTAATTTCTTCGAGACTTCCATATTTTCCGCTTGTTTTAACATTGAATGTTTTATTGCCAGCACGGATATTACCACCAGGGATATTCGCTGATTCGCTTTGAACGCTTCCAATAATGGCGTTGACAGGAATTTTTTTCTGGGCAATTTTATCCAGTTTAAGATCAATTCGAACAATCTGTTCAGGCACGCCCCAGTAGTCTACTTTCTTCAGGCTCTTTACTTTTTCCAGGTCCTCCTTTAGTTCCTCTGCATAATATTTTAGCCTTTCATCAGAAGCATTTTCAGATACAAGCGCCATCTGAAGCACATTTACATCGGTTGGAGTTACTTTTTTTACTTCGAGGCTGTAAATATCTTCTGGAAGGTCCGGCCTTAATGCGTTCACTTCTCTTACCAGTTCCTGATACTTAGCTTCGACATCGCTTCCATACTTATATTCAACATCGAGAACAGCCACCCCATCATCAATAGTTGTCGTGATCTTTTTGAGGTCTTCCAGTTCACTGACCTTTTTCTCTATTGGTTTTACAACCAGTTCTTCCATGTCTTTCGGACTGGTTCCCGGATAGATCGCTACAATAGGGTAGCGCGGAGAATTAAGTTCAGGATCTTCGGCTCTCGGCATTGTAAAAAGCGTAGTGATGCTCACCACAATGATCATTAAAACCACTACAAGTGTAAACTGGTAGTTTTTTACAAAAAATGAAATCATTCGCATTGTAAATATTTTAAAGAGTAGTGATCAATGAAGCATCGTTCAAATAAGGACTTCCTGAAGTAACGATGTAGGCGTGTCCTTCCAACCCGTCGATGATCGATACCGTATTGTTGTTGATAGCCGCAATGGTAACCTCCACTTTTTTTACGGTTTTTCTATCATCGCTTACAAACACAAAGCCCTTTCTGCCATTGGCCTCGAGCAATGCATCATATGGAATGCTGAAGCCTACAGTCGGTTTCGATGGGTTAACAGACGCGGTACCGAACATGCCTACTGCCGGTTGCTCATCTTTAAAATCAACCTGCAATTCAATCATAAAAGAACCGCTGACTGGATCCGCAGACAACGATTTTCTGGTAACAAGGGCGTTAAAATATTTTGAAGGAAACGCATCAACGGTAACCTGCGCATTATTACCCAGCGCGATTGCTGCCCAGTCTGCATCTGATAAGCCTGCTTTTAATATCCATTTGCTTGCAGCAGACGATACATTCATCGCAACTACAGTAGTCCCTGAAGAAGCAAGTTCACCTGCGTTCAATCTTTTCTGCACAATAAAACCATCTGCAGGTGCATATATCTTAGAGTACTGCTGATTGAATAAAACCTGCTGTACTCCCTGTTGTGCAATATCAAGACCTGTTTTAGCATTTTGCATTTGTTCCAGGGTCATAACGCTGTCCGCATATAAATTCCTGGCCCGGTCATAATCACGCCTGGCTTTATCAGATACGAGTTGTGCCTGCTGCACCTGGGCCGAGATCTCTGCTGATTTAAGTGTGGCAAGTAACTGGCCCTTTTTTACCTTATCACCTTCTTTAACTGTTATATTTTCAATGATGCCACCTATTTTAAAAGAAAGGTTTGCAACCTGCTCCGTTGATAATGACCCTGAAACGTTGATGACATTGATGTTGGTATCCCCCTGGATCGGCAAGAGTTTTACGTGTATGATCTCCGCAGGAGAATTTTTTCTTTCAGTTGGCTTATTCTCATTACACGATGCCAGTACAACAATTGTGGCGATAGTTAAAAGTATAGTGCGCATAAACTGATTTATTTGAGTGAGTAAGAAGCTGTTTGTCTTTCGTAGTCGGCAAGTGCCGTCATCACCTTGTATTTTTGAATATTCAGTTGTAGTTGAACTGTAGTAAGCTGGTTCCTTGCATCAAGAAATTCTATAAAACTGTTTATTCCTTCCTGGAAACCGCGGTTAATGAGTTGAAAATATTTTTTTGCTGATTCTTCCTGTTTTAGAAGCGAGAGCCATGCGTTATATGCATTGTTGATATTATTACGGCTCACAGACGCAGCCAGTGCAAGCTGCTGAATCGTATTATCATTTTTCAGTGCAATTGATCTTGCGTCGAGTTTGGTCTGTTCAATTTTATATAGGTTCGCCTTTCCTGTGAAGATCGGAACCTTCAGCTGCAAGCCTGCCAGATAAAAAAGCGATTTGTTATTGACGTTAAAATCGAACCCCTGTGAACCAAGGTCAAGGAACGCATTTAATCTTGGGGTACGGAAAGCGCGGTTCATTTTCAGAACATTGTTGTTGATCTTACTGACCAACGATAGGCTTTTCAGCTCTTCCCTTTCATAAATATTGGCGACCGTGTCTGCGTATTTTTCAAGTACAAATTCTTCGGATGAGGAAACGATCTCTTCGCCAAGCGGTTTATTCAGTAAGAAATTAAAATAAGAGCGGGCGTTCTTTTGATCGTTCACCGCATTTTGCAATTGTATCTCCACTTTGCTCACTTCACTCTCGGCCCTGCTCACATACGCAGGCAACCCTTTACCATTCTGCAACAACGAACGGTTAACTTTTAAATTCTGGTGCACTACATCCAGTGTAGACCTGTAAATATCAATTGCTCTTGTTGCCGTTAAATAATTAAAGTAGGCCAACTTCACTTCTTTTACCAGTTCTCTTTTATAAATGTCTAACTCATACTGCTGAAGTGAAATCTGCTGTTTCTTACTATCGCGATTGATACGGATATCAGGATTAATGATTGGCATTACCGTTTTTATGCGCACATCATAGAAATTGTTGGGATTCAATGGCTCCGAAACGTTGCCGATCTTCGGAAACTTGTCGCTGTTTGTTAATTGGTTTAATGTGCTGTAAACAGGATTCATTAAGGTACCGACGGGTATATCGATCGTGCGACCTCCTTCTGCAAGAAGATATTGTGCGTCGAAACTTGCTACGGGAAGGAAAAAGCTCTGCGCTTCTTTTAAGGCAATAAGGCTTTTCTCAAGGGAAATCATTTTTTCTTTTAGCACCAGGTTATTCTCAAAAGCCTGGTCGATATGTTTTCTGATAATGTCCTGTCCATTCAGGTGGCGCCCTACAAACAGAACTGTAACAGTGAGGAGCCAAGTCATTTTCTTCTTATTCATAATCAGTGTTTATTAAATGAACGATGTTCATCCACAGGGCAAAAAAATTTAATATTTTTCGAGCATTTCTACAAAGTATTTGTGTCCAATGTTCAGTAGATCCTCTCCTTTTAAGTCATCAAAAGCCAGGCAGCGGTCATGACAATATAATGTGGCCATTCCATGAACACCCGCCCAAATCACAAATGACAGGTAATCGATGTCTTTTCCCTGAAAACGCCCGGCTTCCTGGCATTGGCGAACAATATCTTTCAAAGTTCCCAGCGTTCGGGTTCCCATTTCCCATTTTTCGTCTTCGGTTTCGTGCTTTAAGGGAGACTGTATGACAAACATCAGGTCATAAAAATCCTTGTTATTCTTCGCAAAATCAAGGTAGACGCGGCCCAGGGCCTTCAGCCTTTCAAATGGATCGGACACAAACCGTAATGGTTCCATTTTTTCCAGCATACGTCCGAAACCCTCCTCGTGAAGGGCATGAAATATCTCATCCTTGTCTTTGAAGTATAGATAAATGGTGCCCGGGCTGTGTTCTATCTCCTCAGCTATATTTCTAATGCTCGCCTGGGCATACCCTTTTTCCAGGAACACCTTACGGGCGGCGTCCAGTATCAACGTCCGTTTATCCTCTTTTTCCTTTTGTTTCCTCGATGCTATCGTCATGCTAACTTTTGAAATCCAAAAATAATGAACAGTGTTCATTATTTGATCTTTTTTCTATTAAAAGTTTTCCACAGTGTATTGAAACCGCCTTTCTTCAGCAATTGTTATTGGTTGTTCATCAGTCATAGGTTCTGCTAAACAGCTTCCGGCTTTCCCATTTTTTCAATCCAATACTTCATAGATCTGGATGGGGTGTATTTTGTTTTTTACACTCACCTCGCCAATTTTTTTACAGTTGAAAGATTCTTTCACCTTTTGATAAGTGCCTTCATTGATGATGATCTGCCCTTCTTTTGCAGCTGATTGCAAGCGCTGCGCTATGTTGACCACGTCTCCGATGACCGTATAATCCAGACGGCGCAGGTTGGCAGAACCGATATTGCCCGAAATCATTTCACCACAGTTGATACCGATTGATACTTTAGGTTTAAAAGAAACAATTTCTGAACTCACCGGCAATTTTTCTATCTCCGTGCGCATCGCCAGGCTCGCATCAATGGCCCTATCGAGGTTATAGTTGCCGCGGAAAACGGCCATGATTGCATCTCCTATGAATTTATCAATGTAGCCGCCCTGGGCAATGATCTCTTTTACCATCACATCAAAATAACTATTCAACAGTTTTACCACTGTATCGGGCGATTCATTCTCACTAATGGCAGTAAAGCTGCAGATATCTACGAATACCACTGTAGCTTCCACGGTCTCATTCTGCATTAGGGAAGATTCAAATTCCCGGCTACCCATAAAATTTAGTACCGTTTCATCCACATACATCTTAAGGATATTATTTTCCTTAATCGCCTTGAGCGTTTCGCGGATCTGCAATACGTGCCGGATCGTTTTCTCCATAGTCAGCGAGAGGTCCTCGAAATTTATCGGCTTCGTAATAAAGTCGAAAGCGCCTCGATTCATGGCCGTTCGAATGTTTTCCATATCTCCATAGGCGGAGACGATCACCGATTTTATCAAAGGACTTGATTCACTAAGTCGGCTCAGTAAGGTCAGGCCATCCATTTCCGGCATATTGATATCACTTAAAACAATATCAATATCAGGGTGCTGCTGAATTTTAGCTAGTGCATCATTGCCATTTATTGCGAAAATGAATTCATATTGCTGCTCTCTTATCTTCTGTCGGAATTTCTGCTTAATAAGCGACTCCAGGTCTGCTTCATCATCCGCTACTAAAATTTTTGCCATCAGTAATTTGGTTTAAGTTTTTCTTTTAATAAGGTGAAATCAACCGGCTTTGTTAAAAAGTCATCGGCGCCTAAGCTTTTTGCGATATCATAATTTTGTGCATCCCCATAGGCAGTGATCATCATCACAACCGGGGGCGGTTTGTGATATTTCTGTTTGATACGCTCCAGCAATTCAAGACCGCTCATGCCAGGCATGTTGATATCGGACAATATCAGAACCGCTTCCTGCGCATGCTGGTTAAGATATACCAGCGCGTCCTCGCCCGAAAATGCGAAAATAAATTCCAATTCTCCTTTCCTGATTTCTTTCCTGAACCGTTGTTCAAAAAGCATTTTTACATCTTGTTCGTCGTCAACTACTAAAACTTTCATGTGATTAATTTACCGGTTATACAATTAAGCTGATTATAAATGTTGCTCCTTCCCCCTCCTTTGTTTCAACTTTCAACGCACCTCCATGAGCATTGGTAACGATATCGTAGCTCATGCTCAAACCAAGCCCTGTTCCCTGCCCAGTGGGTTTGGTAGTGAAGAAAGGCTGAAAGATCTTGTCTACGGCTTTTGCCGGAATACCATTGCCGTTATCACTCACTTTAATTTCTACTCTATCTCCTATTCTTTTTGTACTCACCGTAACCGTCGGTTCATAACCTACCTGATCACCTGAATCCCTGGCAATATTTGCCTTTTCATTTACAGCATAAAATGCATTGGTGATAAGATTGAGTATAACGCGACCCATATCCTGGGGAATGATATTGATGTTTCCGATATTTTGGTCATACTCGGTTTTTAGAGTTGCATTGAAGGATTTGTCTTTTGCCCTGAGGCCGTGATAAGCAAGCCGTAAATATTCATCGGTTAAAGTATTGATATCTGTCAGCTCTTTTTGCCCGTTGCTGGTTCTACTGTGTTGCAACATTCCTTTTACAATGGCATCGGCTCTTTTGCCGTGGTGATTTATTTTCTCAAGATTTTGTTTGATATTAGTTGAAATAGCTTTTGCTTCGTCAATATCCCCTTTGTTCAATTCTTCTTTCATTTCATCAATCAATTCATTGCTGACCTCCGAAAAATTATTAACAAAGTTTAACGGGTTTTGTATTTCATGGGCAATACCTGCAGTGAGCTCACCAAGACTTGCCATTTTTTCCGATTGAACAAGCTGTGATTGCGTGGATTTTAAATTGCTAAGTGTTGCCTCTAATATTTTATTTGCTTTTTGCTTTTGCCTGTTATTCCGGTATAGAATGAAGGCAATAATTAAAAAAATTCCCAATCCTGCCAATAGCCCATATTGCTTTAAACGGTTCTGATAAGCCGCTTTTGCTAACTCAATCTCGTTTTGTCTTGATTCTTCCTTTGAAATCAAAGACTGAATAGTTTGAATATTACCTGCACCAAACAAACTGTCTTTTGCTGCTGCTGCAATTTTATAATAATGAAGAGCTTCTCCGGGGTTTATGGAATCATATAGTTCAGATAATATTTTGCTTGAAAACAAAATACCTTTTTTGTATGAAGTCATCTGGCCATATTTAAGACCGTTTTTTGCATAGGAAATGCTGGAATCCGGTTGTTTATACTTCCTAAACATTTCTGCAGCATCTGCATAAATGAACGAAATAGTGCGGTAATCATTTAATTTTAATCCGGTTTCAATTCCCTTTTGATAGTATGATAAAGCCAGTTGCTGATCTCCTTTTTTGCTGTGGATATTTCCCAGAACCCTGTTCACTTCCGGGAATAAATCTTCGATAGATTCTTTATCATCAAAAGCCTTCTGCTCATAGTATAAAGCAGAATCCAGTTGTCCCATATAGTCATACGTCATGCCGATATTCATATATTCGATGGCCAAACCTCTTTTAAACTGAATGAGTGTAACTATATCTAACGCCTGCCTCAAATAGCTGAGTGTTTTAGGATAGTCTTTTAAATCCATGTACACAAGCCCAATACGCCTCAAACAGGTAGATCTTTCAAAAATATAATTATTTGCCTCCGCTATTTTCAACCCCTTCAGTTGCAATTCCAATGCCTTTGACAGATCGCCCTTTTCTCTCATCGCCTGACCCACATGAGATAAAGCATTTGCTTCACCCCTTTTAAATTTTATTTGCTGTGCCAATGCCAGCGATTTTTGACCAAAGTAAATAGATGAATCAATATTGCTATAACGATAGTGAAAAGACAACTGACCCATTAGCAGCACCCGGCTGGTATCATCCCTGGCAAGAGTAAGTTGTCGTAATAAACTATCTGTGTACTTGTTTTGTGCAAGGCCAATGCTGCAGGAAAATGTTAACAGAACAACTATGGAGGATTTTTTAATCATTATTTTAATTAGCCGGTAACTGAATAATAAATTCACTTCCTTCGCCTGTTTTCGTTTCTACTTTCAACTGGCCACCATGTGCTTTTACAATATCATAACTCAGCGATAATCCCAAACCTGTTCCCTGCCCTGTTGGTTTTGTAGTAAAGAATGGCTGAAAGATCTTGTCAACAACGTTTTCCGGAATACCGTTGCCATTGTCCTTTACGGAAATTGAAACGCCCGTACCCCCTGAAGGGAGCTTTATTGATCTTGTTGTCACCATAACTGTTGCCACATATCCGTCCATGTTTTCCTTCATCTTTTCTGTTACGGCATGAAATGCATTCGTGATCAGGTTAAGAATAACTCTGCCTATATCCTGGGGAATGATATTTATTTTTCCGACATTCTCATCATAATCAGTTTTCAACGTTGCATTGAAAGATTTGTCTTTAGCTCGTAAACCATGATAAGCTAATCGGAGGTACTCATCTGCCAGGGCATTGATATCGGTGAGTTCTTTAATACCGCTGCTTTGACGGCTGTGCTGCAGCATGCCTTTCACAATGGCATCGGCTCTTTTACCGTGATAGTTTATTTTCTCCTCATTGCCAATTACATCGTCAGCGATCGCATTTGCTTCAGTAAGATTTCCAATTTTCATTTCATCTTTCATTTCAACCAGCAAATCTTTATTTACCTCAGAAAAATTATTGACGAAGTTTAACGGATTTTGAATTTCATGGGCAATGCCTGCGGTGAGTTCTCCAAGGGAAGCCATTTTTTCGGATTGGATGAGCTGATTTTGGGTAGCTTTTAATTCAGTTAAGGTATTTTGAATCTCGCTTTTCTGATGTTGAAGTAAGGCATTAGCCTTTTGCTTCTGCCGATTGTTTCTATAGAGTAGAATTGCCAACACTAAAAACACTCCTACTGTTGCAAGCGAAGCATACAATCTTATTTTATTTTTAAAGTCTGCCTGTGCCTGCAAAATTTCCCGTTGACGTTGTTGTTCGATGGATGTAAGCAGTTGGAGACGTTGAAATTTTTCGGGACTGAACAAACTGTCTTTAATTACCTGAGATACCTGTAGGTAATAATAGGCACTGTCTAGTTTATTTTGTTCCTGAAAGAGTTTCACCAACAAATCACTTGCATACAGCTGCCATAACTTCTGGGACGTTTGTTGACAATTGATAAAGGCCAACCGGGCATACATTAAGCTGGAGTCTAACTGATGGGATTGATGGTAGATCTCAGCTATCCGATGCTGGGCTCTGCCCTGATTGAGCAAGTCACCGGTGAGGTGGGCATTGTCAAGCACATCATGATAGTAGCGTAATGCACTAGCGCTGTTTCCCAACCGGACTTGGATACGACCAAGTCGCAATGGAACAAGCGACTGCAGTGTTCCCCTGGGTAACTCCTTCAACATGCCCTTGGCTTGTAGCTGGTAGACGGAAGCTGAATCCAGGCGATTCATTTTCTCATAGGCATCGCCGATAGCAGACAAGGCTAGAATAGCTATATGCTGAGGGCACTCATCAATTTTCAGTACTTGCTGAAGATAGAATAGAGCCTGCTGGTATTCATTAAGCTGAATGTAAATACTACCAATGTAAACAAGACTGGTAGCCTCCGCCTCCCGATCATGGCTACTTTTACTCATTCGGAGGGCCTCAAACTCTGCCTCTAACGCTTTTGGATATTCGCCCAGAGATTGCAACGTCGATCCTAATAAATTCAACGCCCTTACCTCTCCTCTTGTAAAATTCAGCTTCCGGGATAACAATAGGGCCTGTTGGGATAGAATTAGAGCAGTGTCCAAATTAGAGAAACGATATGCACCAGCTAAGCGGCTTAGCAGTAACACCCTGGTTGTATCGGCATCGGTTTGCGCCAACAACTTCTTTAAACTATCAGTATCACTCGTCTGGCTAACGGCAATCATTAAATTCGATAGCAACAACAGTATTGTAACATAAAATGGCTTCATAGTTAATAAAACGTTTGAAGGATGACAATAAACTCAGCATACTCACCGTCCCTGGTTTCAACCTTTAATTCACCGCCATGTGCCTTAATAATATCATAGCTTATTGATAAACCCAATCCAGTTCCCTGCCCCGATGGCTTGGTCGTAAAGAATGGCTGAAGAATTTTACCCACCAGTTTTTGCGGTATCCCATTGCCATTATCCTTCACTCTTATTTCAACTTTGCCATTTATCTTTTTCGTATTAACCCAAACAGTAGGTTCATATCCTTGAATATTTTGTTTTTTCTTTTCTGTCACTGAATAAAAAGCATTATTAATTAAATTTAATATTACCCAGCCAATATCCTGTGGAATGATGTTTATTGTGCCAATCTTATCATCAAAATCAGTTTTCGTCGTTGCAGTGAAAGAATTATCCTTTGCGCGGAATCCATGATACGCTAATCGTAAATATTCATCTGCCAGAGCATTAATGTCTGTTAGCTCACTTTGTCCTTTAGTGCTACGGCTGTGTTGCAGCATGCCTTTCACAATGGCATCGGCTCTTTTACCGTGATAGTTTATTTTCTCCTCATTGCCAATTATATCATCCGCAATCGCATTTGCTTCAGTAAGATTTCCGGTTTTTATTTCTTCTTTCATTTCAACCAGCAAATCCTTATTCACTTCAGAAAAATTATTGACGAAGTTTAACGGATTTTGAATTTCATGGGCAATCCCAGCAGTGAGTTCTCCAAGGGAAGCCATTTTTTCTGATTGGATGAGTTGTTGCTGTGTTGCCTTTAAGTTCTCATAAGCCTCTTCAATTTTTATTTTGGCTTTATGTTTCTGTCGGTTGTTCCAGTAAAAGACAGTAGCGAGTAAAAGCAATACACCTAAACCAGCCAGTAAAAAATACGTCCTTACCTTATTCTGATAAGCTACTTTTTCTTTTTCCAGGTTTTGTAAACGAAGCTGTTCGCTATAAGTGAGCTTTTGAAATTCTGCCAGGTTCCTGATTCTTACTTTGGTAAAACTATCTTTGGTGATCAACGCCAGCCCCTGGTACTTGAATGCACTGTCAAACTGATTATTCAGCTTATAGCTCAGGTAAACATTTTCATATCCAATACCAAGATTTGTTTCTGTACCAGCAACCATTCCCAGTGTTTGTAGAACAGTCAGGTTCTTCAATGAATAAAACAGTGAGGAATCTTTATTGCCTTTGTTAAGATGATATTTACAAAGTCTTAAAAAGACCCTGCTTAAACTGGTGCGGTTATTATTGGCGGTACATGTTTGAAGGCTTTTATAGTAATAGATTAATGACAGCGGTTGATCATCCAGTGCCTGATAGATATCCCCCAAATGCATTTCAATTGTACCAAGATACGTTTTGGCAAGCCTAAACGTCTGATCGTTCGCTTGCAGGGCTGTTCGTTCGGCTTCCTTTTCATAGTAAAGCGCCGAATCGGGTTTGTTTGAATCAAGGTAACTTTGCCCAAGATTCAAGTAGGCAAGCTGAATACGGGGCGTGTAGTTTATCTCTTTACCAATCTGGCCGGCTATTTTGAAATGAATAATCTGTTGCTCCAGGTTTTCAGTTTGCAGCATGAGGAGCGCATACATATGGTGCGTATAGGAAAGAAGCAAAAGCCTTTTATTTCCCTGATAGGGTGTAAGAAAGTAATCCCAGGCATCTTCTTTTTCATTTTGCTCATCTTCGGCAATAACAAAAGCCTGTTGTAAAGATTTAAGCGCCATAGCGTATCTTCCTAATCCCATTAGCTGATAGCTTTTATTAACAGAGGCAACTCCTTCAGCAATTTTGTTTTGATTTCGCTTTGCTGTTAAAAATTGTTGTTCTGCATAAAATAAAGCAGAATCCCTGTTTAATTCCTGGTAGTAGAAATAAACATTACTGGCTGTTTTAAACCGCATAGGGCCATCGGGAGCACTACTAAAAGCTGCTTTTAAACTATCAATATTGTTTAATTGTGCTTTTGCCAAAACAGGCAACAGCAGTAATAACAGCGTTTTAAAAGAAATTCCCATCCCTTTTTTGTTAATTAAACCGGTAATTGAATGAAAAAGGTACTCCCTTGCCCCTCCTTCGTTTCCACTTTCAATTCTCCACCGTGTGCTTTTACAATATCATAGGCCAATGATAAACCCAATCCGGTACCCTCACCGGTAGGCTTTGTTGTAAAGAAAGGTTGGAATATTTTCTCCAATACTTTTTGAGTGATTCCATTCCCGTTATCCTTTACAGCTATTGAAACTACATCCTTCGTCTGTTTAGTACTCACTGAAACAGTCGGTTCATATCCTTCGATGCCCAGTTTACATTTTTCAGCAACCACATAAAATGCATTCGTAATCAAATTGAGCACCACTCTTCCAATATCCTGCGGAATAATATTGATCGTTTCAATTGATTTCTCATAGTCAGTTTGTAACGTAGCGTTGAAAGATTTATCCTTTGCTCTTAACCCGTGATAAGCCAGGCGTAGGTATTCATCTGTGAGAGCATTGATATCTGTTGGTTCTTTTTGCCCGCTGCTGCTTCTGCTATGCTGCAACATCCCTTTTACAATAGCATCGGCACGTTTGCCGTGAAATAAAATCTTCTCGCTATTCTGTTTTATGTCCTTCGCTAATAATTTTATTTCTCCAACATCATTTTCATTATCTATTTCTTCAATCAACTCATTGTTGACTTCGGAAAAATTATTGATAAAGTTTAATGGATTTTGTATTTCATGGGCAATGCCAGCGGTGAGCTCTCCAAGAGAAGCCATTTTTTCTGATTGGATAAGCTGGGATTGGGTGGATTTGAGATTTTCCAAAGACTGGTTGAGTGCCGAAGTCCGCTCCATTACCTGTTTCTCCAATGTTTCATTTTGCGCTGATAGTATTTGTTGCTTTTCTACGGAAAGTTGTTCTACTTCTGTAAGTTTCAGCCTCAGGGATTGACTCGTTAAGCCAAAAGCATAACCTAAATATATAGCCAAACCCACAGGAGCCACCAAAAGTGCAAAAGGCAAATAAGACTGAATATTTGGAATATTTATAATAGCGAGGTTCGACAATATACTCAATGCCGAATATATCAAATCAATAGCCGCAACAACAAGAATGATCCAAGCTCCTGATTTGTTGTTTCGCAAAGACAGCATGCTTATTCTCAATATATCAGCAAGTACTATTATCGTTAAGTAGGTGTTAAGATCAAAGGCTATAAAGAATTCAAGCAGAACACTTACGATTTGTAATAAGAACAACGACCAATAAATCCATCCCTTTTTTTTATTAAAAATCTGATAGGTGCAATAAAGCAACAAAACAAGGTAAAGCCCGGAGCATATATTAAGGGCGGTGTTGATTGTAAAATGTGGTCCATGAGTCTCTAAATCGATTGAATAAAGTACCAAAGTGCATGCGAAGAAAAAATTACATAGGGAGAAATATAGATTTATTTTCTGAGCAGGGAAAAAAATGAAAAATGAAAAATACAGAAAGCATAGGATCGTTCCAACACCTATCCCGATATTTATCCTGCTGCCAAATGTCTTGTAATACTTTATTATATTATCTTCCGTTGCATTGTCAACGTTTGTTATCCATGCTTGCAAAAATATATTTTTATTAGAGTAGATCGGATAGGGCGGAGGTAAGTTTAAAAACCGGATCGCCAGTACTTGTTCTGTACTATACACTAATGGAAAAGACAGTGGTTTCATGTTTGGGCTGTAATAATTGATCGAGTCAGAGTTTGTGCTTACTACTCCCAGCTTATGAATTAGTTTCCCGTCAAGATATACTTCTGAAGCACCTGCTTGATAAATACGCATCACCAATTGCCGGTTAAATAATGTGCTGTCAGTGATAAGCCGTAACCTGAACCATGCAATGCTGCCTTTAGGGATCTCCGCTACATCATAAAAGTTGTTGAAGAGGTTAATGGATTGCCAGGATGAATCATCGAAACCAGGTTTTGCCCAATCCGCGTTGTCCCCGGCTTTGAATTTCCAGCCATCATCCAAACTAATCCAACCGTTGGCAAACTGTGTGGTTTTTGCTTTTTTTGTGCTTAGTTGGAAAACGCTGTTTTTCTGTGCGCACAACGCGACAGAGAAAAGAAGCAAAAAAACTATAAGCGCTTTTATCATTGTATGTATTGAAGCGGTATTAGACAGTAAAATTATTTACTCCTGCTTTCCTCTACTCACCGCCAGATAATTGTCTGACCAGGATTCGTGGGCACATGGGATATAAGAAGATCCACAGCATAGATCTCCAGGATCGCCAGGCTTTTCATCAAATCAAGGGTAATTGAATTACGAACTTACTGCCTTCACCTTCTTTCGTTTCCACTTTTATCTCACCCCCATTTGCTTTTATTATATCATATGCCAGTGATAAACCCAAACCAGTGCCCTGGCCGGTGGGTTTGGTGGTAAAGAAGGGTTGAAAAATTTTATCCAGTATCTTTAAAGAGATCCCGTTGCCATTGTCAGCGACGCTTATTTCAAACTTATCACTTCCTTTTTTTGTACTGACTGAAACAGTGGGCTCATATTCTTCCCACTCCGGCAGGCGGGCTTCACCTACTTGCTTTTTCTTTTCTGAAACGGCATAAAATGCATTGGCTACTAAATTGACGACAACCCTGCCTATATCCTTCCGCATAATATCAACGGTGCCCATGCTTTCATCATAATCGGTTTTCAATGTTGCATTGAATGAGGTTTCTTTTGCACTTAACCCATGGTACGCCAACCGCAAATATTCATCGGTGAATTTATTAATGTTTGTCAGCTCTTTTTTGCCACTGCTGCCTCCTGTATGTTGCAGCATTCCCTTTACAATACCATCGGCCCTTTTACCATGATGAATTATTTTTTTGAGATTTTGTTTGATGTCAGTTGCAATGACTTTTGCTTCATCAAGGTGTCCTGCGTCCAATTCTTCATTCATTTCTGTTATCAATTCATTGCTTACTTCAGAAAAATTATTGACGAAGTTTAAGGGGTTTTGTATTTCATGCGCAATCCCTGCAGTGAGTTCGCCAAGGCTTGCCATCTTTTCTCTTTGAATTAGCTGCGCTTGTGTGGCTTTTAATTCGTTTAAAGTATCTTCTATTTGTTTCTTTTGGGTTTGTACTTTTTTGTTTTCTTCCCTCACCTGATTTGTTGCCACCTTTACCTTGTGTTCTAATATTTTTTTCTGATTGATAATCCGTTCATGCTTCCACCAGGAAAATAATAAGATGGAGGCAACAAGCAAAATTGCATATACGGAAAACATCCACCAGGTTCTCCACCATGGCGGCAATACTCTAAAGGCGTAACTCACAGGCTGGCCCCAGACCCCCTCCGGGCTTTGCGCTCTTACCATAAAGGTGTAATTGCCTTCATGAATGTTTCCAAAATTTACTGCAGTATTATGGCTGGCCGGCGACCAATCTTTGTCATAACCCTCAAGGAAATATTTGTAATTAACGAGAAAATTTTTGTCGGTTTCTACCGCACCAAATTCGAAGCTGACGTTATTAAGATAGTAGGGTAGTACTAACTTTTGTGGTATAGACTGCCATTTAGTGATGCCGTCAAACTGTATGTCAGTGAACCTTGCACGCAATGAATCTCTTTCCAGGGAAGTTAATCTCTTTCCATAGGTATTAACTTCATCGATAATAGCTGCCCTCCTGTTTGCACTATCTGTACTTTCCCCGTAAACGGGTGCATCAAGATCTCTCCAGGAAACAACTTCGTTATTAATTTTTAACCGGTTGATAAAAACCTGGGGAGGTGAGTTGCTGTTTTTATTTATTGCATCGGGCTCAAAACGCACAAGCCCCGTTTTGTCTGAACCGGTGGCAATCCAGATGATGCCCGAGCTGTCAGCAAACATCGCATTCAAGCCGGCATTTACGTCTTTGACCGGGTACCCGTGCTGGGTATTGAATATTCTGCCAACTGACCATTGTTTTCCACCCGAATCCGCTCCCTTTGCAGGCAGTAGTTCACACATTCCAAGATTTGTGCCCGCATATAACTTTTCATCATGGCCCTGAACAAGCTGCGTTATAAAATCATTGGGCAAGCCATCTTCTGTAGTTAAAGAAGTAAAAAAATGCTGATCAACATCTTTATTGCCCCCATCATCTGCCGACGCCTGCATCATCTTTTCTTTGGATATCAGGCTTAATCCATGTTGTGTACCGAACCAAATATTATCTTGCCTGTCTTCTGTAATTGTCCAAACCACATTATCACACAGGCCTTGCTCAACAGTGTAGTTGGTGAAGCCTTTTCCGTCAAATTTACTCACTCCGCCGCCCAGTGTTCCGAACCAGATGTTTGAATTTCTGTCTTCCTGAATGCAGAATACCACATTGCCTGCAAGCCCCTGCAATACGGTATAATTAGTGAAGTTTTTACCATCGAACTTACTGACACCTCCGCCAGATGTGCCAAACCAAAGATTTCCAGCTTTATCCTCGACGATACTGAAAACGACATTATTAGCGAGCCCCTGCAACGTAGTATAATTGGTAAAATTTTTACCATTATACTTACTGACGCCACCACCGGAAGTGCCAAACCATAAATTACCCGAACGATCTTTTAAAACGCAATAAATTTCGTTACGTGCAAGACCATCAGCTTTCGTAAAATTTGCAAATCGCTTCCCATCATACCTGCATACCCCACCACCTGAAGTTCCCAACCAAAGGTTGCCTTCTTTGTCGTTTTCAATACTGAAGATTATATTGCTGGATAACCCCTGCGCAGTGGTAAAATTTGTGAAACTGGTACCGGCAAATTTGCATACGCCGCTACCAAAACTGCCAAACCAAAGATTACCTTTTTCATCCTCCGTAATGGTTCTTATCTGGTTATTGGCAAGGCCGTTGGCGGTTGAATACCTGGTAAAAATTCCCTTATCATATTGTATCACTCCGCTGTTCTGTGTCCCGAACCAAAGAGCGCCCTGTTTATCTTTTGC
>JACMLY010000008.1 GCA_014379345.1 Chitinophagaceae bacterium
AGATAGATAAGATTGGTCTGCAGGATTATTGCCTGATTACTAAGATTCAAATAAAAAATGTAAGATTTTTAAAAACGTATAAATGACCTTGCTTACCCTAAAACAATGACATACAATCCGTAATTTAAATTTTAAACAGTTGATAATCTATGCTTATCAAACGAAGTTAACGCCTATGTCATGCACCTGGATAGCCGCGTTAGCGGTCATAGTATGGTAGAATGGCATACCGCCCACCCAAAGCCGCTTTAGCGGTGACACATCTATCGAATAGTCCTCGTTTTGATAGGTTATTTATATTGAAGTTCGGGTTCCAAAGTATTTGCATTAATCTCACTTTTGATACCCTTCCACCTCTTTATCACTGATTCTTCTTGTTCTCTCTGCTACAGTCCAGAGTACCCAAGGTGTTAATGGATAAGGTTTTAACGAATTGACAGTTTGCATGTTAAAACCAAAGCAAAAAAAAAAGATGGCCCCGGACTGTATGCCGAAACCATCTTCTAAACCTATTTTCATTCATTAAAACCGGGCTGTTCATTCCGAGCCCGTCAACTAAATATTCAGCGCTTACAAGGCCACTTTCACTCTGCCATAGCTTATCCCCTGTTTTACAAACTTTTATACCGTGCTATTGCCTTTCGTGGATAGCTGTTTACCGAAAATTACACTAACTTAGCACAGCCATTTATCCTTTATAAAACAATCCGATGGAAATATTTCTACGATTAAAGCACTGGCACCTTTTCCTGATCACTTTTGGTGCACCTTTTCTCATTGAGGTAGCCCTGGCCATTGTTACATTGACCACCCACGATTATAGAATCGTTTTGCAGGTCATGCCCTTCGCGATGTTTCTCTTTTTTGCCGGTTACTTTGGCTGGTTGTGGGCTATCGGCCAGGAGTTTCAAAAAATGCTTCCCGGCAATTTAAAGTTCAGCCTGGTACCCTTCAAGATTTTCCTGCTGTTCCCGGTTATCTACATCCTTTTTTTCTTCTTCATGCTCGATTTTTTTGTCGTTAACATGGAAGAGGACCTGGGACCTTCGTTGAGTATCTTATTCATGATCATACCGCTGCACCTTTTCACCATGTTCTGCATCTTCTACTGCATCTATTTTGCTGCCCGCACCTTTAAGGGCACCGAGCTGCAGCGACCGGTCGCCTTCCTTGATTTCGTAGGCGAGTTTCTGATGATCTGGATATTTCCGGTAGGGATCTGGTTCATCCAGCCCAGAATCAATGAGCTGATCGCCCAAAAGCAGGGAAACAATGATGTCTAACTCGTTAATCTTCTGACAAAGTTCCTCTACCGGCACTTTACAGGGGCAATACCGGTCCCAGTGTTTGTTCGCACTTTATGGATCAAGAACAAAAAGCAGTGGATAAAAGGATGAATCATGCAAAGACAAAGGTCTTGCTTGTGATTGTTATTGGCACAAACCCTATGTAAGCTCTATGTTAGCGCTAGGTTGGGTCTATACTATTGAAAACGAAAGTTAGCCCCTTCATAGACCTGACATAGAGTTAATATAGAGCTTGCGGCCATGGAATTTGGAATCTTAACAGTATCCGGACCAAAGAGGTTCAATCAACAGGAGAGCTTCCAATTCATTTACACAAAAATCGGTACAGTCCCTGGAATTTCATTTACATTTATCCACTGCCTTTTACGCTTGATCCCACTTTATTCGTAGGTTGTTCATGATTCCGAAGGGTATTCATTGGGTGCGGATAGTCAAAAACAGGAAAAGAGAACATTCAATCGGTTAAAGGCAACAAGCCTTGATGATTTCCGGATTAAACAAAGGTAGTTTTAAAAGTTGTCAATCCATGCTGTAAATCAAAGCAATATTTCAACTAATCTGATTATTATGGCAGAAAGATAAACGGAAGACTAGTCATGCAAAACAACCGAAAAATCAACCATTCAAAAAAATTTTACTTTGGAAGAAATTCTACGCCCATCGAAGAAATCGGGACTGATTGAAAAGTATATAAATTATTAATTATCGAAGATTATATAACCAATTGCCCTTGCACTGGGGTTTTCAGTGTCATTTAGTAAGCCTTTACCTGCCTCTAAGCTAATATAAGTTTCGAACAATCTTTTAAGACTTCGGAACGTTAATAAACTAAAGGTAACACATTTCTTTTTGAAGGGAAATAAAAAATAACGACATTTGCATCCGTTATTAAAAATGACTTGATGACCATTAACGAAGTACAGCAGGAAATCATTG
>JACMLY010000064.1 GCA_014379345.1 Chitinophagaceae bacterium
CCATCATATAGTACAGGGCAAAAAGATCGGCTCGCGTTTCTTCAATGGTCGAATAATAATTTTTCAGGTTCTCTGTACTCACCCCTTCCCTCACCTTTCCTGAGCCATGACCCAGGCATTCGTGCAGGTCGGTGTGCAGGTTGCCTGCCAAATAACCATACTGACGTGCTCGTTCCATTTCTTCCTCTGATCCGGCAAACTCTTCCAACATGCCATTGTTCATTGATTCCAGGAAGTACGCATAGGTTATATTTTCTATGGTAACCGATTTGGATCCATGCTTTTCCCTTATCCATTCGGCATTGGGCAAATTAATCCCGATGGGAGTGGCAGGATAACAGTCACCTGCCAGAATAGCCACGTTGATCACCTTGGCACTGACCCCTTTCACTGCTGGCTTTTTAAATTCCGCGGAAACGGGTGAATGATCCTCAAACCATTGCGCATTTTCACTTAATATGACTGCTCGCTTGGTAGCTTCCTTATCCTTGTAATTGACAATTGATTCCCAGCTTGCTTTTATTCCAAGGGGATCTCCGTACACTTCAATAAAACCATTGACAAAATCAATATCCCCTTCCAATTCTTTGACCCATTCAATGCTATATTGGTCAAAAAGAGATAAATCCCCTGTTTTGTAATATTCAATTAAAGAAGCAATGTGTTTTTTCTGAAGGTCATTTTCGGCATATTCAGAAGCCTTGGCAAGCCAGAAAACAATCTTCTCAATGGCCTTTCCATATTTTCCATCCACTTTCCACACTTTTTCAACCAGTTGGTCTTTCTCTTTTACCAAAGTTGAATTAAGGCCATAGGATACCGGCTCAGAGCCTGCCGATGCTTTTAACCCAGTGTAAAAGGCTTCAGCTTCACTTTGCGTTACTTCCTTGTAATAATTATTACTGGAAGCCTGAATCAAATCCTTATCAGGATCAAGGTTGACTCGTTTTGCCTCCTTTTTAGGGTCAAATAGCACATCTTTTAATGAAGCAATGAAATCTTCAAGCTCTACCCCGAAAGGCAGCTTAAAGTCACCCCAGAGCGAATTCGCTACCAGTTCATCGAAATACGTTTCTGAAAATCCAACAGGTATTTTTTCTGTCGAATAATGGTGGTGTATACCGTTGGAAAACCAAACACGCTTCAGGTATATTTCAAATGATTTAAACGAGTCCGTATCGCGGTCGCCTTTGAAGGTATCCCAGATCGTTTCCAAGACAGCCCTGAGGCGTAAATTGTAGCGATTGTTCTGATCCCACAATATATCCCGTCCACAAAGGGCGGCTTCTGATAAATAATAGATATACAATTTTCGGTTCAGATCAAGCGCCTCAAACCCTGGCACCGCATATCGTAATATCTTTAGATCGGCAAATTTTTCAACAAAAACTTCCATGAGATTTATTTTTGAAGTTCAGCAAATTTCTCTTCCAGTAAGTCTACCCGCTTGATTGACATACGCAGCCAATCGAGCATTACTTTTTGTCTTTCCTCATCCGAAAGCTTCCAGTCAATGGTTGAATGATTACGAAGCTGATGGGTTAGGTGATGAAGTGTAACAGCTACAGAGACAGAAACGTTCAAACTTTCGGTAAAACCCACCATTGGAATTTTCATGAATTCATCGGCTTCCTGCTTGGCGAATTCCGTAAGCCCTGGACGTTCACATCCAAAAACAATGGCCGCTTTGCCTTTCTCCAGGTTAAAGTCCTCCAGATCAACATCGTGATCATGAGGAGTGGCAACCACAATACGATAACCATCCTTACGCAATTTCTGAAGCGCGGAAACAGTGTTCATTTTAGTTTCGTTGTATCGTTTCACGGTGACCCAATTGGAAGCTCCCCGCACTACATCGGGATTAAAATCAAATGAGTTTTTATTCTCAATAACATGTACATTCTGAATTCCAAAGCAGTCGGCCGTACGAACAACAGCGCTTGCATTATGGGTTTGATACATATCCTCGAGTACCACAGTCAGGTAATTGGTCCTGAAAGAAAGTATTTTGCTAAACAAATCAAGTCTTTCAGGCATTACAAATTGTGAAAGATACTGAATCAACAATGGCTCCATGTCATATTTTTTGGGATCAAACGTTAACTGTTGGAAGGGATAGTAAAATTGAAGGACCGTTTAACAGCTTTGGCGAAAAAAACTGAAGGATTGATCCCAAATTCTCGGGAGAAGGACTGTTATCGACAACTACTCCTTTTCCCATTTTCCGTTCTCCGTGCTCCTCGTTCCATGCTCTTTGCAAATATATCCTGCTACCACATTTTCGATTGATCCATATTTTGTCAGGCAAAGATAAAAAAAAGGGATGCATATTAACTTATGCATCCCTTTTGTAATTTCTTCTCAGGAGAATACTAGATAGTATCTGCCAGTTCTGCGCCTGGTTTAAACTTAACAACTTTCTTTTCAGGAATTGTGATAGTTTGTCCTGACTGAGGGTTTCTTCCGCTTCTGGCGCTACGTGAAGTCACAGAAAAAGATCCAAAACCAATTAGAGCTACACGGTCACCATTTTTTAAGGCTTCAGAAGTAGCTTCTACAAAAGCATCCAGTGATTTTTTTGCATCGGCTTTAGTTAAGCCAGCTTTTTCAGCAATTGCATCGATTAATTGTGCTTTGTTCATAAGAAAATTTGTTTAGGGTTAAAAAATATGTATAATATAGAAATCATAAACATTATAGTGTAAAAATATTTTCCGACTTATCTGAAACATTAATAAAATCAATGCTTTCAACAATTCGCCATTAATCAGATACTAAATTCCAAAATAAGATTCAAATAAACAATGGTTCAGTAAATATTTTTTTTAAAAATATTTATGCCTGATTTTTCAAAATGCTATTGCAAATTAAAAAAGTAGTTATACTTTTGCAACCGCCTAGGAGAGATGGCAGAGTGGTCGAACGCGGCGGTCTTGAAAACCGTTGACCGTGTGAGCGGTCCGGGGGTTCGAATCCCTCTCTCTCCGCCGAATTAAAGACCTGAGTATCAATGATATTCAGGTCTTTTTCTTTTACCTCCTATTTTCTAATCTGATTCTATTAATACCGTAATTTTCATCGCTTTAACTAGTCAGTTTTCCGGTCCTACATGATCCATTCCCAAGTAAAATTATTAAGTAAACAAGAATATTTTGAGGCCTCCAGCCTACACATGGACGCCTATGAACAAAATATTTTGGTGTTCCGAAGCAACTATTTACTATTTTTTTCGAGAGAAGGACGTCATCTTTTTGCCCAAAAGCCAAATAAATTGAAAAAGCGAATGCCTGAATCCACGAAAAAAGAACCTGTCGAAGCATTTTTTCACTGTAAGTACAGCCCTTTGCATGGATTGAAATGCCACGCGGGCCTGTAAAAAAATGTAGTGAATAAGTCCGATGACCGTTCAATTTTCGTCGATTATTTCTACTGAATATTTACCCTCCTCATAGAATTCTTTGTAAGATCAGTAGAAAGACCTTCTTCCAGCCTTCTGCATCATGAGCCAACCTACCAGAAAATAGCGGATCAAGTGTAAAACACGGCGGATAACGAACAAAAACTTCCTGTACGGTTAAAACGTCCTGGCAAAGGTCCGTTATTGCTACACCTTGAAAACCTTTTGGGGGTGTCTTTGAATTTATTAGAAACGTTCGTGTCAATGGAATATTAACACACAGGAGGAGGATTATAAAAAAGTTTAACCAGCATAAAAATTAACACATAGGCACATAGGACACATAGTTAAAAAGCACTCTATGTGTCCTATGCCCCGAATAACTCGGGGTGTGTTTCAAAAATTTAAATAGATGAAAGTGCAGATTGCTCTCCTCAAACTAAAGGTTTACCAATCCATGATCATCCATCCGGCATTGCCTGTACTTTGCCACCATTAGTAACTCATTAGTAACCCATCTGTAACCTTTCTGTAACCTCAGATACAGAAAGGTTAC
>JACMLY010000065.1 GCA_014379345.1 Chitinophagaceae bacterium
AACCTGGTACTGATTCCACCGCTCGTATTTGTTATTGAAGATATTATTCATCTGAAGCCAGAGATTAAAGTTCTTTGTGATGCGGAATTCGGCTCCGGCATTCAAATCAAATGCAGCTCCACCTTTGTAGTTGGTATTGTTTTTTTTGTACTGCGCACCATCCCAGGCCCACAGATCAGACCGGATCCAGAGATCTTTCAACACCTGCCAGCGCAATCCAGCAGTAAATTCAATGGGCAAGATACCCCAGGCTTTTTTCTCCTGCTCCAGCTTGCTGAACTGGTTCCAGTTCAACGCGGCCTTTGCGCTGAATTGTTCACCTCTCGCATACTCCACTTCTCCGTGTACCTGAAATTGATTCAATTGAGGTTCATAAATAATTTCGAATGTTTTTCCATCATCCGGATCGTTTACAAAAAGTGG
The DNA here is from genome assembly GCA_014379345.1 of Chitinophagaceae bacterium. GTDB lineage: Bacteria > Bacteroidota > Bacteroidia > Chitinophagales > Chitinophagaceae > Flavitalea. Next base: position 424 of record JACMLY010000065.1, read on the forward strand.
AATATTTCTATGTTGCTGAATCCCTGCTTTGGCGGAATAGCTGAAATGATTTCCCAGGGAACCTTTGAAACCTCCATACACCTCCGTTACGCGGGTGTTCTTCAGCAAACTGTCTGTAGGTTGGGCAAGCCAGGGATTGATAGAAGCAAAACGTTGATACGATCCTTTGTTATAATAACCTATCCAACCGAACTGTAAAGTAAATCGCTGGTCATTCGTATTGACGTCTGCCATAAAATTCGGGAGCATATGATAATTTTTCATTTCCCACGATGGCGTAAGCCCTGCCTGAAAGTAAAGGTTAGGCGTTTTGAAAAGGACCGCTGGTGAGATCAGATAATAATTATTACTGACGGAAGACTTCTTCCCCGACCTATCAAGGCGATAATTAGTAAGGTCTGCGGTCAATCCCAATTTAAATCCCACCGTTTCACCGAACGTTTTTTCCAAAGGCAGGTTTACAACCGTGTTGGCTTCAGAAGCCTTTGCAGTATGGTTATCACTAAACACGCTTACCCTCACACTGGGGTTATAAGAAAGTCCGAACTCGGTAGGTATTATGTTGCGGAAATGAAGCTTTCCTTCAATCGTTTGGAAACGTTGCTTTAATTGCTGTTTTGAGTATTGCAATGTTTCCGGTTTAAATCCATATAAAAAATATTCATCGCTGCTAAAACCGATCCCGCCATTCCATTCATGATTATTCAATGTTTTGTAGGTTGCCGTTGCTCCCACTCTTGTCAGACTATTTTTCTGAAAAGGAAGATCTCCTTTTGAAGTATAGTGATCGGCGAACACATTAAAGAAAGTGTTTTTGCTATCACCAAAACTAAAGCCGGCCTTCAGGAATGGCTGATGCACATTGCCGATCCCTACTTTGATGTAGTTACTGTATTGCCAGGCCGTCATCGAATCTGCCTGTAATGCAACAGGTTTTAATTCGGCCGGCTGATAAGTAAAAAATAAATTATGCGAAGGAATATTATAAGATAATTTTGGCCTGGTTGTATCAGCCACCGGTGGCGCCGCATTAAAATTGATCTTGGCAGCCTCCCTCAAAACAGGTTTGAAAGTAGAGGTAATATCAATGGTTTTTTTCTTCGATGTATCCTGGGCAAATGCACCAACCCCACATAAAAGGATCACCGTTCCTGCTGAAATTCTTTTTGCCATTTTTTTATTCATCATTTGATATTCTCATTTTTAATCCAAGAAATCTATTCACCGCTCTCCCAACTTTAAACCTTAAACCTTAAACCTTAAACTTTAAACTAACTCCCCACCTTGCTCTCCTTCTTCTCTTCCTCCTCTACCAGTTTCAATTTCCTGTCTGCTTCCTGGCGCAGGTCCTCTACTTTCGCATTATCGATCACACTGCGGAAAGTTGCCTTAGCATTGAAATAATCCTTCTGTTTAAAATACACGTCTCCTAATAATAAATACGCTTTTGTAACCCAGTTCTCGTATGAGCCTGCTTTACTGATCACTTCAAAAGCAGCCTTCTCTGCATCGGCAAATCGGTTCTGTGAAAAGAAACAGTTCGCAATTTCGAACCTTGCCTCAGCACCATACGCCGATTTACTCAATGCTGCAATACTGCGATAATTAGTAATAGCCAGTTCACACTGGTTGTTGTTTTGATACGATTTTGCGATGGCCATATTCGCCAACACCTTGTCGTCGGTGCCCGCGCTTTTTTGATTGAGTAATTCTTTGGCATTGGCCACTGCCTCATTCCATTTTTGTAACTGGTACTGGCTGCGCAACAGACCTCGCATTGCTTCCAGTTTATTTTCCTGCGTAGAAGAAAAATCCTTTAACCTGTTGTAATATTTTTCTGCTTTCTCATAATTTTTCAGATCGAAGAAGTTGATACGTGCGGCCTGCAACAATGATTTTTCACCAAACTTATGCGGGGCTTTGTCGCCAAGTGTTTCATATCCAGCAACAGCTTTCGCCCAATCTTTCTGGTTCAGGTATATTTCGCTTTTATAATACAGCGCTTCCAGCGAATACTTGCCATCGGGGAAACGGCCAAGATAATCTTCAAACTTCTTTGCCGCAGCTGCAAAATTTCCATTGTTAAATTGCACTTCCGCCTCCTCGTAAGCCAACTGATCCTCCTGCGTGGTTGAAATATCCTTGCCCATGTTGCGGGCAAAATTCACATATTCATTCGTCCTGCCCTCTTCAACATAAATCCCCTTTGCATTTTCCAGTGCTTCTTCTGCCTCCGGCGAATTGGGATATTGCTGCAAAAGCGCCGTGTATTGTTTCAGTGCTTCTGTATTATTTTCGAGATTATAATAAGCCAAACCCAATTTCAGGAAAGCCTTTGGCTTTAGAGATGAATTAGGGTCATTCACTACGTTCTTAAGAAAAGGGATCGCTTCGCGATATTGCTCATTGGAGAGATAGGTGTTCGCCACCTCCAGATTTGCATCAGGTATAAGGGTTGAAGCCGGGTACTTGCGGCTTATTGACAGTAACAGGTTGATCTTTTCCTTTCCGTTACTTACACCCGCAACCATTGCCTTTTGAAATGTGGCGTAATCTCCGCCTGCCCATGAAAAATCAAGTACTTTATTGTACATAGCGAGAGCCTTGGTATACTCGCGGTTCATGAAATAACTGTCGGCCATCCGGATATATGCATCCTGTTCGATTGGTGCTGAATTAATACGGGGCGTTGTAACGATCTGTTCAAAAAAGCCCAATGCCTGCCGATAGTTTTCCTTCTTGAGAAAGCTATATCCCAAATTATATTTTGCATTGGTCGGGTTCACCTCGCCATTCACGGCATTGCTTTTAAGGTATTCGAAATAATACCGTATTGCCTCATCAATATTGTTTAGGCGATAGGCAATTTCCCCTTTCCAGAATTGTATATAGGGAAGTACGGAACGATTATTCGGATCTTTTTCTGCTTTTGTCAGCAATTCATTGGCAGAAACAAGCATCCCGTCATTGATCAACTCCGTAGCCCGGCCATATAAAATCTGGGGATAAACCTTTTTGGCGTTTTGCGAAGGCGATTTCAAGCCCTCCATAAGTGCAAGCGCATCTTTATAATTATTGGTATTCGCCAATACGCCCACCAACAATTCCTTCGCTTCAACATTGTATTCAGAGTTTGGATAGGTCTGCAGGAACTTTTGTAACTCTGTCAGTGCCACGTCCTGGTATCCCAGTTCATAAGAGAGCTTGGCATAATTGTACATAGAGATCTCCCGCTGCTTTGCATTGCTGCTATTGGAAGCACAAAAAAGAAAGGCATTGCGTGCATTTGCTTTTTGTCCTGTTTTCAGGTATGCATCGCCAAGCAGGTACATTGAATTCTGTGCTAAAGAATCGGTCTCGCCTCCCAACTGCTTAAAACCTTCGATGGCTTTGCTCCAATTACCTGCCTGGTAATAACTGAATGAAAGTTCATAAAGATCTTCACGGCTCACCTTTTTTGATTTGCCAACATAAGCTTCCAGGTAAGGACGTGCCTTATCAAATTGCTTTTTTTCGTAGTAAGCATGACCCACCAGTTGACGTAATTCGAGATCATAATACTGGTTGCCTTTCGCCAACCTGGCTTCGGCATACTGCAATGCTTTATCTTTCTGATTGGTCGAATAATAGATATTCGCGATGTAATAAGGAACTACTTTGCCATACTCTTCATGATTTTCGACGATCGTAAACGCCTCCAGCGCGTCCTTAAAGTTCCTGTCATAAAAAGCCAGAAATCCATAGTAATAGTTTGCATCCCTATAATTCGGATCCTTTGGTAATTGCCGGATCGTATTCAACATGGGCTTTGCGAGATCAAATTGCTGCGAAGTAAAATACGAATACCCCAAATGGAATTTAAGATCTGCAATTTCACGATTGCTCAGATTGTCGATGCTGACCTTTTCAAATGCAGGAATAGCCTGTGGATAATCCTGTTTTCTGAAATAATATTCGGCAAGATGAAAACTCATCATCTGTACACGTGAAGCATTATCTTCCAGCTCAATGAACTCCTTAGCCAGGGTTACCGCCGTTTCTTCATTTTGTTTAAGCGCACATACTATCGTATAGTATTTCACCTCCTGGTAATTGAGCGCCTTATTACTCCGGTCGGTTTCACGTTGCTTTAACTGAAGGTCTTTCAGTAATGGATAGGCAAGACTATACTGTTCTTTTTGAAAATATTCTTTAGCCTGGTTAAAACTGCCCTGTGGATCATTGATAAAGCTGGATTGCTGAGCTGCGGAAAATAGGCAGAGGCTGATCAGGGTGAAAAAAAGCGTGGCTTGTTTCATCTGTATTTAAATTGTCTTTTAAGGGCAGATGGAACTTTCATTTGTTGCATCAGGCAATTGCGCCAGGATGATGATAGGTATCCAAAAATATGATCCAATTCCAATGTCCTTAATGCTGGTAACGTGGTAAAGTTTCTAATTATTTTATCCTCAACCAAACATCGTTCCAAACACCTGTGGATAAGTACCTAGATTAACATTTCGTTTTGATAAAGATTGATTTCATGGCAATTTTTTTTCCTGCCGTTTTGTTGCACTGGTACAGGTAAAATGAAATTTTTGTACGCACTAAAAAAGAGATTTCTTTACGTCCCAATTCAACAATATGAAAAAACTTTTATCAACCAGGTACTCTGCTTCAGCATTCAATATCGCTATGCTGATACTGCGTGTGGGATTTGCAGGCCTGCTACTTCCTCACGGGTACGACAAGCTTGTGCACTTTGCAGCTAATGAAAAGGGCATGATCAACTTATTAGGCATTGGGCAAACCATGTCATTGGCCCTTGTGATTTTTGCTGAATTTTTCTGCGCATTGTTCGTATTACTCGGTTTGTTCACCCGTTTGGCTTCGATTCCATTGATTATATCCATGATCGTCGCTGTCACTATCGCTCATAATGGAAGATTCTTTGGTGACGGCGAACATGCGGCCATGTACGCAGTCGGGTTTTTGGTCCTCCTGTTGGTCGGCCCCGGTAAGATTAGCATTGACGGGATGATGGGGAAATGATTTGAAGTACGATGTGCGAAGTTTGAAGTAAGAAGTACGATGTGCGAAGTTTGAAGTAAGAAGTACGATGTACGAAGTACGACGAGAGGAGTTATGATTTAAAGGCAGATGCACATCTCACTTCGTACTTCGTACTTCGTACATCTTCTATCACTTCAACACATCCAACACCCTGTACATCTTTTTCACGATATCTCCGGAGGAACCATTGTAGTTGTTGACAATGATCGCAAATATGTATTCTTTGCCGGTTTTTGATACATGATAGCCTGCAAAAGATCGGGCGCCTCCTATCGAACCGCTTTTTATTTTCATCCCGTTATAAACAGGCAATGCTCCATAGAATGATTGAAACCAGGAGCTGGTTTTTGCATACTGTAACACTTTCACAAGCGTGTGAGTGGTTATGCGATTTTGAGGGGATAAGCCGCTTCCATCAACAATATTGATGGCGGATAGTTCAATACCGCGTTGGTTCCAGAAATCTTTAATGACCTGCACTCCCTTTTCTGTTGATCCGAAGCCGGATTTTTGCCTTGCCAATGTTTTAATAAGGGCTTCTCCATAAAGGTTAATGCTCTTTTTAAGAAACCAATAATTAATGCTGTCAAGTGGTGGCGAAAGAATACTATCCAATATGGATTTCGGATAGGCCCATTCCATATTATTGGAGAGCTTGTTGATGTAGAATTTGAAATCCTTATCAACGGTTATGTTACTGCGACTTAAAATATTTTTTAGCTGGTTCCCGAATTGCATCGGTGGATTGGGCATTGAGCCGGAAATGGTAAAACCTCCACCCATTGGAATGGTGCCGGTTGTAAAACCAAAGAGTGAATAAGGAGCCAGATAGATATATGCATTATCACCACTTCCTTTTTTGCCCGTTGTGATGGTATTAGTAAGAAAAAAACCATTCCCTTCTCCGATGGGGCTTATAATTTTTGTTGTGTCGCCAATCTTCGCACCAGGTTTTAAAATGAGATCGTACTGATTTTCGCGCCAGTTAAAACCCCAACTACCAGCACCATAATAATTTCCTATATCCTGCCATATCCATCCATCAGGAACTGACTGGATTGAAAAGCCTGATTCTTCTGTATAGATACTTCCATTAATACGCCTGATATTATTTTGTTGTAAAGTATGTAGAATATTCTCCAACACATTTTCTTCATTAGTTTCTGCAAAACGCCAGCTTCCAAGAGTTGGATCGGCACTTCCTATTATAAAAAAATCTCCTTTCAGTACACCATTCTCAATAATACCATTGTAGCCCAATCTTGTTTTGTATCTGAAATCGCTTCCCAATAATTCAAACGCAGTTACACTGGTAATGAGCTTTTGAGTGCTGGCGGGTGCCAGGCCCATCTGTGCATTTTTTTCAAAAAGCGGCTTTCCTGTTTTCGCATCTGTTACATAAAAACTTACAATGCCATGTCGAAGTTGTGAATCCTTTTCTAAGGCGCCCACGGCCGTCTTCAGTTTCTCAATGACTGACTGAGCCTGAATATCGGCCAGGATCGGAATGAATATCCAACACAACAAACAAACTTTTTTCATACTTCCCGTGTTCTTTACTTTGCACTCAAATTAATTGATTTCTTTTAATCAGTTTTATGGTTAATGCAAGCATTATTACGATAGGTGATGAATTATTGATCGGCCAGGTTATTGATACCAACAGTGCATGGATGGCACAGGAGCTGAACAAAATAGGTGTTTGGGTCAAGCGCCGGGTAGCAGTAGGTGATGTAAAAGAGGATATATGGAATGCATTAGAGGAAGAGAGCAGGCATTCGCAACTCATTTTGATCACCGGCGGCCTGGGGCCTACCGCGGATGATATTACGAAACCATTGCTATGCAATTATTTTAATGCGAAGCCTGTGATCAATGAAGACGTTTTGAAACACATCACTCATCTTTTTGAAAATATCTTTCGGCGTCCCTTGACAGAAAACAACAGAAAGCAGGCTGAAGTTCCTAATACCTGTTCCGTACTCTTTAATAAACTGGGAACCGCACCCGGAATGTGGTTTGAAAAACAGGGAAAAGTTTTTATTTCCCTTCCCGGGGTTCCGCTTGAAATGAAAGGGATCATGAAGGATATTGTATTGACGAAACTTCGGGATCATTTTTCTATGGCAGTGATCTCTCACAGAACATTACTTACGGCAGGGGTCGGCGAATCGATATTGGCTGATCATATTAAAGAGTGGGAATCAGGATTGCCTTCGCATATAAAACTCGCATACCTGCCCAACTATGGAATGGTCCGTTTACGTCTTACTTCTACCGGCACGGATAAAACATTATTGGAAAACGAAATCCAGGCACAATTCGAGCGGGTAAAAAATCTTGCTGCCGAATGGCTGGTGACAGATGAAGACCTCACGATGCCACAGGTGCTCAGTCAATTACTGAAAGAAAAAAATAAGATCGTCGGCACTGCTGAAAGCTGTACCGGAGGGTATATCGCCCACTTGCTAACGCGTGAGGCCGGGGCATCCGATAAATACAACGGAAGCATCGTCAGTTATTCAAACCTTGTTAAAAAAGATATTTTGAAAGTTAGTCCCGAAACTATCGCCAGCGCTGGTGCAGTGAGTGAAGAAACTGTTCTGCAAATGGTGAAAGGAGCCATTGAGGTTTTGAAATCAGATTATGCAATTGCTACTTCAGGTATCATGGGACCAGATGGCGGCAGTCCCCAAAAACCCGTGGGCACTGTGTGGATAGCAGTGGGTAATAAGAACTCAATGACTGCTCATAAATTTCAATTCCGGTTCGACAGGATACGAAATATCGAACTAACGGCGAATACTGCGCTGAATATGTTACGTAAATTCATTCTCTCTGACAATGACAAGGCTATTTAAGATTGATTGGATGGAAAGGAGGATATTTTGCCAGGTGGTTGAAGAAATTTCCTTGTACAATGCAACTCATCGGCGCTATGAGTTTTAATTAATCTGTTTCGTTTACCTTTGGCGCTGTTATTGTATTTCGTCTTTGCTTGCGAGTAGCCGATTGCAAAAGTGTCGCGCATGGAGCGGACAAGTAATGATTATAATACAGTAATAGCTGGATACAAATAAAAAATCGTACATCTAACATCTAAAATCTCACATGAATTATGGCTGTAGTTGACCTGGTGATGCCAAAGCTTGGTGAAAGCATTATGGAGGCCACGATTTTGAAATGGCATAAAAAATCTGGTGATCACGTACAGATGGATGAAACTGTATTGGAAATTGCTACCGATAAAGTGGATAGCGAAGTTCCCTCAACTGCCGAAGGAATTATTGAAGAAACTTTCTACCAGGTAAACGATGTAGTTCCAATTGGTACTATCATCGCGAAAATTAAAACCGACTCAGCGGAAATATCCTCTTCTTCATCACAGCTGGGCGCTTTGGATGCTGCATACAAAATGCATGAAACTTCATCAAATGCCGAAACTGAATCTCCGGAAGTTGTAAGCACTGTCCCGAATTCAACCAATAGACCAATTCTCAATGGGAATAGGTTTTATTCACCGCTGGTGTTGAATATTGCAGCCAGTGAAGCGATCAGTATGAGCGAACTCGAAAAAATTCAGGGCACCGGAAATGAAGGAAGGGTTACTAAAAAAGATATCCTGCAATATGTTTCCGATAGAAAAGCCGGACGTGTAACAGGTGGCAGTCAACAGCACGAAGCAATTGGTCGTCAACAAACAGCTCATGAGGTGGAAAACCAGGAACAGAAAGATGTGCAAACTGGAAACCGTCCATTGCCTACTGTTTATAGCGGTAACGTCGAGATTGTGGAAATGGATAGGATGCGAAAGCTGATCGCGCAGCATATGGTAAACAGCAAGCATACCAGCCCGCATGTTACCAGTTTTTCCGAATCTGATGTCACCAACCTGGTACAATGGAGAGATCGCATTAAAAATGAGTTTGAAAAAAGAGAAAATGAAAAAATCACTTTCACTCCATTATTCATCGAGGCCGTTGTAAAGTGTATCAAAAAATATCCATGGCTTAACAGTAGTATTGATGGCGACAAACTGATCGTGAAAAAAGACATCAATATTGGAATGGCGACAGCACTTCCCAACGGTAACCTGATCGTTCCGGTCATAAAAAATGCGGATCAGCTAAATCTTGTCGGTCTTACTAAGCAAGTAAACAATCTGGCTAATGCTGCCCGGAGCGGTAAATTAAGACCCGACGATACAGCCGGAGGAACTTTTACCATCACAAATGTTGGATCCTTTGGAAGCATTATGGGCACGCCCATTATCAATCAGCCACAGGTGGCTATTCTTGCAGTGGGTGCCATCAAGAAACGCCCGGTTGTTATTGAAACAGCCCAGGGTGATTCAATTGCTATCCGTCATATGATGATGATATCAATGTCGTATGATCATCGAATTATAGACGGAGCCCTTGGTGCTACGTTCCTGAATGCAGTGGCAAAAGAACTTGAAAATTTCGATTCGAATCGAGAGATCTGAGTATTCAGAATACAGAATTCAGGAGGTTTTGTCTTACCGATACTCCGGTCGATTTTATAACTATCATTTTTCTATTATAAATAGTTATCATTTTACATCGGAATCAATCACATGCTTTCTGTGCAGGATCAGTTCATATTGTTTACAATAATTCTGAGAGATATTCATCCCACAAATCAATTTATATTACAGTCTAAATTTCTCCTGTATTCATAAATGCCCCCCATGCCTGATATCGTCAGAATTCCTGCAAAGGAAATGAAAGAAATGTTCCACACCATTTTACTGAATCACGGATTGGAGCAAAGCAGAGCCTTACTATGCGCAGAAATTTTTACCAACAACAGTGTTGATGGCGTATACACACATGGTGTAAACCGCTTCCCAAGATTCATCTCCAATATTGATACCGGTCATGTTAATGCCACTGCAACTCCTTCTTTGAAATATAAGTTTGGTGCAATCGAACAATGGGATGGGAACCTTGGCCCGGGACCTTCCAATGCTGTGCGGGCTACCGAATCAGCAATGCAGCTTTCTACTGAACATGGAATTGGTTGCGTGGCCTTGTCTAGAACCAATCATTGGATGCGTGGTGGCACATATGGATGGCAGGCTGCAAAAAAAGGCTTCGTATTTATTGGCTGGACGAATACAATTGGGAATATGCCGGCATGGGGTGCAACCGATAACCGTTTGGGAAATAATCCACTTGTTATTGCGATCCCTTTTGAGGATGAAGCCATCGTGCTCGACATGGCCATGTCCCAATATTCTTTTGGAGCAATGGAACTTGCGCAAATGAAAAATGAAAATTTTCCTGTATACGGCGGGTACGACCTTAAAGGGGAACTAACAAAGGATCCCGCAGCTATACTCGAATCCAGGAGACCGTTGCCTATCGGCTTTTGGAAAGGAGCAGGATTGTCTTTGCTACTCGATATACTCGCTACTATTTTATCTGGTGGATGGTCTACATCTGAGATCACTAAGAGAGAAGTAGAATATGGATTGTCGCAGGTTTTTGTGGTGATCGATCTTAGCAGGCTGGGAAATCATTCTCTTATTCCAACACTATTGCACCAAATTATTGAAGACTACCATCAGTCGATCCCCCAGGACGAAAAAAAGAACATCAGTTATCCGGGAGAAAGGGTCATGAAAACTAGAAAACAAAATCTTACCGATGGTATTCCCGTATTAAAGAAAATCTGGGAAAAAATTGAACAATTGTAACCTCAGATTTTCTCCGTGTTCTTGTGCCTTCCTTCGTGTTCTTGGTGAACCCTTTGACCGCACAATCAAAATGTTCACCAAGAACACGAAGGAAGGCACAAAGAACACGAAGACGATCTTTTATTTATAATGGAAATAGCCAATACTAATACTTATTATAGAACAAAGTGATCAGGCAATCAGCCATATGGTTCCACTCCGGAATATCGAGGGGTTTCTTATAAAAGCAGTTTGCTCCGGCAAGGTAATAGTCACGGATTAATTCTTCTGACGCAAAACCAGACATGATCGCCACAGGAATTATTTTAGAATATCGGTCCGCCTTTAATCTAATTAATAGTGCCAGGCTGTCTATATCCGGTAAATATTGATCGAGGATAATTAGAAAAGGCAATTCATTCACCGGGCGATTGAAAGTGAAATCCAATAGCTCTTTGCCGGAGTTCATGCAAACAACAGGAATATTACCGGGTTGCGCATGAAAGCCCTGATCCAAATACAATGAGTCCTCCTGATCGTCGCAAACCACCAGTACATAATGCATACTAATTATTTTACTCTACATTAAAACATTATGCATCGAGTAAAGGGGTTTATCAATATAGCTTATTATGATTGTGAAAATTCAGGTGTACAAAACACAGTAGCAAGTGACGAACAGACTTTGACCATGCTCTGGTATGAGTTGGGTTTAGTAAGAAAACAATTGGCTCCTAATTGCATGCATTCAATTCTGTCGGTCCTGGAAGTTGAGGTTGTAAACATCACTACCGGTATATGCTTAAAACGTAAATCAGCCCGTATCCAGCCTAACAATTCCTTGCCTGAAATTTTCGGCATATTAATGTCCAGCAGAATAACTTGCGGAAGATCCTTTGAATATGTTCTTTCAAGTGCGGGAATTATTTCATTTATATCGGGAGGGCTAAAGGTCCGGACATTAAACGAGCATTCTCTAAATCCCTGTTCTATCAAATAAATATCGTCAGCATCGTCATCAACAACCCAGATTACGCAGTCAGTCATAACACAGTTTTTATGAGTCGAAAATAATAAAAATTAAAATACATCTCCGATAATAAATTTCATTTCGAAAATAAATGCTCCTTAGGAAAAGAATACTCTTTGTTTGAAAATTTTAAACCAGGATAAGGATTGTCTAAACAACAAGCCTATTGACATTAAGGCGCATAAGCACTGGTATCGAGATTTAATCCCCTGGTCCCTCTCCACCGCTTCCAGAAATTCTCTCTTTTTTTGATCGAGATAAATTCCTTATTAAACGCCAGCTGATGATCGATCACGGGATCAGACATCTCCGGTTCAAGCATTTTTAAAGTGTCAATGATAAAAGGGAGCAGGCGAACATCGGGGCTTACTCTTTTCCTGGTAAACCTTCTCAGTAATTTTGTTTGAAACGGATCAGACGCAAGAGCGATCTTTTTGAATCCCAACCGTTTTGCTTTCCGATAGGAGTAATAAATGTTTTCAGTGCTGTGTTCTGCCTTTATTTCCGAAAAAACATGTTTTCTTGGAATACCAATTGCCTCCGCATATAAAGCCATTATTTGTCCTTCAAAATAGGGTGAATACACCGAAGAACCTGAATACATCACATTCCTGGCAATGCCTTTTTCATATAAGAATTTTGACCAGTAAACTCTTGCTTTCATTGTACGACTCCACTGGCCGTTTTCGAATGGAACGCCTGGCACAATGATCAGATCAAATGTTTCACCGGCTGATTCTTTAAACAACCGTTTTGTTGTTTTCTCAGAAAATGAACAGGATTGCACGTATGCTGCTCCCATAAAAACAACTATCGTCAATATTAATTTTAATGCCTTCGAAACCATATTCATTTAGCAAAAGTCTTGTCGATCGTACGGAATGAAAATTTTAGCAATTCATTTCAATGTAATAAAGATATTTGAACCCGTGTGAATGAGTTATATTTGTACCTGTAAAAAATATACTATATGGGACTACTAACTCCAAAAAATACGAAAGGCGGCAAAGGCAATTCTAAAAATGCACAGAACAAAGGCCAGGAATCTAAATTCATTTCAAAACCCGGCAAAGCAACCGCATTTGTGAAAAAGCAGGGAACTCCCGGCGCCAAAAGAGGAAGCTGATTCATACTCCATCTCAACAATGATAAAGCCGGAATTTCCGGCTTTATCATTCAGGATCATCCAAAAAAATATTATTGGAATTAATAAATACGCCCCCCTCCTTCAGCATTATCGAGTAACTGACTGGTAAGGCTATGATCAAATACCTCCTCTTTGCTGGCAATTACCTGTCTTAACAAGTCATGGATCGTGATCACCCCAACAAAATTTTTATCATCAAATGCAAGCAGATACCGTGTTCTATGGGTGTTTATCAGGTTCATGCAATATTCAACCGTATCCGACATTTCAACCCGGGGGTAATCCGCCGTCATTACCTGTTCTACAATTGTTTCTTTACTTGATCTTCCCTTCAGTATTACGTTTCGCGTATAATCTCGTTCACTAAAAATTCCTTTGTAGTTATCTCCTTCCATGACAATTAAATAACTGAGGTTGACGGAATTCAACAATTCAAGGCCATCTATCACCAATGCACCCGGTGCTATGGAATTAATAGCTTTTGCTTTGCTGGCAATAATATCTTTAACCCTACGCATATCTACTCTTTTATTAAAGATCGTATTTTTTTGAATGTCGGCTATGGTGATTGTAAATATATCCATCGCGGAAGGAAAATCCGACATGGTTTTCGGATAGGATCGCAAAGAATGCACGAGCCTCATAAAAAATCCTTCCTGGCGGGATTAAAAGCGTCGATCAAAATTCCTTCTTCAACACAAACCACACCATGAACCAGGTTCGATCCTACGAAAAAAGTATCGCCTTCATGAAGAAGAGAGGTTTTATCATTAATGGTCACTTCAAAACTTCCCTTTGCGATATAAGTGGATTGAAGATGTGGATGGAAATGCAGTGGTCCTACAGCATTTTTTTCAAATTTTACCTTTACCATCATCAGGTTTTCATCATACCCCATGATCATTCTTTCCACGCCCGGAACCACCTTGATCCAGGATCCTTTTTCTTCATGCTGAAATGAATTTTGCTTCTCCATATGGACCTTTTTTGCAAACTTATTTAAAAGCTGCAATAAGTAGATAGACAATAATACTCCCGCAATCTGCTGACGCCAATCTTCGTCAATTAAACTGAAAGGTTTTTCTGTAGTTTCATAAATAATGTAAATTGTCGAATGAAAAAACTGATTGTTTGCCTGGCGGCCTCCGCTTTCCTGGCGGTGACCACCAAATCCGTTGCACAAAAAAAAGCGCCGGTTCTGAATCATATGGCCATTTATGTGGTAGACCTGAAAAAGAGTACTGCTTTTTATCAAAACATTCTTCAGATTGACACGGTACCTGAGCCATTTCATGATGGCAAACATGCCTGGTTTAAAGTCGGCTCTTATAGCACGCTACATATTATCGAAGGTGCAAAAGAACCGGTGGTTCATGATAAAAGCCACCATATGTGTTTCAGTGTTCCTTCACTCGAAGATTTTATGGCCCGCCTGGAGAAGGAGAAAATTTTTTATACCAATCTAAAAGGTGATGGCAAAACACCCAATGTTCGTATTGATGGTGTAAAACAGATATACCTCAAAGACCCCGATGGGTATTGGCTGGAAATCAACAATGAAAAGTATTGAGTTGGATTTATTCCATGATAGTGGCCTTTTTTTGAAACGGCCTGGTATCTTATGCCATTAATGTAATCACTTATGAAAAAAAATTTGGTTGGGTTAGTATGTTTGCTTTTCACGCTGTTGACTTTTGCACAAACGGGCAAGGTGTTCGATAATCTTTCTATGAAAAGTAAGATCCTGAATATGGAAAGGAAATATGCCATTTACCTTCCTCCCGATTATGAAACGTCTCAAAGAAGCTACCCGGTTTTATACCTGCTTCATGGGGGAGGTGATGATCAGACCGGCTGGGTACAATTTGGAGAGGTACTAACGATCGCCGATAAAGCAATTAAAGAAGGAAGCTCCACGGCAATGATCATCGTAATGCCCGATGGAAATACCGGGAAACGCGGATATTTCAATGATATCGGCGGGCAATGGCGGTATGAAGATTTCTTTTTCCAGGAACTGATGCCCTATGTTGAAAAAACGTATCGTGTTAAAGGAGAAAAACGTTTTCGTGCCATCAGCGGTTTATCCATGGGAGGTGGGGGTTCATTCATGTATGCACTGCATCACCCTGAACTATTTTCTGCAGCTTGCCCGTTGAGCGCATCCATCGGCCCGTTAAGCTTAGAGGATGCCAAAAAAGATTACAGAGGAAGTAACCAGAATATTTCCGACACGGTCATCAGCGCCTATTACAATCGTCACAATGCGGTGTCTTTGCTCAACAACATGCACGATTCTCTGAAGAGTGCTGTTCGCTGGTATGTCGATTGCGGGGATGATGATTTTTTATACGAAGGAAACAGCCTGGTACATATTGCCATGAAGAAAAAGAATATTCCCCATGAATTCCGTATTCGCAAAGGGGTACATAACTGGGAATACTGGAGAACAGCACTTCCGGTTGTATTAGGATTTGTATCGATGGGATTTCATCAATATTGATTTTTGCCACGGATTACACGAATTATCACGAATTAAATTCGTGATAATTCGTGCAATTCGTGGCAAAACTTTTGCAAATTGGGAGAGTTATTCAAATACTTTTTCAATGCGGGTTAATTTTCCTTCTGTGTTGCAACCTTCTACTACCACCCGGATTTTTTTTGTGATGTCATTGTTGTAGAAACTAAGGATAATCCGCCTGTGGTCTTTGTCGGTATATACAAAAGGATTCCAGTATAATGTTGTGCGATAATCATCGGCATTCTGTAATGGGTCGGGCCTTAAATAATCTGGCGAGTAAAATTCCTTCATCTCCGAGTAGCCATGAACGGTTGCCGCATCCAGTCCTTTTACATTTTGGTTTCCTGCACCACCCTTCTTGGTATACACGGCTATGGCCCCGCCGCTTCCTCCTCCAAAACCCCCAAAGAAAGGAGGCCTGAATACCTTAACGAGGGCAACATCACTCATTGGAATACCCTGAAGCGAAGATGCATCCATCTGCATCTGATCGAGAAATAGCTGGGGTGTGCCTCCACGCCAGGATAATGTTGGAGTGCCCGCACCTGTTGTTATCTGTAAACCTGCAACTTTGCTTTGCAGGTAGGTAAACACATTTAATGAAGAACCGGCAAATGGATCGTCTTCCGTAACAAACGTCATCCCGTCGCCGGTGAATAATCCGGAAGTATATTCCGCCTCAAGTTTTTCTTTTTTCGACTTTTGTTGTGCAGTCACTTCTACGGTTGCCAGCGTTTGTACCTTTTTCTCATTCTCCAATAGTTTCTGTGCGATCATTCTGTTCTTTGAACTGTTGGCCGAATCGAACCGGCTAACTCTGGAAATCAATTCGCGGTCAGGTTGCAACCTGACCGGCTGGTTCAAAAAGCTGTTCCGAAAATCAAAACTTGCCCTGGAGCTAAGTACCTTGTCTTTGTCGTTATTGAACTGGTAGAAAATGCGGGCCGTATCAAAAAATATAACATCCGGAACATAAAAGCTGCCATCCGTTTCGAGAGGTATTGTCAGGAATTGCTTTCCTCCATTTTTTGTCTGTAATATTCCGGTCAATTCTTTTTGAGCCAGTAATGCTTTATTTAAGCCACTCACTTTCCCCTGGAGCCCCAGATAACCATCAGGTTGTTCGTGGATGGTTGGAAATCGGCCAGCCAATACTTCTTCCCATTTAAATCTTCTCCAGCCATTTGTCATCATTACCAGATCCAGATGTGCGGTTATAGAGTCAGCTTCACCCGAAAAATAATATCCGGGTTGATGCACGTATCCTTTGATGTCGCTTGTAAGTAAGATATGAGAGAAAATATCATCTTCGCCCCTTTGCACGGAATGAATATCCGCATCCGTTACAGCGACAGAAAGATTACAGACAATGGTATCAGGAACATCGATCTGGATAACATTTTTTTGCCTTTTTTCAAGTTTTTTCAATGGCGCATTCAGGTCAGTAATAAAATAATGCTCCTGCTGATTCACTAAAACGATCCTCTCAGCAAGAGGTTTCTCTTCTTCTGAAAACACGGTGATCTGTACGATCCCTGTTGGCAATCCTTCAACCGGGATCGCCCCTGATGTGATGGCCGTACTGGCAAGATTCGCCTTTGCCCTGTATAATAGTTGCTGATGCATCTGGGCAACAATATGTACCCTTTCATAAGATCGCTCCATTTTATCCGGACGCTTAATAGAGAATTGCACTTTTTTTCCCACATTGTTTACTTCCATGACCAATCCTTTTAGTTTGGCCACAGGCAGGCTGGTTTCTTTGGCGGCTCCTGCCGGATCTTTCCAGGTGGCCCTGTATTGCTCTGTGCCTTCAGGTTGTAACCGGAAAAAGCCCATTCCATCATGAACACTTGAAAACGAAACAATTTTTTTTCCTTTACTATCCACAACATCACCAGCTACCCGAACAGGCAATCCACGCTGGTCTGTTGCCTTAAAAGCAACCCTCGATTCAACTCCCTGTACCAGGTCGCCTCCTTCAGGAAAAAGTTGTAAATACGCCGATTGTTGAGTGACCGCAGGCCTAGTAGTCTCTTTTTTTGCCGTAACAATTGGAAAAGCTTTTATAAATAAAAAAGAAGAATCAAAATTCAACATCCATCGTGTATAAACGCGAACGAACACCATGGAAGAACTGGTACTGCCAGGAAGATCAAATGCTGCCGCAGCGCCCGACAGAACTATGGGTGCTACCCTCCGTTGAAGCACTTTGCCCTGTTCATCAAGCAATTCTGCATACAATGTTTTGCTGATCAACGAAGGGGTCTGTGCAGAAAACAGGTAAGCCTTGAACCAGATCGTTTCACCCGGACTATAAAAATTCTTATCAAATTGTACATACAGTTTTTCCTGCGGATACTGGGTGTCTAATTTACTAAGTACCGAATCGAAACTTTGAGCAGTTATAGTGCCCTGTAAAAAAAGGAATGCGATGAATAAATTTATTTTGCACAAAGGCTGTCTTTTCATAAGTCAGTAAAATAAGGCGGTAAGTTCCTATGAATTTTTGTTTTTTCCAATGCCAGGTTGTTAAACAACTGCTGAAATTACAATATGAAAAGGATTCACAGCAACCAGAGTATTGAACACTGAGCGTTGAGTATTGAACATTTTTTCGCCTGTCGCCCTCCACACCACTCGCATTTCTTTCCATACATTTTCAGCCACGATCCGATGCCCTTCTCCCGTTGAATGTTGAGCATTGAGCACTGAATATCAAATATTCTTTGTCCTTTCCCCTTTCTCCTTTCTCCTTTCACCCCCTCTACAACACCCCTCGCATTTCCTTCCATACATTTTCAGCCACGATCCGATGCCCTTCTGCCGTTGGATGGATGCCATCCTCCTGGTTTAAATTCACCTCTCCACCAACACCGTCCAGTATAAAGGGGATAAGCGTGCAGTTGTTGTTCTTAGCCAGTTCCGCAAAAATGGAACGGAAATCAGCCGTATACTGCAATCCCATATTAGGAGGCATTTGCATTCCCGCTATAATGATTTTTGTCTGCGGATTCTTTGACATCACCTTATCAACAATGGCCTGGAGATTTGTCTTTGTTTCTGCAATGGGAATACCACGCAGACCATCATTTGCTCCCAGTTCAAGTACAAATATATCAACAGGCTGCTCCAGGATCCAGTCGATTCGGCCATTACCACCGGAAGACGTTTCGCCACTCACACCGGCATTGACCACCTTATAGGGAAGGTTTAGGGAATCCAGTTTTTGTTGAATAACTGCAGGGAATGCCTGCGATGGCTCCAAACCATAGCCGGCTGTGAGACTGTTTCCAAAAAAAACGATTGTTTTAACAGAGCGGGAAACAGCAGTTGTATCCTGTGTGCCTGCCTCTTTTTTTTCAGGCGACCTGGTGTCCTGACCACATGAAAATGCAAAACCTGTCAGCGAGAACATCGCTAAATGCCGAATGATCTTGAACATTTTTTAAAGTTTACAGTTTAAGGCTTACAGTTTAAGGTTTAATGTTTAAAGTTTAAAGTTCTGGAATCATAATCATATATTATTGCATAGAAATGGTAACGCATAGTAAACAGCTTAAGATAACTTTAAACATTAAACATTAAACCTTAAACTTTAAATTCTCAAAGCAAAAAATCAAAATAATTAATGGATACGATACTGAATGTTAAAAATGTAAGCAAAACCTATCAAAGTGCCGGCCGTACACTAACGGTGCTGGATACCATCCATTTTGCAGTGGAAGCAGGCTCGACTGTGTCTATCGTTGGACCGTCGGGCAGTGGAAAAACAACATTGCTGGGGTTGTGCGCCGGACTTGACAATTCAAGTTCAGGAAGCGTGGAGCTGCACGGTATTCAATTGGAAAAATTAAATGAAGACCAACGGGCACAAATACGTAATCAGTATGTCGGATTTATCTTTCAAAATTTCCAGTTGCTTCCAACCCTTACTGCATTGGAAAATGTAATGGTACCCCTTGAGCTTCGCGGAGAGAAGAACATTAAACCCAGGGCGCTCGATCTTTTAGATAAAGTAGGACTTTCAGACAGGGGTCATCACTACCCGGCACAGCTGAGCGGCGGAGAACAACAGAGGGTTTCACTGGCAAGGGCTTTTTCTAACCAACCACGTATTTTGTTTGCAGATGAACCTACCGGAAACCTGGATGCGGAAACAAGCGGAAAGATCGTAAACCTGATATTCGATCTGAATAAACAGGCCGGAACTACGCTGATACTTGTAACGCATGACCTTGATCTTGCTTCAAAAACAGGACGCATTATCCGGCTAAAAGGGGGAAGAGTGGTGGCAGATGAAACAGTCACGCAAAAGAATACAGAATACAACATGCAGAATACAGAATCTGAATCTACAAACTGAACACCGATATGAGCCCCATTTTGAACGAGAGTAGCGATATCAACTACAACAGACGTTTAAACTTTCCCTGGCTGGCCAAAATGGCCTGGAGGGATAGCAGGCGCAACCGGTCAAGATTGCTGCTGTTCGTGTCGTCTATCATTTTAGGGATAGGTGCGCTTGTAGCTATTAATTCGCTCGGGCAAACCCTGCAACAGGAAATTGATAGCCAGGCAGCCAATCTACTCGGAGCCGACCTTGAATTAAGCAGCGGTAAAATAATTACGCCGGCTATTAAAAAACGAGTCGACTCATTGGGAGATCGGCGCTCAGAGCAGCGAAGTTTTTCTTCAATGATCTATTTTCTAAAAAATGGAGGAACCCGTTTGATACAGGTTCGAGCACTTAATGGCGAGTTTCCATTTTACGGGGAATTTGAAACAATCCCCATCACGGCCGGTAAAACATTTCGCAATGGACAACAAGCCCTGGTGGATCAAACCCTGATGTTACAGTACGATGCCAAACCGGGAGACTCAATAAAAATCGGAAATACAACTTTTGCCATTGCAGGAATTTTAAAAGGTGCACCGGGCCAAACTGGTTTTTCTGCTTCGGTGGCACCGGTGGTATATATTCCCCTGTCTTTTTTACCTCAAACCGGGCTTGAACAAAAAGGCAGCCGGATCAATTACAAGTACTTCATCAAATACGATCGGCCTGTCGATATTAAAAAACTGGTGGATCAATTAGAACCTGTACTGGAATCGGAAGGAATAGATTACGACACGGTTCAAACCCAGAAAGAAGACAGCCTGAGATCATTCAGCGATGTTACCCGGTTTTTATCGCTTGTAGCTTTCATTGCTTTGTTACTGGGCTGTATAGGCGTAGCCAGTGCCATTCATATTTATGTAAAGGAAAAAATAAATACCATTGCCGTCCTTCGTTGCCTGGGTGTAAAGGCTTCACAGGCTTTTCTCATATACCTGATACAAATTACGGGCATAGGATTTATCGGATCTGTTATCGGTGCCATTGTTGGAACGATCATTCAGCAATTCCTTCCTCTTCTTCTCAAAGATTTTCTGCCGGTGAAAGTAGTTCCACATATTTCCTGGACCTCGATCTGGCAGGGTATTGGTTTGGGAATTATCATCTCTATTCTTTTTGCATTGTTGCCACTTGTATCCATACGCAAAATTTCTCCGCTCAATACGCTTCGTATGTCCTTTGAGCATACATCGATAAAAGATCCGGCAAAATGGGTGATCTATGGTCTCATATTATTTTTTATTTACAGTTTCACATTCATTCAACTCGATGGTTGGATAGAGTCGGCCGTTTTTACGATAAGCGTTGTGCTCGCATTTTTGATATTGTCAGGGATTGCTTTATTCCTTATGTGGCTGGTAAGGAAGCTGATGCCGGAGTCATGGAGTTATTTATGGAGACAGGGACTTGCTAATTTGTACCGTCCGAATAACCAGACAAACACTTTGATTGTTTCAATAGGTCTGGGTACAGCCCTGATCAGCACTGTATTTTTTATTCAAACTCTCCTATTAAGCCGCGTTACATTATCAGCAAGTGGTAATCAACCGAACATGGTATTGTTCGATATTCAGTCTACCCAAAGACAACAGGTTCTTGACCTGGCCAGGAAATTCAATTTGCCCGCAGAGGGTACAGTTCCGATCGTCAACATGCGTCTCGAGTCTGTTAATGATATTACGGCAGCTGCTGTTGAAAAAGATTCAACCCTCGGCATGCAATCATGGATATTCAGCAGGGAATACCGGGTTACTTTCCGCGATTCCATCGTACGATCAGAAAAGATCACAGCAGGAACATGGGCCGGAACCAGAAATGGTCCCGATGGGCCGATATATATTTCCATTGAAGAGAGATTTGCAAAACGAAATCATATTGAGATCGGTGATACCATGGTATTTAATGTTCAGGGTACCGTTCTCCCTACTATCGTACGGAGCATGCGTACGGTGGACTGGAACAGGGTACAAACAAACTTTCTGGTTGTGTTCCCCACGGGTGTGCTGGAAAAAGCACCCCAATTTCATGTGCTGATGACACATGTGCCATCAGTTGAAACATCGGCGCGTTTTCAGCAGGCGGTTGTACAACAATTTCCAAATATCTCAATCATTGATCTGGGTTTGATATTAAGGGTGCTTGATAATATTCTTGATAAGGTCGGTTTCGTGATTCGTTTTATCGCGGGCTTCAGTATTATTACCGGATTGGTTGTATTGATTGCCTCCGTACTTATCAGCAAATATCAGCGCATCCAGGAAAGCGTTCTGTTACGCACACTGGGCGCGAGCCGCAAACAGATATTTACCATCGCATCACTCGAGTATTTTTTCCTGGGTGCATTTGCTGCAGCAACAGGTATAATATTAGCATTGGCCGGTAGTTGGGCCCTTGGAAGATTCACATTTAAAACGACTTTTGTACCGCCGGTTTTGCCGATAGTCATTGTATTCTTTTCTATCTGTTTACTCACAGTATTTATCGGATTGGTCAACAGCCGGTTTATCGTTTCAAAATCTCCACTTGAAATTTTACGACAGGAAGTATAAAAAACCTATAAGGTCTTGGAAGGACTTTTACAAATTGTAACAGGCTTACAAAAACCTATAAGGTTTTGTAAGGATTCTTGCAAATTGTAATAGGTTTACAAAGACCTTATAGGTTTTATGAACCGTTAAAAAATTTTAAGAAATCCCGTCGCAATACCAATTAACCCTACATTTACCGCAATAACTCCTGGCATGAAATCAAAAACTTCCTTCTGGCAACGCATTGGTTTACACGACTGGTTTTTAAAGAAAGATATCGAGCCTGCGGGCAATAGGAAAAATTCACTTACACCGAATGATGTTTTCCATTATATACTTGAAAAATTCGATGAATCCATTCAGCAGTTATCATTTTCAAACCGCGTTGTGTTCTACCATGAATACATTATTTGTTTTAATCCAGATGATTACAAAGACTTCATGGAAAATAAAAAAGGAATATTCGGACTGATCGTTCAGGAATCGGTAACAAAATTTTATGAACTTTTACAGGGCTATAGGTCAAAGGGAAAAATGGTTCAGCCTTCCAGTAGCAAATGGGTATTTCGTTTTGCATCCAATCCCGATTATACCAGGGGTGATAAAAGTTTCATCGGGAAATTGCTGCCCGGAACCATTCAGCAAAAAGAGGAAAATCTCAGGGTAACCTTTATCCCGCGTCAAACCGGGATTGCACAAACTTTCGATATTAATCCGGATATATTACAGGGATTTACTTTTTACAGCGATAGCTACTACGAGATTTCTTACAGGGAAGATCTTGTTCACCAGGATAAAGATATTTCCCAGAAACCATCCTCAAATGGCAAAGCAAGACTCGAAACAATCATTCCTGAAAAAGAATATGCAGGCCGCAAACTGGAATACTTTATGAAAGAAGAAGACATTATTATTTCAGGTAAGGAGGAAACAAGAGAGAATACCGGCATTTTCCGTATTCCGTCTGAATGGGTGAACACGCCACATCTGAGGATCCGTTTTAACAAAAACGACGACAAATTTTACCTGGCTTCCTTTGGAGAAAAAACCCTTGTCAACGAAAAAGAAGTTCAGCGAAGCAATGTGAATAGTCCGGAATGGTCTGAACTGCCGATCAATTCCCGGATGGTGCTGAATGGAATTGTTGGCATAAATATTTTTAAGACATAGCAAAATTATTTATTGATGATTGCAATCGCATTATTTGTCATTTGCGTGTTAATGCTCCTGGCACACTTTCGCGAAATAAAAAGAACTCATGCGTCAAAAGACTGAACATTTTTCTGGCATCACCCATACAGGCAAAGTTCGAGATAACAATGAAGATGCATTTCTTGTTGAAAGTATATTGCAGGATCGATATATACTGGCTTGCGTGATTGATGGTGTTGGCGGTTATGAAGGCGGAGAAGTAGCAGCCCGGTTGGCCCGGGAATCTATCCTGGATCATTTAAAGAAACCGTCTGAGGATCTTTTTCTTTCGATCAGGGAAGCGGTTGTGATTGCTAATGAAAGGATTTATGCCGAAAAGATCTCTAGTGACCGAAATACACGTATGGCCTGTGTACTTACGCTTGCGCTGATCGATCTCACTTATAATCAATTCTACTATGCGCATGTTGGCGATACAAGACTTTACCTGCTGCGTGATTACACATTGGTAAAAATTACCCGCGATGACTCCTTTGTAGGGTTCCTTGAAGATAGTAAACGACTTTCCGAAGAAGAAGCTATGAAGCATCCGAAACGGAATGAGATCAATAAGGCCCTTGGCTTCGATCCGAATATTGGAGCGATCTCGGACTATATAGAAACAGGCATCTCCCCATTTTTACCGGGCGATATACTGCTACTATGCAGCGATGGTCTAACGGATATGGTCGACAGCAAAAAGATAACGTCGATTTTAATATCCAAACAAAAAATTCCCGAAAAAGCAAAGACTCTCATCGATGCCGCTAACGATGCCGGGGGCAATGATAATATAACGGTTGTATTGATACACAACACGAATAAACGGGCGGTCCAGGAGGTCACAAAACCGGCTGTTGTAAAAAAAAACGACTCGCAAATAGGAAATGATGATCAGGAAAACCCTGAAGACGCGCCGGGAATTAAAAAATCAAATAACAACCGTGGTTTGATCATCATATTGTTCATCTTTTGCTTCGGGTTGATGGCCGCATTGCTTTGGCAGCTTTCAAAAAATAAAAAACAAGAGCCCTCTCCAGCGCCGCAAATGCAAAACCAACCCAATGCAGTCGAATTGAAATTGCAGAATAATATCAACCAGGGCTCAAATCTTATTTTAAACGATTCTGTTTATGGGAGATCAATATTGATCAGCGATGTCATCCATGTTGAAAAAGATTCTTTGTATATCAACGGAAATGGTATCGTGTTGAGAAGCGATTCCTCGTACAGGGATGCGGCTTTCGTAATAGGGCGGAACTGCAAATATGTTCTTTTGGAAAATATCATATTTGAAAATTTTGAAAAAGCAATTATTGCCCAAAGCAAAATGGTATTGTTGAAGAATGTAAAGTTCACAAATTGCGAAGTATCCATCCAGTACGAATATAAGTTTCCTCAAAACAGATATGTTAACGGAAATATCGCTGATACGCTTTCATTAACGGATTCGTTAGCAAAATAGAAATAAGAAAACAATGAGTTGGATCAGAAAAAGAAATTTAGAGCGTATATTTTTATTGCTGATCGGCACAGTACTGGCGTTTCTTTTCATGAAATTATTTGCCATCCTGAAGAAGGATTTCGAGAACACGCCTATTGGGCTGGCAGAAGGGAACATGATCAACCTGAATGATGGAAAAGCAGGTGAACGTATGCGATCTCTTTTAACCAAAGGCTTTTATTTTGAAGATCCGAAAGACATTTCATTGGCTGCGCAGATCGTTACACAGGGTTTTAGCAGCAGCACCGTTTCCATAGAAAATATCGGCGCCCTTAATAAGCGACTGTTCAACGTACCCACCGAACTGGCATTTACACAGGGTGGTGAATCCTACAAAAAACGGGCATTGCTTTCAAGAGCATTGATCGGTTTTGTTGGTGATGATTCCCTGCGATTTGAACAGGAAAAGCAAGCGGGTCCCGTTCTCGCCTCTTCTGTTTCAGCCGCGATGGGCAATTATTCTATTGCCGGAACTGTGCTCGACCCCGCCGACAAATTTGTACCAGGAGTGCTGATACGGTTGCAGATGATCCTGCCACGCGATAGCTTATACAGCTTGGAAATAACAGAGGTCGACCGGATCGTTATGGAAAACGCTACTTCCATTCGAAAATCATATATACTCGATTCATTGAACCACCGGCAACTTCAATCGATGAGCGTATATGCACGTACGGATGCAAACGGACGGTTTTCTTTTAATGGACTTCCCGCCGGAAAAGCGTTTGAAGTGTTGCCACTAAAACCTGGTTTTGAGTTTGGTTCTTCGAAAGGAATATCAAGCCTGGAAAAAAATATCTCTTTTAGTTTTCGTCAGAACCTGCATTCGATCCGCCTGTTCTCGAACCGCGATTTTAACAATCTTAAAAAAGACAAAGCATTTATTGTACGAACACCTGAGGAGGTGATCGAGTGGATCTGGATTATTGCTGTATCCTTTTTTGCTGCATTCATCCTCCTGCACCTGCTATTGACCATCCGGTTTCCAAATGCGGATCAATTGATCCTTCCTGTGGTGATGATGCTGACTGGGATTTCACTTTTAACGCTACTCAGCCTGCAGGACCCGCTGAGGGACCGATTCCTGGCACAAAGTACCTTATGGTATTTTGTAGGTGGGTTCGCCGGCATCTGTGTATTGTTATTTTTTGATCTTCGCCGTTTTACCACGGATGCTGGGCTGTTCAGAATGTTTGTTTTTAAAAGAAATGGAAAAGCTGCTAATGGCTGGCCATGGGCAATTGCGGCGATCGTGTTACTGGTACTTACTATTTTTTTTGGCACAGGTCCTGAAGGAAGCGGGGTGAAAGTAAACCTGTTCGGCTTTCAACCCAGTGAGATAGTCAAGTTTCTGCTGCTCATTTTTCTCGCTGGTTTTTTTACGACCAATGAAAAATTTATTTCAGAATATACAAGGTGGCAGAAAAGATGGTCTTTCTTTTCGTTCGCCCTGATCTCCATAGTGGGATCGATCTTATTATTTTTGATATTGGGCGATTTAGGACCAGCGATGGTTTTATGTTTCACATTTATCATTCTTTTTTCTTTTTCAAGAGGCGATTTTGTATTTACGGTAACAACAGCCGTAGTCTATGTAATAGCGATCTGGCTTTTACAAAACATCTGGTTAGCGACCCTTATCATTATCTGTTTACTATTGCTTTCTTCTTTTTTTATCAGAAAAGGATTGAGCGAATCCTCAGTGATGGTGATCGTGGTCATGGCTGGCTTTCTGCTGCTTGATAAAATCCCGGATATTGAAAAGGTTTTTCCGGGTCCGGTAAAAAGACTGGCCGATCGTAAGGCAATCTGGCAGGATCCATGGAACAATGAAGTATTCGGAGGCGACCATATTGCCAATAGCATCTGGGGAATGGCGAGCGGCGGCATAGAGGGCCAGGGTATCGGTGAAGGATTTGCGAAAACAATTCCCGAAGCCCACACGGACATGATCCTTCCTTCCATTGGAGAAGAACTGGGCTGGGCAGGAATTCTATCCATCTTTATCCTGTTTTTGATTTTCCTTCACCGGTCCATTGTTATAGGCCGGCAAACCGGCAGATCTTTTCTTTTTTATCTGAGCGCCGGCATCGGCATCAGCACTTTTGTGCAGTTCTTATTAATTGCCGGAGGTTCTATTGGGGCCTTGCCGCTTTCAGGTGTGTCACTTCCATTTATCAGTTACGGCGGATCCTCCCTGATCCTGAACATGCTCGCTGCCGGATTTTTATTATCTGTGTCTACTGTGCAGGGATCCACCGTTCAGTTGAAATACCTTTCGCGTCAGCAGGATCAGAATTTATTACCCGCACTTCTTGCCGCACTGACCGGTATTATTCTACTCGGTGTAAACGTATCTCAATATTTATTTAATAATGAAAAATGGGTGGTACAGCCCGCCCTGGTAATCGATCGAAGTGGTGCAAGGCAATTCAGTTACAATCCGCGGATCGGAATTTTAATGAACAGGCTCGGCGCCGGCAACCTGCTTGACCGGCAGGGAAAACTTCTTGCAACAGGTAAACCAGATCTTATCATTAAAAATCAGGATTCACTGGTAGCCGCCGGCCTGGATAAAAACCACCTGTCTGCCCTATCGCACAAACGACTGGATCGTTACTATCCATTTGCAGAACAGATGTTCTTTTGGACAGGCGATGCAAACAGCGGCATTTTCATGGGTGCAACCAACGGGTATTTTGCAGAATATGAACATATCGCCGAACTGCGTGGTTTTTCAACACCCGCCGTAAACTTTAATGTTGTTGCCAGCCGTTTTCGTGAAGACAGGTTTCTTCCGGAGGTGTCAACGGAAATGACAATCAATAAAAGAGACTATAGTGTTTTGTCGCCCTTGCTGCTCGCCGGCATCAACAGCCTTGAAGTAGAAAAATTCAAACAACGGAACCGTGATGTGCACTTAACCATGGATGCCGCATTGCAGACAGAAATACAGCAATCACTCCAAACTATTGATTCTTTAAAAAACAGCCGTATATCGGTAGTGATCATGGAAGATAGTACCGGTGATGTCCTGACATCGGCTGCCTTTCCACTACCCACCATTAATGAACCGGAGAAATTAAGCTTAACAATATCAGAACAAAACAAGCTTCCGTATTGGATCACCAATAGCGATATCGGGTTTACACATGCATCCCAACCCGGTTCTTCCGCAAAACTGGTGACAGCCCTGGCAGCTTTTAATAAACTCGGTGTTGAAGCCAGGCAAAAAACCATTTTCGTACGCCCCGGTGACCTGATCAGGGTGAAGGGGGAAGAACCGGATGAAAGCGGGAACATCACCATCGAACGTGCCATCGTCAGATCGAATAATCCTTTCTTTATACGCCTGGCGAATGAGGAGCGTTTGGAAGAAGAAATGGGCAGCCTTTATTTACAAAGCGGAATGTTTCTCCATGGCGTAGGCGGCTACTATTATGAGGGTGATCTGAAAAATGAAGTACAGCAAAACAAATGGAGAGAGTTGTGGCGCAATACGGAATTCAAAAGTATCCGTGCTTATAATCCTGATAATATCCGCAGAACAAGGGGCAGAGGAGTGTCGGGAATGGCATGGGGCCAGGGAGAGTTGATCTCTTCTCCAGCAGCGATCGCCCGCATTGCTTCGGGCATTGCAAATCATGGCATGTTAATTCCTAATCGTTATGTACTGAAAGTGAGTGATTCGGCATGGGGGGTCAAAGAAGGAATGGCTCTTGTAAAAGACATTGAATCAGCTGACCTGATGGCAAAATATATGAAAGCACAAAGCGCTGGCAAGTATCACCGTTTGGGAATTTATGTTGCCGGGAAAACAGGTACGCCGGAGAGAATGGTAAGGGGTGAACGGATCAATGATGGATGGTATGTATTTTTTGCCCCAAAGGCAAATGGAGGGGGGCATATTGTCACTTGCATCCGTATTGAGAATTGCAAAGGCTCGAGTGTTGCAGTGCGATTAGCAGGATCACATATCGTTCCGATTTTGATGCGGAGGGGCTATATAAAAACCTTTGGATCCGAAAAGCAGACACCTAAACTTTTAACGAATACTGACGTGCAATAAAATATGTATTGCAGCTCGAAACTGTAACTTTATCAATAAGTAATACAATAATATGCTTGAGTTTTTGAAACAAAAGAATGATCAGCAACCGATGGATGTTAAAATCATTCGCAATAAGTTATTACAGTTCATAAAAGATCAGTTACAGCGCCGTGAGGGAGGGGAAGGAAGTAATATCAGGGGGATCGAATTGTACATCGCCTCTTTGCCCGACGAAAGAGATGTTTATGAGTCGACTGTCTATTTTCATGATACAGATCGTTTCAAAAATGAGGAAGTTCAGAAGATCGCAGATGATTATGCCATCGACCTGCCCGCTCAATGGAACCTTACTCTCATTTTTGTCGATGAACTTCCGGTTGAGGCTGTCAAATCGAAAGAACTGCCGGTTGCCCTGCATATAGGTACAAAAAAACAACCCACTTTACATACTTCCACCACTGCCTACCTGAAAGTACTTTCCGGCGAAGCCGAGCATAGAGATTATACGATAGAAGCAGGCATGGGACGAATTTGTATCGGAAGAGACCGTGAAGTACAAACCGCTGATGGTTTTTTCCGCATTAATAAAATAGCCTTTCTGGTGAAGAGTGCGACAGATTCTAACAAGTATATCAGCCGCCAGCATGCACATATCGAATGGAACGAAGAGAACGGTTGTTTTTACTTATTTGCCGATGAGGGAGGGATCCCTCCCAGAAACAAGGTAAAAGTGCAAACTGCGGATGGTTCATTGGTCAAATTGCAAACAATCCAGATCGGCCATCCTCTTAAAGAAGGCGACCAGATCATGTTGGGTGAGTCTTCGCTTTTGCAATTCACGTATGGTAAAAATGAATCGGATGGTTTGAAATGAGCAAAGTATTTACCATAACGGAAGGACTGGAAAATATGGGCGCCTTAAAAACAGGTGGCCAGGGTTCTGTTTATAAGGCCCGCCGTATTGGCAAAATCCTTACCGCGGTAAAATTACTTCCCACTCCTATTCACAGCGAGACCCTGCATGATAAACACTTTACCGACTTTCAAAATGAAGTACAGAAATTAAAAAAGGTCAATGAGAAACCGAACCCGAATGTTGTAAAGATCCTTAGTTCTGGCATCACGGAATCGGGCGCATTTCCGTTCATAGAGATGGAATTTATTGAAGGACCCGACCTTGAAGAACTACTTAAACCGCCGCATGACGCAGTATTTACTATCAGGGAAGTAATCAAGGTCGCGGAGCATTTATCCAATGCGCTGGCGCATTGCCATTCGGTAGATGTAAAACATGGAGACATAAAAAGCAATAATGTAAAGTTTAATATCCACACGGGTAATTATGTGTTGCTTGATTTTGGATTGGCTATAATGTCTGATGAACAACGCCGTACCAGTTTACGGCATGCCGGCGCTATTGAGTTTATGGCGCCCGAGCAGAATGAGGGAAAGATGCTGTTTCAAACTGATATTTACAGCTTCGGGATTATTTTGTTCGAATTACTGGCCGGAACGGTTCCTTTTCCGCTGAAAGACAAGGGCGAAACTGCTCGAAATCTGGTGAGGATAGCGCATATGGAATCTCCGCCGCCTGACCTGCATACACTACGCCAGGAGAACATCCCATCGGAATGGAGCGAGGAAAAGAAAGAACATGAAAGAATGGTTCCTAAATGGCTGCTTAGCCTGATCTACAAATGCGTAGAAAAAAATCCTCAGAAAAGATTTAGCAACGGTGCCGAACTGAAAGAATATGTGTCGCTGAACAGTACACTGGCAAACCGGCAAAATGAATGGAGTGAGGATCAGATCACCCTGATCCAAAATCAGAATAAACGATTGCAGGAAGAAAAAGAGCAACTGCAGGAATTGGTACTTAAATACCAGCAGATAGCTGCGACGCTCCGGCAACCGGGCAGGAATTTTTTGCCCGCAATCCTGATCATCTTACTCATTATTGCAGCTGTTGTGGCTGCACTCATTTATTTTCCCACTAAAAAATCGGAGGAGCCGGTAAATATATCAAGCATAGACAGCAGCAGGATCCTGCCCGAAAAACCACGGCAGGCCATTGGTCAGTACAAGGTATTGGTATCGCAGGCCTATTTTCATAACTCTCCGGAAAAGAGCACCAGGCGTGTATCTTACCTTATTCCATCGAATGATGTTATCACTGCCCTGGATGAAAAAAATGGTTTTGTTTACACTGAATTTACCAACAGCCGTGGACAAACGTCGAAAGGCTGGATAAGGAAGCTGGACCTGATTTCGCTTGAAAACTGGGCTAAAAAAAGAAACGAAAATAAAAACGTAACGAAACTGAATCCGGGAGATGTCAGCTTGCAGTTACAGGATGCCCGTATGTTAATGCAGGGAAATGAGCTGCGCGAAGCACTGTATATCTATAATTACCTGGCCGAACAGGAAGTACCGGAAGCGATGTACCATTATGGTAACCTTGCGCTGCAAGGGTTGAACACGGATATAA
Source organism: Chitinophagaceae bacterium (assembly GCA_014379345.1). Taxonomy (GTDB): domain Bacteria; phylum Bacteroidota; class Bacteroidia; order Chitinophagales; family Chitinophagaceae; genus Flavitalea. The sequence continues at coordinate 32,039 of JACMLY010000065.1, forward strand.
CCTGCGAGCAGGGTCTGCAATTCATTCGAAAAGCAAGCGATAAAGATTTTACTCCTGCCAAAAGAACATTGGGATTCTTATATCTTTTTGCAGAAAATGGAGACATCCTGCAGATAAACGGTTACGATCATTGCCAATATGAAAAAGATTATCAGAAAGGATCGAGATTATTGGTAGAGGCTGTAGCAGAAGGCGATACTACTGCAAAACGTTTGCTGGATGAAATCAACAGAAAGATTCCCCAGAATTAGAGACTGATAATTCACCTTTTTTTCCACCCTGATTTTTATTGGAATGCCATTTGTGTATGAGTATGTATGCAAATTGCTCTAAAGGTATTAATTGCCGTAATGCTTGTGTTGGGTGCCTTCCTTGTTTTCTCACCCAAAGATCAAAAAAAACTGATACTAAACGACCGACCCAGATCCGAAGCACTTCATACCTATTACTATTACCCAAAAGCGAATTTTTACTACGACTCGACCGAAGGAAAATATATTTGTTGGGATAGCACAGCGCTTGAATGGAAGGAAGACGATAAATTACCCGTTCAGCAGGTCGATTTGGGAAAGACCGTCAGAATCGGTGAATCCGCCGAACCTGTTTGGGCAGATAACCAGCAACACAGGCTGATATACTCGGTCTCACTGTATAGCGGTCCGGAAGATTTCAAAAAAGAGGAAAAAACGGTTTTTGCTGAAAGTGACAAATCAAATACTCCGAAATCTGAAAAAGCAGAAAAGAAAAGTGGGGTACGAAAATTCTTCGATCGTGTATTTCCTCCAAAGAAAAAAGATTCTTAGTTAAAGCGAGTATTTATTCTCCACTTTTATTTTCCTACAAAGACTTCCAATGGTGCTCTACGGAGCACGGACGAGGCTATAAATTTGGTCTACAAAGATTACACCCCAATGGGGTGTTTTAAGAGTCCTTTTTTAACAGGAAAATTTTATTTATTTATCGGTTATTTCAGGTATTGAATCTTTGTAGAAATCATTTGCAGATGGTAATGAAGCTCTTCTTAAATTCAGATTTTTACCATCGCCCGACAAAAACTCCGCAGGAGTTTAATCTTTGTAGAAAATATATCTTAACCTTAAATCCGCTCCGTAGGAGCGGCATCTCTTAATCGTAAAAGTCAAATAAATATTCTCGTCAAAATCCGCTTGAGGCTTTTAAAAATTTGAGATTTTCCTTCAAGAAGGATGGTGCTCCTACCGAGCATAGACCAAGCTTTGATTTGGCCTACAAAGATTACACCCCGATGGGGTATTTTAGTTTCGTTTTTTAACCGAAAAACTACTGCGGATAAATAGAGCATTTTAGAAAACGTGTTTGTAGATCACCGGTAACACATTCGTTGTAATAAATTGGATTTATGCAGAATAGTATTTATGTCCGCAGTAAAACCCTATTATTTTTATTCGATTTTCGCCGGAAATAAACTTTCAGCCAACAAAAAAAGCCACAACTAGCAAATGGGCTTAAACTTTTTAATACCTGGATTGTATAAAAGAAGAACTTCTTATGACCAAAGTAGACATAATAATCGTTGGAGCCGGAGCTGCGGGACTTATATGCGCGAAAGAACTTAGCGAAGCGGGAAATAAAGTAATGGTTATTGAAGCCAGTGAACGCATAGGCGGAAGAATTTACACCATTGTTGATAATCATTTCACATTACCTGTAGAATTGGGAGCCGAATTCATACATGGTGATCTTCCTTTAACGAAACAATTATTGAAAGAGGCAGGAATAGATTTTTACAAAATAAAGGGTGCCATCTGGAGATCACAAAGCGGCGTATTCGTGGAAGAAGATGATTTTTTTGAGGATGTAGACCAGGTGATAAAACAACTGAAAAAACTAGATACGGATTTGAATATTGCAGATTTTCTTGCGCAATACTTCTCAGGTGACGGGCACGCAAAAATCCGAAAGACATTAACGGGCTTCGTCGAAGGATACGATGCCGCCGATACAAAAAAAGCAAGCTCATTTGCATTGCTGCAGGAATTATTGGGTGAAGATGATAATCAATACCGTATAAAAGGCGGCTATACAAAACTGGTTGATCATCTGGCTGATACAGGCAGAAAAGCCGGCTGTTGTTTTAAATTGCAAACGGTTGTTACAGAGGTAAGATGGCACAAAGGACATGTAGAAGCCATAGACCAGACAGGCGTCAGTTATACAGCAAAAAAAATCATTGTCACTGTTCCCCTGGGTGTGTTACAAGCCGCAAAAGAAAGTCCAGGGCATATCAATTTTTCTCCAGCCATCAGCGACGTTCAAAAAGCAATCGATTCACTGGGTTATGGCATTGTGATCAAACTGATCCTGCAATTCGAGGAGCCCCTGTGGAATTACGCAAAAGATATTCAATCGAAAAAAAAGAAAAAAGAACCCGGATTTTTATTCTCCGATGCCGTCATACCGACCTGGTGGACGCAGTTACCGGAAAAAAACGCAATGATCACAGGTTGGATTGCCGGGCCGCAGGCTGCACGGCTGCAAAATGAGCCTGATGAAAAGCTGATTCGTCTCGGGCTGGAATCCCTGTCTGTTATTTTCAATCTTTCACGCGAAACATTGCAATCTAAATTGATTGGCTCGTATATTTTTAACTGGTCGAAAAACGAATTTGCAAAAGGGGCTTATTCCTATGAAACCGTGCAATCAAAGAATGCCAAAAGGATAATCATGGAACCCACAGAGAAAACCATTTACTTTGCAGGCGAAGCTTACCACGAAGGCCCCGAAAGAGGAACAGTCGAAGCTGCTCTCAGGAATGGAATGGAGACAGCCTGTAAAATTATAAAAAAATAATGGATGCGGATCACTGGTCAACGCCTGTATGTGAACCTGAAGTGCGCGAAGATTATTGCATCCATTTACCACTGAAATCAATGAATAATTCTGTTTTTACTTGAAGGATAATTATCCGTTCTATAGTTTTTAAATACAGCTAAACAATTACCACTCTAAAACGCTAAATCATGCCAAACACTTCTTTGCAAAACAACAGAACAAAAAAAGTACTCATTGTTGAAGATGAGGGTGACATGTGTTTGCTGCTAAACATTTTACTAAATGGAAAGGAAATGGAACTGGACCACGTAAAAAACCTTTCGGCAGCAGAAGAATACCTTCAACAGGAACAACCTTCCGTAATTATTTTGGATAATAAACTACCAGATGGATTCGGGATTGATTTTATTTCTTTCCTGAAGAAAAAATATCCTTCCGTAAAGATTATCATGATCTCTGGCTTTGATAGCTCTGCCAAAGATGTAGCGCTGGAAAATGGTGCTGATATCTTTTTGGAAAAGCCGTTCACAAGGGAACAACTGTACCAGTCGATCAGGAGATTGTTCAATTAGGGTTCCCATGATCACTCTAAATATTTTTCTTTAGAGCAACAATCTTAATCCTTCTTGTATTAGTGCCTTCGTAACAAAAAAGGTGGCCACCAAGTCACTAAGACGCAAAGAAAGGTACTCTGATCCAAAGATTCTTTGTGTATGTGGCATTTTTACATTGTCAGGCTTTTTGCTGACAGTCATTTCGCCGATAACTCTTTGAAATTGGGGGAGACTTTCAATTAAATTAACTGTTTCATTGATCATAAAGGGTCCGGTGAATGCCTATTTGAAGGCCGCGCAATTCAGAGAGTCCTCTCATGCGGCCTATACAGGAGTAACCAGGATTCGTGATCTTTTTAAGATCATCCATCATCTGGTGCCCGTGATCCGGTCGAAATGGAATGGGTGAATCCACTAGTTGCTGCGTTGCCAACACTTCTTTTACAACCTCGTACATATCAGTATCGCCATTTAAGTGATCGGCTTCATAAAAATTTCCATCTTCATCCCGTTTTGTGTTGCGTAAATGCACAAAATGCAGGTGTGTACCGATGCCCCGCAAAATAGATACAAGATCATTGTGCTTTCCGGCTCCCAATGAACCTGTACAGAAACAAATTCCATTGCTTTTATTCGGAACTGATGTCAGAATGTATTGTATATCCTCTTCCGAACTGACAATGCGGGGCAGCCCGAGAATATCAAACGGCGGATCGTCGGGATGAATGGCTAGTCGTATATCTAACTCGTCAGCAACAGGAGAAATTTCCTGCAGAAAAAAACGCAGGCTTTCCCGTAATGCAGCGCGATCAATATCTGCGTACTTACCTAATTTATTACGCATCTGTTCAAGCGTCTGCTTTTTTTCTCCCGGAATGCCAAACATAATAATATCTCTTAACTGTTCTAATTGAGTTGTTGTGTATGTTTTATACCTGTTCTCTGCTTCAAGCAAAATTTTTTCAGGATAGCTTTCTATAGCATTTTTTCTTTGTAGAATGTACAGGTCGAACACGGCAAGATCATACCAGTTGAAATATAATGCCCTGGATCCATCTGCCATCTCATAATCGAGATTAGTTCGGGTCCAGTCGTTCACTGGCATAAAATTATACGTGACGATCTTGATGCCACAGGAAGCAAGATTGATGATCGTCTGCTTATAGTTTTCAATATAATTGTGGTAGTTCCCGGTTTGCGTTTTGATCGATTCATGCACTGTAACGCTTTCTACCACATCCCATGTAAGGCCACTGGCTCCAATGATATTTTTTCTTTTATTGATCTCTTCTACCGTCCAGACATCTCCTGCGGGAACATGATGAAGTGCGGTCACGATCCCGGAGGCGCCGGTTTGTAAAACTGATTGCAATTGAACCGGATCATCAGGCCCGAACCAACGCCAGGTTTCTTTTAGCAGCATAAAATTTTTGAATTGAACGTTCGACTATACTCCTGAAAAAACACTAAATCCCCCATCTACACAGATCACTTCTCCACTCACAAATGCCGAAGCATCGCTTAATAACCAAATCAACGCCCCTATCAATTCATCGGGATTACCAAAACGTTTGAAAGGAGTATTTTTTAATACCGCCTCACCCCGGCTTGTGAAAGTTCCATCCGGATTTGTCAGAAGATGCTTGTTTTGCTGAGTAATGAAAAACCCGGGAGCTATTGCATTTACCCTGATCTTACTTCCAAAGCGGTTCGCAGTTTCCACGCACATCCACCGTGTATAATTATCAATTGCCGCCTTCGCCATTGAATAACCAAGTACTCTTGTAATGGCCGACTGGGCTGCCATTGAAGAAATATTCACAATGCTGCCGCCTGATACCTGCAATGCTTTTCCAAAAACAGTTACCGGCAATATCGTCCCGAATAAATTCAGGTCGAACGCTTTTTTTAACCCGTCAACATCAATATCAAAAACATCTTTATCGGGGCCAATAACAGCTTCGGGCACATTGCCGCCGGCAGCATTTACAAGTCCGTCAATTCTTCCCCATTTTTGTAAAACGATATCGCTTGCCAGTAGCAGGTCTGGTTTTGAAAGCACGTCGGCTTTAATAAATACAGCCTCGCTCCCGTTCTGATTCAATTGCCTTACGCGCTCATTTCCGATCTGTTCATTACGGCCTACCAGCGCTATTTTTCCGCCCATATCTGAAATGCCCTGAACAAAAGATTCACCCAATACTCCTGTGGCGCCGGTAACAACAATAATTTTATTTTGTAAACTAAACAGTTGATTTGATTTTTGCATGTAGTAAATTAAGTAAGATGACAAGCAGCAAATAATTTTCAATGCAAGTTAAAGCAGATACCCTTCACAAGTGAGCGAAGATCTTTTAAGACAGTATTTATTGTTTTAAAAGAGGGTAAATTTCGTGATCAAAATAAAATTTTCCAATCAAAAATATAATTTTCTGCAATCGATTGCAAAAAATACTACTTTTATCCTGTACATCGAAAAATTATGATTGCTGCTTTTGCCAAAAAATTTACGTGCCCGGTCATTTTTATATTGCAACCAGTCATTCAACTATTGACTACGACATTCGACGCAATTTTATCTGATCAGGAAACTGCCTTCCAAGAATCACCATGCGCACAACAGCCTGCGATCATTTACCGGACTTTAAAATACCATCATTCATAAAATTTAAAATGATCTCAATATTTTCCCGATCAAGAAGAATACGAACTATGCTGTTGCTATGCGTAATTACACTGGTATTGAGTTCAGGTGTCAGCACAACCAGCGACAAAAAGGTGAACTGGAAGAATGTCAAAGTGCTTGTTTACACTAAAAATGGGAAGGGATATGTGCATGATAATATTCCTTTTGCTGTCAGCTGCATACAAAAACTGGGAAAGGAAAATGGATTTAAAGTTGATGTTTCTGATACGCCAACGGTTTTTACCGAAAATAATCTAAAGCAATATACCCTGCTGCTATTTCCCAGTACAAACAATGACGTTTTCGACACGGATGAACAAAGGCTTGTTTTCAGGAGATATATACAATCCGGTGGGGGGTTTGTTGGTTTGCATTCGGTAACAGGCACCGAAAGAAACTGGAAATGGTTTAAAATGATGGTAGGGGGAACATTTTCATGGCATGCAAAGAACCAGAAATTTAAGGTAAAAGTGATTGAATCCGCTCATCCCACTGTGCAGGGACTTCCAAAGATCTGGGAAAGAAAAGATGAATGTTATTTTGCAAAAGAATTATATCCCGGTACAAAAGTGTTGATGGCTCATGATGTAACAAGTTTGGATTGGAATACTACCGATTCGGTCAAGATCCGGCAATTTTCCGCACCGTATGCTGACCTGTACCCCGCAGTTTGGTATCAACAATTTGATGGGGGGAATATATGGGTTACCGCACTCGGGCACGATAAAGAAAACTATGAAGAGCCTGTATATGTTAAACATATTTTCCAGGGTATAAGCTTTGTTGCAAGTCAGTCAAAAAAATTAGATGTTTCAAAAGCTTATGCAGACTCAAGAGATACGCCGGTTCGTTTTTAATAGTTGTTCTGAGCAAATCATATTATTTACCCTTATACATGTCGCCATATGAGTACAAATGATAAAAATTTTTCGAGCCGCAGAAGCTTTGTAAAGAATGCCATTAAAGGCACCGTAGCGGCCACTATTCCCCTCTCAGCATTTCCAACAATTGTGCCTGCACATGTGTTGGGCAAAAACGCTCCGAGCAACCAGATCAATGTTGGTGCTATCGGTAATGGACGAATTTCACGCGACCACGATATGCCCGGTGTGCTTAGAACAAATCATGGACGGATCGTTGCAGTTTGTGACCTTGATAAAAAGCGTGTTGAGGCTGCAAAAACCCTGGTAAACGATTATTACACCAAAAAAAATGGCCAGCCATATGACGGGGTAAAAACATATGATGATTACCGTGAGCTGCTCAATAATAAAGATATCGACGCGGTTCTTATCAGTACACCCGACCACTGGCATACGATCCCCGCTATTCATGCAGTGAGGGCGGGGAAGGATGTTTATATGCAAAAACCGGCTTCTCTTACGATTGCTGAAGGCAGACTGCTAAGCAATGAAGTGAATAAGTCGGGACGGATACTGCAGATCGGCAGTCAACAAAGATCGATGCCGCAATTCAAAAAAGCATGTGAGCTGGTGCGCAATGGCAGGATCGGCAAACTGCAAACGATTATTATCGGCCTGCCGATAGATGATCCAAAGCAAAGCACAGTTGAACCATTGATGCCTGTTCCCTCTAACCTGAATTATGATATGTGGTTGGGACCTACACCCTACGCCGCTTACACTGAAAAAAGGGTGCATCCGCAGGTGGGGTATGGAAGGCCCGGATGGTTACGGGTTGAACAATTTGGCGCCGGCATGATTACCGGTTGGGGCGCACATCATTTTGATATTGCCAACTGGGGCATGGGTACAGAATATACAGGCCCTCTGGAAATTTTATGCAAGGCGGAATTTCCACCGGCCGGAAACTTATGGAATGTGCATGGTCCATTTAAATCAGAAATGTTATTTGATAACGGCGTAAAGGTTTTTGCCAGTAATGACAATCCAAATGGCGTGAAGTTCATTGGATCAGAAGGATGGATATTTGTGACAAGGGGAAATTATACGGCATCCGCCAGCGACCCGGTTGCACAAGGCAAAAGCACCAAGGCACTGGATGCGAGTGACCCAAAAATCCTCGGATCTGAAATTGGGGCCAATGGAATTCATCTTTATGAAAGTAAAGACCATCACAGCAACTGGCTCGATTGTGTAATCAGCCGTCAGGCTCCTATTACGCCAATTGAAGTCGGGCATCGCGCCTGTACAGTGTGCCTGTTAAATCATGCATCCATGAAACTGCAACGAAAACTTAGCTGGGACCCAATCCAGGAAAGATTTAAAAATGATGATGATGCCAACGCAATGCTGTCACGAACCAACCGCTGGCCCTATGTGATCAATGGCAATCAGTCGGTGCTTGGATTTTAATGTGGAATATCGAATTCGGGAGTCAGGTTTGGGCTTCGCTAAAAAAACTGCCAGATAATATGAATTTTTTCTCGTTTACTTTTATAGTAATGATCACGATGATGGTAACGGCTTGTCAATCGCCATCAGCATCACCTGACAACACTCAAACTGACAGCAGCATGGTTAAACTGATAACATTGGATCCCGGGCATTTTCATGCAGCCCTTGTTCAAAAATCCATGTATCCGGGTGTAGATTCGACAGTAAACGTGTACGCACCGGCGGGGCCAGACCTGCAATTGCATCTTGCCAGGATAAATGGTTACAATAAACGTGCGGAACAGCCAACCAACTGGAATGAAGAGGTGTATACCGGGGCAGATTTTTTTGAGAAAATGTTGCAGGAAAAAAAGGGGAATATTGTTGTACTGGCAGGAAATAATCAGAAAAAGACAGAGTATATCAAAAGATGTATTGATGAAGGACTCAATATTCTGGCAGATAAACCGATGGTAATCGATCAGAAAAACTTTGAAACCCTGAAGAATGCATTTGATGCAGCGGCATCGAAAAAATTATTGTTGTACGATATCATGACTGAACGCTACGAGATAACAAATGCCCTTCAGCGTGAATTGTCGATGTTGCCGGAAATCTTCGGCCAACTCGAAAAAGGGACGGCTCAAGATCCCGCAGTCACAAAAGAAAGCATTCATCATTTCTATAAATATGTTTCCGGAAATGTATTGACGCGGCCGGCATGGTTCATGGATGTTTCGCAACAGGGAGAAGGGCTGGTAGATGTTACCACCCATTTGGTCGATCTCGTTCAATGGGCATCCTTTCCTGAACAGAAAATTGATTACCGGACCGACATAAAATTACTTTCTGCGCGACGCTGGAGCACTGACATGACCTTAAGCCAGTTTAACAGCATCACTAAACTAAATGGCTTTCCTGCTTACCTGCAAAAAGATGTTGTGAATGATTCTGTTTTAAAAGTATTTTCAAACGGAGAGATCCATTACCAGATAAAAGGCATCCATTCAAAAGTTTCTGTGATCTGGAATTACCAGTCGCCGGAAGGTGCCGGTGATACGCATAATTCAATGATGCGCGGCACGCTTGCAAATCTTGTAATCAGGCAGAAAAACCAGGATAAAAGACCTGTTCTGTACATTGAGCCGGTGAAAAAATCAACTGCAGAATATGAAAGTATCGCGCTGGAAAAATTAAAGATCGTTCAACAAAAATATCCCGGAATAGAATTGAAAAAAAACGACAAAGGCTGGGAAGTAATGATCCCCGACAAATACAATGAGGGCCATGAAGCGCATTTTGCCCGCGTGACTGAAAAATTGCTGGAATTTTTAAAGAAGGGAGAGCTACCCGGGTGGGAGGTTCCCAATATGATTACAAAATATTATATAACAACAGGCGCTTTGGAACTTGCACGTTCTGGCAAAGGCGCAAAGTAATGTAGATAAAAGCATCAGTTATACTTTTAGATTTTAGGTAAAACTTTACAGGAATGATTAAACCCGGATCGTCTTTATGAAAAAGCAAGTGGAAAACACCATTAAAGATATTGCCCTGAAGCTTGGCCTTTCTCCTTCTACAGTCTCCCGTGGCTTGAAGGATCATCCGCATATCAACGAGAAAACAAAAAAGAAGATCAAACTGACAGCGGCAAAATTGGGATATAAGCACAATGCCATTGCTGCAAGCCTTCGAAACAATAAATCCAACACCATCGGGCTGATTGTCCCAAAAATTTCTATGTTCTATCAATCTGCAGTCATTACTGCCATTCAGAATAAACTACACGAGCATAAATACAACCTGATGATTTGCCAGTCGAACGAATCGGTTGAAATGGAAAAGGAATTGGTAAACGCTTTGTATGCTTCAAGAGTAGAAGGATTGATTGTGTCGGCAACATTGAATACGGTAGACTTTTCCCATTTTGACGTTTTTTCCAAAAGCAATTGTCCCCTGGTATTTTTTGACCGGATACCTACTGACTATGCAGCAAACAAAATTGAAGGAGATGAATTCAATGGCGGTTACATGGCAACCAAACATTTGCTCGAACAGGGTTGTCGGCGTATTGCCCATATAGGAGGGCCACTCACCTGTAATCTTTACCGGGGGCGTTTTGAAGGGTATAAAGAGGCCTTAAAGGCGTACGGGCTATCTGTGGATAATGACATCGTATACTTTCATGATCTTACTGCAGAAAATGGATTAAAAACAGGTGAAAAGTTATTTGCTAAAAACCCATTTCCCGATGCCATATTTGCCTGCAATGATACCACTGCGGTTACCATTATCCAGTATGCTAAATCCATTGGGCTGGCTGTTCCTTCAAAATTAAAAGTGATAGGATATTCCAATGGACCCTTATCTCAGATTGTAGATCCTCCCCTGACCTCCATTGAACAGTACACCAATAAGGTTGGCGCTGAAGCTGCTACGATGATGATGGAGCTGATAAATCAAAAGCTGCAGCTCAAAGAATCTTTTCGCAAAGTCACTGTGCCTGTCGATCTTATAAAAAGGAATTCGACATCGAATAACCAAAAAACTTTTTCCATTAAAAAGATTCAACGCAGCGAATTGAAAATTTTACCTGTCAAACAACGGAAACTGAATGTTAAATGAAAAATAGGTTGGAATAATATTTTTTTTATAAATTTAGAGACCTTTACTGCTCGGCCAATCAAAAAATCTAACGACGAACCAAAACCAAAATCTGCAATCTCCATTTTATTTATTGTTGTAAACACTTCACCAAAAAACTTGCTGTATGTTTTTAAATCTAAAAATTCCGTTCCGGGTCTTCGACTGCAATCGATTGCAGTTTTTGATCTTTTTAATTTTACTGCTGCCTTTTGGGTCATTTGCTCAGGATGAAACCATTTCAGGGCAGGTGAAAGACAATACCAATAAACCACTTCAGGGAGTCAGTGTCCTTATTAAGGGGACTCAGCGGGGAACTACTACCGATAATGATGGGCGTTTTATAATTGCAAATGTCCCTAAAAACGGAGTTTTTGTTATCAGTTCTGCAGGCTATGCTACACAGGAAATTGCAGCAAATAACAAAACCGCGATAAGCAGCCTAACTTTGCAGCCACAGGCTTCTGATCTGAATGAGGTGGTAGTGATTGGTTATGGTACCCGGCAAAAAAGAGATCTTACCGGCTCTGTGGGACAGGTGAAAGCCACCCAATTAGAAAACGAAAACCCCTCTAACGTTCAGGATATTCTTCGGGGTAATATTGCAGGAATTAATATTTCCCAAATAAATTCTGCTTCTGCTAAAGGAGGAGGTGATCTTTTAGTGAGAGGCAAGTCTTCAATCAGAGCAGGAACATCTCCCCTGATCGTATTGGACGACGTGATCTATCCCGGACAATTAAGCGATATTAATCCTAATGATATCGCCACCATCAATGTATTAAAGGATGCAAGCTCTGCGGCGATATATGGGGCAAAATCAGCAAGCGGCGTAGTTTTGATCACTACTAAAAAAGGTACCAGGTCAAAGCCAACGATCACGCTGAATTCGAATATCGGAATCAGCGAACTTGCGCAAAATGAACCTCTGTATGATGGTCCGGGTTTTGTAGCCTGGAGATCGGATGTGCAAAAAGCAAGAAATGCTGCGGCCACCAATCTGTACATATACGATGATCCACGATCACTTCCATCAAATATCACGATGACTCAATGGAGGGCTGGCCGGCAGGGAGATTCTCTTGACATATGGCTAGATAGATTGGGATTACGCCCGATCGAAATAAAAAATTGGAAAGACGGGAAAACCACCGATTGGTACGATAAGATGTTTCAGAAAGGATTTCGCCAGGATCATACGATCAGTCTCTCCGGCAAGAAGGATGAAGTATCCTATTACATGTCCGTAGGGTATACAAATAATGAGGGAGTAATAGTTGGCGATAAATTTAGAACATTAAGGACCAGGTTAAATCTTGAAGGCAGGGTAGCAAAATTTCTTACAGCCGGGATTAACATGCAGTTTTCAGACCGGGATGAAAGCCAGGTGCCTGTAAATTGGGGACAGATGGTAAATGCCTCCCCGTATGGCGAAATATATACTGACGATGGTCTTTTGTTGCGCGACAGCCCGAACGATGATATCGGCAACAATTCAAATCCGTTCATGGATAACACATATACCAACAGGCTCCAGAAAAATAATACGCTATTCGGAAGTTTGTACGTTAAAGGAAATCTGCCTCTTGGATTCTCATACCAGATAAATTTTACCCCAAGCTTTGATTTTTACCGGTACTTCAATGGCGTTTCTGCGAAACATGTGACATTCCGACCCAGGAAAGGAGTAGCTACAAGAACGACTCAAACTACCTATAACTGGCAAATAGACAATCTTCTTAAATGGGACAAAACCTTTGGTCAACATCAATTTAATGTCACACTCCTGTTTAATGCAGAAAAGTACCAGTCATGGAGAGAGCAAATAGACAATGAAGGATTCGACCCAAGTGATGTTTTAAGCTACCACAATATCGGAGCCGGAACTACGCCGATAGTAAAAAGCGAAGATGAAGTGAGTACGGGTACTGCGTTGATGAGCCGGTTGAACTATACTTTTAGAGACAGATACATGATCACCGCATCTTTCAGAAGAGACGGTTATTCAGCCTTTGGCCAAAAAAATCCAAATGCAGATTTTCCCGCACTTGCTTTAGGATGGATATTTACGGAAGAAAAGTTTATGGAATCTGCCACATGGTTGAATAGCGGAAAGCTTCGCGTATCCTATGGCGTTAATGGCAACCGCGACATACCGCGCTATGAAGCATTAGCAGAACTTCAATCGGGGAAGTACCAGTATATATCTCCAAGTGGAGCGCTTGTGCCGGTGTCGCAGCTATATGTAAACAGAATGGAGAACCCCGACCTCAAATGGGAAAGAACCACCTCATACAATTTAGGACTTGATTTCGCGATCCTGGATAGCAGGTTAAGTGGTTCATTCGATGTGTATAAAAAATCAACAAAGGACTTATTGATACTCCGAGCCTTGCCAAGTGTTATCGGATTCGATAATGTGTTGTCGAATCTTGGTGAGGTGCAGAATAAAGGATTTGAAATCACCTTGAGCAGTATTAATATAACCCGCAAAAATTTCGAATGGAGAACCACCATTAATTTCTGGCAAAATAGAAATGAAATTAAGCACTTGTATGGTCCTGTAAATCTTCTCGACGCAAACGGTAAAGTTATTGGACAAGTTGAGAATGATGATATTGCCAATAAATGGTTCATAGGGCACGACCTTGATGAAGTATGGGACCAAAGAGTATTGGGAGTATGGCAGGAAAGCGAGCGCGCCGAAGCTTTAAAATATAAGGTTGAACCCGGAGATTTTAAACTGGAAGATTCTAATAACGATGGAGTATTAAATGATCTGGACAGACAATTTCTGGGATTTAGAACACCCAGATTTCAATGGACCCTTCGCAATGAATTCACTATTTATAAAAATTTTGACTTCTCCTTCCAACTTTATTCTAATTGGGGACAAATGAGTGATTATAACCAGGCGAAAAATAACAGTGGTTTCCAGGATCGTCAGAATTCTTATCAATTTCCTTACTGGACAAAAGATAATCCGATCAATAACTATTCGCGATTATATTCCAGCAACGGTCAATCATCTTTTAGTGTTTACAGAAAAACGTCATTTATCAGACTCAATACAGTTGCCCTGGCCTATACAGTTCCCAAGAATATTACCCAAAAAGCACACATTGAAAGCCTGAAGATGTATGTCAATGTAAGTAACGCTGCATTGTATGCGCCTGACTGGGACTATTGGGATCCGGAATATAGGAACAGAGCTGGTGACGGCGCTATCAGCACGGCGATACCGCCCAGAATTTATTCACTGGGATTGAATGTTACTTTTTAATACTTCAACAACTGACATATGAAAAATTTATTCAAACGATCACTATATTTCCTTTTAGTATCAGTAATACTGATGGGTACAATAAGTTGCAAAAAAGATTGGCTGAAGCCAGATCCACTTTCTTTTTTCTCACCGGAGGAGGCCTATGTTGATGCTGCCGGAATGCGCACGGCACTGGTTGCTTGCGCCCGTAATGCACGACTCGAATACTATGGTGACACTCCCCCCATTCTGACCGAGATGTTGTTTGCGGAAATTAGTGTAGATGGAACAACAGACAAATCAGGACCTCCACAGGATTTAAATTTGTGGATAACAGCTGATGCTGCAAAAGCATATGATGATGCAGATCACGCACGGCTTAAATATTACTGGAGAGAAGGATACAGGGGAATCAAATATGCAAATACAGTAATTACCAGAATTGACAACGCAAAGTATGCTTCCGAAGCCGAACGAAACGCCATTCTCGGCTCTGCATATTTTCATAGAGCTCTTCGCTATTACAGGCTTACCCACCAGTTCGGGGACGTGCCGGCTGTAATGCAGGAATATAATTTTGCGAAGCTGGATTTTTATTCTACCAAAAGAGAAGTGATCCTCCAGAAAATGAAAGAAGATCTTGAATTTGCGCGGCAGTGGGTCACTGATGGAGTAAACAAAGGTGAAGTTACCAAGGGAGCTGTTCTTCATTTGCTCACAAAAGTTAATCTCGCTTTAGGGCTATTTGATGATGCACTGGCATCTGCAAATGCGGTGATCAGCGGAGGTGCCTACAGTTTAATGAAAGCTCCGTTCGGTGCAACAAAAAAGAATGTGATCTGGGATCTTCATCGACCAGAAAATAAATCTATTCCTGAAAATAAGGAGGGCCTCTTTATGATCATTGACCGCCTCGGAGACGGCGGATTTTATACAGGAACAACCCCCCCATTAACCGGTGGTATGCGGATCATGCGTCAGGCAGTTCCATATTGGGGCACAAATATAAATACACCTACAGGCAAAAAAGGAACAAATGATGCTGCGGTATCCACTGCAATTACCGGGTTTCTCAGCCAGTCAAATTTGTATGGAAGGGGTATCGGAAGATGTCGTCCAACGAATTATAGCCAATATGAACTCTGGACTGATCCAAACGATCTACGTCATGCACCCGGTAACTGGGTGAGTATGGAAGACCTTTTTTACAACGAGCCCGGATTGAAAACAGCAAATGATCCCTGGTATTTAAAAAATCTGCAGTTGCGCAGTGCGAACGGTAGTGTGCTTTGCGTAGACACTATCAGGAGCTGGTTTGGATGGCCACAATACAAATTGTTTGTTCCCGATACAGAGAACACACCTATGCAGGGGGGCCATACTGATTGGTATATTTTTAGACTTGCTGAAACATATCTTTTAAGAGCAGAAGCGTATTTCTGGAAAGGCGACCTTGCAAACGCAGCAGCGGATGTTAACCAGGTTAGAACGCGGGCCGGCGCGGCTCCCATTGTTGCCGCACAGGTAAACATTGGGACGATACTTGATGAAAGAGCGAGAGAACTGTATTTCGAAGAACCTAGAAAGACTGAGCTTACGCGCATATCTTATATTTTAGCAAAAACAGGAAAACCTTCGGAAACAGGCAAAACATATACTCTTACTAATTTTTCTGACAACAATTATTTTTACGACAGGGTTAAAGAAAGAAATAATTTTTACAAGACCGGTATTCGAACCATTCACAATGATCAGTTTACAATTAGTCCTTATCACATTCTGTGGCCTGTTCCTGCAGATGCGATACAGGCAAACAGCAGCGGTGTTATCAATCAGAATAAGGGATACTTTGGATATGAAGGAAATGTGCCTCCCCTATCAGATATTCCAAAATAATTATTTCCTGACAAAAAGAAGCCGGTCGTCTAACCGGCTTCTTTTTTATCAGGAAATTTAGAAACACTGCACTAAAATGATCAATTCAGATTAATATTGGTTCAACAGTTTCCGAAATCATCCTCAATGGCTTGGTATCTGAACATAAAAATTATTCATTACCCGCCAAAAAATTATCGCTGCTGTTGAAATTTAATTTTTTTCGAGTCAGGTATAATTAAAAAATGTAAAATCCATTTATCGTCTTCAAAAAAAATAACATGTCATCAACACGTCGTGATTTTTTAAGCAACACTTCAAAGCTGCTGGCAGCCTCCGGATTGACAGGATTTACCGCTTCTCCCCTGCTGACTGGTGATGATGATAGAAAAAAAATAAACACTGGCAAGATCGTGGTCGCATTAATAGGATGTCGTAACATGGGATTTGGTGATCTTGAAAATGCATTGAAAATACCAGGAGTAGAATGTGGCGCGCTTTGCGATGTGGATAGCGAAGTATTACAGAAGCGCAGTGCAGATGTTATGAAAATTCAGGGAAAGGCGCCTGCTTTGTTTAAAGATTACAGAAAATTGCTGCAGAATAAAGATATACAGGCCGTCATCATTGGTACTCCCGATCACTGGCATTGCCTGCCGTTTATAGCCGCCTGCCAGGCCGGAAAAGATGTATATGTTGAAAAGCCATTGGCCAATAGCATTGCCGAATGCGACCTGATGGTAAATGCTGCCCGAAAATACAAGCGCGTTGTTCAGGTGGGCCAGCAGCAACGCAGTGGTCCGCACTGGAAGCAGGCCATGGATTTTATGAATAGCGGTAAAATAGGACAACTGCGAAAAGTGAATATATGGTCTAACTTTAATTACGGCGTTGGCCAGCCGAAATTACCGGATGAAGTTCCGCCAGCGGCGGCTGATTTTGATCTGTGGCTGGGCCCTGCACCCCAACGCAGCTTTAATAAAAACCGTTTTCATGGATCCTGGAGAATGTTCTGGGATTATGGAGGAGGGCTGATGACCGATTGGGGTGTTCATTTGATTGATATGGCCTTATGGGTCAAAGGTATTACTGAACCACCGATAGCGGTTTCTGCATCTGGTGGAAATTTTGCTTATCCCGACCGCTCACATGAAACTTTCGATACAATGAGCGTGAGTTATCAAATGAAAGACTATACAATTAATTGGGAGCATACTGCAGGAACCCAATTGGGACCTTATGGACGTGCGTATGGCTTAGCATTTGTTGGCAACGACGCCACCCTTGTCATAGATAGAGAAGGATGGGAACTGTTTCCCGAACTCGATAACGGAAAATACAAAGTTGCAGCCATGCCTAAGCAGGCTGGCCGTGATTCGCATGAAGCACATATGAGAAATTTTGTCGATTGCATTAAAACAGGAAAGGATCCTGAATGCACAATAGAAAATGGCAGGTTG
>JACMLY010000066.1 GCA_014379345.1 Chitinophagaceae bacterium
TATATCGGTGATCATGCCGGCGCAATCCGGAAAATGTTTGTCAGAAAAGATTTACGTGGGAAAAAAACAGGAATAGCTCAGAAATTATTGGAGACACTTTTGAATTATGCAGAGGAAAAAGATCTTATTGATTTGTACCTGGGCACGGTTCCGGTTTTAAAAGCAGCGCTGAGATTTTACGAACGCAATGAGTTTAAGCTGATTGCTGTTGAAAATCTACCATCATATTTTCCGAGAATGAAAGCTGACAGTGTTTTTTATCACTTGAAAATGCAGTCATTCCCGTCTGAAGTTTAAAAATAAATCAGGACCAGCATTTAACCAATAATGAGCGTCTTATTTGTTACCGCTCAAAAGACCCATTTTTTTTTCGAGGATATATGTTTTCAGCCGGTGATATTGGTTCATTGTCTTATCGTCAATATCATTAATCTCATCCTGAATTTCTCCCCGCTCTTCGTAATACCGATTCATCTCATCCAGTAATTCTTTATTAATATTGAGGAAATCATTGGCATCTTGGATAAGGAAAGACATTTTACATAGAATTTGATTTTAAGGTAAACAATATTTTGCTGGTAATGGAATACTAAATATTTTAGCATTTAAATATCGCAATGAAAACTTCATTTTATCTTATTACAATAGTGCCATCCGGCGGCAAGACGATTTCTGCCGTCCGGGTTTTGGAAGAAGAGCCAATTGATAAACTCTGGAACCAATATGAGATGAAAGCAAATGGCGTTTATCGGGATCTTAAGTATTTCAATATCGTTCAACTGAGCCGGCATTCGATAGAGGTTCAGGAATATCTAAATAAGAAGACGAATCCGGAATCCACCCACGTGATACCTATGGGAAAAAAAAGGCCTGATCATGGCAAGCCTGATAACTGGAAACTCGGAGATCGCAAACCCGGATCATAAATTTATCTAACTGAACTACTGCGATTATAAGTTACAATACCCGCAGCTACAGCAGCGATGACAGCGGCCGCCACAACAGATTTACGGGGATTCATTTTTTTGTCCCATCCACCATGAATACTGGTTCCGTATTCAAGGGGCAATAAAGTGTTTCCCGCTGTATGCCCAATAGGTTCGGCGTTTTGAACATATTTACGAATAACACTGGCAGTGATATTGCGGCTCCATTTTGGAAACAGCGCATAAGCGAGTTTTAAAAAGCCGGCTGCTACCCCAATGGTTTTTTGTGATTTTGGATTTTCAATAAGTTTAATAATTGCCTCTGCAACTTTGATCGGATCATAAACTGGTGGTGCCGGCTTAAGAACCTTGCCAGTATAATTTGCGGCATGTTGAATTCCGGGCGTATCGAGGAAACCAGGATACAGGTCCACAACATGTATATCGGGGTGGTTACTCAACTCCCCTTTCAGAGACTCAGAGTATCCCCGCAATCCGAACTTACTTGCCGAATAAGCCGCGGCGTAAGGCGTAGGGAACCAACCTCCCACGGAAATGTTATTGAAAAGTATTCCATAGCCCTGGCTTTTAAAATATGGTAAAACCTCGCGGGCGCCGTTGATATAGCCAATAAGATTTGTAAGAATTACCTGTTCATTTACAGCTGGCGGTACATCTTCGAGTGCACCCGCTGCGAGAACCCCGGCGTTGTTAATCCACACGTCAATACTTCCGGTTATTTGGAAAGCAAACTTTGCAAGATGTTGAACATCATTTGCATTCCGTGTATCTGTAACAACTATTTGAACGATCGCTCCGGATTCCCGGCATTCTGCAGCTACCTCTTCCAGTGCAGCCTGGCGACGTGCAGCAAGTACGAGAATTGGTTGCTTTGATGCAAGTTTTGTCGCAATTGCTCTACCGGTGCCACTGGATGCGCCGGTTATAACGATAACCTGTTCTCCCCATGTTTTCATAAAAAATCTTTGAATATCCGGCCGCAATAAATACGCCACGGCGCTCTAATCGATAAACTTGCATGTAGTGAAATCGTTAACTTGGTGCGATAAAAATAAAAAGTTGAGTACATCATTTACGAAAAGCATTGGTAACGCTTTATGGCCCACACTTTTTCTTGTACTTTTTGCAAATACAATTGCTGCGCAGGGCAAGGTAATTTCCGGAACTCCGCAATACTTTCCACCGGCAGGCAGTTGGGAGACAAGGAGCCCTGCATCAATGGGACTTGGTTCAGCAGCAATAGACTCCGCAGTAACATATGCAATTTTGAATGAATCCAAAAGTCCGAGGATTCTGAGAAACGATCAGGCAGCCACGTTTGGAAAAGAACCTTTTGGAGATATCATTGGCCCAATGCCCGATCGTGGAGGAGCAACAGGAATCATCATTTACAAGGGTTACATCGTAAAATCCTGGGGTGACCTATTGCGATGCGATATTACGCACAGCGTTACAAAAAGTTTCCTGAGCACCGTTGTAGGACTTGCGGTTGAAAACGGACTTATCAGGAATGTGAAAGATACGGTCGCACCTTATGTTCCTCCTATTGAAATGTACCATCCCCGCACTGACACCAGCGCGGTTCCGGAATTACTCAATTTGTTTTCTACCAGTCACAACCAGACAATTACCTGGGATGATATGCTACGGCAAACCAGTGATTGGGAAGGTAGTTTGTGGGGTAAGCCCGAATGGGCGGACCGGCCCGATAGCAGCCGGGCCGATTGGAAAAACAGGCTGCGTAATAAAAGCGGGTCTGTTTGGGAGTACAACGATGTTCGGGTAAATGCGCTTGCACTGGCAGCAACAAGCTTATGGCGAAGACCGTTACCCCAGGTGCTGAAAGAAAAAATAATGGATCCGATAGGCGCTTCATCAACATGGAGATGGACGGGTTATCGCAATGCATGGATAGTTGTTGATGGCCAGGCGATACAAAGTGTGAGCGGCGGAGGACATTGGGGAGGTGGGATGATCATCAACGCTTTTGATATGGCAAGATTCGGTTTGTTAACTATGCATAAAGGGAAGTGGAAAGGCAAACAACTGATCAGCGGGGATTGGATAAAACAAGCTCTCTCTCCTACCCCGGGAAGACCTGGTTATGGATACATGAACTGGCACCTCAATCTGGATAAAAAATTAATGCCTTCAGCTCCTGCGACTGCGTTTATGCATTTAGGAAATGGTGCAAATATTATTTATGTTGATCCTGAGAATGAAATTGTAATGGTTGTGCGGTGGATCGACAACAGGAAATTTGATGGATTGGTAAAAGAACTTCTGAAGGCAGTTAAAGCCAAATAATACGGGAGCTTTTCAAATCAGTTTATAAACAATGCTATTGCTTGTTTTTAACTGCCACAAGCGTTATAATCGCAGAAATTAATAATGCCACAGCCATAAAAATATAAGATGCACCATAACCTCCGGTATCGGCATTCAGCCTACCGACAATATATGCGCCTGCAAAAGATCCAAGTGCACCAAAACTGTTTATCAGGGCCATGGCGACTCCGGCCACATTCTGCGGTAGAATTTCGGGAATGATGGCAAAAAAAGGCCCGTATGGCGCATACATGGCTGTACCAGCTATGATCAGCAAAACAAACGATAGCCAGAAATTTCCTGGACCAATTAAATAGGAAGCATAAAAAGCCAGAGATGCAATTAACAGGAATGGCCACACGAAAATTTTCCTGTTCAGTGTTTTGTCTGAAAAGTATGATGCGGTCAACATCCCGACCACAGCAAAGACATAAGGCAGTGCTGAGTACCAGCCCGTGGTTATTATATCGATATCCGGTGCAGATTTGATGATGGATGGCAACCACATCACGAAGCCATATACACCAATACTCCAGCAGGCATATTGCAGGGATAATAAGATAACCGTTCGGGATTTAAACACCTCCATATAATTTTTCACCGGTTTTATACCCTGTTGCTCATCGGCAAGTGCCGTCGCCAGCGCTTCTTTTTCCGGTAAAGTCAGCCACTTTACATCGCGGGGCTGATCCTCCACAAGGATCCACCAAAGCGCTGCCCATAAAATAGCAGGAATCCCCTGGATTATGAACATCCATCTCCATCCAAATGAATTAAGGAGGTATCCGGATAGGATCGACATCCATAAAATGGTTACCGGGTTGCCGAGTATAAGGAAAGCGTTTGCCCTTGACCGTTCAGATTTTGTAAACCATCTGCTCAAGAAAATAAGCATAGCGGGCATCACCGCACTTTCAACTACCCCGAGCATAAATCGTATAACAATGAGCCAGCTAACATTGCTTACTATACCAGTGGCTGCAGCCAGCGAACCCCAAAATAGCAATGACCAGAATACCAGTTTTTTCGCACTGCGTTTAGCCGCATAGTGAGCACCAGGGATCTGGAAGA
>JACMLY010000067.1 GCA_014379345.1 Chitinophagaceae bacterium
AACCAGGAACTGCCCAGTACGCTTGTGTTAAGCCCGGCATTTTTAAGGCGATCAGCGTATTGCTCATGCGGAGATTTTTTACCGAATATGCCCGGACCAGAGGTTTTGCAGGAGTAGAAAAAAACAACCGAAAGGAAAAGGAAGAGTTTGAATCGCTTCGGGAAAAGATCTGGCATAAGTGATGGTTTCTAAAAGAATTGTTTCAAATTCCAAGCCATGGCAGGAGAAATATTGAATATTAACCAAAAGGATCAAAAGCCCGGCATAACTTTTATATTCTTTATTCTGATAGTTTCACAGTCTAATAACTTTTTATGAAAAATAAGTCAGATAAAACCCGGCAGGATGAGTCAACCGATAATGAGAAGTCGCCACAAGCGTATCAACATTTGAAAGACAAAGACAAAAACACCATGGGCAACGATGTTTCTTCAGAAATTAAGATAGCCAATGCCGGGGGAGAGCTCGAAGGGGGGGATAATAAGCAATGGCATATGGACCAGGGAAATTTTGATGAGCAGGAGAAAAAGGATTTTGAGAATTGTGATGAGAAAAAATAATGAAGAAACAGTTGAGTCTTATTTTGGATAGCATATTTTCAGTGTATATATGACATTTTCATTTTATGATTTCTCCAGACACCATTGTTTAAAGTCGCTGAACATCCCCAATCAAAATTTTTACTAATTTATCCTCAGGAGTAATAGCCTTCTTCGATTTTTTGTCTCGTTTGGACCGGTATGCATTAATAGTATATAAATCGAATCACTAATTGCAAATATGATTTGGTTTTATTGGAATTTTCGCTGCTATTGCACTTTTTTAAGTCTCTGCTGAAATCGTATCTCCCATTTTTTCTCATCATAGCTTTTTTCACTGATCCGGACGACCGTTCCGTCTGGCTGCGGGATGAAACCCTGTCTTGATAGATAAGTGTCCCCTTTGATGTTGAACTCTTTATAGATATACCAATGCCCATTTGCTTTTTTGGAATCCCAAATCTGAAAAAGGGCATTTCCGCTAATCCAGACAAAACCCCATTTATTATTTGTTTTGTCCCATGAACGGAGTGCGATTGAATTCATTCCTTTCCCGGATTGCCATTCCTCAATAAAACAGGAAGGATGCACGCTACGCCTAATTTTAAAATAGGAATTGCTGTCGAGAGTATTATCCGTTTTGATCACAAACCAAGTTCCTTCCCAAAAATCGAAATATTTTGCATCCCCTTCCGGAACAAAAGCGGTTGTGTCTTGCGCCGATACAAAAAAAGTAATACATAAAAATAATAGAAGCACCGAGGCAATTTTCATAACTAGTTTTTCTAAATGTAAGTTTCGTTTTGTAATGTGTGAGGGTAAGTTGATGTAAATATTTAATCATGATAATCTAACACCACGTTGGCAAACATATAAGAAATGGGGATAGCCCAGCGGAACAAACTGAACCACCAGATTTGTAATCATATTTGTATAAGACTGTCGCTACCCTATCATTGTTAAGCGGCCAATGGATCTAAACCATTTCCCCGAATCTTCATCAAGTTCAAAATGCAGCTCACATTTACAATTTTGTGATTCGATGTCCAATGCTTCTTCGCCAGGTAGTATGAAGTGGATCATTTGTAGATTCATTACGGTCCCCTGAGAAGTGTGGCTGTGAAATGAGTTTCACGGCAAAAACGATTTGGGTGACGATGATATCGGAATTGATTCAGAAGAGCTCACTTTTGAAGGGGGCTATTGGGCAATTCAAGCAAATGCTTCCAGGAAAGTTCCATCACCGATAAACGTGCGGTTCATGGCTTTCTTTCAACATGAAGCCGGGAATTTTAAAATGAGGAACTTAAAAACAAGTAAGCTTCTCTCACATACTTTGTTAGGGAATTTAAAACCGCCTCAATATTCTTGAGCAACCCGAAGTTTGAAATTCGTACTGTTTCAACAAGGATAGCGATGTATATACAATTGGTGGATATTAATACGGCATATTACATTAATTACAAAATACGCCACATTTTGTGATAGTTACATTTATTGCCATTTGTTGTACCAAAGAAAAAGGCTTTCAGAGTTTATATCTGAAAGCCTTATCTGACTCGTGGTGTGGGGCGGGATCGAACCGCCGACACAAGGATTTTCAGTCCTTTGCTCTACCGACTGAGCTACCGCACCATCCTGATTTGATATTGAAGATTTCAAATTTATATTGATGCCTTCAGTATTATCGGGCAGCAAAAATAGGAGAATCCTGTTAGAAATCCGAAATCCAAAGCATGAAATCCGAAAAAGTTTAATTCACGCTAATTGCCATAAACACTAAGGAACTTAATACGCATGATTTTAAGCTGCTCCCAGGTAAAGTTGGCCTCGGCCATTTCTTCCTGTGCTATTTGTAGGGAGGAGGTCTCACAACTCTTAAAATATTCAAGAATATCCTGCTGTTCATACTCATCGAGCATTTCATCGATGGCATAATCCAGGTTAAGTCTTGTTCCACTTGCTGCAATCGTTTCCATATCCTCGAGCAAGGCATCGATGCGCATATCTTTATTCTTCGCTATCGTTTCCAACGGGATCTTTTTATCTACCTGCTGAATGATGTATACTTTATTCACACTCTTATTGACCACGCTCTTCATTACAAAGTCATCAGGCTTCTCTATATTGTTCTCCTCAACATGTTTTGCTATCAGTTCAATAAAGGGCTTCCCATAACGAATCGATTTTCCCTTACTTACACCCTGACATCTCTCCAACTCCTGCAAGGTGGTAGGATACATTGTTGCCATATCCTGTAAGGACGACTCCAGGAACAATACAAAGGGAGGCAACCCTTTTTTCTTCGCTTCTTTTTGACGCAATTCTTTTAACATTTCAAAAAGCGCATCATCTGTCGCTGCTCCGGTTGATCCGCTTCCTTCTTCTTCATCATCGGCATTTGCTTCTTCGTACAGATTATTCAAAACAATGGTGAATGACTTTGGTTTCTTCGCAAAATCATTCCCTTTCTTGGTAATTTTTAAAACTCCATATTCTTCAATATCCTTGCTCAGTAAACCTTCCAGCAACATTTGACGGATAAGGGTATGCCAATGATGGTCCGGTTGTTCATTTCCGATACCGAATTCGGAAATGCCCTCATGCCTGAACATGGTAATATTGGGCGTTAAACGACCAATCAAAATATTAACCACATATTCTGCTGCAAAACGCTCATCCAACGCCTTTATCACCTTTAAAACTTTTACAACACTTTCTTTTGCCTCATGCTGTTCTTTCGGATGAAGGCAATTATCACATTCGCCACAATTCGAATCAGGATATTCTTCGCCGAAATAGTTCATTAAAATCTTCCTGCGACAAACGCCGCTTTCAGAAAAAGCAACTGTTTCGCTGATCAGTTGTGCCCCGACTTCCCGCTCGCTTAGTGGCTTGTCGCGCATCAGGTGCTCGAGTTTAGAAACATCTTTATGGGAATAATATAAAATGCATTTGCCTTCCAGGCCATCCCGACCTGCGCGTCCGGTTTCCTGGTAATAATTTTCAATGCTTTTTGGAATATTATAATGAATAACAAACCGGATATCTGGTTTATCAATACCCATTCCAAATGCGATGGTGGCAACAATAACGTGAACATCCTCAGCCATAAAGAGATCCTGGCGCTCTGCCCGTAGTTTTCCGTCCAACCCCGCATGGTACGCAATGGCCTTTATGCCATTAGCAACAAGAATATCAGCAAGCTCTTCGGTTGTCTTTCTGTTCAATGTATATATAATCCCGCTTTTATTTTTCATCTGGGTAATAAAGCGGACTATATTCTTAATGGTCTGATCTATCTTGATCTTCGGCTGTATTTCGTAATACAGATTGGGACGATTGAACGAAGAAATAAAAATATTCGCATCCCGCAGTCCGAGGTTCTTAATGATATCGCTCTGAACCTTTGGGGTGGCAGTAGCCGTGAGTGCAATTACAGGAATATCCGGATTTATCTGGATCATCATTTCTTTTAATCTCCTATACTCGGGCCTGAAGTCGTGGCCCCATTCCGAGATACAATGCGCTTCATCAACTGCAAAAAAAGAAATGGTCAAATCACTAAAGAAATCAAGATTCTCCTGCTTGGTAAGCGTTTCAGGCGCTACGTACAACATTTTTGTTTTGCCTGATAAGAGATCACTTTTAACTACAGTAATTTGCTTTTTACTGAGCGTGGAATTCAGAAAATGTGCAATCTCATCGCTGCTGCTATAGCTTCGAACCAGGTCAACCTGGTTTTTCATCAAAGCGATCAGTGGGCTCACAATAATAGCCACTCCTTCACTGATCATGGCTGGCAACTGGTAGCAAAGACTTTTTCCACCACCGGTTGGTTTGATCACAAAAGTATCTTTTCCGCTTAGTAAGCTTTTTATAATAGCTTCCTGGTTGCCTTTAAACCTATCGAATCCGAAATTTTCCAGAAGAGCTTTGTGTAAGGCGGAATCTTTGGGAGAATTGCTGACGGCAGTAATCCTGCTTTTAGGGGCTGTATCGACTTTTCTCGCAGCTTTGGCTTTGGGTGTACCTGTTTTTGATGTTGGCATTGGTAAAAAATTTCCTTCTTCACAGAAAGTGAGTCAGTGTTCAAGATCCCGGTTGGTGCTGGACCTCATATGTTTATATTAAGATCAACGAAGTCAATACAACAACCTGGCATGTGTTGGAATCAGTTCATCCCATTCTTATTTAACGACAAAGGCCGGATAGGAAAAAAATGAACAACCGCAAATTTACTTCATTTAGGCTTTATCTGTAATCCCTAAAACAAATTCTCTCCAAACAGAGGGTTAAATATTTACCAGACAATGCAAAAACAACCAGTTAATAATGGCCGGAATCTCTTTCAAAACAGTTTTATCAGCATTTAAACTGGTATAATGACGCATTTTTGTGCGAACATTTTCTGTAGGTTTGCGCCTTATTATGACAGCCCTACCTGTTACGGACGTAAAATCTATTGCTCTTCGCACAATCAAGCTTGAGGCTGAAGCTATTGCCGGCCTTCAGGACATGATAGATGATGATTTTGAAAAAGCGATTTTGTCCATTTTAAAAGGGAAAGGAAGATTGGTAATCAGCGGTATCGGAAAAAGTGCGATCATAGCCCAAAAAATAGTGGCCACGCTGAATTCGACCGGCACTCCATCGATTTTTTTACATGCTGCCGATGCGATACATGGCGATCTTGGCATTGTACAACAGGAGGATGTGGTAATGATCATCAGTAAGAGTGGAGAATCACCGGAAATAAAAGTTTTGATACCGTTGTTGAAAAACTTTGGAAATATTTTAATCGGAATGGTCGGGAATACCGCTTCTTATCTTGCTTTGCAATCCGACATCGTATTGAACACCACGGTTTCACAGGAAGCATGCCCCAACAATCTTGCCCCCACCAGCAGCACTACCGCGCAATTGGTGATGGGTGATGCGTTGGCGATATCGCTAATGGAAATGAAGGGTTTTGGTAGCGACGATTTTGCAAAATTCCACCCGGGTGGTGTCCTGGGAAAGAAACTTTATCTCAGGGTGGCTGATCTGTATATTCAGAACGAAAAACCATCGGTGAAAGAAAAAGCTTCACTAAAAGAGGTCATAGTTGAAATTTCAAGGAAAAGGTTGGGTGCAACCGCTGTTGTTGATACGGATGGGAGATGTGTGGGGATAATAACGGATGGTGATTTGCGTAGGATGTTAGAGCAGAATATTTCCATTGACTCGGCAATAGCCACCGATATCATGACAAAAAACCCAAAGGCCATTAATTCGGAGCAGTTGGCTGTGGATGCTTTGGATCTTTTAAGGAAAAAAGATATTACCCAATTAATTGTACAAAAAGGTGAAGAGTATCTCGGAATTTTACATTTACACGATCTGATCAGGGAAGGCCTGATTTGATATATCAAATGTTTCAGGAACATGAGTACTAAGCATAAATCAGGGGCATTTTCCACTGGAGCAAACGGTCTTTCACAACATCATTATGTTGTGATCATGGCGGGTGGCATCGGCAGCAGGTTCTGGCCAATGAGCAGAAGTAATTTTCCCAAGCAGTTTCTCGACATTCTGAATATAGGGAAGACCCTGATCCAATCAACATATGAAAGATTTGCGGGGTTTATTCCCACGGAGAATATCTATGTTGTCACTTCCAATGAGTATGTGAATATTGTGAAGAAGCAGTTGCCGCAAATACCCTTGCAAAACATTCTGGGTGAACCATCCCGGAAAAATACCGCTCCCTGTATCGCCTATATTTCGTTTAAACTGCAGCAACTGGATCCCAACGCTTCTTTAATTGTTGCTCCTGCAGATCATATGGTAACGGATACAGTTGCGTTTAAAAAAGTTTGCTGGGAAGCATTGAGTTTTGTGAACAAACACAATGCATTTATTACATTGGGTATAAAGCCCACCTACCCAAATACAGGCTACGGTTATATTCAATACGAACAATACCCGGTTACGGACAATGTCTATAAAGTAAAAACCTTTACGGAAAAACCGAACCTGGAACTGGCTAAAACTTTTTTATCAAGTGGCGATTTTTTATGGAATGCCGGCATATTTGTTTGGCAGGTAAAAAACATTATTACCGCTTTTGAAAAATTCCTGCCTGAGATGTATGATGTATTTGCCACGGAGAAAGAAAAGTTCAACACTCCCGGAGAACAGTCGGCCCTGCAGGAAATATACCCTTTGTGCACCAGTATCTCGATCGATTTTGGAATCATGGAAAAGGCCCACAATGTATATGTGATCCCCTCATCGTTTGGCTGGAGTGACCTGGGTACGTGGAATAGCGCGTACGAAAACCTCGACCGGGATCAATTTGGAAACGCCTTTGCGGGTAAAAATGTGATGGTGCTGGATGCAAAAAATTGCATGGTTCACACGCCTGATGATAAATTGGTTGTTTTGCAGGGGTTGGAAGAGTTTATAATTGTTGACACAAACGACGTTTTGATGATCTGCAAAAAAGACAAAGAGCAGGAAATAAAAGATTTCGTAACCGAAATAAAACGTAACCGAGGTGATAAGTACCTTTAAACTGATTAGCCGATTAGCCAATTAGCTGATTAGCCAATGGTAAATTTATCAGTGTTGATGCAACTGAGTGTTGATGATCTGCAAAAAAGACAAGGAGCGGGAAATAAAAGATTTCGTAGCTGAAATAAAACGCAGGTTGGTCGATAAGTGCCTTTACACTTCGATTAGCCCAACGGCTAATTAGCTAATCGGCCAATTGGCTAATCGTTCATATAGGCATCCATTAACAAAATCATCATGGTTCCCCTTCAAAATATTTTATTCCTTGATATAGAAACGGTATCGCAGTATGCCTCATTTGAAGGACTGCCTGAAGAATGGAAAGAGTTATGGTCAAAAAAAGCGGAAGTGTTGCTACGGAATAAAGAAAACCAAACGGCCGAATCCGTATACGAACGTGCCGGAATTTATGCCGAGTTTGGAAAAGTGATTTGCATCAGTTGCGGTATTCTCCAGATCAATGGTAGTAACAAAAAATTATTGATGAAGTCTTTCTCCGGGGATGATGAAAAAGAAATATTAAGTTCTTTTTGTGATATACTCAGCAAATGGTCGGCAGAGGGAAATAAATATTTATGTGCACATAACGGAAAAGAATTTGATTTTCCTTATCTATGCCGCCGCATGGTGATCAATGATGTTTGTGTTCCTTCGGTACTGTCTATCAGCGGTAAAAAGCCATGGGAAGTGAATCATCTTGACACAATGGAACTTTGGAAATTCGGTGATTTTAAAAGTTATACTTCCTTGAATTTACTGGCTTGCGCATTAGGCATCCCAACTCCAAAGGATGATATCGACGGAAGTATGGTAGGCAATATATATTGGAATGATCACGACATTCCGCGGATTGTACATTATTGCCAGAAAGATGTATTGACCGCCGCGCAGATCTATTTGCGGCTAAACAGGGAGCCTTTGATATTACCTGAAAACATAGAGATCAAATAGACTCCGGCTCTATCATAGAGAACATCAAACAATATGCATATGCAAAGAACGAATTATTCATCCGGCGCTAAATGGGAAGATATTGTTGGATACAGCAGGGCGGTCAAAATAGGAAATACCATAGAGGTGACCGGCACCGTAGCCGTTGACGAGCAGGGCGAAGTTGCAGGGAAAGGCAATGCTTACGAACAAACAAAATTTATAATTGAAAAAATAGAGAAGGTGTTACAAAGGGCAGGCGCATCTTTAAAAGATGTTGTCCGTACAAGAATGTTTGTAACCGATATTTCGAAATGGGAAGAATATGGACAAGCCCATGGAGAATTTTTTAAAGACATTAAGCCATGCACGTCCATGATAGAGATAAGTGCCCTCATCGATCCTGCATACCTGATAGAGATAGAGGCTACCGCTATTATTGGGTGATGCCTGATCAATTTCAGATCACATCCTCCCTTCTGAATGCAATTTGGGAAATCCGGTTATTTTTACCGTTTAACATTATGATGATCCCAACCATCCAGTCGAAGTTGCCACAAGTAGGCACAAGTATTTTCACGGTCATGAGTGCTTTGGCGACGGAGACCGGGGCCATTAATCTCGGGCAAGGATTTCCGGATTTTCCGATGAACGCTCAGCTGATTTCACTTGTGAACCGTGCAATGAAAGATGGATACAATCAGTACGCTCCCATGCCGGGGTGGATGCCGCTGCGCGAGTCG
The DNA here is from genome assembly GCA_014379345.1 of Chitinophagaceae bacterium. Classification (GTDB taxonomy): domain Bacteria; phylum Bacteroidota; class Bacteroidia; order Chitinophagales; family Chitinophagaceae; genus Flavitalea. The sequence goes on from JACMLY010000067.1 coordinate 8,771, forward strand.
ATTGCAGAGAAGATTTATCTTTTATACGGCTCCCAGGTTCATCCCGAAACAGATATTACTATAACACCAGGAGGGACGTACGCTATCTATACCGCTTTAACGACTGTATTACAACCGGGGGATGAGGTGATTATTTTTGAGCCCGCCTATGACAGTTACATTCCCAATGTTGAGGTAAATGGAGCTGTACCGGTTTTGATTGATTTAAAATTTCCCGGATACAAAATAGACTGGAAGGAAGTTCGGCGTAGAATCAGTCCCAAAACCAGGATGATCATGCTCAATTCCCCGCATAACCCAACAGGAGCGATACTTGATGAAGAAGATATCAATGAGCTTCGGGCAATTGTTGAAGGGACTAATATTATTATTTTGTCGGATGAAGTGTACGAACACCTGATCTTTGATAATATCCCGCATCAATCTATCTTGCGATACCCGGACCTGATGAAAAGAAGTTTTGTATGTTTTTCGTTTGGTAAAGTATATCATTGCACCGGTTGGAAGCTCGGTTATTGCGTTTCATCTGCTGCACTCACGAAAGAGTTCAGGAAAGTTCACCAATTTAATTGTTTCAGTTGTCATACTCCTTCGCAGATTGGATTGGCAGAGTTTCTATCGGATAAGAATTCCTACACGACACTCGGTGCTTTTTTGCAAAAGAAACGAGATTATTTCCAGGATTTGATGGGGCAGACAAAATTCACTCCTATTCCAAGTTATGGTAGCTACTTTCAATGTTATAAATACGACCGCATCAGCGACGAGAGCGATAAGGATTTTGCGATTCGGATCACAAAGCAATATGGGGTAGCATCAATTCCCGTCTCGGCTTTTTACCATTCTGGCAAAGACAATAAGGTGATCCGTTTCTGCTTTGCAAAAAAAGAAGAAACACTGGAGCAAGCTGTTGAAAAGCTTACTAAAATAAAATAGTAGCACCCTGTACAGTCGGCAGTCGATAGAGGAGAAAAAATAAATTTGGAAGGACAAACCTTAATCGTATATTTGCGATATAAGATTGAAGACAGTAAAAATGTCTTTTTTTTAAGCATCAACCCATCGTATAAATACGATTAACTATGGCCATTCACAAAAAAGAAGAATTTGGTATTAAAGAACAGGAGTTAGCAGATTTTGCCAAAGCCCTGGCACATCCTGCAAGGATTGCCATATTAAAATTGCTGGCACAGCGTAATGAATGTATCTGTGGAGAGCTCGTCGAAGTATTGCCATTGGCTCAATCAACAGTTTCCCAACATCTAAAGGAATTGAAGAATGCTGGTCTGATCGATGGCGCCATTGATGGCCCACGCTCCTGCTATTGCATCAACTGGAAAGCATTTGAGAAATTCAATAAAGAATTTTCTGAGCTTTTCAATAGACTGAAAGTGCAAAATGAAAAAGCTTGTTGCTAGATGTTCTTTCCAGACACCGCCCTTCATGGCAGCGCAGAGATACTAGAGATTTGAGGGGCTAATTATTAAGGAACTCCGTAAAAGCCAAACTTATGAGATTCCCGGCATCTCGAAATACAAAGGATTAGAAATCAAAAGATAGTAATACGGATTTGAATCTTAACCCAAAATTTTCTTAACCATAAATAGCATAATCATGAAAAACGACAATCAAATGCAGAACGATCCAGGCTGTTGTTTGCCCGGGAGCGAGTGTTGCAGCGGCATGACTGAAATAGGATGCTGCTAGAAAATTAGCAGGAGAACAAAAATTGTTCTCCTGCTTTCTTTTAACATACAATCAAATATCATGAAACAAAAAGATTCTGAAATTAAAGCACTGGTGAAAGAAAAATATGGCCAGATCGCGAACCAGTCGCGGGATCAAAACCTCTCCTCCTGCTGTGGAGCTGCATCTTCCTGCGGCAATGATGCCTATGTTATTATGGCTGACGATTATTCAACCCTGGAGGGATACAACTCCGATGCCGATCTTGGGTTAGGTTGTGGACTGCCAACCGAATTTGCGAAAATAAGAGAAGGAGATACGGTGATCGATCTGGGTAGCGGAGCTGGAAATGATTGTTTTGTTGCCCGAAAATTTGTTGGGGCGAACGGAAAAGTAATCGGTATTGATTTTACGGATGCTATGATTTCAAAAGCGAGGCAGCATGCCGAGAAGGTCGGTTTTAATAATGTAGAGTTCAGGCAAGGCGATATTGAAGAAATTCCCGCAACAGCCAATACCGCGGATGTTGTCATCAGTAATTGTGTTTTGAACCTTGTACCCGATAAGGCAAAAGTATTCAGCGAGATCTTTCGCGTACTGAAACAGAAAAAGCATTTCTCGATTTCTGATATTGTACTCGAAGGCGAACTGCCCGATAATCTGAAAGAGGTGGCGGAGTTATATGCCGGATGTATCTCGGGCGCCATTCAAAGAGAGGAATACCTGAGTATTATTAAACAGACAGGGTTCACAAACATCGATATTCAAAAAGAGAAAAAAATTTCAATTCCTGATGATATTCTGATTCAATATATTTCGCAGGACGAAATAGAACAATGGAGAAGTTCCGGTGTAGGCATCTATAGCATTACCGTGTATGCAGAAAAACCATGTTGTGAACCCGGCAGCGGCTGTTGTTAAGTAGTATAACTATTAATTTTGCTTTATGAATGTGATTGATCAGGCACAGGTAAGGTCCGCCACAGCAAATGACTATGAAGCGGTCGTTAAACTGTTGCAGAGCGAGAATTTGCCTGCCGAAGATATTCCGACTGGTCTTTGTCATTTTTTTGTGATTGAGCATAATGGAAATATTGTTTCTGTGGCCGGCATTGAAGTTTATGGCCAGGAGGGTTTGCTCCGGTCAATGGTTGTTGATAAGCATTATCGCAACCAATCTCTGGCTACAACGCTATTGAATAAAATATTGGGGCATGCAATTGACCAGGGGATCGCACGCATATATCTGATTACAACAACGGCCGAAAAATACTTTGCAGCCAAGGGGTTTTCTGTTGTGCATAGAACTGAAGTTCCGTCGTCTATTTCTTCGTCGCAGGAGTTTAGCAAACTTTGTCCATCAACTGCTATTGTGATGACGAGAAAAACCTAATTAATACCGTGCATTCACTTGAATTAATTTCGATGTTACAGGGAAAGGGATGAAAGAAAAAAGGCAGACGTTTATTAGCAGAAATATAATTACTAAGTAGCGATGAAAAAAAAATTATTATTTGTCTGTATAGAAAATAGCAATCGCAGCCAAATGAGCCAGGCTTTTGCAAAAATGCACGGTAAGGAAAATGTGGAAGCATATAGCGCAGGCAGCAGGCCTGGTGGTATCGTAAATCCAAAAGCAATTGCTGCCATGCGAGAACTGGGCTACGATCTTACCAGGCACGATCCGAAGTCTTTATCCGAGGTACAACAGTATGCTCCCTTCGATGTGGTAATAACCATGGGATGCGGCGATGCCTGCCCATGGATGCCTGCAAAGCAATTCATTGACTGGGTAATTCCCGATCCGAAACAGATGGAGCCCCCAGAGTTTAACAAAGTGCGTGACCATATCGAAGAAAAAGTAAAAGAATTGTTGAAAACTATTTAGACATTTGCAGCCAAATATTTTTCATGCCGCAGTTTAATACAATTGTTTTTGATCTTGGTGGAGTATTGGTCGACTGGAATCCGGATTATGTGTACAAGACCATTTTTGATAAGGAAGAAGAAATGCGATGGTTTTATGAAAACATCTGTACGCACGACTGGAACGAAAACCAGGATGCAGGAAGGAGTTTACTGGAAGCTACCGAGGAACTGGTAAAAAAATTTCCTGAACACGAGAAAAATATCCGTGTTTATTATGACCGCTGGGAAGAAATGTTGGGTGGGCCAATCCAGGAAACAGTCGAGATTCTCCGGTATCTGAGATATAATACGAGCAATCGCCTGTACGCGCTAACCAATTGGAGCCACGAAACCTTTCCCATTGCTTTGAAACGGTATGAGTTTTTGCATTGGTTTGATGGGAGAATCGTATCCGGGGAAGAAAAAACAAGAAAGCCATTTAAAGAAATATATCAATTCCTGATTGAGCGTTTTCAGATCAATCCCATTACTGCGATTTATACGGATGATAATGTACGGAACCTGATCCCTGCTGCCGAATTGGGGTTTCATACAATACATTTTCAATCTCCCCAACAATTCAAAAAAGAGTTACAGCAATTGCAGGTTATTCCATAGTGACCCGGGATGACCCGGGATGACATCCTTGCACCGATTCAATTTTTGCAATCATGAACAAGGATGTCATCCCTGAATCCGATTGCAGAATTGTTAAAAGGTTGCTTATGCAACTATCTTAAGAATTCTATAACAGCATTCGCTATCTGCCATTCGTACATTAGAGTAACAAGAATTTTTATGAAAAAGATAAATATCATAGGTGTGTTGCTGGCGGCACTGGTTTTGGCCTCCTGTGGTACTTCGCAGAAGTTTCACGCGTCGGTGAGTGAAGACAAACCATTGTTCGCGGCCATTAACGAGTTGAATAAGCGACCTTCTAACGCAAAGGCTCAAAAAGACCTGCAGCACTTTTATAAAGCATCGGTCGACCGTCATGAAAACGCCATCGCTGCTTATAGGAAAAGCAATGACGAAAAGCGTTGGGACAAGATCATTAATGAGCTAAATGCTTTGCAGAATATGTATTCGGGCATTGCTGCAACACCAGGTGCATCTTCGCAAGTACAACCAAAAAATTATTTCCAGGAATTACAAACGGTCAAAGAGGAAGCAGCGGCAGATTTCTATAGCGAAGGAAATACTTATGTAGAAAAAGAAGGAAGGGAAAATAATTTGCGTGCTTACCAGGCATTTAAAAAAGCAGATAAATATGTAAACGGGTATCGTGATGTTGAAACGCTTATCAAAGAGTCGTATGAAAAAAGCGTGGTCAATGTGGTGATCAACCCGATTGAGGACAACGACATTTTCTTTTCGGGTGCAAACGGTTGGGGCAACGATTTTAATTACAGGTCAGAAGATTACCAGCAATCATTGGCGAGGGACCTGGGAGGGAAGAACGGAAACAAAAATGCCGTGCGGTTTTTTACAGACAGGGATGCGTATCGTGAGCGGATAGATGCAGACTGGGTGGTAGATGTGAAGTGGAGAGGTATAGACCCGATGCGCTCTACGCCTCATCAATATAACCGGCAGGCTTCAAAAAATGTCCAGATCGGTTCCGACACATCCGGCAAACCCGTGTACAAAACTGTTTATGCAACGGTTTATGTAACTCAGCGGTCATATACAGTGCGGGGCGACCTTGACTATAGAATTGCTGATGTACAAACAAAGAACAATATTGATTATGGGGTGATCAGGGATGATGTTAGCTGGACAGAAAGCAGGGCTACTTATTCCGGTGATTCAAGGGCGTTAGGCCAGGAAGACTGGTATCTGATCAACAACAGAAATGATTTCAACAATCCTTCAAGGGGAGATATTCTTAATAGCCTGATGCGAAAAATGTATCCTGATCTCAGGAGAAGGATACAGCAGGCAACAGATTAATAAGTTCGGACGGTTATTTGGTTTGGGATTTGGATAGAAGAGGGCCTTTTTCGGGGCTCTCTTTTTTTGTGCGAAAAAGCATTAAATCGGGAGCGATCTCCACGAACTCACGGTGAAAGCTGAGATCTTCCGAAGTTTCCGGCACCTTGTTGATGACCTTTTGTACAATTCCCGAAACAGGTATATTCCCGGAAGTCTTAACATTCAACGACAAATTTCCGGTCTTATAAATTTGATTGGATAAATGAACGTTCAATCCATCAGACCGCCGTTTGCTAACATAATAGCCTGCAAAAATATCGGGTTTTCTTATCTCGAAAGAAGGGTTGAATACCTCCAGCTGTTTCCATTTTCCCGGCTGCTCTTCGATGTAAAAATTCACATCATCGAAATAGTAATCTCCATTTCCATTCACAGACGAATAAAATAATAGTTTATAGGCCTCATCCTGTACCTGACCGGCAATTGTATAAATCGTCCATTCCTGTTCAATACGCGACTCAATTGCAAAATTGCTTTTAATAAAGTCTTCCTTCCCTTTACCCGAAGCTATCCCATGAACCCTGATCTTTGAAAAGCTGTCTGTGGGGTTTGATCTCACGGCAATTTCGTACCGGAACTGTTTACCCTTGTAATTGGAAACGGAGATCTCCTTAACAAAATAAAACTCTTCGGCAAAATGATATCGGGTAGACTGGGCAAATGATATTATGCAAAAAAATAAAAATAGGGGAAAAAGCAGGGTCTTTTTCATAAGGAGGATTTACGGTTTCTAAAACGGTAAAATAAGGCGGATGTTGCATGAATCCAAATTCCCTACTTAAACAATTGATATGCAATAAAACTCATCAGGTAGGCGAGGCCGGTCATATAGACCAATTGAATAATAGGCCATTTCCAGGACCTTGTTTCCCGCTTCACTACTGCAAGAGTGCTCATGCATTGCATGGCAAATACATAAAATATCATGAGCGATAATCCGGTAGCAAGCGTATATACTTTTGATCCGTCGCGTCGTTTTGCCTGTTGCATTTTTTCGCGAAGCAACAGGCTGTTCTCTTCCTCATCTTCACCCACGCTGTATAAAGTAGCCATTGTTCCAACAAAAACCTCGCGCGCAGCAAAGGATGTGATCAACGCAATTCCAATTTTCCAATCGTAACCCAATGGCCTGATTAATGGTTCAATACTACTGCCAAGTAAACCGGCATAAGAGTTCTGAAGTAATTCTGTATTTTTTTGTTTGGTTAGGGAAGCTGCTTCCGCAGGATTTTGCCGGATCAACTGATCATAACGTCCGGCAACTGTATCCATTCTTTCCTTAGGGCCATAAAAGCTCAGGGCCCACAGTATCAGGCTGATCACCATTATCACTTTACCAGCATCAAATACGAATATCTTAGCCTTACTCACCATTGTTACTAAAACATTCTTCCACCTCGGCGATCTGTATATCGGTAGTTCCAGAATAAAAAAACTTTTTTCCCGGATTTTAATAAACCATTTTGCCACGTAGGAGACGATCAATGCCATTACCAGGCCGAGAAGGTACAAGCCCATCATCACCAAACCCTGTAAGCCGATAAAACCAAGAACGCTCTCTTTGGGGATAACAAGGCCTATCAATATAGTATAAACAGGTAGTCTTGCCGAGCAACTCATTAAAGGCGTAATAAGAATGGTGAGGAGTCTTTCTTTTTTATTCTCAATATTCCTGGCGCTCATGATAGCAGGTACCGCACAGGCAAAACCGCTGATCATGGGCATCACGCTTTTTCCGTTCAAACCAACTTTACGCATTAATTTATCGGTGAGAAAACTGATGCGGGCCATATAGCCGGTATCTTCTAAAATGGTAATTAAGCCGAAAAGGATCATGATCTGTGGTACGAACACGAGTATCCCGCTTAATCCTGCAATAATGCCATTAACAAAAAGATCTGCCCACCAACTATCAGGCAAAACCTGGTGAAACCAGGAACCTGTTTTGGCGAAACCCCATTCAATGAACATCATTGGGTACTCAGCCATCCAAAATACACTTTGAAATAATAAGAATAATACAACCACTAAAATCAGGTAGCCCCATTTTCTGTGCAATAAAACGTCATCGAGCTTTTCGGTAAACATTGTTCGTTGCAATGGCGTTGGCTCGGCTACCGATTGCTTCATGATACTGCCGATGCGTTGGTACCGTTGTAAAATTTCTTCGGCCTGTATTTTAGTGTGGTTGAAAGTATTTTTTAATTCAATTTTCTCGATCGTATTCTGCGTATCCCCATTCAACCTGAAATGTTCATGATTGATCAGGTAATGAATGGCCTTATAATCGCTAAGATCCGGAAACAATTCTTTTACCTCGGCGATGGCATTTGTTGCAAGGCCCCGGTTATTAATAAAATCCCTGACAGGCGATTTGTACAAATTCTGTGCGGTGTATTCAATCGCTTTCTTTAAGGGTACAATACCTTTATTTTTTCTAGGATTGATCGGGATCACCGGAACACCTAATTCCCGTTCCAATTCTGCTACATCAATGGTAATATCTTTTTGCCTGGCGATATCGAGCATAGTGAGCGCAACAACCATGGGTATTTTCAGATCGATTATCTGAGACACAAATAATAGATTCCGTTTCAGATTGCTGGCATCGGCCACCAGTACAACAATATCGGGCTGTACCTCCGTATCCTGCTGTAGTAAAACTTTGTAAGAAACCCATTCATCTTCACGCCGCGGGTACAAACTGTAAGTACCCGGAAGGTCTATAATATTGGCGCTCGAAGTTTCCGAAAGCCGGCAATCACCCATTTTTTTATCGACGGTTACGCCCGGAAAATTGCCTACTTTCTGGTTAAGACCGGTTAATACATTGAACAAGGAACTTTTTCCACTATTCGGATTGCCAACCAATGCAATATGTATCTTCTTTACCGGCACAACTGTCAAAAATAGGGTTTACGCCTAGGGGGAAGTTACGATATGGGTAAATTAAATTGACGCATCAGGAAAAATTGAATTTTGCGCAATTCGTACCATTTTTCCGGTCGTATGTATATGCTCTTAGGAATTATCTTTGCCGCACTTTAAAACAGGTTTATGTTCAATAAAAGAGTGAAGATTAAAGAATTATTATCCTGGGATGCTGTCAACCAGGAGGTGATCGTAATGGGATGGGTACGCACATTCCGCAACAATCAATTTGTTGCTTTGAATGACGGCTCCACGAATACGAACCTGCAGGTGGTCATTGCCCTGGATCAATATGATGATGAATTTTTAAAACGTATTACCACCAGCTCTTCATTAAAAGTGCAGGGTGTCATCATCCCTTCTCTTGGGAAAGGACAAAAGCTTGAATTAAAAGCGAACCATATTGAAATCCTGGGCGATTCGGATGCAGAGAAATACCCTCTTCAACCTAAAAAACATAGTCTCGAATTCCTGAGAGAAAAAGCACACCTGCGATTCCGTACCAACACCTTCGGATCGGTATTCCGTGTACGCCATTCACTTGCCTATGCAGTACATAAATTCTTTAATGATAAGGGATTTGTTTACATGCACACCCCGATCGTTACGGCCAGCGATGCAGAAGGTGCCGGCGAAATGTTTAAGGTGACCACATTACCATTCGAAAATACCCCACGCAATGAAGATGGCAGCATTAATTTTAAAGAAGATTTTTTTGGACGCGCCACCAACCTAACAGTTAGCGGTCAGCTAGAGGGAGAGTTGGGAGCAACGGCATTCGGAGAGATATATACCTTCGGTCCCACATTCCGCGCGGAGAATTCGAATACTGCAAGGCATCTTGCTGAATTCTGGATGATTGAGCCGGAAATGGCTTTCAGCGATCTGGAAGACAACATGAACCTCGCCGAAGAATTCATCAAATACATTATCAGGCATGTTATTGAAAATAACCGCGAAGACCTGGAGTTTTTAGCACAACGTTTGGCCGAGGAGGAAAAACAAAAACCGCAACAGGAACGCAGCGAAATGGGCCTGATTGAAAAACTGGAATTCGTGCTGAGCAATGATTTTGAACGGCTGACATATACAGAAGCCATTCAGATTTTAAAAGATAGCAGTCATAATAAGAAAAAGAAATTTCAATACCTGGTTGAAGAATGGGGTGTTGATCTTCAAAGTGAACACGAAAGATATTTGGTGGAAAAACATTTTAAGAAACCTGTGATCCTGACCAACTATCCCAAACAGATCAAAGCATTTTACATGCGGCAAAACGAGGATGGAAAAACGGTGGCTGCCATGGATATCCTTGCTCCAGGCATTGGAGAAATTGTGGGTGGTTCGCAACGTGAAGAAAGACTGGACAAGCTCGAGGAGCGAATGAAAGAAATGAATATTCCCGCCGAAGAATTGTGGTGGTATTTGGATACCCGCCGTTTTGGAACGGTGCCCCATGCCGGTTTTGGATTGGGTTTTGAAAGGATGGTGCAGTTTGTGACCGGGATGACCAATATTCGGGATGTGATTGCTTTTCCTCGCACACCAAAAAATGCAGACTTCTAAATGCGAATAAGCGCTGATTGGGGCGCGAATGAACGCGAATGGTTTTAGAGACGCAGGGTTGTTTTTTTTGTGGAATGTTATATACGGTTGAATCTACGTAAGGAGCCAATTAGTATTCATTCGCGTCTTAAATTTTTTTTATGGCAGAAGTTAACGATAGTGCCTGGGCCGACCGGCACAAGGGATTCGCATGCTCGAAAAAGTTATCTACCCGTGTAGATCTGACCCCGATGGTTGACCTCGGATTTTTATTGATTACATTTTTCATTTTTACTTATCACATGTCAAAACCACAGGTGATGGATCTGTATATGCCGACGGAAAAAGGCGATAGTTCAACTGTAGGAGAAAGCACAGCACTCACAATTATCCCGGGCAATGCCAATAAAATATTCTATTATCATGGATCTCTTAACATTGCTTTGCAAAAAAATTTGTTTGGATTCACGAATTATTCTTTTCGTGGAGGCATTGGAGATATTATCCGGGAAAAGCAATGGGAGATGGATAAAACCAAGCCTGGATTTAGGAGCGAACTCATGCTTATAATAAAACCAGCTGAAGATTCCAGATATGAAAATCTGGTTAATGTTCTTGATGAAGTCATGATCAATGCTGTTCCTCATTACGCCATCGTTGATCTAAGCGGTGCAGAAAAAATCGCCATATCAATGGCAAAGAATTGATTAAAAAATTTTCCCCGCAACTCATCAATCTCTAATTTTAAAAGCGTCTACACGCTGACGCAGATTTTCCCTGATGTTTAAATAGAAAAAATTGATATCTGCAACATGATAGTTTTTCATCCGGAGAAAAAAGCTTCCAGGGAATTCTGGTTTGCTGATCCATAATATTCCTTTATTTATTCTGGCATCTGCTACATGGTAGTACACCTTATTAAAATTCCTTAGAACAGCCCCTTTATTTTTATTTTTTAATGCAGGTGTTTCTTCGGTGGTCCAGGTTAATGGGTTTACTACCAACCCGGTTTCGATTTCTTTTTTTACAAAAGAAGGGATATAGCCGCTTTGATAACTTCTCCACGCACATACACAACCCACCTGAACAGGATCTTTGCAGGTTCTCAGAGTTGTAAAATAAGTATTGGGGATGTACATTCCGATAAGGTAGGCAGCAACTAATTTATTTGAGAGAGGCTTGTTCTCAAAAAACTCTTTCAGTAACCGCATGGCGTGAGTGGTGCCCTGGCTATGGCTGGCAATAATTATTGGGTGGTTATTATTATAGTTCGCTAAATAATAGATAAAGGCATTTCTTACATCTTCGTAGGCTGTATCAAAAGCATTAGAGGCAACTTTGCCGGCAGAATAATAGGAACGAAGATGTGCCTGCCGGTAACGCGGCGCAAATACTCTGTATTCATTAAAGGCACTCGCCTGGTAAAGGATGGTACTGTAATCTGTTTTTGCATTCAGACCGGGATCATTCATTGCAGCATTCCATGAACTTTGATTTTTTTGAGTAAAGGTAGTAGGGTGCAAAAAGAAAACATCCACAGTTGAATCATACCTGTAAAATGATCTTATTGGTTCAGGCAAACTATCGGAAGGATCGTGTTTACCGGGATGGGCGGCCCAATAATTGTGATCAGCGTAGACGGACTGAACTCCATCTGCCAGCGGATAGTTAGCTGTATATGGACTATACCTGGGAGCACAGGACTGCAAAAAGTAAATCGCAATCAGGACCAATAAAAAATTTCTTTGCATTAAATATTCTAAATTTACCCGGTAAATCTAATCACTATTCATTAATCGAAAACGCTTGCTGTATGGCTATTCCAGTAGTTGACCTGGCAGATTTTTTATCCGGAGATCAGAAGCGCAAACAATCCTTTGTGCAAGAATTGGGAAAGGCGTATGAAGATGTTGGATTTGTTGCCGTTAAAAATCATGGCATTCCCGATGATCTTATTGCAGATCTCTATAAATATGTTCAGCAATTTTTTTCTCTTCCTTCAGATGCAAAAAAAAGATATGAAGTTCCCGGTCTGGCGGGACAAAGAGGTTATACCTCTTTCGGTAAAGAACATGCTAAAGGAAGTGACGCGCCGGATCTGAAAGAATTTTTTCAGTATGGGCAAAAAGTGGATGATAGCGATCCTATTGAGAAAGAGTATCCTGGGAATGTTCAGGTAAATGATATCTCTCAGTTCAATCCCACATTTCAAAAGGCGTATCGCGCATTTGAAAAATCAGGGAAAGCATTGTTACAGGCAATTGCTTTGTACCTGGGCCTGGATGAAGATTATTTTGACGAGCATATTCACAATGGTAATTCCATCCTGAGAGCTATTCACTATCCGCCTATTACTTCTGAGCCTAAATCTGCCATAAGAGCCGAGCAGCATGAAGACATTAATTTGATTACATTATTAGTAGGGGCCTCCGCCGATGGCCTGCAGATCCTCACCAAACAAAACGAATGGGTAGGGGTGACTTCATTGCCGGAACAAATCGTGGTGAACGTAGGGGATATGCTGCAAAGGCTAACTAATAATCGATTGAAGTCCACCACACATAGAGTAGTGAACCCGGCAAGAGAAATGTGGCATACATCGCGGTTTTCGATCCCGTTCTTCCTTCATCCTAAAAGCAAGATGGATCTGACCTGTTTGGAGGGTTGTATCGATAACCAGCACCCAAAAGCATATTCCAACGCTACGGCTGGTGAATATCTTGATGAGAGGTTGAGGGAAATCGGACTGAAAAAATAATCTTAGCGCATCAATGTAGGCGAAGTCGTCCCGGCTTCGCTTTTTTATCCCTCTATTTTACCGTTTATACAAAGTATAAAAAATTAAACCACTTCCTTCATTCACTACGAATTGAGGCCTGTACTGCATTTCATGCAAAACTCATTAGCAGTTTATGGGAATTACCTTTATTTGTTTGGTACTTTGTGTTGCATAGTACTAAATAACTCCATATATTTGTGTCAGGGATAAAATAAATCTCAAAAATCTCATTAATTAATAACCATCCCAGTTATGAACATCGAAAATACACAGAGCCAGATGCGAAAAGGGATTTTGGAATTCTGCATTCTGTCTATTATTCGCCGGGGAGAAGCTTATCCCAGTGATATAGTAGATGAAATGAGGGGGGCCAATCTTCAAATATTAGAAGGAACACTTTACCCTTTGCTTACCCGATTGAAAAATGCAGATATGTTAACCTATCGATGGGTCGAAAGCAATTCGGGCCCTCCCCGTAAGTATTTTTCACTCACAACTAAAGGCGAAGACTTTTATAAGGAGTTAGAAGCTACCTGGAATGAGTTGGCGAATGCTGTTAATACCCTGGCTAACAAGAAAGAATCTCTTATATCTACCGTAAATGAGAACAGTTCGATAGACCCTAAACCCGAAACCAACATCAACTAACTTCAACCGTCAAATTTTATACAATGAAAAAGGTCATCAATATAAACTTTCAAGGCAGGGTGGTTCCTATTGAAGAAACTGCGTATGAATTATTGAAACAGTATATAGAAAGTTTGCGTAAATATTTTGTCAATGAGGAAGGCAGGGATGAGATCATCAATGATATAGAGAGCCGCATTGCTGAATTGTTTTCTGAGCGCCTGAAAAAGGGAGTTACCTGTATTACGGATGAAGACGTCAATGCTGTTATTGCTGGAATGGGGCGTCCTGAAGATTTTGAAGCGCAGGAAGCGGAGCCGGTTATTTCTACCAGCCAACAAAAAACCTATTCGCAACAGGAATCACAAAGCAGTTATACGTATACCACTTCAACCCCTGGTCGTGGGAGATTGTACAGAAATGCCGATGATAAAATCTTAGGGGGCGTATGTAGCGGACTGGCAAATTACCTGGGAATAGATCCAGTGATAATGAGGATCGTGTTTGTACTCCTGATCGCCCCGCTGTTCTGGGTATACATTTTATTGTGGATCATTGTGCCATCAAAATCTGTTCAGTCAAATATCACCAAAAGACTTTACCGGAGTACAGATGACAAAGTCATTGGAGGTGTGTGCGGCGGGCTGGCTGTATATTTTAATATAAGTCCCTGGATACCTCGTTTGATTTTCGCATTGCCGCTGATCATCGGATTAATTTCAGGCCCCTTTAATTTTTGGTGGAATGATATGGATTTCTGGTGGGGTCCTAAAATTATAACGGGTTCTCTTGGCAGCACCTTATTCATAACGTATATCATTCTCTGGATATCGGTACCTATTGCTACCACTGCCGCTGAAAAATTAGAAATGCGCGGAGAGAAAGTCGACCTCAATTCTATTCGCAATACTGTGAAAGAGGATATGCAAAGCTTCAAATCGAAGGCGCAGAACTGGGGTTCTGAAGTGAAACAAACTGCTCAGCAATGGGGAGAAAAAGCAAAAGACTTTGGTCAGTCTGCCGGATCAACCGCCAAAACATACGCAGAAGAAGCCGGTCCGGCATTCAGGCAAACACGAAGCGGCTGTGGACATATAATCGGGGTACTGTTCAAGGCTTTCTTTCTTTTCATTGCGGGTGTGATCGCGCTCAGTTTATTCGGTGTATTCATAGGTTTATTGTTCGGCGGGTTTGCTGTTTTTCCTTTAAAGAATTTTGTATTGGAAGGTTTCTGGCAGAATACCCTGGCATGGTCTACACTTTTTCTATTCTTTGGTGTACCGATCGTCGCACTGATTACATGGTTGATCAGACGCATTATGGGAGTACGGTCAAAAAATCATTACCTGGGTTATGTGTTTGGAAGTCTTTGGGTGATCGGCCTGGTGAGTGCCATTATACTTGGCGGATTATTCGCCCGTAATTTTAAAACCAAATCGGGTATTGAAGAACAAATGAGTACGTTGGTTCAACCGGTACTGGGAAAATTATATTTAGACGTTGCTTCAAGTCCGATCAGATATTATGGCGGAGATTGGTTTGGTTTCGAAGGGAACGATGACTGGCCTGTATATGGCATTAACCAGGATACATTGATGTTAAACAACGTGAGAGTGAACGTAGTGAAAAGTAAGGATTCTTTGTTCCATATTTTCAAGGTCAGCTTTAGCCGTGGAAATAATCCGGATGTTGCAAGAACCCTGGCTGAACGGATCCGGTTCAATATTGATCAGAAAGACAGTGTGGTTATTTTGCCAAAAGGATTTCCCATCAGCCGCAATGATAAATTTCGCAATCAGCAGGTATTGGTAGTTATTGAAGTACCTGTTGGCAAACGCGTTCAGATAGATAGAAGCATCGACAATTTTGAATGGTTCAATATAGATTTCAACCGCAGGCGAGGCTGGAATTTTGATTGGGATGAAAATTGGGACCATACTTTTCATTGGGAAAGTAATAAAGAATACATCATGACACCTGACGGGCTGGAAAGGGTTGACAGGCTTGACCAGCGCGAACTAAAAAATGGAAGGTTCAAACTGAAACTCAAAGATGGCGAAGTTAATATGGAGGTAGAAGGGGAATTCAATAATGATTCACAATACAGATACCAGGAAAACAGAAATGACAGAAAAATTAAAGATTCTGTTTCAATAAAATCTCAAAATCCCGGAGCCGATAACGGCAACGAAAATGAACCCGCCGATTCAGGCATTAAAAGAGTTTCTGCAGAAATAAGCGCTCCGCTAACTATTTTTTACGGGTTGTTCCAATAGCTTTTTCCCCGAGTCATTGTTCATACAGGCTGATACCGGGTTGAAGTTGGAACAAAGGGGTCCTGATCGAAAGAGATGGGCCTCTTTTTTACTGTGATGATTCGCCAACCTGCCTGCCGGTAGGCAAGTATGCCGATCTGTAACGAAAAGGAACCATGATAACACCATTTTCAAATTGCAATTTGCAACTCAGAATCAGCAGATTTGCGAAGACGCAAATATTCCAACATACTGATGTGTAAAGAACAGAATTTATAAAAGTCTGCAGGGTTATTTCTACAAAGAGCAGATACCTGAATAACCGTTAGTCAAGAAGATTTGTCCGGTAAAGGAATGAATTTGAACACCCCACGGGGGTGTAATCTTTGTATGTTGTTTGTACGGGGATTAAATGCCTGAAAGACCTGCTAAATCAACAAAATTCTCCAGGTTAAAAAGCAGATTTACAACACCCCATCGGGGTGTAATCTTTGTAGACAAATTCATCCCTTGGGATGAGCTCCGTAGGAGCACCATCTTTCCTACAGGAATGTCTCAAATTGGAAATCTTTTGAAATCGATTTTGACCAAATATTTATTTGACATGTATGATTAAAAGATGCCGCTCCTACGGAGCGGATCGAAGGCTAAGATGTATTTTCTACAAAGATTAAACTCCTGACGGAGTTTTTTTTTGGCCGATGGTAAAATCTGGTTTTTAAGAACGCCTGCCATGCCTTCTGCAGATTTGTTTCTACTAGGATCAGATGCCTGGATAACCGCTAAAATTAACAAAATTTTCCCGCTAACATTGAATTTAAACACCCCATCGGGGTGTAATCTTTGTAGACAAATTCATCCTTTGGCATGTGCTACGTAGGAGCACCAACTTTGTTGCGGAAACTGCTGACGCAGTTTTTGTGGACCGATAGTGAAATCTGCTTTTAAGAAGAACTCCTGCCTTCATCATTTCACATTTGCTAATTTTCGCATTTTTGTAATTGCTGCTTTTCACATCAGAATAGCAAATCAGCATACTTGCCTATGGGCAGACAGGTTAGCTAATTAGCACATTAACCTTACTTTTGCTCCTCAATTTTTATTATGAAGAATACATCTTTTACAAATATGCATATTGCTCTTGGGGCTAAGATGGCGGAGTTTGCCGGGTGCAATATGCCAATTTCTTATGCCGGCATTAATGAAGAGCATCACACTGTACGGACTAATGCAGGCGTGTTTGATGTAAGTCATATGGGTGAGTTCATTGTAAAAGGAGAGCATGCACTGGAGCTGATACAGCGCCTTACTACCAACGATGCATCAAAATTAAAAAAAGGTCAGGCTCAATACAGCTGCTTTACAAATGACAAGGGGGGAATTGTTGATGACCTGCTGGTATATTGTATCGAAGAAAACAAAGTATACATGCTGGTAGTAAATGCCTCTAATATCGAAAAAGATTGGAATTGGCTGACACTGCACAACACGAACAAAGCCGAGATGCATAATATATCTGACAAAACCTGCTTATTAGCCATTCAAGGCCCTAATGCAACAAAAATTTTGCAGCCATTAACGGCTATTAATATCCTGAATCTGAAATATTACACCTTTGAAAAAGGACTTTTTGCCGGAGTGGAGAATGTTTTGATCAGCGCGACGGGGTACACAGGCGCGGGAGGGGTGGAAATTTATTTCGAAGACAAGGACGGTGCAGCAGAAAAAATTTGGAATGCTATTTTCAAGATAGGACATCCAGATGGATTAAAACCGATAGGACTGGCTGCGCGCGATACGCTTCGATTGGAAATGGGATATTGCTTATATGGCAATGACATCGATGATACCACAACACCGCTTGAGGCAGGACTTGGATGGATCACAAAATTCACAAAAGAGTTTACTTCGAAAGATATACTTGAAAAGCAAAAAGCAGAAGGCATAACGCGTAAGCTTATCGGTTTTGAAATGATGGAAAAGGGAATCCCGCGGCACAACTATGATATCAAGGATTTTGAAGGAGAGGTAATAGGAAGAGTAACTTCCGGAACCCAATCTCCAAGCTTAAAAAAAGCAATAGGAATGGGGTATGTGGATATTAATTATTCGAACCTGGATACGAGTATTTATATCCGGGTCAGAGATAAATTGTTACAGGCCAGAGTGGTAAAATTTCCTTTTAGTTAAGGGTTATGTTGTAAAATCAAAAAAATCCTTGCTTAAAAGAGAAATGGGGCAAAGTTTTTGATTCAATTTTTAGATGCCAGCTCCTATGCCCAATATTCATCTCACTACCTTTATTGCTGCCCCCATTGAAAGAGTTTTTGATTTAAGCCGGAATCTTACTATTTATAAAGTACTGATGCAGGGCAGGAAGGAAAAATTTTCTTCCGGAGCTGCCTCTAACCTCATGAACCACGGAGAAACCATAACCTTTCACGCAAAGCATTTTGGCAAGACAAGATTGGTTACAACCAGGGTCACTGACCTGAAAAAACCATTGTCCTTTGTGCAGGAACAGGTCAAAGGCGACCTGCTGCATTTTAAACATGAACATCACTTTAAAGCAGTAGAAAATGGAACTATTCTGATCGATATGATAGATTTTGAAGGTCCACGTGATGTAATAGGCAAGGTGATGGGTAGATTGTATTTAAAACATTATCTGGAAAAGTACCTAAGCAAGCGAAACATACTTATTCAGCAATACGCCGAAACTGAAAAATGGCGTGCGGTTCTTTCATAATAACTTTTATTGTAGTCCAACTGATCCGTACGGCTCAATCCCCTACTTTTGCGCTTTGTTTTTTTATGAGCCCACTGAAACCCACTTTATTTACCTGCTTATCCCCTGCTTTATTGCACCTGTATCGGGTGAATCATGCCGTAGTTGTGATCATCGATGTTCTCCGTGCAACATCAACGATTGCAACCGCATTATTCAATGGTGCTAAATGTGTTGTTCCGGTTGACAACATTCCACGGTGCATTGAGTTGGGAAAGGCCATTGATAGTATAACTGCCGGTGAACGTGATGGCCAGATCGCAGAAGGTTTGCAATATGGTAATTCGCCTTTTGAATATCCGCGTGAGTTTGTAGCAGGTAAAACCCTGGTATTAACAACCACCAATGGTACCAGGCTTCTTCACATGGCATTGGAAAAAGGAGCCAGCCATATTGTGACAGGATCATTTCCCAACCTGACTGCTGTGTGTGAGTATATTGTTTCAACGCAGCAGCACGTGATCCTCGCTTGTGCTGCCTGGAAAGACCGAATTAACCTCGAGGATACACTTTTCGCCGGGGCCGTTGTTTCAAGAATAAAAGATCATTTTAGTATTAATTGTGATTCGTCACAGATTGCTGAAACCATATACGATCAGGCGAAGCCAGATCTTTTTGATTTTTTAAAACAGAAAGAAGCGACGCATTACCAGCGGTTGATGAATTATGGGTTGGAAACCGATCTGAGATATTGTTTATCTGCAGATCTGGCTAATGTTTTGCCATTTTACGAGAATGGCAAATTATCAATTCATAATTCAATCCGAAGTGTATAGATGCAATCACTTAGGTTTTGACGGATGGAACGAAGGATCAATGGCCTAAAAGGCAGGCTGAATCCTATTTTTCAAGCGATCTGAAGCAAGTATAACAAGCTAAAATTTTTGCTTTTTACAAATTTGCCGTATTATTGTGTTGGAATAAGACTGATAAGTCACCCTTGAAACTCACATGCCTGTCAGTTTTAATCGTTCCAGTCAATATAAACTCAATTCAAAAGTTTTTTTCAACGGACCAAGTTGGTTGTTTTGATCAAGTGATAAACTCTCAAGTTTTTTTATGTACGACATTCTGCAATTGAACGACATGCTCGTTCCAGAGCTGCTCGATATAGCCGAGCAGTTAAAAATCCCTAATTCCAAAAAAATGGATAAACAGGATATCATCTATAAAATCCTGGATAAACAAGCAGTTCTTGCCAGCTCCGGAAAAGCTGCTCCTGCTGATGATAAAGGCAAACGTAAACGCATTATTAAAACCACCACGGCAAATACCACTGAAGAGGCTGTTGTTGAAAGTGGTGAAGAAGATAAACCTGAAGACAAGAATAAAAAGGAAGTGAAAAAAGAAATCCAAAAGAAGAAAGCTCCTGAAAAAACGCCTGAAAAAGCGGTAGAAAGAGTTTCTGAAAGACCTGCTCCTCCGGCTCAAAAAAAATCACGTCGGAAACAGGAAGAGGAACAGCCATCAGAAATGGAAATGTCTTCATCTGAAGAAAATGGAATGAATCTTTCTCAACAGGAAAATGAAACTGAAATACAGGATGAAGAAACGCAGCAACAACCTGAAACAACCTCACCTTCAACCGCCGATCAGCATCCCAAATCATATCCCACACGACGCGATACGGTTTTCAATATAGAATTCGATGGTGTGATCATGGCTGAAGGCGTTCTGGAAATGATGCCGGATGGATACGGTTTTTTACGGAGCAGCGATTATAATTATCTCAGCTCGCCAGATGATATTTATGTTTCTCCCTCGCAGATAAAACTGTTTGGTCTTAAAACCGGAGATTCGGTTTACGGAGCTGTTAGACCTCCCAAAGAAGGAGAGAAATATTTTGCGTTGTTAAAAGTAGAATCGATCAATAGCAAAAGCCCTGAAGATGTACGTGACCGTGTTCCATTCGATTACTTAACGCCGTTATTTCCATTTGAAAAGCTGAATCTTTTTACCACTCCCGGCCAGTATAGTACGCGGATCATGGATTTGTTTACACCTATCGGTAAAGGACAACGGGGATTGATTGTTGCTCAGCCAAAAACCGGTAAAACGGTGTTGCTGAAAGAAGTTGCCAATGCGATTGCAGCAAATCATCCCGAATGTTATTTGATGGTTGTGCTTGTTGATGAAAGGCCGGAAGAAGTTACCGATATGGAAAGAAGTGTAAAGGCCGAAGTAATTGCATCTACTTTCGATGAGCCAGCTGAAAAGCATGTAAAGGTCTCGATCATCGCATTACAAAAGGCCAAGCGCCTTGTAGAGTGCGGCCATGATGTTGTGATCCTGCTCGATTCTATTACCCGGTTAGCCCGTGCGCACAATACCGTTGCGCCTGCATCGGGAAAGGTATTGTCGGGTGGAGTCGAAGCGAATGCCATGCAAAAGCCAAAGCAGTTTTTTGGGGCCGCGAGAAAAATTGAAAATGGAGGCTCGCTGACTATTCTTGCTACCGCTTTGATCGATACGGGCTCAAAAATGGAT
Organism: Chitinophagaceae bacterium; assembly: GCA_014379345.1. Lineage (GTDB taxonomy): Bacteria > Bacteroidota > Bacteroidia > Chitinophagales > Chitinophagaceae > Flavitalea. The sequence continues at coordinate 29,772 of JACMLY010000067.1, forward strand.
GAGGTGATCTTTGAAGAATTCAAAGGAACCGGTAATATGGAATTGCAATTAGACCGCCGTTTGGCAAACAGACGTGTATTCCCGGCCATTGATCTGGTAGCGTCCTCAACACGCAGAGACGATTTATTATTGGATCGTGATGTTCTCCAACGAATGAATTTGTTGAGAGTATATCTAACAGATATGAATACTGAAGAAGCCATGAATGAACTACTCAAACGTATGCGGGGTACAAAAAGTAATGAAGAATTCCTGGCCAGCATGAATGGCTGATAATTACAATCTCATATCGGAAATTTTACTAACACGCCAGCATACCCTGACTGCCGGCAGGCAGGTCAGACAATCAGCACATGAATGATGGCATGATTTTTTTCAATAGTTTCCGAAAGGAAATACCATGAAAAGTCTATTTGTTTTATTTTCTGCCGCCGTTCTCACTATTTCATCCTGCGCCGATGAAGGAAATCCATCGAAAGATGGCGAAGAACAGGTTCCTCAGCCTGTAGAGAACAGTGGCGCCAACACAGAGGGAGAACGCGCTGTGGAAGCGACAGTAAATGATTCCACAAAATCAGATAAAAGCGATAGTGCGAATAGACCAGAGAAAAAAGACAGCACTAAAAACAGGTAGCGATTGTTTACAACTTTAAAACAGGCGTTTTTTTCCGAACTCAGTTTGTATAAAATCTATGTTACTGCTATGTTCTTATGTTGTAAATCACCGGCGCATAGCAGTTTCAAAACTATTCAAGATTTTTTACCACATAGGAACATAGAAGGAATAATAGGATAAATATTTCCCTACAGTTCATTGTAAAGCCCAACTATCCTAAAGTATTTGCCTCAATCTTTCTTTTCTCCAGCTTGATAACTGTCCTCCAATAACCGTATCCGCAGACTCGTACACATGAAATGTTTTTGTAGGAACGTGGTATCTCCAGATAACTGCTGTTTTCATCCTGGTTGTATCTCTTTCTCTGTAGCCAATTAAGACAACTGTATTATTGTCGATCCAGGCGCCATCTTCCACACCGTTTCCAGGACCCAGGAATACAAGCCGTGTTTTCTTCTTATCATCGAGGTTAATCAGGCTTACTTCAGTGTCTGGTCCATTCTCAATAGAAGTGAACCGGCCGGTTTTATCTTTCTGGATTTCTATGTTATAGCTGTCTAAGTCAATGAACATGGAACTATCCGGAGAATATTTTAATAATCGTCCATATTCTTCATAGTATAAATTATCCGGTTGAAATGCGGAAACTAATAATGAGTCTTCGTGAGAGCTTGTTACCATTCTGAATTTTCTCCAATCAACCGGCGCGCCCAGTGAGCCGGCATATTTAGAGAAATTTAATTGTTGCAGGAATGCGTTGTCTTTCTCCGAGAATACTGTATCTAATTTTTCTGTGGAATCAACGGTGGCAACAGAATCTGCCGGTTGTTCTTCAGAACTGTTATTCCTGCATGACAATGCAAATACAATTACACAAAAAATGACTACGGGCAAATGTTTCATGGGCTTAATCTTGTACGACAAGTTACAGAATATCATAATGGTTTGTGGTAATTTGCGTAAGCCTTAACATGATTTAATGCCGATTGAAAAAATACATATAGAACAATTCACAGAACTTGCGGATCTCTGTCCTGTTCTTGATGTCAGGAGTCCTTCGGAATATAATCACGCCCATATTCCCGGGGCATTCAGCCTGCCTCTTTTTACAGATGAAGAAAGAAAGATCGTTGGAACTACCTATAAACAAAAAAGCCGGGAGGCAGCGATCAAAACCGGCCTCGATCTTTTTGGTCCCAAGATGCGTAAGATGCTGGAAGAAGCAGAGGCGATGGTTAGCAATTGGAAGTCAGCAGTGAGCGATAGCCGAACTGTTGACAAAATAGAAAACAGTCAACAGCTCGACAACCGCTCCCTGCCAACAGTTCGGTCATCGCTCACTGCTAAATGCGTACTGGTTCACTGTTGGCGCGGCGGCATGAGAAGTGCGGGGGTTGCCTGGCTGCTTGATTTGTATGGCTTCAAAGTATATACATTGATTGGCGGATATAAAGCCTACCGTAATCATGTGCTGCAAACTTTTAATAAATCTTATAATTTTAATATCCTTGGTGGATATACAGGCTCCGGGAAAACGATTGTATTAAAAGAATTGGAAAAAAGTGGAGAACAGATGATTGACCTGGAAGCCCTTGCTTCACATAAAGGTTCTGCATTTGGGGCCATTGCACAGCCGGCGCAACCTTCGCAGGAGATGTTCGAAAATTTACTTGGTTATGAATTAAGAAAAAAATCAGCTGTTTTTGCAAACAATGCCTCTCCCGGTTCTATCTGGCTGGAAGATGAAAGCCAACGTATTGGGCTCATCAATGCTCCTCAATCTTTTTGGGAGAAAATGCGGCGTTCGCCAGTTTATTTTATGGAGATTCCTTTTGAAAAACGGCTCATATATGTGGTAGATTGTTATGGTAAACTCGACAAAGAGAAGATGGTAAATGCAATCATCAGAATCAGGAAACGCCTGGGAGGGCTTGAGACCAAAACAGCCATTAATTTTTTATTGGAAAATAATATTGAAGAATGTTTCAGGATTTTACTGAAATACTACGATAAATATTATTTGAAAGGATTGAATGGCCGCGAGGATTTACACACTCTAATCAATACTATTGTTTGTGAAGACATATGTGCAGTGGCAAATGCACAGGCGATCCTTGCATACAAAAAGCCTTAAGTAGGTTCAAAATTTTTAAATAATGAATGATACATTGACTGTTAAGCTTACCCGGTATTCGCATGGTGCAGGTTGCGGGTGTAAGATCGCGCCGAAAATCCTGGATGAGATATTAAAGAGTAATATATCTATTCCTGATAATGACAAATTACTTGTAGGCAATCACAGTAAAGATGATGCCGCTGTGTTGGATATTGGGAATGGAATGGCGCTGATTTCTACCACGGATTTTTTTATGCCGATCGTTGATGATCCATATGAATTTGGCCGTATCGCTGCGGCTAATGCTATCAGTGACATATATGCCATGGGTGGAAAACCAGTATTGGCTATTGCAATTCTGGGTTGGCCGGTTAACACCTTATCACCGGGCATTGCACAACGAGTGATTGAAGGAGGAAGGAGTATTTGCATGGAGGCAGGAATTACCCTGGCCGGTGGCCATAGCATCGATTCGCCTGAACCGATCTTTGGATTGGCAGTAAATGGATTAGTGCCTGTTAAAAACCTTAAACAGAACAATACGGCTCAACAAGGCAATATAATCTATCTCACAAAGCCATTAGGTGTTGGGATATTAACGACGGCTGAAAAAAAAGGCATTCTGAAAGCTGAGCATACAGGTGTTGCTTCCAGGCAAATGATGCAGCTGAATAAAGTGGGTGAAGCAATGGGAAAACTGGATGAGGTTACGGCTATCACAGACGTGACCGGTTTTGGCTTGTTAGGACATCTCGTAGAAATGGCCGAAGGCAGTGCTCTTTCAGCTGAAATAAATTTTGAAAATATTCCATTAATCACAACAGACCTTGGCTACTATATCGATCAAAAGTCTGTTCCCGGAGGAACGGCTAGAAACTGGGATAGTTACGGCCATAAAATTGCCGGAGTAAATGAATATAGTCAGGAAATTCTTTCCGATCCTCAAACCAGTGGGGGGCTATTAATTGCTGTGAAAAGTTCCGGTGCCGCAGTTGTTGAAGCAATACTGACACAATTCGGGCTCAAAAAGCATCTTGTACCTATCGGTCATTTTATTTCGAAGCAAACCTTTGCTGTTTCCGTTAAATAATTTAATCGGATGCATTTACCCTTTAAAAAAGTAAGTCATGAATTGGATCATTCTGATCATAGCGGGGTTTTTTGAAGTAGGTTTTGCCGCATGCCTGGCGAAGGCTAAAGAAACGACAGGAACCACCTCAACAATTTGGGTGATCGGCTTCTTTATTACCTTATCCATCAGCATGTTTTTATTATATAAGGCTACTCAAACGCTACCTATAGGTACCTCGTATGCAGTATGGACAGGCATTGGGGCTGTTGGTACAGTGCTTGTGGGAATAATATTTTTTAAAGAATCCGCAGATTTCTGGCGGTTGTTTTTTCTCTCAACTCTTATAGGATCGATTATTGGATTAAAGTTTGTTTCGAATTAATTTCCTATGTGCGCCAACTCCATTGCCTCTGGGGTTAAAGTTGGTCTTGCACATACGCCTCTAATAATGCAAGAGTTTTTTCTACCACAGGGGTCACGGAGGCGGCGCACAGAGCGGAGGTATGAGTTGATGCTATGGCACCAATGCATCTATTTTTTTTGCCAGTTTACGATCTTTTTCGGTAATAGTATCACCGGCATCATGTGTTGACAACCACATTTCTACTGTATTGTAAACATTTGTCCAGAGAGGATGATGATCCATTTTTTCAGCCTGTAAAGCTACCCTTGTCATAAAAGCGAAGGCTTCGGAAAAATCTTTAAACTGAAATTTCCGGTATAGTTTGTTGTTTTCTTCTTTCCACATATTATTAAATTGAAATTTGAGAATTTGATCCCACCATAGCGGGAGAAGGTGCATGTTTTTTATTCTTTTAAAATATTAAATGTCCCCTGTTACGAATTTTTTCATTGGTTAATTCCATCACCAGTTGAATACCATTGATGGTTCTGATTGCCTGCATGATGGATTGCAAGGTTTCTTCCTCAACAGGATCGCCCTTCAATAGCCATAAAAAATCGAGGTGCTTGAATTCTGGTAATAAATATTCACCATCAAACTGGTTATTGTACAGGTAGTGAGCAAGCGAATTATTTTTTTCACGGAACTCGAAAACAGAAAAGAAATAATCGCGCTTTTTTTTATTGAGCTGGATCTCAATCTCATTATTGTTTCTGAAATCGAATCGCAGCAGATGATTTAAATGCCAGCAGAACTGGTAATCTTTCAGTGGTGCTACGATACCTATCAGGCGGGTATCCGAGAAAAAATCATCGGCAAGATCTTCGAAGTCGAGTTTGAGTTTCATGTGAGACTTTTAATCGTACAGGAAGATATTAAAATTGCACTTCTGTCTCAGCAACATCATTTCCTCTTTTATATTTCACTTTTGCCTTATCTCCTTTTTTAAATTTGGAAAGGGCCTGCATATATGCTTCCATGGAAGAAGTATTGTGTTCGCCTAACTGAATGATAACGTCTCCCGTCTGGAGACCGGCTTTTTGTGCTGGCCGTCCTTCAGAGATCCCATCGACCTTTATACCGCTGCCACTAAATGTATAATCTGGCATAATGCCCATTGTAACGCCGAATCTGGCCGATGTGCTCATCTGTTGTTCGCGGGTTTTAGCAAACGCCAGTTTGCCGGTTTTGGCGGAAGCATCGATGATGCTCAGAATATATTTTAGAATTTGCAGCTCCCCCGTATAATTAATCTTGTTAAAATCATCTGAAGGTTTATGATAATCTGTATGAAGGCCGGTAAAAAAGAAAAGCACAGGAATATCTTTCCTGTAAAACGAACTGTGATCACTCGGTCCGGTACCACTGGAATCAAATTTTACATTGAAAGATTTTTTTTTGTCAGTTGCCTTGAATATTTGCGACCATGAAGGGGAGGTTCCGATACCTCCGACGGTAATAGTTTTGCTGCTATCGTTTAAGCGGCCCACCATGTCCATATTAATCATGTAGTTGACCGTTTTCAGATCAATCGGCGAATGCTCCGTAAAATATTTCGAGCCGTTCAAGCCCAGTTCTTCTCCGGAAAATGCTATAAAAAGATAATTGTTGGTTTTGCTTTTTACCGTTTTAAGTTGGCTGGCCAATTCTATGAGGGCGGCAGTGCCGCTGGCATTATCATCTGCCCCGTTATGGATGGACCTTTCATTGGTGCGATGCAGGGAATTGCCATCCTCACCATAACCAAGATGATCATAATGCGCGCCCAGGATCACAGTGTTGGCCGCACCGTTGTCGATATATCCCACCACATTGCTTCCCGTTCTTTGCTTATTCCCGATATCTACTTTTAGTTTAATATCCATCGTAGCCGATTCATCGGATAAATATTTTTTTCTTGCATCTCCTGTAAGAAAAATGACTGGAATTTTAACACTCTCCAATTTATTCTTCCCGCTGAATTGCAGGTTATCGGGAACCTGCGACGAGTTAAAGAACATGAGCGCGGATGCTCCTTTTGCAGCTCCTGCTTCAGCTTTCTTAATAATTGCCTGGTCGAGATCAAAATGGGGGTTGTCTTTATTTTCTTCCAATACATCCTTAAGGTCTATAAACCAGGGAGCGCCACCTTCTAACAATGCCATGGTCACGGCAGCTTCTATACTCTTGTTGGCACTATATGAAAGGGGAAAATATTCTGAATTGAGTTTTAGATCGTTTCCATTTATGATCAGGTGGGTAGCAGAATTTACCTGCTTACCATCATAGATTTCGAATGACTGCAACCAGGTATTATTATCGCCTTTTGGTTGAATGCCTGCTTTCTTAAATTGCTGGCTAATGTATTCGGCAGCCAGCTTTTCGCCATTGGTACCCGCCCTTCTGCCTTCCAGTTTGTCATCGGCAAGAAAAGAAACATGCGCCTGGAGATTAGCCACTACTGCCTTATCTGCTTTTTTTAGTTTTTGGGAAAAAACAAATGAAGAGATGGATAAAATCAATAATAGTGAAAACGAACGGCGGGTAAACATATATTCAGTTTAGACATTTATTCAGACAGATGATCGAATGCAAAGGTATAGGCCGCAAAGCCTATACCAATCGTTGTTAAAAGATTTTACGAATAATATGATTGCTCATTAAGTTGAGATGAAGAAAGGAATTTGAACCTGTTTACTCAGCATTTTTCCTTTACTTTTGCAGATTGCCCTTTTGGCAACAGTAGGCAATTTGCAATTGACAGTTTGCAGTTTGCACTTCGGGTTTTCAGTTAGCCTATTACTTACTGCAAACTGCGATTTGCTAATTGCCAACTTTAACCAGGAAACCAATAAAATGGCTTTACCACATCTTATCAAATATATCTATACCAATGGAACGGATGAAGTGATTCGGAGAGGAAAAAAAATTCATGCCATAGGATATGTAGAATTAATAGAGTACGATGTGCTCCTTGACTCAGTCGCTTTCCGGGTTAAAGATGATAGTTATTCCACCTACTACAAGGTAAATATTCAAAAGTTTAAAGACCCAAAAACGCTTTCAGTTCGTTGCGCCTGCCCATATAACCTCGGTGATATATGCAGGCATGAAGCCGCTGCTTTGATACAACTGCAGGAAATGCTCGATAAAAACCAACTGAAGGCAGAGGATGTTGAATACGATCAGCGCCACACTGTGGTTAAGATGAAGGTGATAGATCAGCGCACCATCCGGCTGCTATGTTCACCCGACACACATCTGGCCGCAGAATCCTACCTGAAAAGCCAGAAAGCGACTATTATTTCGGCCAAGGATGAAATGGTCAAAGCAACTGTAGATCTGGACGGCACTTTCTACAATGTTGTTATCAGGAAAAATGAAGAGAGAAATTTTGATACGAGTTGTGAATATGAAGACAGGCACCATCCCTTATGTTTGCCAAAAGTGATCGTATTACTTCAGTTATTGAATGCACACGGCCCTTATTATTTTGATACGATCCGGAACTGGGATAAGGAAAAAAACAAGCTGCTGGAAATGTATGGCTATACGCTGGATGATGATTTGAAAGGAAAGTTTGAATTCACTTACAAAGATGGCAAACCGTTTCTGCGTGTACTCGACCCTTCCATTAAACGAATTACCCCCCAGGATTCATTGCGAAAAGAAAGGTTCCTGCCCGTTGAGACAGAAACGGCCGTTATTGATACAGAAGCGGATAAAATTGAAAGAAGCGGCCAAACGCTGGGAGTTGTTTTCAATTTTAACCAGGATGGATATCCAGGATTTTTCATTGATGCGGTTACCGGTGAGTCGGATGAGAGCCAAACCGCATTTACAGGCAAGGTAGAGAAGCTCGATCTCAGCAAGTTTGTAAATATTGATCAATTGAATGAAAGTGATAAACAACTGGTGCCGGCTCTGCGCAAGTTTCAATCGGCTGAAATCACCAAATATCTAAATCGCAATTCACCATTCAGCGGTATTTGGGAGAATATCATTCATCATGAAGAGGATGATCTGCCGGAAGAGACCAAATCGTTGATAGTAGAATACCTGCATCCCAAGCTTAAAAAATTATTGACAGATATAGCATCTAATCCATTTATTTTTTATCTCAGTAATAAAAAAGCATTCAGAACTGAGAATTTACAAACAGTAGGGGTTGTACCGGATTTCATATGTCCTTACTTTAAAGTGTCGGTAAACGGAAATGCATTTGAAGTGGCGTGTTGGGTAAAACTGAGTGGCCAGCACTTATCCGTGACCGATAATTCCATTAACAGCAGCGTTTTGTTCTTCCATAACCAGAATCTTTATCTGTGGGATAAGCCCGAGGATTCAAAACTGGTAGATCGTTTTCTTTCCAAAGGAAAGCTAAGTTTTACAAAAGCAGAATGGCCGGAACAACTCAGGCAATTTATTTTGCCGCTTACCAAAGACTATCATGTTGAATTTGATCCGGCATTGATCAGCCAGGTAAAAGACGGGGAGCCTGAAAAAAGAGTGGTACTACAAGAGAAAGGGGATTACCTTGTTTTTCAGCCATTGTTTTCTTACAAAGGGTTCGAAACAAAACCTGGTGGCAAAGACGAACTCGTTATTCCTGATGGTGAAAAAGTTTGGATCGTTCATCGCAATAAAGAAAAGGAAAAAGATTTCTTTCAGAAGATAGAAATGCTTCATTCCAATTTTATTCGCCCGGAAGGGGGTCAACAACTCGCGTTGAAAGGAAATGATGTTCTGAAGAACAACTGGTTTTTTCTTTTCGTAGATGCGATGAAGGAAATGAAAATACCGGTTTACGGTTTCGAAGCGTTAAAGAATTTCCGTTTCAATACTGCCAAACCTCAAACTAAGATTCATATCAGCAGCAATACTGATTGGTTTGACGCAAGAGTGGATATTGTTTTTGGGGAGCAGAAAGTTACCATTGCCGATGTAAAAAAAGCACTGGCAAACCGGCAACAGTTCGTTCCGCTGAATGACGGTACTCTGGGAATATTACCCGAAGAATGGATTAAAAAATATTCACTACTCTTCAGGGTTGGAGAAGGAAAGCAAAATCAGATGCGGTTGTCGAAATACCATGTAAGCGTGATCGATGAACTGTACGATAATCGTAGTGAGGAAGAATTGATTGTGAGGCTTGAAGAGAAATATGAACAGCTCCGGGATTTTAAGCAAATAAAAGAGATTCCCATTCCTGAGCATTTGAGAAATATTTTGCGCCCTTACCAGGAACATGGCTATTACTGGCTGAACTATTTAAGCGAGATCGGTTGGGGTGGAATTTTGGCGGATGACATGGGCCTCGGTAAAACCGTACAGGCATTGTCGTTCCTGCACTATTACCGTCACCATCACCAGAAGTTACAGGCATTGGTAGTATGTCCTACAACGCTGATGTTCAACTGGGAAAATGAAATTAAAAAATTTACACCCAGCCTCACTTACCATATTCACCATGGTGGCGAACGCGGAAGAAATAAGGAATTGTTTGCCGGCAAAGACATCATCATTACTACTTATGGTACCCTGCGAAGTGATATCAAACTGATGGTTGATATTCCTTTTGACTATGTAGTGCTCGACGAATCGCAGGCAATCAAAAATCCATCAAGTAAAGTTACCAGGGCTGCGGGTTTGCTGCGGGCAAAAAATCGGCTGTGCCTAAGCGGTACACCTCTTCAAAACAACACGTTCGACATTTTTGCTCAAATGAATTTTTTGAATCCCGGCATGCTGGGTAGTATAGAGTTTTTCAGGCAGGAATTCTCTATACCCATCGATAAGTTTGGAGAAGCCGACCGGAAAGATCATTTACGAAAGCTATTATATCCGTTCATTCTTCGCCGTACAAAAGAACAAGTAGCAAAAGACCTTCCCGATAAAACGGAAACAATTCTGTATTGTGAAATGGAAGATGAGCAACGTAATATATACGACGCATACAGAAATGATTTCCGTGATAAGATACTGGGTACTATTGAGCAACAGGGAATTCAACGATCTCAACTTACGATTCTTCAGGGCCTGATGAAGCTTCGCCAGATCTGTGACTCACCGGCCATCCTGAATGAAACAGAAAAATTTCCCAATCATTCAATTAAGCTGGATGAGCTGGGCAGGGAGATCACAGAAAATATCAGTAACCATAAGGCGCTTGTATTTTCTCAATTTCTCGGAATGCTGGCGTTGATCAAGGAAAAGCTGAAAGAATTGGAAGTGGATTTTGAATATTTCGACGGAAGTACTTCTGCGGTGGATCGGGAGAAGGCGATTCAGCGTTTTCAGAATGAGGAGAACTGCCGGGTATTCCTGATATCATTAAAAGCGGGTGGCGTTGGATTGAACCTCACAGCCGCCGATTATGTATATATTGTTGATCCGTGGTGGAATCCTGCCGTTGAACAACAAGCTATCGACCGCACTCACCGCATCGGGCAAACCAAAAATATTTTTGCGTATAGAATGATCTGTAAAGACACCATTGAAGATAAAATATTACAACTCCAGGATAAGAAACGGATCCTGGCAAAAGACCTAATCTCGGATGATGAAGGATTTGTGAAATCGCTGACCAGAGAAGATGTGGAATACCTGTTTAGTTAGAAGGCTGTATTGAAGCTCCGCGCCCTCTGCGCCTTCACTCCTTTACCTGTGGTTAACTTTGATCTTACAATACAATTAGGAAGTTTCCGAATGCGAGGAAATTTAACCGCAGAGGTACAGGAGGTAAGGCACAGAGTGGCACAGAAGCGCAGTATGTGCAAGATTTGACCTCTCAACATTGGTTCAGATTTTGGAGAAATTTGCGACTCCTTACTATTCCTCTACGTCGCACAAGTTTGATACCTCTTGGGCGTCTAAACCAGTTATAGCCCCGGTTTATGAGAAAATCGTTTTGTTTTTTTGTTGTAATGTTTTGGGCCACAGTAACGGTTTTAGCTCAAAGCAAAACCGGGGTTGTAAAGGGAATATTAGCCGACACCTTATTTAAGGAATCGCTCGCTGAGGCCACTGTTTCGGTTTTAAGCGTTGCCGATTCTTCAGTGATCGCCTTTTCCTTGGCAAATGCAAAAGGTGAATTTGAAATAAAGGGGATCGACACAGGATCCTACCGGTTGCTCATCACGTTCCAGGGTTATCAGACCCTTTCCAGGAATATACAGGTTTCAGTATCCCGAACAGTTGTTGATCTCGGCACTATATATCTCGATAAAAAAAGCACAATGCTGGACGAGGTCATTGTCGAAGCTCCTCCGATACAGGTTAAAAAGGATACCGTTGAATTTAATGCAGGTTCATTCAAAACAAAGCCTAACTCTACAGCCGAAGATTTACTGAAAAAATTGCCGGGAGTTGAAGTAGATAAAGACGGAAATGTAAAGGCCCAGGGAGAGGACATTCCAAAAATATATGTTGATGGTAAGGAATTTTTCGGAAATGATCCTAAAATGGCTACGAAGAATATTACTGCTGACATGATCGCATCTGTTCAGGTGTTCGATGACATGAGTGACCAGGCTAAATTTTCGCGTATTGATGACGGAAGCCGAACAAAAGCTATAAACATCAAGCTGAAGAAAGACAAACGCAAGGGATATTTTGGCCGGGGAACCGCTGGAGCAGGAACAGATGGGCGTTATCTGGGCAGCCTTACTGCAAATCGCTTCAATGATACACGACGGATCTCTATTGTAGCAGGATTTAATAATTTAAACAGGCAGGCATTTAGCTTTAATGATATCGTAACAAATATGGGTGGTTTTGGCGGTGGTGGCCAGGGTGGCGGCAATGCTGGTAATCGGGGCGGTGGTGGAAACAACGGGGGTGTGGGATTTGGCGGCGGAGGCAATGGTTTGACCCGGACAAGTTCGGCAGGAATAAATTATACAGATAAAATCGGAAATAAGCTCGATGTGACAGCCAGCTATTTTTACTCAGAAACCGATAATCAGAATACCCAGGCAAGTGCAAGACAAACATTTTTTCCCAACGATTCTGTTACTTATTTATCCGAATTAAGCCAATCGCGAACTAAGAATCAAAATCACCGGGTCAATCTTCGAATGGAGTATTATATCGATTCAATGAATTCTATCATGTACACGCCAAGTTTGACTTTTCAGAATTCCTCCAGGAATAATTATAGTACTACTTCCACCCGCACAACCCAGCCGGGGATCGACTATGTAGCGATTACAGGCATAAATGATAACTTAAATCAGCGCGAAGGGATCAGCCTGAATAATAATTTGTTGTACCGGCGAAAATTCAGAATGCGCGGAAGAACGCTAACGTTGGGTTGGAGCAATGCCATTAATAACAGTGATGGAAATGGGAAAAATTATTCGCCATTGACTTTTTATAACCCTGATGGCTCCGTTGACAATATACGGAACAGGGATTTTATAAGTTCGCAGGAAACAGGATCCAATAACAATGTATTAAGTACTTCATTTACGGAGCCGTTTGGAAAAAATAAGATTCTCGAATTTAATTATGCATATACAAACAATAGCAGCAATTCAGACCGCAAGGCATCTAATTATAACCCGGTAACAAAAGAGTACGATAGTATAAATCTTCAACAGACCAATTATTTTGAAAATGATTTTCTCGCACATCGGCTGGGTCTGAATTTTCGGATTCAAAACCTGAAATACGGTTTTCAGATTGGCGCTGCCACGCAGAATTCTACTTTGGAAAGTAAAAGTATAAGAGGCATTTATCGCGTCAATGGCAAAGATTCAGCGGTTATGTATAAACAGAACTTTACCAATTTTTTCCCCACCGCCAATTTCAATTACATTTTCAGCAGAAATAAGAATTTTCGATTCAATTACCGCGGGCGCACGAACCAGCCCGCTGTTAATCAATTACAGGATGTGAGGGATGAAACCAATGCGTTGCGCACAGTTCTGGGAAATCCTTCTCTAAAGCAGGAGTTTTCAAATAATGTTAATGCGAGCTATAACAGCTTCAACCCGGTAACATTTAAGTATCTCAATGTAAATGTCAATTATAACCAGACCTCCAACCGGATTGTAAACAGCATTGATTTTGATACCGCCAGGGGGAAAGGTGTACAATTGATCCGGCCTGTAAACCTGAATGGATCATTTAACTCATCTTCGTCAGTAACTGTAGGGATTCCATTACGCAAAAATCTAAAGGGGAGTAGCATTAATTTCAGCAACTCTATTAATTACAATCGCGATGTAAGCTTGTTGTACAATCAGAAGAACACTACGAATAGCATTAGTATAAGACAGCGGGTTGGATTAAATATGGATATTAAGGAGAAACTTAATTTTGAGATCCGGGCAAGCGTATCTTATAATAATGTTCTTTACAAAGGAAGTCAGAACCTTGGTGCCAGCATCAAACAACAGAATGCAGACAATGAGTATTTCACTCAAACGTATTCAACAGAGTTCAATTATTTTATTACAAAATCCCTGATCATATCTACCGATTTTGATTACCTGGTGAATACTGGCCGCGCTGCGGGATTTAACCAGAACATTCCGTTATGGAATGGCAGTTTAGCCCATCAATTATTCAAAAAGAAAAACGGAGAGATCAAATTATCAGTAAATGATATCCTGGATCAAAATCAGAGCATCGCCAGAAATATTGGGGATAATTATATTGAAGATACCCGGACTGTTGTATTAAAACGGTACTTCATGCTGACGTTTACATACAATTTAAACCGGGTAGGTGCAGGGAGTCAGAACCAGCGAAGGAATATGCAGGGCGGCCAGCAGGAGATGAGGCAAAGACAGCGGCCAGGCGACTCATTTTAGAATTTCTCAGCCAAATTGGGTGCCCCGTAAAAGACAAAAAAATACCCCCACGGTTACGCGGGGGCCAGCACATACTTTTTGTGGTTTCAGAGGTAAGTGCTATTCGTTATAGTAAGTAGAAACTATTAATGCATTTTTCTCCTGGAATAGGATGATTTGCTGATCGGGGATTCGCCGATCATTAAAACCGCACAAATACTTTTGATAAATCTGAATAAATTCGGCGAGGGTTTGTAAATCTCTTTGCAGATTTTTGTACGGTTTGTATTGTAATACATATGGTTCTTTTCCATCTTAAATATTGGATTTAGGAGTGATTTAATGGTAAATAACGTTTGATCATTAAAATTATTGCAATTATCAGCACGTAGATTTCCCATTTTAAAATTTAGATTTTCTTTATACTTTGTAAGTCAAATCCGTGCTTATGAAAAGTATAATTACACTTGTAATAGGATTCAATCTATTGGTTGCTGGGTTCTCGCAGGGAGTTTTTACGAATGATGTGAATGCCGCTCTTCAGAGAGTAATTCAAGATTATCCCAATCATTTCGCAAATCTAAAAGGCGCCCAGGTTACAGGCAATCCACGAACCGTGCAGTACCATTCAATTGTGGAGGTTCCGGGCTCGCTGAACTGCGTGCTCACCCAACACAGTGCTACCAATAAAGAATTGTATAGCTGGAAGTGCGTGATGCTCGAATCTGAAAAATTTGTAGATGCAAAGAGCAAGTTCACAGAGCTATATAATCAGATCCGAAATACAATTGTTAAAATGGAAGGTGAAAAACCTTTCATTCTGAACGGCAAATATGAAACGCCGACCGACGAAAGGAAATTCACAACAATTGTTTTTCAATTGTTGCCTGCTACTGGCGATATGCAAAAGCTAAAAGTGGAACTTACTTTACAACAGTATATAAACGATTGGAAAGTAATTCTGACTGTGTATGATGATGAACGCAAAAATGACGAACAACTTGATCTTACCGATCGTTATTAAACGCTTCATTATTCTTTAACCTTCATTAACATTAAAGCAAGCCTTATTAACCTCTGTTTTATGCCGGTTTGAATACTTTGCAGGAATCCCTGACAAAAAATTCAACTGGTATGAGAAATCTTTTCGGCTGCGCGTTGTTTCTATGTTTTGCCGCCACTTCGTTTGCACAGAATAATGGAAGTATTCGGGGAAATCTTGTCGATACTGCATTAAAACAATCTATACCGGATGTTACTATTACCATTCTCCATGCAAATGATTCATCATTGGTAACTTTTGGGCGGTCGGACAAAACCGGCTTTTTCAATATTAGATATTTGTCAAAGGGTAATTATCGCCTGCTTGCAACGCATATTGGTTATCGTCACTACTCAAAATATTTTGAGATTACCGATGATAAAAAAGAGATCGATGCCGGATTTATATCCCTCAACAATAAGACGTCGTTTCTTGAAGAAGTTACTATAAACCGGGAAAAACCCCCTGTTGTGTTCAAGAACGATACAATTGAATTCAATGCAGGTTCTTTTAAAACGAAGCCGAATTCGGTTGTTGAGGATTTGCTCAAAAAACTTCCGGGCGTACAGGTTGACAAAGATGGAAAGATCAAGGCTAATGGGGAAGAGGTGAAGAAAATACTGGTTGATGGAAAGGAATTTTTTGGGAATGATCCCAAGGTCGCCTCAAAAAATCTTCCTGCCGATGCAATTGAAAAAGTGCAGGTATTTGACAAAAAATCTGATCAAAGCCAATTTACCGGTTTCGATGACGGTAACAGTGAGAAGACCATCAACCTGACCCTGAAACCGGATAAAAAAAATGGACTGTTTGGAAGAGCTTCAGCAGGTGGTGGAACAAAGGACAGATACCAGGGAAATTTCAATCTTAATTCATTTAAAGGCGAACGCCAGGTTTCTGCGCTTGGAATGGCCAACAACACCAACAAGCAGGGCTTTTCTTTTCTAGATATGCTCAATTTCACTGGTGGTCTGGGCGGCCCCGGGGGCAGAGGCGGGGGTATGGTTGAAATGAACAACGCAGGTTTGCCATTACAGGGATTGGATAATGCAAACAACACAATAACAACCACCTGGGCAGGAGGAATCAATTTCAATGATAACTGGACTAAGAACCTGTTGGTGAATGGCAGTTATTTTTATAGCCGCCTGCAGGATGCTATTGAACAGAAAAGCAACAGGAAGTATCTTCTGAAAAATAATTCCTTTACAAGAATACAGGCTGCGGTCATCAATAAAGAAAATCAAAATCACCGGTTTAACATCGCAACCGATTACACCATCGACTCTTCGAATTCTATAAAACTTACTTCTACTGCTAACATTCAGAATTCTGCTTCAAACAGTAATAGCATTTACAATTCCATATCAGATAGAGGATACACACTAAATAACGGATACGCCTCGGTTCAAAGCAAATCTGATGGGTATAATTGGAATAATAACCTATTGTGGAGACATAAATTTTCCAGGAAAGGAAGAACAGTATCCGCAAATTTTAATTTGGGTTTAAACAATGCAGAGAATGATGTATTACTTCAATCTCAAAATTCATATTTCAATCCTGATGGATCGAAGAACTTGTCAGATACTTTGGACCAATTAAGCGATCAGAAAAACGAAGGAGTTAATTATGGCATTTCTCTTTCCTACACGGAACCGTTGTCAAAAAAATCTTTATTGGAAGCAAATTATAATTTCAACAGGAATAGCAGCCTATCCGACAAACAAACTTTTGATGTTGATAAGGTAACCCGCAAGTACGGCCTCCTCAATGATATGCTATCGAGTGATTTTAACAATCAGTACGATTATCACCGTGGCGGCCTGAACTGGCGTTACCAGCAGAAGAAATTTAATTTTTCCGTCGGGTCTTCCATTCAACGGGCCTCTCTTGAAAGTCAATTTCATTTTCTTGGCGATGATAGCATGATTCGCAGGTCCTTCGTAAATCTGTTACCCAATGCCCGGATGCAGTACAATATCAATAAATTCAAAAATTTCAGGTTCAGTTATAATACGTATACACGACAGCCTAATGCAGTACAGCTGAATCCGATTATTGATAATTCCGATCCCCTGAATATCAGGATAGGGAATGCAGATCTTGACCAGGAGTACAATCACCGGCTGCAGTTCAATTATATGTCTTTCGACCCTTTCAGACGAACAAGTTTTTTTTCAATGATCAATTTTACAGGCAAACAAAACAGCATTGTAAATGATGACCGGTTCAATTCACAGGGGGTACGTACTTCCAGGTCCGTAAATGCCAAAGGGATGTATACTCTGACCGGTACCTTGAGTTGGGGGCTTCCGGTAAGGAAAATTAAAAGCAACCTGAACCTGAACACGGATTTCTCACAGCAGCGCTCGATGAATTTTATTAATGGAATGCGTAATAACATACTTAACCGCAGCCTAACCCAACAGGTGAATCTCAATTTTGTACAGAAGGACTTATTGGATATTACTGCAGGATTCAATCTTAGCTACAACAATGTTCAATATTCTATAGCATCTGAACAAAATACAAACTACTGGAATCAGGAATATACTCTTGACGCCAATATCTATCTGCCCAGGGGATTTAGTATTGCGAGCGAATTTACTTTCACGCGAAATACAGGCTATGCAAACGGGTTCAATACCAATATTGCTCTCTGGAATGGGGGGCTTGCGAAACAGCTATTCCGAAATAAGAAAGGAGAGATCAAATTGCAGTTATTCGACATACTTAACCAGAATGCAGGCGTGTCACGAAATGCCAATCAAAATTATATTGAAAACGTGTACTCGAAAATTCTCAACAGGTATTTGTTGGTCAGCTTCACTTATAATATAAGTCGCTTTGCGGGAAAGGGTGCACCGGTACAGAAGGGTGGAAATATAAGAGTTGTTGGTGAGAGGAGTAGAATGTGAGGCAATATTCTAAATTTAAATACCTGTGCCGCTCTGTGCATTACCTCCTGCACCTCTGTGGTTAAATTGTGATGCACCTAAGCGCCCAACGATGCAAGAGTTTTTTAACCACAGGGGGGACAGGAGGCAGGCACAGAAGGGTACAGTTGTTAAGGTTTCGAATGAGTATTCAATATCAATTTCTCATAATGCGTATCACGGGGCCGCCACCTGAGGCTGATTCTCCAAATTGTTCTTCCAGCATTTTCTGAAATTCTTTGCGTGTAATTTTTTTACCATTTGTCGGCGCTTTCACTAGTTTCTGATCTGCGCTGTTCAAAATTTCAAGCGGGGTGAAGACAATCTCTCCATCTGCAATATTTAATTCCAGGATCATCCCCGGCAGGCCGCCGAAAATTTCAGGACCGCTGGTACAAACGATCTGATCGGTGTACCAGGCCAGGATATCTAATCCCTGTGGGTTTTTAGCAGTCGCTTTTTTGCAGGTATAGCCTTTGATGGTTTTCGTGTCTGCTTCATCGAGCTTCCATTCTAATAAGCGGATACTGTCTTCGATAATGTATTTTTTAGGTCCCAGTTCGCGCAATTCAATGACTTTCCCTATACCATAATTTTTATACACCTCGTTATCTCCTCCCATGCGTACGACCGTTCGGTCTTCTTCGGCCCCTCCTGCCTGTTCACGGATATCCTCTTCTTCTTCCATTTTTTTGAAAATTGATTCATGATCCGAAAACAATAATTGCATTTTTCCAGTCGTGAATTCAGGAACCATATTCCTCATGCTTTCCTGATCTCCAGTCAGTCTTTTATGCATATTCACTTTTCGTTCATAGATGATTTTTCCTTGCTTTAACTGGGCTGAGGACAGTTGTGCGAGTATACATGCTCCGGCGATAAATAGTATTCTTTTCATGTCAGTTTTTTTATCAAACAAACCTATTTTAAGGTCGCGGAAATACAGGTTAATGCACCTTTGTTTAATGTTAATTAAGGTTAATGGTTGAAAGATCAAGAAATCAAACGTTTATTTTTGTTTGAGATGAACAGACAACGCCATTCGATCTCCATCCTGTTGATGATCATTGCGATCATAGCTGTCATCTCTTTTCAGGCATACTGGCTGTACAAAAATTACCAGGAGGAGAAACAAAACCTCCGGGTGCAAACCAATATTCTTTTCAGGGAGGCGGTGTACCAATGCCAGGCTAAGAAAATGAATCTGGACACTTTAATAAAATTCAGGCATGCATCTGCAGGTCCGATCAGGGTGTTTACTGCATTGCAAAATAGGCTACGGGATACTTTTCTCGCCAAACCTTCAATCGATTCCAGGGTCATCATTGCGCGGGATAAAGAGGTCCTTGAGGGAACAAAAGATTCGTTTCATGTAGAAATAGATTCAGGGCAGATCCGAAAGTTGTATACTTCTTCTCCGGGCCGTGAAAAAAATGTAATGCAGATCTTAGAAACGGCCGAAGCATCTCACGATTCGATCACGACCCGGGAGATAGAAGAGCAATATAGAAAAATGCTTGCGAGGGAAAATATTCAGTTGCCATTTTCAGTTTCCAGGTTTCAGGGTGTTCGCAGAGATGAGTTCATACCTCCGGATCTTGAAGAAGCCA
Source organism: Chitinophagaceae bacterium (assembly GCA_014379345.1). Classification (GTDB taxonomy): domain Bacteria; phylum Bacteroidota; class Bacteroidia; order Chitinophagales; family Chitinophagaceae; genus Flavitalea. Next base: position 49,349 of record JACMLY010000067.1, read on the forward strand.
ATGAAGTATCCATCGGATTATTAAAACCGATAACATTTCGTGTAAATATTAATGATGCGACCGGATATATAATCCGTAAAATGTTCCCGGGTATACTTGTCTCGTTTTTACTGATAGCATTAATGATTCTTTCATTTTTATTGTTGGTTCGCAACCTGTCGCGACAAAGAAAACTCACACAATTGAAGAATGATTTTATCAGCAATATTACACATGAACTAAAAACACCAATAGCAACGGTAAGCGTTGCTATTGAAGCCATGAAGAATTTCAACGCACTCGATGATCCGCAGCGAACGCAGGAATACCTGAATATTTCCGCCAACGAATTGCAGCGCTTGTCATTGCTGGTAGATAAAGTGCTTCGTCTTTCAATGTTTGAAAAGAAAGAGATCGAATTTAAAAAAGAATCATTCGACCTGCTACAACTAGTCAAAGACGTGACGGATTCAATGAAACTTCAATTTGAGAACCAAAAAGCAAGTGTTACATTTGAATCAACCGGTAATAATTTTATTATCGAAGCCGATAAAAGGCATCTCACAAGCGTGATCTATAATCTGCTAGACAATGCCCTCAAATACAGTTATGACGATCCCCGGATCAACATTCATATCATAGACCGGTCAGATTTTTTGGAATTTCGCGTATGCGATAATGGTATTGGAATTCCACTGGAGTATAAGAACAGGATATTTGAACAGTTCTTCCGTGTGCCCAGCGGTGACAGGCACAACACTAAGGGCTATGGGTTGGGCCTGAGTTATGTGAATCATATTGTGCGTAGCCACATGGGATTCATTGAAGTTGAAACCGAACCAGGCAAAGGAAGCACATTTATTATTAAGCTGCCGTTTGCAGAAGCTCCCGTTATTTATTATGATCAAAATCGCCGCATTATGAAACAAACCTTCAAGCTATGAGCATTAAGATCTTGTATGTTGAAGACGAATTATTTCTTGGGAAGATCGTCAAAGAAAGTTTGCAAAGCCGGGGTTTTGACGTGACGATGGAGAATGATGGCGGCCGGGTGTTGACTCGATTTAGGCAACTGAAACCCGATGTATGTGTGCTTGATGTAATGCTGCCAAATAAGGACGGGTTTGAAATTGCCCAGGAAATCCGGACCGAGAATAATACCATTCCGATTATTTTTCTTACTGCTAAAACACAAACGGAGGATCTTGTAAAAGGATTTTCTTTGGGCGGCAATGATTATATCCGGAAGCCATTCAGCATGGAAGAATTAATTGTCAGGATTGAGAATGCAATGCGTCATAAGAGTGAATCAATACCGGGCACCGGTAATACCGACGAAGTAACACTTGGCAAATTTCAGTTTCATATCATGAAGCAAACGCTGGTTTTTGATAAGCAGGAGCGCAGGCTTTCTTTCCGCGAAGCGGAATTATTAAGACTTTTGTACGAGAACAGGAATAAGATTATTGAAAGAAAAGATATTCTGAATTTTCTGTGGGGAAACGATTCCTTCTTTAACTCACGAAACCTTGATGTGTATATAACAAAACTCAGGAGTTATCTAAAAGAAGATGGATCGCTGAACTTAATTACAATAAAAGGAATAGGGTACAGATTTATAATTACTTAAACATTGCTCAGGTTCATGGTTGTGTTCGCATGATTGCCTGTGCGGTAGGCAGGCTTACGAAAGGCCTGCCAGATCCAGGTAAGGGTAAAGGTCGGAATGAAATCAAGGCCCGGAAGAATTTCCTCCACAAAATTGAACATACCGCCAAAAGCCCCTTTCCATCCGCCAAAAGTTCTGAAAAATATAAAGGCGGATATCGGTGCCCACAGTAAATCGCCAAACTCACCGAGAACCGGAATTGCATAACTGGCATAACCGATCAGGTCCATAACTATACAAAACAACAAAGAAGGTGTTTTTTGAACAGCCCTTAGAGTTGACAGACTTTTCATAATTACACCAGACGGAGAAGTTTGAAAGATGGTTGCAGTGAATGGTGAGCGGTCAGTGGTGAATCGTGATGGCAAGTTTACACGCTGTGTTATGCACTCACCACACCGCCTAGTTAAAATTGATTTTATTTTTCAACACCGACTCAATTTCTTCCAGCCTGAAAGGCTTTGAGACATAGCTGTTCATGCCCGCTTCGATACATCTTTCTTTATCGCCCTGCATGGCATCGGCGGTTAATGCTATAATGGGTATACTCCTGTGCGGTTCGGGCATTTGACGGATAAGCCGCGTAGTTGCAAAGCCGTCAAGTTCTGGCATGTTCACGTCCATGAATATCAGTTCTGGCTGATGATGAGGCAAAATCTCTAGTGCTTTTTTTCCGTTTTCTGCCCTGATGATCTCAAATCCCATCTTTCTCAAAACTTCTGTGATCAGCAACATATTGATCGGGTCATCTTCTACAACCATTACCAGGCTGGCATCCCCAAATTTCTTAATAACGGGAATAGCAACCGAAGCTTTACCCAGCTGCTTCTCTTTCATAAATAGTGAACAAAGCAACCCATAAAGCTCATATAATTTTACAGGCTTTGTAAGTATATGGTAAATACCGGTCTTGTCGGCTTCGTGTTGAAACAGGCTTTTTTCAAGCGCCGACAGCATTAACACAATCGGATGTTCGATCGTGAATAATTTTTTTCGAATTTCTTTTGAGAGTTGTACTCCGTCCATTTGGGGCATATGGTAATCCGTAATAACGAGATCAAAAGGCTTTGCAGCGGCTTTGCCTGCCTCCAGCATTTTTATTGCATCCGAGGCGCTACCGGCTATTTCATTTTTGATTCCGAAATAATTGAAAATCCCTTGTATCTGCCAGCTACTGGTTTCATTATCATCAACGATCAAAACCCTCTTGATTGGGAGTTTGTTCTTTGAAGAGATCTGTGGATGCTCATTGACCACCTCAAGCGGCAGATGTAATGTGAATATGCTTCCGCTTCCACTTTCACTTTGCACTGATAGGTTTCCAGTCATCAGTTCGGCAATGCTTTTTGAAATAGTTAATCCGAGTCCTGTACCTCCATATTTCCTGGTGGTCGATGAGTCTGCCTGCGTAAAACTTTCAAATATTTTTACAAGTTTTTCTTTCGAAATGCCTATACCTGTGTCTTTGACCGATAATTCTATATCCAGGTATTTTTTGTCGTTTTTTATGTATATGCTCCCTGCCTTGCTGAGTGAAACGAGTATTTCACCGCCTTGTGTAAACTTGATGGCATTACCCAATAGGTTTACTAAAACCTGGCGCACCCGCACAGGGTCACCATTAAATTGCGAAGGCATGCCCGGCTCAACATAGCATATCATTTCCAGGTTTTTTTCAAATGCCTTTACGGTTAAAATATCCATTGTCTCTTCAACCAGCTCATCAAGCCTGAACAATGTTCTATCGATAAGAAGTTTTCCTGCTTCAATCTTGGAAAAATCCAGTACATCATTGATAATGTCGAGCAGGCCGTAAGCCGATTTTTTTACATTGCTTAAATATTCGCGTTGCGATTTTTGCAATTCTGTTGTCAATACCAGATCCGTGAATCCGATAATACCATTCATGGGTGTCCTTAGCTCATGGCTCATATTGGCAAGGAATTCACTCTTTGCGATGTTAGCCAGCTCGGCCATATCCTTTGCCTGGATCAGTTCCTCCTCCATCTGCTTGCGCTCAATAGCAGCAGCCAGTGTAGAAGCGAACGATTGCAGAATGGAAAATTCTGTGATGGTCCATTCCCGTTCGGAGGTACAGTCGCTGAAACTAACGAAACCCCAAAAATGATGCAGTGTGAAAATAGGTATTACTGCCAGCGACCTGATATGCATTTTTTCACAATACTCCCGCAAAGAATCTTCTTTAATATTCTTTACATGCGAGTAATAAAGATCTTCCTTGAGAAGTGATTCAACAATTTCAGAATCTTCCTCGAGTGGAAAACTTTGCTCCTGGTTTGCCTGTGTATCTTCTGCGGAAATGTCCCAATGACTGATGCGGTTGTTATACCATTGCTGCCCGGTTATATCCAAAATATTTTTGTATACGTTTACGGTGTCTACCTGCATTTTAATTCCCAATAACTGGATCGACTCGCCAATAGCATCCTCCAAATTATTATTGATGATCAGCTGATGAGTAGCTTCGGCTACAGCTTGTAGCAATTGATCCTTTCTACGCAGACTATCTTCTACCTTTTTTAATTCGGTAATATTATGTACAAACCCAAGCACACCCCATATATTTCCTTCAGCATCACGTAAAGGAACTTTAACAACGCTCAATACCTGCGGTATCCCGTCTATCAGCGAAGGTTCGTCGGGAATAAATTTCGCTTTTCCGGTTTGCATCACCTCACGGTCATCATTCCAAAACCCACGGATGCCCTTTACCGAATTGCCTTTAACCAGCTCTTCGGGAAAGCCTATGTCAAGGTCATCCTTTCCAACAAATTCCTGGGCGCTCATATGCATGGAATCAGCATAAGCCTGGTTCACCAACAGGTAACGGAAACCCAGGTCTTTGATATAGATCCAGTCTGGTGTTGAATTGATAACACTTCGCAATAATTCTTCCGATTGTTGCATTTCCTGGATCAATTGCTCTCTTTCTGATTCAACTTTTTTCCGTTCAGTAATGTTTCTTGATGTAGAGATCAGCTTTATGATAGTATCATCTTCCCTTACAGGTTTTATGATACTTTCCAGCCAGATATAATCCTCATCTTTTTTACGTATCCGGTACCTTAAAGTAAGTACGTCAGATTCGGGAAAAATAAATTTACCATAATCGGGAAGAGAATTGTTCAGATCGTTATTATCAAGAAAATTCATGATCTGGTTCACAAGTACTTCTTCAGGTTGATATCCCAACACCTTTTGAACGGAAGGCGAAATATATTGAACGCTCCCGTCGGGCAGATGTTCTGTAATAATATCTTCCGAATGTTCAGCCAGTAAACGGAATGTCTGCTCACTTTTAAGGAGGGCCTGCTCGGCTTCTTTTTGAGAAGTGATATCCTGAGATATCCCGAAACCGCTCACATCATCAATCAATTTTCCCTTGGTAAAAACGTAGCGGAGGTTTCCTTTCGCAGTGATCAACCGGTATGAAAAGTTCGCTTCGTAGCTTTTGTCGGATTGATTATGAAGTGCTTTTGTAAGTTCTTCTATTACAATTGGCCGGTCTTCGAGAACCACATGTTTATCAAGATATTCATCTAATGGAATTGATGCAGATTGTTGCTCATCGATTTCCAGAATGCCTAATAACTCTTTGCTAAGCTCCAGCTGGCGTGTTGTAAAATTTAATTTCCAGCTTCCCATCCGTGCATAGGTCATCGCATACGATGAGGTTAACATGACCTCCTCTTTCAATTGTTCGGCAATTACCCGTTCGCTTACATCTGCACCAATACCCTGTATCTCGGCAATCATTCCCGAATCGTTCAGGATGGCTATAAATTCCCACTCCGTCCATAAATAGTCTGCCGAATTGTTGACCGGTTTACGGATCAACAATTTGTATATAACACCGGGATGATCCCTGCATTCATCAATGATCTCGTGCCAAAGAAAACGGTCTTTCGGAAAAATACTCATTGAATAGGGCGTCCCCAATAGCGATTTTTCTTCGTACCTGAATGTTTTTAAAAACTGCGGGTTGGCATATTTAAAATTGCCTGCCCTGTCAATGCGAATCACATAATTGGTTTGCGAGTGCAAAATGGAGGCGAGGTATTTCTGTTCCTGTATTAATTCATTTCTTGCTTCCTGCAGTTCTTTGTAATTTTTGCGATTGCTTTTGAATAAGGGCTCCAATACCAATAATGTCAAAAGGGATAGGGCAATTACAAGAGAAATGAATTTGCCGGTGTTGATGGTTGAGGCCTCGTCGAGCCGGGATTCGATAATATGAGAGTATTCCCGGGCCGTTGCATCCATTAGGGGTAAAAATTTGGATTCGTTGTAAAGCAATTCGTTGATATACATCATTCCATTTAACCTCAACATCAATGAATCCCCATGAAGCACTTCTTTTACCACTGCCAGGATGGTCTTTGAATGTGTTTTAGCCTTGCTCAGTAATTTTTTTGTTTCAAAATTGTTAGGCGGTGCGGGTATGCCATCGATCTTTATTTCACCACGAAAAAATTTATCGTTTCTTTCAAACTCAAGAAGAGCGTCCTGAAGATTGTTTTTTATTTTTTGTCTATGTGTGGGATTCTGAACAGGGTTACAAAGCAGCACCGCATTCTTTGAGAGGGACTGGCTAAGCATTCTTTGCTGGCCGGCAATAGAAATAATATCTACAAGTTTTTCGTTTTCCTGCGACTTGATGTAAATGAAATAATAGCCAAAAAAGTTAAAAAGTAACGCAAATGACAATAACACGATAGCTATGCGCACCAGTTTACGGAGGGGGCTCTTCATGGTCTTTCAAAGGATTTACCTCCCTAAATAACTCAAAATCAGGTTTTCTATTGAATAAGTGTAAAAGTTTATTAATTAAGTAAGGGTTTACTCGAATGCCAGTCGCTTAATTCTAATAGTTTACCACCTGTTCTTCGATTGTTTCAGGAATTTCGCGCCAGTCGTACTGCTGATTTCTGAGTTTTGGCTCAAAACCGGCTTCCCGAATGGCCGCCTGGATGGTTTTATAGGTAAACCGGTGGGGTGCTCCGGCCGCACTAACTACGTTTTCTTCGATCATGATGCTGCCAAAATCGTTCGCCCCCGCATGTAAACAGATCTGCGCAGTCTGTTTTCCCACCGTAAGCCAGGAAGCCTGAATATTTTTTACGTTGGGCAACATGATGCGGCTGATCGCAATCATCCGAATATATTCTTCAGGAGTAGAAAGATTTTGCACTCCACGGATCCTCGATAAAAGCGTATCAACATCCTGAAAGGTCCAGGGTATAAATGCAAGAAATCCCTTTGCTTCTGCAGGTTTCCTGTGTTGAACTTCTCTGATTTTTACCAGGTGTTCAAACCTTTCTTGAATGGTTTCAACGTGGCCGAACATCATGGTTGCAGATGTTGTGATATTCTGCCGGTGAGCTTCCTGCATAATGTCCAACCACTCCTGAGCTCCACATTTGCCCTTACTGATCAAACGTCGAACCCTATCAACCAGGATCTCAGCCCCGGCACCTGGCAGAGAATCCATGCCGGCCTCTTTTAAGGCCTGTAATACTTCTCTGTGAGTTGATTTTTCAAGTTTGGTTATATGCGCTACCTCGGGGGGTCCCAGGGCATGTAGTTTCAGGGTTGGATATTCTTTCTTTAACTGGCGGAAGATCTTGGTATAAAAGTCAAGGCCAAGCTCTGGATGGTGTCCACCCTGTAAAAGCAACTGATCGCCGCCGTATTTAAAAGTTTCTTCAATCTTGCGTCGGTAAACAGGAAGATCGGTGATATAAGCTTCCGCGTGCCCCGGAATACGGTAGAAATTGCAGAATTTACAATTGGCAATACAAACGTTGGTCGTATTCACATTTCTATCAATCTGCCAGGTTACTTTGCCGTGTGGCACCTGCTGTTTGCGAAGCTCATTTGCGATAAACATTAATTCTGTTAAAGGGGCTTCCTTAAAAAGAAGAACACCCTCATCAACAGTAAGAGATTGAAAGTTCAGGGCCTTTTGATACAATTCTTCCACGTTCATAATTCTATTATTCCACAAAAGTACTAAAGGATCGTCTGTCCATACTAAATGAACATCTGTCTGTATTAAATATTCATACGTCCCATATTGGTTGAATCATTTATATCAGAGGTCAGCGAAAGCTGATAAAATGGGCTAACTTATTGTAAATTTACGCATCAACGATTTGCTTAAAACGGTTTAAAGTTTAAGGTTTAAGGTTTAAAGTTTTTTTGAAAGGTCTAAGTATTAGATCAATATGGAAAATCTGGGTGTGGGTTAATTATTATATTGTATGACAACCTTAAACTTTAAACATTAAACTTTAAACCTGTAAAAAGCCATAAAATTAGCGCATGGGATGGGGTAGGATTTTAATTGTCTTTTTCATATTTACAAGTAGTATAGGCAGGGCACAGGAAGAGTTTGTACCGGCTCCTGCAAAACATATTACGAGTTTTTCCTTTCGTATGCTCTCCGGCGGGATTATTGTCATGAAGGCGAAATTGAGCCAGTTTCCCGATTCACTAAATTTCATCTTCGATACAGGTAGCGGGGGAATATCCCTTGATTCAATGACAACAATAACGCTTGGTATCAAGGGTTCGCTGAGTGATAAAACCATCCGGGGAATAGCCGGCATCAGGCAGGTCAAATTTGCTTATAACCAGAAACTTCATTTACCTGGCCTCACGGTTGACAGTCTCAATTTTCACATCAATGATTATGAAGTTCTCACCAGTGCATACGGAGAAAAAATAGATGGCATTATTGGGTATAGTTTTATAAACCGGTATATTTTAAGGATCGATTACGATAGCTCGAAAATGCATGTATATACCAAAGGCACATTTAAATATCCACGGGGGGGATTTCTTCTTCGCCCACTGCTTACCAGTTTGCCTGTAATGACGGCCGACGTGAAAGATGACAGGGAAGTAAGAAGCAGGTTTTATTTCGATACGGGTGCGGGAATGTGTTTGTTGCTATCAAATGATTTTGCTTCAGACAGTGCATTCACAAAGCCTAAAAGAAAATGGTTTGTTACACAGGCCGAAGGATTGGGCGGAAAGGCGCCCATGAAACAGGGCGTGATCAAACAAATTAAGATAGGTCCGTATAAGTTCAGAAATGTTCCGACTTATATTTTTGACGATCAGTACAATGTAACTTCTTACCCATACCTCGGCGGCCTGATAGGCAATGATCTGCTGCGACGATTTAATCTTATTATTAATTATGAAAAGCGTGACATTTACATGATACCCAATACACATTTTAAAGATGTGTTTGACTATTCGTACACAGGGATCGGCATGTATGTGATAGATGGAGAGATCCGCATCATTGATGTGATGCCAGGTTCGCCGGCACAGGAAGCAGGATTTAAACCGGAAGATATCATCATGGCGGTAGAAAATAATTTCAGCCAAAGTATACAGGCCTATAAAAATCTCATGCAATCGCCCGGTCAGAAAATTAAGATACTGGTTCTGCGTGAAGGAGAACCCATCATACTCACCCTGAGAGTGAAAAGCATTCTTGGCCGTTGATAAGATTGGCCACCTGAATTGTTAAAATGTTTTCACAAGGATTTGCATTTTCTTTTTTCTCTTTACATCTGAACTTGTCGTTAATTTGCGATTCGCACCAATTGGAAATTATGATACAATTTGAAAAATTTACACTGGAAAACGGGTTACGTGTTGTAGTTCATGAAGACCCCGCCACGCCTATGGCCGTGCTGAATGTTATGTATGATGTGGGGTCAAAGGATGAAGATCCAAATAAAACAGGATTCGCTCATTTGTTCGAACACCTTATGTTTGGAGGAAGCGTTAATATTAAAGATTTTGAAACGCCTCTTCAAATGGCAGGAGGAGAGAATAATGCTTACACCAGTAATGATGTAACCAATTACTATATCCAGATTCCGGCTGAAAATATAGAAACCGCCTTCTGGCTCGAAAGCGACCGGATGCTCTCCCTGGCTTTCAGTAAAAAGGCGTTGGATGTTCAGCGTAAGGTAGTGTGTGAAGAATTCAAAGAGCATTATATTAATAAACCTTATGGGGATGTATGGTTCCGGATGCGGGAAATGGCCTACAAAAAACATCCGTATCAATGGATGACAATTGGCAAAGAATTGAGCCATGTTGAAAATGCGCAGCTCGAAGATGTAAAGAATTTCTTTTTCAGGCATTACCGCCCGGTAAATGCCATATTGGTAGTAGGTGGCAACGTGAAAACAGAACAGGTAAAACAACTGGCAGAAAAATGGTTTGGGAATATTGCAGCCGGAGAAAAATACATACGTCCTGATTTTTCAGAACCAAAGCAAACAACGCCGCGAAGTATGGAACTCAAAGCGAAAGTTCCTTTAGATGCATTGTATAAGTGCTGGCATATGGATAGCCGCCTCGAACATGGCTACTATGTGGCCGATCTGATCACTGAAGTACTGGGCGGAGGGGGATCTTCGCGTTTGTACCAAAGCCTGGTGAAGGAAAAACAACTTTTCAGCAATATTGAATGTTTTCATTTCGGTTCTGTAGACAATGGCTTGTTCACGATTGAAGGAAAACTGGTGAAAGGAGTACAGATGGATATTGCAGAAAAGGCAGTAGAAGATGAAATTGTACGACTGACATTGGAAGGAATCAACGATAAAGAGCTCACAAAAATTAAAAATAAAACTGAATCGGCCATTGCATTTGAAGACATGAACCTGATGGCACGCTGTAACAGTCTTGCCTTTTACGAATTGCTGGGAGATGCTGCCTTGTTCAATTCCGACAGGGAAAAATATTTTTCAGTAACGGCAGATGATATATTGCAATACAGTCGCACCATCCTTGATGTAAACAACTCAAATACCTTGCGTTACTATAGCGAAAATTAAAATATGCAGACAGCAGAAAAAAGATCGATGACAGAAAGGACGAAAGTGCCCAAGATAAAACTTCCCGTTGAGTTCAATGTTCAATTGCCACCTTGTACAAGATATACTTTATCAAACGGAGTGGAAGTATTTGCCATTGACATGGGTGGCGAAGATACCCTGATGCTGAATTGGGTTTTTTATGCCGGGAATTGGTTTGAGAAGAAGAAAATGTCGGCATCTGCCGCCAACTATCTATTGAAGAACGGCACATCGAAATTAACGGCCTTTGGTGTTAATGAGCATTTTGAATATTATGGATCATACCTCAACCGTAGCTGTTATAACGAAACGGCGGAGCTGACCCTGCATTGCCTCAATAAGCATGTGAATGAATTGGTTCCTGTAGTTGCTGAAATCATCACTGATTCCGTTTTTGCGGAAGAGGAATTGTCCATTTACAAACAAAATGCCCAACAGCGATTGAAGGTAAGCATGCAGAAATGCGAGTTTGTGGCCGGTCAGTTGATCGACGCTTATCTGTTTGGTGAAGACCATCCTTACGGGAAATACAGCCGGCTGGAAGATTATGAGGCATTGCAAAGAGACGAGATCGTAGAGTTCTATAAAACATATTATCAACAGGGCAGATGTGTGATTTTTGCGGCGGGCAAGCTGCCGGCAGATCTGCCTGCCCAGTTAGAACAATATTTTGGCAAGCTGCCGCTTCGGCCACATACGAGTACTGATCTCATTGTAAAGCATCCGGTGTTGCCGGCAACAGAAAAAAAGCAGCATGTAACGATTGATCCGCAGGGTGTACAATCCGCCATACGCATCGCCCGACCTTTCCCCAACCGGCACCATCCTGATTTTCAGAAAGCGATGGTGTTGAACAATGTTTATGGGGGCTTCTTCGGTTCAAGATTAATGGCAAATATCCGTGAAGAGAAAGGATATACTTATGGTATTTACAGCTATCTCATGAACCATGTTGATCAGAGTGGATGGATGATCAGCACCGAGGCTGGCCGGGATGTAACTGAGGCTACGGTTAATGAAATATACAAAGAAATGAAACTGATCAGGGAGGAATTGATTGATGAAGATGAATTGATGGTAACAAGAAACTACATGATTGGAACCATACTCGGCGATCTGGATGGTCCCTTCCAGGTAGCCGCGAGATGGAAGAACCTTATTCTGAATGATCTCAATGAATCTTATTTTTACCAGGGCATTGAAACAATAAAAAAGGTAACTCCCCGCGAGCTTCAGGAGATTGCAGAAAAATACCTTAATGCTGAGGAGTTTTATGAATTGCTTGTTGTGTAGAAGTTTAAAGTTTAAGGTTTAAAGTTTTTTGAGGCTGTTACCTCTCTATTTATTTTCAACAACCAACAACCAACTTTAAACCTTAAACTTCCATGAATCTCCTAATGCGCATCATCGTCACATCTATCGTTGCTTTCGGTTTATCTTATCTGCTTCAAGGAATTAAATTCGATTCTTTCTGGACGGCAATCCTTGTTGCGATCGTGTTGGCCATTTTAAACGCCATTGTAAAACCGATTCTTATACTTATCACTTTACCGATCACCCTTGTTACTCTGGGCCTTTTTCTTTTTGTAATAAATGCGCTGATTATATTACTGGCTGCCAAACTGGTAAATGGTTTTTCAGTGGATGGTTTCTGGTGGGCTTTACTGTTTAGCCTTTTGCTGTCCTTGTTAACTTCCTTACTGTACAAAGAGAAAAAAGAAAAAACGACCTGATTTTTTTTAGCCACGAATTCATCGACAGGCTCAGAACACGAATTACCACGAATAAAGCATTCGTGGTAATTCGTGCAATTCGTGGCTAAGAGATTCTTGATTTCGGTACCTTCATGCCTCAATGCAACTGTCACCTACCAATTCCAAATGAGTTATGCATTTTGAAAGAAAAGATCTGTCCGACGAACAGCTCATTCATTTTTATAAAAATATTTTATTACCCAGGCTGATAGAAGAAAAAATGCTGGTGCTGCTGCGTCAGGGTCGTATTAGCAAATGGTTTAGCGGCATTGGACAGGAAGCGATTGCTGTTGGGGCCACTCTTGCTTTAGAGCCTGATGAATGGATCATGCCTCTTCACCGGAACCTTGGCGTTTTTACCACACGCAAAATGCCGCTCCAGAAACTTTTTGTACAATGGCAGGGTGGCAGGGAAGGATATAGCAAAGGCCGCGAAAGAAGTTTTCATTTTGGAAGCAGGGAACATCATATCTGCGGCATGATCTCTCACCTCGGCCCCCAGTTGGCCATCGCGGATGGTACGGCACTAGGGGCTAAACTCCGGAAAGAAAATAAAATATCGCTGGCCTTTACCGGCGAAGGTGGTACGAGCGAAGGAGATTTTCATGAAGCGCTGAATGTTGCCGCCGTTTGGGACCTGCCCGTAATTTTTATTATTGAGAATAATGGATACGGTTTAAGTACGCCCGCTAATGAACAGTACCGTTGCGATAGTTTGATAGACCGGGCGAGAGGTTATGGGATGGGGGGCGTAAAGATCGATGGCAATAACCTGTTGACGGTATATAACACGATCAAAGGAGTACGGGAATATTGCATTGAACACCAGAAACCCTATTTGATCGAGTGTTCCACTTTTCGTATGCGCGGGCACGAAGAAGCCAGCGGAACAAAATATATTCCTAAATATTTGTTTGAATTGTGGGAACACAAAGACCCCGTGATGAATTTTGAAAATTTTTTACAGGACGAGGGGATATTGACAGAAGAAAAAAAAGAGGCGATCAGGTTACAGATCAAAGAGGAAATTGAATCGGACATAAAAAGCGGTTTGGATGCGAAATCCATAATACCCAATACAGCTGAGGAAGTGAATGATGTGTATGCGCTTCAGTCGACGGTCGACCGACCACCGTCGACCGTCGACCGCCGGCCATCGACCGAAAAACGTTTCATTGATGCCATCAGCGAAGGATTGAAACAGTCGATGATTCAACATCCAAACCTTATTTTAATGGGCCAGGATATTGCAGAATATGGCGGGGCCTTTAAAATAACAGAAGGTTTTTTGCAGGAGTTTGGCAAAGACCGGGTCAGAAATACACCGCTTTGCGAGAGTGCTATCATTGGTACGGCACTGGGCTTAAGCCTGGAAGGTTTTAAGAGCATGATGGAAATGCAGTTCGCCGATTTTGCAACAGTTGGTTTCAACCAGATCATCAATAACCTGGCTAAGATCCATTATCGATGGGGACAAAATGCTGATGTGGTTGTGAGGATGCCAACCGGCGGCGGCGTTGGCGCAGGGCCATTCCATAGCCAGAGCAATGAAGCATGGTTTGCACATACCCCCGGATTGAAAGTAGTATATCCATCCACCCCCATGGATGCAAAAGGATTGATGATCGCCGCCATTAATGACCCCAATCCGGTGATGTATTTTGAGCACAAGGCATTGTATAGAAGTGTCAGCGGGCCCGTGCCGGACGAGTACTATGAAATCGCGATCGGTAAAGCAAGACTTGTACAGGAAGGAGAAGAGATCAGCATCATCACTTATGGAAGCGGAGTCCATTGGGCCGAAGACTATGCCGCAGAACATCCTGAAATATCCGTTGATATTCTTGACCTTCGAACTTTATTACCATTGGATTATGAAGCCATCCGTTCGGCCGTTCAAAGAACAGGCAAAGTGTTATTGCTGCATGAAGACAGCCTGATCGGCGGAATTGGGGGAGAGATTGCAGCATGGATTGCTGAAAACTGTTTTGATTGCCTGGATGCGCCTGTTATGCGATGTGCATCCCTGGATACGCCAATTCCATTTAATATAGAACTGGAAAAAAATTTTATGGCGAATTCGAGATTGCATCAAAAGGTTGAATCGCTGCTGAATTATTAACCTAAAGCTAAAAACATAAGGGATGACATCCTTGCTCATGGTGATGCGGGTAGTCATGCGTTTGAAGGATGTCATCCCTCGTAAAAGCAATTAATTCTTTGAGCCCCTTTTCTTAGTCTTTGTAGTTAAGAAATTCATGTATGCTAAACTGCGGGGTACCTGTTCCATCGATCTGGAGGATTCATCTTCGATGAAATAATGTTTAATGCGCGATTTTTTTGCCTGCTTTATGATAGCAGCAATGTTTACGTCTCCCGTGCCTAAAATCACATTGGATTCAACATCGGCCTGACCATTCTGGTTTCCCGGTGTACCGGGTTTCCGGTCTTTCAGATGCATCAGCAAAAATCGCTTTTTATACTTTTTCAATAAAGCAACCGGATCCTGGCCCGGATGTTTGATCCAGAATACATCCATCTGAAAATTGGCATACCGGGGTTTCATGTTCTTCATCATATAATCAAACAATGTTGATTGCGCATAAGGCCTGAACTCATACCCATGGGGATGATAGCAAAATGAGATCCCATTTTCTTTCAGCAATTTCCCGGCAGCATTGAAAACGTCAACGGCCTTCTTTGCATTTTCGAATGTGAATTCAGTCCCGGTATGAGGTATCCAGAAACACACCACGTATGTAGCACCGAGTGCTTTCGCTTTATCGGCCACTGCCTGGGGATCTGTTTCAAGCTCTTTATAGTCTACGCCAATGCTTACTGTTGTCAGATTATTCTTTTTCAGTAGCGTTTTAAAACTATCAATGGATAGTCCATAGGTATTGCCGCCTTCTATTTCACGAAAGCCCATTTTTCCTATTTTTTCAAGCGTACCCGCAACATCTGTTTTAAACTGGTTTCTGAAACTGTACAGCTCAATGCCGATCGGGATTTGTGCCTGCACCATTTTTGCCATGCAGGTAAGGGCTAACAGAATGGTGATGTGTTTTCCCTTTGCTAAAAAAACCAGGTTGATGAAACTCATAAAATTTATTTTAAGACTATTAGTTAAGGGATGACATCCTTGTAACCACTTGACAAATTGTAAAATCAAAAGCAAGGATGTCATCCCTATACGAAAAGTTGCTATTTATTCTGGCGTCCGAGACCGTACAACGACTTTCCACTTCTTGTACCATTGTGCTTTCCATTGTCTACAACCAGCGCCCCATTCACTAAAACAAAACGAAAGCCCGTTGAATATTGGTGTGGCTTTTCAAAACTTGAAAGATCCTGTACACTCTTTTCATCAAATATTACTATATCGGCTGCCATGCCTGTGCGAACAAGCCCACGATCATACAACCTGAATTTTTGCGCTGGCAGCGATGTCATTCGTCGGATGGCTTCTTCAATCGTCAAAACTTTTTCTTCCCGTACATATTTAGCCAATATTCTTGCATTGGTTCCGTATCCACGCGGATGCGGAACTCCCTGGTTAAGGATGCGTATGCTGGCATCGGATGCAAACATGTTAAATGGATACTTCATAATATATTTTACATCGTCCTCACTCATTCCATGGAATACCATACCGGCTCCTCCATTCAACATCAGATCTATAACCGTTTCAGCTTCATACTTTGCATTGTGCTTACGGCCTTTGATGAGATTGATCTCTTCGATACTCTTTCCATTCAACGTGGTATCGGCACGATGAAAAGCCACTACGGCATAACTGAAATGTTTCAGTTTTCTTTTCTTCAGACCTTTCAACATCTGATCGATCACATATTTTTTTGTAGCAGGCGTTTGAAGCCTGGCGCGAATGGAATCGTTTCCATCGGCAAGTATCTCATCGGGAATCATTGTACTAAGCGACGTACTACTGGCGGTGTAAGGGTATTGATCGATAGTAACGTCAATACCATCAAGCCTTGCGCGTTCGATCACTGCAACTGTTTCCCTGCTTCTTCCCCAGTTGTGTTGACCGCTTACTTTAAAGTGCGAAATTTCCACAGGCATATCGGCAGTTTTGCCGATGTACAAAGCCTCATTGATGGCCTGGACAACACTATCACTTTCACTACGCATATGTGACGCATAAATGCCATTGTATTTTGCTGTCATTTTAGCAAGTCGAACGATCTCCTCGGTTTTTGAATAAGTACCGGGAATATAAATTAGGCCTGTCGAAAGGCCCACAGCGCCTTGCTGCATGGCTTCTTCTACAATAGCTTCCATTTTCTTTAACTCGTCATCAGTTGGAGTGCGGTTGCTGTTGCCCATAACTGCTCTTCGCACATCGTTATGACCTATCAATGTTGCTACGTTTATGGAAGGATGCAGGCTGTCGATCATCGTCAAATATTGGGCAATGTTAACGCGCGAAGCGCCACAATTACCGGTAACCACGGTTGTTACTCCATCATAAATAAAATTATCGGCGGTTGGATTCGTTCTTTCTTCGCCTTCAATATGCGTATGCACATCAATGAACCCTGGAGCCACAATCAATCCGTTTGCATCAATTGTTTTGATCGCCAAAACCTGGCTAAGTTTTCCGATTGCCGTAATTTTTCCATCTTTTATAGTGACATCTCCATAGAACCAGGAATTACCCGTTCCATCAATGATGCGGCCATTTTTGATCAGCACATCAGCCTGTTGCTGGGCCGAAACAGAATAGGAAAAAAGTAAAAGAACAAATAGGCTCATTTTCATGTGAGAAAATATTTTTACGGAACGGTATAAAGTTTTTGTTGCTATATACATATTAAAATGGCAAATAAGATTATCAAAAAAAATTAATTCCCTCCCACTCTTTTACCGATCATTTCTTTTCTGCCAACAAATCAACCGGCGTTACGGGATTGCTTAGTAACCATCCGAATAATTCCCATCGTTTGTCTGGTGCTGAAGCAGTTCCTCCGCGCGATTCAATATAATTCCTTACAAGATCGAGCCCGTAATTATAACAGATCACATAACTGCGGTTCTTGCGGATAAAGCTGATCGATTTTGCAGCCATTTCGTTACTCATCAGGCAATATTGAGTTAGCCATCGAAGTGCTTCTTTTTCATCCATGGTCCCATTCAATAATCCTCTTGCCGCTTCATTTCGTGCATAATTCAATTTCGATTTTAATGAGAGGGTTTTGAAATATACTTCAACTTGCGAAGAATCAAGGCCGGCTACCGGTAGCAATGTTTTTTTTGCAAAATCAGCGCCCTCATTCCCGGGAAACGACATTTCAATTCCATAGTTCGCACTGCCTTCTGCAATCAATGATTGCGGACTGTACAGCGGATACAATGAAAATTCAACCCATCCTTTATCGCGGTAAAGATTTTTTTCCAACAACACATTGTATACATGATGACCAGGATAACCTTCATGGCAGGCAAGATCGATGGCCCTGTCGATTAATATCGGCAAATCAATATTGATCTGGATCACACTCTGGTAATTTCCTTTGTACCAGTTGTAGCCACTCCAGGGTTTGTCGTTTACATATTCCAAAACAAACGATTCATTGGCAGGCATTTCATAGCGTACACGCGTTCTCTTGCGCGCTTCTTCAATAGCTGTTTTGAAAACCGTATCTACTTTATCTTTCGGAATGATAAATTTTTTGGCCAACACCTGCATCCGTTCTGGTATTTGTCCGGCACCAGGCAGTAGACTATCCAGCTGACCAACCAATGATTTAAAATGATCTTCGTTATACACCGGCGGTTCAACGCTGAAAAGTTGTTTGCTTTCATCGTTAAATGGAGAAGTATTGCCCGAAAAGATTTTAATTCTTTCGGCAAAGGCATCCAATTGCCTGCTCATCCAGGTAGCCCTCGTACGAAGAGTATCATTGGTTTGAGAAGAGTCGGTATATTTTTTACATGCTTCCTGCAGCGTTTTTACGGCAGATAGTAAACTGTCCTTTGGGAAACCTGCACTTTTTGCACTGGCTGGTTTTAATGAATCGGGTCCGTAGTACGCGTCTACAAAATCGGCATCATATTGACCGATCGTGAGTCCTAACCGAACATATTTTTCAGCAAGAACATTAAAATTTTCAACCGGTTTTATTTCAGTTGTACATGCATTGATACAAATAAATATAATGGCAGGTAGGAATATTTTGGTCATAGTTGAAATTGTGACGATATGAAATGCAAATCTAACTGATTGACGAACCTATAAATATTTAATTGAACTTTTTAATGAATAGAGGGATGACATCCTTCGAATGCCTGACTGGCCGCATCACGATAAGCAAGGATGTCATCCCTTTATTCAAGGATGTCATCCCAAAAGCAGGAATCTCTTAGCGATTTCATGTATAAAAGCCCTTTTTGCCGGGCATATTTGATATTGCTTTGTGGAATTTTTTCAGTACCGGGAAAGCCGTCAATGGCCCGGGATACAGTTTCTTCACGCAGCAGGTGCAGCATCGGGTAAGGTGAACGATTGGTATAGTTCGCGGGATCACTTTCTGCAGATCCGGCAAACAAGTAGTCCGGATGAAAACTGGCGATCTGGTAAATACCTTCATAGTCTTGTCTTTTCAACAGTGATTCAGATACTTCGAGCAGGTTAAGGTATTCATCAAAGGCTTTGAATGTATCCGGGAAAATAATGAAAATGGTTTCAATAGTTTCATCTGCATCCAGTTTATTAAAGGAACTGGCCAACGATTCAAGTGCTGTTTGCATGCCCGCTTGCAGGGTCACTTCATAATGAATGGTACCCGCTTTTAATTCCCTGGCTGCAAAGGGGCAAAAATGGCAGCCCACTATAACATCTCGTATCCATTTTTTGGTTTGAGCAATGATTATTTCATTTGGAGACATATTACTCATGAGTAGAGTAAACTTAGCGAATGTTTTATTTATTTGATGGGTACACGTCAGCTTTTCCTGCGATCCATTGGCGAAGCATCCGTGATATTTTGCAACGAAATATTTTCGTCATCCTGCGGTAGAGTCGTTGCCAGGTGTTTATTCTTTTTAAACGGTTGTTTTTTCCAGTATGTCAGACTGCGCCAGACCCACTCAAACGGCCCGAATAAAAAATTCCGCATCCATATATGGCTTAAAATGATTTCGAAGATCCATACTGATCCTACCACATAGTAGATTTCATATCGTTGCAATTTTCCAAACATACCGAAGCCTACGCCATAAAAAATAAGTCCACAAATAATTGACTGAAGCAGGTAATTGCTGAAAGCCATCTGGCCCACAGGCCGCATTAGTGAAAATAGCCATTTGAACCATCCTGATTTGTACATCAGCATGATCAGGCCGAATATTCCGATAGAACGTACCAACCGCTGGATTTCGTAAAAATTAAAATCCTGCTTTTTAATGATAAGGAAATAATTGAATTTGTTAGCGATGTCTGGTTGCAGGAACAGGTAAGATAGTGGTAGCCCCGCTCCCAACCCGATCACCGCCATCCACGCATACCATGCCGTTTTTCCTTCACCCTGTAAAATGCCGAGTTTAAAAAATGCCATGCCTATAAACATGAACAACAATATATCCCATATCAGGAAATAATACATTGCTTCCAGCTCACCTTCTGCACTCATATCGCTTCGTACTTCATATAAACCGGCGTAATTACCAGTAATGTCTTTTACTTCCTTTTCGGCTCTTTTCTTTCTGGCTTCCGGCTTCGATCTTTCTCTGATCCTCTCCATAGCTCCCAGATCATCCTTCTGTTCATCCGTAAGTTTTACTTTGGTTGTATCAATGGCGGCAATCTTTTCGCCCTTTGTAATGACTGCTTTTTGCTCGTACAGATCCCTGTTTTCCCTGATCGTTACGAATAATAAACAAACACCTGCAGCAATAAAGAGATGCTTCGGTTTTAATCTTCTGAATGCAAATAATATCATTCCACAAATGGCATAGTGATATAAGATATCCCAGAACCAAAGCAGCACAAAGGCATTGAATAATCCAAACACAAGTAACCACAATTGCCTTCTGAAAAAAAGTTCCGCTGGCATCAGGCCGTCCGTTCTTTTTTCAAGCCTATTGATAAAGATCAGCGTACCTGCGCCGAACAACATAGAAAAAATAGCCCGTTGGCTTCCTTCTAAAACGCCGGGTCCAAAAACATACCAGGCATAATAGTTTAAACCGCTTTCATTGTTGATCGTAAAATCATGGACCCGGATATGTGGCAATCCAAATCCCGGAATATTCATCAGCAGAATTCCTAGAACGGCAATTCCGCGAAGACTGTCGAGAATAACAATGCGTTCAGATGATCCCAGCGGACCAATTTGTTGTTTTGTTTCGGGCATAAAAGGGGGTTAAGGTTATTGATTATTTCCAATTAAGATTGATCATAGCTGAAAAATAACAGATCGGCCAATAAAGCCTTTCACAGGAAATGTATAATCAGAATTTTCCTTCTTGTAGTACTGAGGTTGAGAATGCGACAGCTTTTGCAGGGAGAGATTTGAATAATAACAAAAAGTACAATTTATTTTCGTCTGTGCATGATTCAAATGTCATTCTTTTCTAAGTGGCTTAATTTAGCCACCGGCCAACAACAAACCGGGAATTTTTATCCGGCTATAGGTTTTAAAAATATTTGTAGAATATTGAATTAGCAATGCACTACCTGAATCCATCAAGTGCTATCAGATAAACCAATGTGGCCATGGCTGCTGCTCCCAGCTCCAACTCCCTTTTGTTTACGGCTTCAAACACATCTGTCTCTGTATGGTGAAGACTGAAATATCGCTGATTATCGGGTTTAAAACCGATTACCACGGTTGAATCGCTCTTTAAAGGCTCCACATCCGATCCGGAAAAGCCCTTGTTGAATAAGAAAACCTCGTAAGATTCAAAATATTTTTTCCATCCGTCAATGACCTGCCATACCCTTTTCTTATCCGTGTCAAATGAAAATCCTTTTGGTGTAAATGCGCCGATGTCCGATTCAAGAGCAGCAATATGTTTTTCATTTTTTTGCTTTGCCTGTTTTGCATATTCCGTGGCACCTGCATTCGTGCTTTCTTCATCCATCCACATTACGGCCCTAAGTGTTCTATCGGGCACAATGCCAAGGGTTTTGAATAAGCGCAATACTTCGATACCCTGCATGCACCCGCCGCCATCGTCGTGAGCACCTTCGCCTACATCCCATGAATCGAGGTGGCCACCAACTGCGATGATTTCATTGGGATATTTTTTGCCTTTTATTTCTCCAATTACATTATAAGAAAGCACATCAGGGAATCTTTGGGCCCTGAATTCGAGGTAGATTTTCAAATGAGGTTCTTTTTTTAATTCTGCACTTAACAAATCGGCGGCATTTGTGCTGATGGCAACGGCAGGGATTTTTTTTACGCCGGTATCATAAACTAAAGTACCCGTATGTGGATAATCTGAATGATCAATGGCCAAAGAACGTACAATTACTGCCAGCGCACCATGGGGTGCAGTTGCTGAAGCTCCCCCTGACCTTTGCTCATACACGCCGTCATAGCCGTTATCCGTGTTGACGAATACCGGATCAAACACCTTATTAAAAAAAACTATTTTGTCTTTGAGTAATTTTTTATCCATTGTTTTAAGCGCTTCCATTCCATTCACTTCAATTACTTGCGCAGTAATGCCATTTACACCGGTTCCCACCGAATGACCAATGGCTAGGCTATTCAATAAAATATTTCCTTTGGAGGGTGAATTTGTAATACGAACAATCGATTTGCTTTCCCGTACCCAATGTGATACCATTACGGGCTGTAAGTATACGGTATCGAATCCGTATTGTTTCATCAGCCGGTATGTGTACTCTACTGCAGCGGCGGCCTGGGGTGATCCGCTGATGCGGTTTCCAATTTTTTTACAGAGATATCGCAGGTTCTCATAAGCCGGGCTACTCGTAAGCGCCTCTTTATAAATTCTTTGAATGGTTTCTTCTCTTGTTTGTGCAAACAAGTCAGCAGGGAATAATGAACTGCAGATTGCAAAATTCAATGCTAGAAATACCTGACGAATTCGATTGGGATTAAGCTTATCCATATTTATTGCAGGTTATAGTCTTTACGAAGACAGTCTACCAGCTTCTCTCCATTTGTCCGGAGAAGCATTGCCTGAGCTGGATATGTTATTATTTTCTTCCATTTAATTTATTTGACGGTTTAAATATAACTTAACCACCATTTTTCTTTGTGCTTTATTTTGTACTCATCATACCATTTACATATAGGGTACAGTAATAAAACCACTGCGATCCAAACCAAATAGGTAACACCCAACGAAAATCCATACCCTTTTAACTGGGGATCAAACCGCGTTCTGCGAACCAGTATCATATCGCTCCAGCTATAACCTGATAATTGAGCTGCCAACATGGCTAACAAATGAATCAGATAAAGGTGTAGCAAATAATAGAAAAATGGAACTCTTCCTATGCGAATAATGGCCTTTTCAAATTGACTGTATTTTTTTTCAGCAAACGCCAGGAATAAAAGAGATGGGCCGATTGTCATTAACAGGAAAAGAAAAGATGGAGGATATTTGGTTGTATTCAGAAAAGACAACAATGTATAAACTATGGAATGTTGCTCTGACCAATGAACCATATCTCCATACACATTTATGAAACGTAGCAGAATGAAGAGACCAATGGCAGATGAACCAAGAATCAGCAACCATTTTTTCCGGGTAGCTTTATCAAAACCTGGGGAATATAATTTTCCAAAACAATAACCCAGCGCTATCAAACCCACCCACGGCAAAACAGGATAAGCCGTTCTTACAAAATGATCTTTTCCGAGTTTGAAAATAGTTGTTTCATGCAAAGCTGACCATAGAAATCCGTTGAAATGTATTGAATCCAAAAGGTTGTGTCCTGCCACGATGATGCCACCCAGTGTTAGTATCCACTTCACAGGTAAATGGATCATCATAGCTAATGCGATCATACTAATGGCCAATGCCCATATTACCTGCAGACCGATGTAATAAAGATTTGGGTTGAAAGACCAGGCAAAATTTACAAGTGTAAGTTCTGCAATGATCAGCCAGGCGCCCCGCTTCAGTAAAAAAATAGAAAGTTGTCTTTTGGTTTTTCTTTGGCCTGATAAAAAAGCAGCAGTGCCGGCCAAGAATACAAATACCGGGGCACAAAAATGAGTGATCCAACGGGTGAAAAAAAGGGCAACATTTGTTTGCTCCAGATCAGTAGGCTCAAAACGCAGGGAATCTGCGTGGAAATATTGTCTTACATGATCAAGCGCCATAATGATCATGACAATGCCTCTTAGCAAATCGATTGATTCAATGCGCGAAGTAATATTAGCACGGGTTGCTTTTACAACTACTGTATCAGAAGCTGTTAAGACCTCCATATAAGATTTTTGATGGATGTATGCATAACTTAAGATATAAACATTACGGTAATGTTTTTTTTAAAGATGTATGTAACAAGAATATTCCAGGTTCAATTTTGTGATCGAATGTATCTGGACAATAACAAAGCCTTATGGCTTTCGCAGGGTGAATCAATGCAAGGAATAAATCAATCAAATTGCGTCTGGCCTGGTAAACTGATTTGCTGTTTAATGTTTTAGGGGACTTATTTTTTTCGCAGGTTTTTAAGAAAAGAAAGGCTCTCCGGCACCTGCTGCTCTGAACGGGAAGACTCATCTTCAATAAAGTAATGTTTTACCCCGGCCCCCGGAGCCTCGCGCATGATGTCGGCGATCCCTACATCTCCTGCTCCCAGTATAACATTCGATTCTACATCGGCTTTTCCATCCTGATTACCGGTTGTACCTGGTTTGCGATCTTTCAGGTGCATCAGCAAAAAGCGCTTTGGATATTTTTTCAGTAAGGCAACAGGATCCTGACCGGGATGCTTGATCCAGAAGACATCCATTTCAAAATTGGCGTAGGCAGGGTTCATGTTCTTCACCATATAATCAAAAACGGTATTTCCTTCATACGTGCCAAATTCATATCCATGCGGATGATAAACCAGGGATATTCCATTTTCTTTCAGCAGCTTTCCTGCTTTGTTAAATACATCCACGGCCTGCTTTGCATGGTCAATTGTGAAACCATTTTCATGCGGTATCCAGGTACAGGTAACGTACGCTGCTCCAAATGTTTTTGCCCTGTCTACCGTTGCCTGGGCATTTGTATCGAGCTCTTTAAAGCCTGCGCCGATACTGATCATTTTTAAATTATTTTTTTGCAATAATAATTTAAAGCTATCTATTGGCAACCCATATGTGCCACCACCTTCTATTTCACGAATTCCCATATTGCTTATTTTCTGCAACATGCCGGATACATCTTTCGGGATCTGATTTCGGAAAGTATATAATTGTAAGCCGATCTCCGTTTGCGCCAGAATGATGACCGGGATTAATAGCATTGCGGACAGTGAAGCAAATGTTTTGACAATCATTTTAGTAGATAATGGAGACATACAATGTTTTTTTTTGTTCAATTGTTAGATGAGCTGACAGATTTAAAGACCCTTAAAAAATTTTCACCGAGAATTTTATTTATATCTTTTTTATTGTAGCCCCTTTGTAATAATGCCTGGGTAATCCTGGGAAAATTCTCCACCCCATCAAGGCCCTGAGGCGCCGATTCAATGCCATCGAAATCTGAACCCAGGCCAACATGATCAACCCCTATCAATTTAATGATATAATCAAAATGATCAATGAGCTGTTCTAATTTTGGCCGGAATAGTTCTGTTTCTGCGGCATATTTTTTAGAAAGCCAATCCTCCACTTCATACATAGGCCATTTAAGCTGGATCAGTGAATCTGTTTCCTGCTTGTGAAATTGAAGAAATACGGCTTTGCTCCGCATGTAATTGCTGTCGATAAACCCGCTGTAAAAATTGATAAAGATCACGCCGCCGTTTTTGCCGATGGCAAGTATCTGGTCGTCCTTCAGGTTGCGCGGGTGGGCACATAAACCGTATACCGAACTGTGAGAAGCGATCACTGGTTTTGAAGTGGTGGTTATAACGTCGCGAAAGGTTTGTTCGCCAACATGAGAAACATCAACCATCATTCCCAATTCATTCATATGCTGAACCACCTGCTTTCCGAAAGCGGTTAATCCCTTTGATCCAAAAGGTAATTGTCCCTTGCTTTCATCTGCGGCGGAACTGGCCCAAGAAGTGCTGTTATTCCATGTTAGTGTCATATAGCGGGCGCCGCGCTTGTAAAAACTATCGAGGTAATCCATTCGGTCTTCGATCATATGCCCTCCCTCAACTCCCGTCAATCCTGCTATCTTTCCCGCACGGATAGCGGATTTTAGTTGCGCCGGATTTTGAACAAGCATTATTTTATCAGGATTTCGCAGCACTACCTGTTGTAGCGTATCCATTTCACGCAGTGCATAATTGAATGCCGTGCCTTTGCCATAACGTTCATCACAAAAAATGGAAAATATTTGTATATCCACCCCTCCTTTTTTTAGGCGACTCAGATCAGTGTGGGTTTTATCTTTCAGGTCATTTCCGAGATCATATCCTTTTTGTACAATGGTCGATAGTATATCATTATGCGTATCAGCCACAATGGCTCTCTGATGTAGTTTTTCAGATGATTGCGAAAAAGAGAAAAGATAAATGAAGCCAAAAGAAACTGACATGAATTTTTTCAACATGGGCAGACTGTACTTTTTAAGAAAAGAAAGTCTGTGTAAATTAATGAAGTTTATTGTTTGTCTTGTTACGAATTAGAGTTTTGGATGGTTAGGCATCACCCTGCCTTTGCCGGCAGACCCAATTCGTCACCAAACGAAAAGGGGCTTTGACCGCACCTCACCCCAACCTTTCTCAAAATAGAGGAGTGTAGAATTTTTTATTTATAAGTGCGTTGATAAGTTTGAAATATTTTAGTGCAACAATTGGAAAATTACGCATGCAAAAAATCAGACGAGTGGAAAAAGAAAGTCCAGAGCTTACTATCATCCGGGAACTATTCCGCGAGTATGAGAAAGAGCTCGGTGCTGATCTTCGCTTTCAAAATTTTGGGAATGAGTTGGAAAATCCTCTAAAAAAATATGGATCGCCAAATGGAGTATTGTTCCTGTGTTACTGGAATGATGAACCGGCAGGTTGTATTGGGTTAGCACCGATGGAAGAAACAGGTTATTGTGAGATGAAAAGATTATTTGTGCGGCCGGTTTACCGAAAGTATGGAATCGGGAAAACGCTTGTTTACAAGCTCATTGAATTTGCAACCGGCAAAGGTTACCAGTTTATGCGGCTTGATACTTTTAAAAAATTAGCGGCCGCCATAAGGTTATATGAGACTTTGGATTTTTATTATATCGAATCCTACTATCACAATCCGTATCCTGATGTAGTGTATATGGAGAAGAGATTGCTGAAGGGATGACATCCTTGCTTTTGATTTTACAATTTGTCAATTGGTTACAAGGATGTCATCCCTTAGCAATCTATTTCTTGATTTCATATCTTACTTCATCAGTCATCCCTTTCCAGGTGTCAGTACGAAAAGGGGAAGCGGGAAATCCTTCTTTGTTGTATAAGTTTACTTCCGGCATATCATCGGCCCAACCGTACCGGACCGCAACAGGACTAGCCACGCTGTCACTATACACCGTCACCTGGTTGTTTTTAATATCTGCCCGGGCGTAGTAAAATTTTTTATCGGCGCCGGCGATCTCGAAACCTTTCAGGTACCCATATTTATCTTTGACAACGAAACCGTTATCAACATGAGTGAAAGAAAGGATTATTTTATTGCCATCGGTTTTGAATGACTGGTAAACAGGACCGCTATATTCAATCTTTGTATTGTATAAATTATTAAGGGCGATGGCGGCCAGCCTTGCGCCTACATCCTGTTTATTTCTTGGATGAATATCTTTTGATTCCCCGATATCCATGGTAACTATCATACCAGTGTTAGGAACTGAAAGCGTTGCCGTTTGAGCCTCTCTTAATTCGGCCCAGGTGCTGCCCATAGCGCTATTTCCGTTTGCCGAGTTAAAGCTGGCAAGTTGTACAAAATAAAAAGGAAAGTCTCCCTGTCCGAAGCGGGTCCTCCAATCCTGAATCATCAGTGGAAATGCTTTTCTATATTGGTATGCCCGGCCGGCATTGGTTTCACCCTGGTACCAGATTACTCCTTTTATCGTAAAAGGAATGATTGGATTGATCATGCCATTGAAAAGCAAAGTAGGATAGGCATTCGGACTAACGGGCTTTGCATTTTTATCTGCAACTGCCTTAATGCTGTCAAAGGGAATCTTACTGAAAATGTCTTTGAATTCTTCTGTTTTTTCAAATGATTCGCGGCTCGTCCAGGCTTCAACCATGGTGCCACCCCATGAAGTATTGATCAGTCCAATAGGTACCTGTAACTCCTTAAATAACTTCCTGGCGAAGAAGTATCCTACAGCGGTAAATTCAGCAGTTGTTGATGAATCGGCTTTTTGCCATACCCCGCCGGTAATATCTTTTGTGGGTGTAGCAGATATTGTTCTGGGAATTTTTATATGCCGTATCTGCGGATAATCAGATTCACGGATTTCCCTTTTAGCACTATCGCTGTTCTTTACTGGCCATTCCATGTTCGACTGGCCTGAACATATCCAAACTTCACCTACAAGAACATTTTCAAGTGTGATTGTATTCTTGCCGATAGCTACGAGTTGAAAGGGCCCTCCCGCGGCTTCCTGGTTCAGTTCAATTTTCCAAGTGCCATCTTTTGCCGCCTTGGTTTTTTTTACCTGCTTATTGAACTGCACCGTCACTTTTTCACCGGCATCTGCCCATCCCCAGATCATGATGGGTTTATTTCTTTGTAATACCATATTGCTCCCGAATATGCGTGGAAGCGTGATGTTTGCAATTGAAAGAAAAGAACAGAAAACGATAAAGAGGGACAAGGATATTTTTTTCATAGTAAGCTGTTAATGTAGAAAAATTAAGTTGATATTCCATGGAGAGGTCCGGGATAGTGGCACTTGCTGTATTCAATCTTCCTTAGCGCCTTTCTCTCCCACAAACCACTGCTCTTTATTTTTAAACAACACATTAAAAGTTGTGAGCGACCCGTAAACGCGTGTGATGTATTGCTGTAAGTTTACTTTGTCCTCATCAGTCAATACTTTATGTGCATTGATCTGTTGTTCCAGTACACGTACCCGGTCACGCAGCATTACGATCTTATGAAAGAATGCTTCAATCGGAATTTCTTTTGGTTTCTGGGAAGAGTCTTTTGGTTGTAACAACATTGTTCCGCTCTGCCACCGGTCGCCCAGGGGCACAAGCTCACTGAAGCCATTCCATAAACGAAGAATTTTTAATAAGGATTTTTCAATATCGGAAGCTGTTTCAATTTCGGCAGTTACATTTTCAGGAATGATCTCATCCAATTTAGGATCAGTTTTGTCGATTTCTTTGATGCCATGATTGATAAAGGAAATCATATAGCTGGCATATCTAACAGCTACGATCACACCGGGTCCGAATTGCGTGTGTTGCAGGCGGGTGCCTGGTCCTAAAGTAAGCTGGTCCATGATTCCTCATTTTTAGTCTGCTACTCAACACCTGTCAGGCCACTATAGTGGCCTGACAGGTGTTGAGGGCGGCCATTGGTTATTGCAATTAATTATTACTATCAACACCTCAATCATTCAAAGCCTGGTACACCAAAACCTTGTACTTATTGGGAATATCCCTTTGCGTTGAGCCCCAAAGCTGCCGGTACAGGATGCCTATCAGTTTTTCCTGCGGATCGGCCCAATATGATGTGGAGAAAGCGCCACCCCATTCGAAAACCCCTTCCGGTGTCGGCAGTATGCTGCTTCCCTTCTCAGTAGTAATTCCAAATCCCAGCCCAAATTTGTTATTTCCCATATTAGTATCACCTATCTGGTTCATCGTCATCATGCGTACTGTATTGCGTGCCAGTATGCGCTTGCCATTATATTCTCCGCCGTTTAATAGCATCTGTAAGAAAATAGCATAGTCCAGTGCTGTTGAAGAAAGTCCTGCTCCTCCTGAATAGTAAGTACCTGCAGTTAGGGGGTATTCAAGAAGAAATTTTCCGTTTTGTGTCACCTCTTTTGCAGTCGTCAGTTTCTTGTCTGTTTCCTGGTATAAATGAGCAAGCCGGCTATGTTTTGATGAAGGCAAATAAAAATAAGTATCATTCATACCCAAGGGTTCGAAAATGCGTTGCTGAAAAAAATCGTTGAGGCTCTTTCCCGATACTACTTCAACAAGATAACCCAACACATCAGTGTTCAATCCATATGTAAATTTTTCACCGGGCTGGTGCATAAGCGGAAGCGTGCCCAGTTTTTTCATAGCAACTGCAAGCGACTGATCTTTATCCACGCCTATACCTGCTGTGATATTATTTTTTGCATAGATGGCATTGGCTTCCTTGCTTCCAATTTGTGAATAACCGATACCTGAAGTGTGTGTTAACAGATCACGGATCGTTATTTCCCGCTTGGCCGGCGTAGTGGTATATGTTGAATCCTTTTCATTGAATTCTTTTATTACCTGCTGCTTTGCAAACGCAGGAATGTATGCTGAAACCGGGTCATCCAGTAAAATTTTTCCTTCCTCATATAAGATCATGACCGCCACACTGGTTATCGCTTTGGTTTGAGAAGCGATACGAAAGATCATATCAGTCTTCATAGGTCTTTTCTTTTCAAGATCGTCATACCCAAAAGCTTTGTGGTATACAATTTTCCCATTGCGAACGATCAACGCAACAGTTCCATTCAATCTTCCATCATTCACCCATTCACCAATATTAATGTCGAGCCTTTTTAATCTTTCAGAAGATACCCCTGCAGATTCCGGCGTAACAGGTTGTAACGCTGAGGCAGGTTTTTGGGAAGTTGCTACAATGGCTACAAATAAAAAAGTAATTGTAAGGATGTGTTTTCTCATATCAATCTAGTTGGATATATTAATACTATAAAGTATAATAAACATAGCAAAAAAAAGTATAGTATAATCATTATGGAAAAGGCGGTCTCAAAAAAATCGGTGTTTCCTCCGTGTACGTCTGCGCGTACCTCCTCCACCTCTGTAGTTAAAAAACGCTGGCAGCAGACTCCTTATGTGTGTCACCAAAGGTGACCACAGAGGTAAATGAGGTAAGGCACAGAGGCGCACAGAGGGTCTTTACGGAGGATGTTTCTAACTCTATTTGGAAGGGCCAGCGTTCCACATGTCAACTACGTTCTTCCATGATCCATCCGGCTGTTTTTTCCAAACCGTTACTGCTTTATTATATTCAGTTATTGTTTTGCCTAAGGAATCGTTGTAACTGACCTGGTTTTGTTCAATCAAATATGCCAGATCGCCACTGTTTGATACTTCTACACTCAAGGGTTCCCAACGTATGTGAAAACCAGGAATTTTTGACATGGACTGCATCATTTCACGAATAGCATTTTTACCTTTTATGGGTGGCTGGCCCGGAGACATGACCACTGCATCATCGGCCCAATAGCTGAGTGTTTTCTCAACGCTATCGGTAGAGGCCGACTTTGACCAATCCCTGCTCAGCTGCATTAGTTTTTCACCTTCGGCTTTTGTATCAACCTTACTTTGGGTGCAACTTAGAAGACCCGTAATCACCAGGAAAACGAAAAGTTTCTTTTTCATATTTGCGTTGTTTTGGTATAAATATTCGCAGAAATATTGACTGGAAATCGCTGAGAGTGTAAAGACTAAATGTAGACTAATAGTAAGTTGCTGAGGAATCTATTATTCATCCTCTTTCTTTAATTGCAGATCACCTTCTATCTTTTGCAATCGCTGATAGTGTAGAAAGCAATCTTTAATATAAGACTGAAATTCGTAATCGGAGCTGTATTGGGTGAATTCAACGGTCGGTCTGTACCGTGCAATAAATGTATCCAAGCCCGGCCCTCGAAGCTGGGTGAGTTTTATAATGAGTGTGCGGCTGAATCGATGATCAATAAATCTTTCTTCCTCTTCCCTAAGCAACCGGTCCTGAAAGGCCAGCATTCTTCGGTTGCGGCGGAACTTAAACATGTTGATGAATTCGTTGATATCGAGCCCGGCTCCTCCCTGGGGTCCTACAGATAAGACAGATCCGACGCCAGGTTTTTGAAAGTCGAAGGCCTTTGCATAGTCCAAACGGTTCTGGACAGAATCCCTGCGATAATTGCGTGGCATGATCCGAACTTCCGGAAGCGTTGTGATGGCAACATGCAATGATATTTCGAAGTTGTTGAAATTCTGGATAGACTGTACAGGATATTTGGGGGTGGGTTTATTCAAATAAGAGAACCAGACAGAATCATTTTCGTTTACCACAATGGTATATCGTCCGGCTTTATCCGTTATAGTTCCATTGCCTGAATTACTAAGAACACTCACTGCTTCGAGACCGATTTTTTTTGACAGGTCATACACGGTCCCGCTGATACGCACCTGGCCCGACACGACCGATGATATAACTAAAAACACCGGGAAAAAACAAAAGAATAGGTATGTATATTTCTTACGATACAAATAGAAAATTTTGGAGGTGATATTAAGGCATACAACCGGAAAATAGCAGTATCAACCTGTTTTTAACTACCATTTGGCACAAGGATCAATTGCTCAATAACCTTTGGATAGTTTTTGTGTTCTAAAGAATGAATTTTTTCGGCCAGGCTTTCAGGTGTTTCGTTATCAGTGATGTTCACTTTTGCCTGGAAAATGATGTCTCCATTATCGTAGTGCTCATCCACGTAGTGAATGGTAATGCCGCTTTCTTTTTCTCCGGCATTAATGACGGCTTCATGAACCCGGGATCCATACATTCCCTTTCCTCCATAATTTGGTAACAAAGCGGGATGGATGTTAATGATCTTATTTCGGTAAGCATCAATCAGTTTCTGTGGAATTTTCCAAAGAAAACCTGCCAGTACAATGAATTCGATTCCCCCGCGCCGCAATTCATCCACATAAGCATTCCCTCTAAAAAAAATATCCTTTTCAATAATAAGCACAGGAATTTGTTCAGCGTCCGCAATCGCTAATACACCGGCGCCTGGTTTATTGCAGACGATCAGGCTTACACTGATAGAAGGATGATCTCTAAAATGATCGATGATCTTTTGGGCGTTGCTGCCGGTTCCCGAGGCAAAAATGGCAATGTGCCGGATGCCGGATGCTAGATGCTGGATGCTGGATTCTGGATACTTGATTCTGTATTCTGTATTCTCCTTTACAATCCTCATCCTCGCTCCCATCCGTTTAAGGTACCGGGTGAAAAAAGAAAATTGACCGAAGGGAATGCTTACAAGCAAAACGGCCATTGGCCAGATAAGGGTTATTATTATTATGTATACAAGGGTCCACAACCAGCCACGGTCAATGGACAACCAATTCATGATTATTTTCCCCAGATACCCGGTAGCACTTCCACCCAAAGCAAACACACATAGTACAAGAAAAAGCTGTGTACCATTTACTTTCCATTTTGTTTGAAGTCTTTCGAACATCCGGGCAAAAGTGCGTGAAATTTTTGAGACAGCGATTGCATTCCACATAAATGTAAACGTGTATAATGAGGGCTGACAAAAAGATGACATGTAAAAGAATTTTCGTTCATTTCAATCGTTGAAATCGCTGAAAACCGCTACAGCACTGGTTTAAAAAAATTTTAAACATGTTGATATAATGTTAAAATCCTGACTTATTTTTGCAGCCAATCAAGGAAATCTTTCCACATAATTTCATCATATTCAATTAATATGATTGACCTAAGGCTTGGTTTAAAAAGGATTGCTACCCCGTTTTTCATTACAATATTGTTGGTCGGAAATGTTGCAAAGGCCCAGGATGGTCAGGCCCTGTTTACTCAGAATTGTGCGTCCTGCCATGCCATCAATAAAACATTGACCGGTCCCGCGTTGGCTGGAGTGGAAAGCCGTTGGACAAGCAAAGAACTTTTACATACATGGATCAAGAATTGGAACAAAGCGGTGGCAACCGGTGATCCTTATGCAAAACAAATGGCCGCCTCAACCACAAATGTGATGAACACATTTGAAAACCTCGGAGATGCTGAGATAGATGCGATTCTCGCCTATATTGCCAAGGCTCCCGCAGCACCTGCGCCCGGAACCGCCACTGCGGTTGATCCATCAGGCGCCACTTATGATGAGTCAGATAATTCCATACTGTACGGCGTTTTAACGTTGATACTGGCGGTCATTGCACTGGTATTGTTACAGGTGAACAGCAATCTCCGCAAATTGACTGATGATAAAGAGGGGGTTCCTTCCCACGAGCCGATCCCCTTTTATCGTAATAAATCATACATCACCTTATTAACGCTTATTCTTTTTGTGATCGGTGGATACTTCACCGTAAAAGGTGCCATAGGGTTGGGTCGTAACAAGGACTATCAGCCTGAACAGCCCATCTATTATTCTCACAAGGTGCATGCAGGTACAAACCAAATCAGCTGTTTGTATTGCCATGGCGGTGCTGTAGAAGGAAAGCATGCAAATATTCCTTCTGTGAATACTTGTATGAATTGCCATATGACCATTAATGAATACGCCGGGGAAAAGATTTACCGTGAGGACGGGAAAGAAGTGGATGGTACTGCCGAGATTCAAAAACTATACGAGTATTCGGGCTGGGATCCTGTCAAAAGGGAATACGGAAACAATGGCAAACCGGTTGAATGGATCAAGATCCATAACTTACCCGATCATGTATATTTTAATCACTCACAACATACGGTAGCCGGCAAGCTTGCCTGTCAAACATGTCATGGTAATATCCAGGAAATGGGTGAGGTAAAACAGTTTGCAGAGTTGAGCATGGGTTGGTGCGTTAACTGCCATCGTGAAAGCAAGGTTGATTTTGTTGACTCGTCAGGCACAAGCGGCAATAAATTCTATAGTATTTACGAGAGATACCACAACGAAATCAAATCTAAAAAAAGGGATAGCGTAACTGTAAGTGATATTGGAGGGATCGAATGCCAGAAATGTCACTATTAATTTAATGTGCTGATGTGCTAATAGGCTGATTTGCTAACAAAAATTGCATTTCTCCCGCAGCGGCGGGATCAAATCTTCAAATCTTCAAATTCGATAAATGGCGAAGAAAAAATACTGGCAAAGTTTTACAGACCTGAAAAGTAATAAGCTTCATCTGGAACTCGAAGAGAATGAGTTTGCTGAAGAATTGCCGTTTGAAACAGCCGATAGTAAAGGACTCACCAATTCTCCAGCCTCACGCAGAGATTTTTTGAAATATCTGGGGTTTAGTACTGCCGCCGCTATTGCTGCCGCCAGTTGCGAAACACCTGTTCGGAAAGCCATTCCCTACCTTAATAAGCCTCAAAATCTGGTGCCTGGTGTAGCCGATTTTTATGCCAGCACCTATGTATCCGGCGGAGAAGCAGTGCCTATTGTTGTAAAAGTAAGAGATGGACGACCAATAAAGATCGAGGGTAATACACTTTCAAACTTTACAAGAGGGGCAACCACTTCCAGGGTGCAGGCCTCCGTTCTTGATCTGTACGATACATCCAGGCTTCGTTACCCGATAGCGAATGGCAATGCCAGCAGCTATGAAAATATCGACAGGGCATTGACGCAGGCTTTAGCGAGTGGTCCGGTGGTATTACTTACAAGTACCGTTACCTCTCCCACAACCAAACAGATTATTCAGGAATTCCTGGCAAAATATCCCGGAAGCCGCCATGTACAGTTTGATGCTGTATCCTACAGCGCTTTATTGCTGGCCAATGAGGCTACTTATGGAAGAAGATCTATTCCTTCCTACCGGTTTGATGCTGCGAAAACCATTGTAAGCATCGGTGCAGATTTTCTCGGTACCTGGCTTTCACCCATTGAATTTACCAAGCAATATGCCAACGGCAGGAGGTTCAGTGACAAAAACCAGTCGCTAAGCAAACACTTCCAGTTCGAAAGTATGTTAAGCATGACAGGTGCAAATGCCGACGAACGGTATACACATCGTCCATCAGAAACAGGAATCGTGGCGGCTGCTTTGTTAAGCGCAGTAAACGGGCAGGGCGCAACTGGCGTAACCGGCAAATTAAAAACAGGGATAGAAAAAGCCGCAAAGGATTTGATTGCCAATCGCGGAACCGGACTAGTGGTTTGCGGAAGCAATAATGTACAGATCCAGACCATCGTGAGCGCTATTAATGAAGCGATCGGCGCTAATGGTTCTACCATTAACTGGACTGCTCCATTGCAAACACATCAGGGGCTTGATAGCGAAATGGCTGGTTTACTTGCCGATATGGAAGGCCGCAGAATAGGGGCATTGCTGATATATGATGTCAATCCCGCGTATGAATATTTCGATGGGGAACGATTTAAGAATGCATTGAAGGGGTTGAAAGTGTCCGTTTCACTTAACGGAAGAATGGATGAAACCACAGAACTGTGTAAATATGTTGCGCCGTCTTCTCATTTTCTCGAAAGCTGGGGAGATGCGGAACCGAAACTTGGCTACTTCAGTATGATGCAGCCAACCATTGCTCCGTTGTTCAAAACCCGCCAGTTCCAGGACACATTATTGAAATGGAGTGGTAATGCCCTCACATACGATGCTTATTTTAAAAATTACTGGGTCGGCAAATTAGCCGGCGTAGATAATTACAATAAGGCATTGCAGGACGGAGTGGTTGAACCTTCTATCGCAAACAGGGCAACAGTAAGCGATACCAGTACAAGAGACACTACTGCCCGGGCGGTTACTTTCTCCGGTAGCGGTGTCTTCAATGGCAGTGGGGTTTCTGCTGCAACGAGTGCTGTAAATGGCTTTAAGAAAAACGGCAAGGCCGAACTGGTTATTTACCAAAAAGTATCGATGGGCAGTGGTCACCAGGGCAACAACCCCTGGCTGCTTGAATTGCCTGATCCAATAACCAGGGCAACCTGGGATAATTATGCGATCATTTCCGTGCCCATTGCAAAAGAACTGGGCATTGACCTGGATGATGATTATGAAGTGCATCCCGAAAAACCCGTCATTACATTTAAGGCCGGCAATAAAACCATCGAGCTGCCTGTATTGGTAATTCCCGGCATGCAGGCAAACACGATAGCTATTGCAGTAGGGTATGGAAGGAACAGCAGCAATGCAGAAAAATCAAAAGATTACCTGGGCCGAGCCATTGCCGGCATTGGAAAAAATGCCTATCCTTTATTGAGCTATAACGGGAGTACTATTGAATGGACCTTATCAGATATTTCTTATACGAAGAGCGGAAAGGACCCTTACAAAATTGCACAGGTTCAAACACATAATTCATACGAGGGCCGGCATGAAGTTGTGAAAGAGGTTACCATTGTTGATTTTGTAAAAAATCCGCAAATGGTGCGTGAAGAGAGAAATGAAGAACTGCAAAATTATGGCGGGCTCGAAAGGTTCGAAAAAGATGCAACATTGTATCCCTATCACGATAAACCAGGGATCAAGTGGGGGATGTCGATCGACCTGAACACCTGTATTGGGTGTCATGCATGTGTAGTAGCTTGTCATGCAGAGAACAATGTGCCCGTGGTTGGAAAGAAAGAAGTTTTACGTTTTCATGATATGCACTGGATGCGGATCGACCGCTATTTCACCGGGGATTATAATGACCCGGAAAGCATTCAAACGGTTTTTCAGCCTATGCTTTGCCAACATTGCGACAATGCGCCTTGCGAAAACGTGTGCCCGGTTGCCGCCACTCCTCACAGCGCCGAAGGTATCAACATGATGACCTATAATCGTTGTATCGGTACAAGGTATTGTGCGAATAACTGCCCGTATAAAGTACGCCGTTTCAACTGGCTTGATTACACGGGTTCGGATAGTTTTACGAATGATCAGAAAACGATGAATGAAGAAGGAGTACTCGACGATACTGTGCTGATGATGAATGATGATCTCACCCGTATGGTACTGAATCCCGACGTTACCGTTCGCAGCCGTGGCGTGATGGAAAAGTGCAGTTTCTGTGTACAGCGTTTGCAGGATGCAAAATTAAAAGCGAAGAAAGAAAACAGACCATTGGTAACAGGATCTGAAAATCAGAATGGTGAAACGCTGACGGATGTTCAAACTGCCTGTCAGCAGGCTTGCCCAACAGATGCGATCGTGTTTGGCAATTCGAATGATAGCAAAAGTGGGGTAACACAAACCCGCCATGATAATGCATTGCGTTTATTTTATTCACTGGAGCAGATACACACATTACCCAATGTAAGTTATCTGACCAAGGTGAGAAATACGGATGTGTTGAGTGCACATGCAACCCATGGCGATTTGCACGATGAGCAAAAGGAAGGGAAGAAACCCGAGGCCCATGGATAACCTGCCGGCAGGCAGGGTTACGAATATGCTAATTAGCTAATGTGCTGATGAAGTTCTTTGTTTTGGCATAAATATCCCAAGGGATAAACTATCGGTAGAAACAAATCAAAACCCTGAAGCATCCGAAGGGATACAACTGCTGGCGAGGTGGGAATTGACTAAATATAGACGAAGTTCGGTACACAATAAACTTATAGCTGAAGCCAATAGCTAACTGCTGAGGCCCGGCTCAAAGCGAAACAATATGGCATTATTAAAGTACGAATCACAGGTTAGGCCCCCGTTGGTGGAAGGTAACAAGGATTATCACCAGGTTACGGAAGATATTGTGAGACCGATAGAAGCTCCTCCAAGCCGTCTATGGTGGATCGGGTTTTTAATATCAGTCGCGTTGCTTCTATTTGGGATCTATTCGGTTTATCGGGAAGTGACCTACGGAGTAGGACAATGGAATCTGAACAAAACCATTGGCTGGGGATGGGATATTACGAATTTCGTTTGGTGGGTTGGTATTGGTCACGCCGGAACTTTGATCTCCGCCATCTTATTATTGTTTCGCCAGGGTTGGAGAACAGGTGTGAACCGCGCAGCTGAAGCGATGACGATCTTTGCGGTTATGTGTGCCGGCCAGTTCCCTATCTGGCATATGGGCCGTGTATGGATGGCATTCTTTGTACTTCCTTATCCCAATACAAGAGGTCCGCTTTGGGTGAATTTCAACTCTCCTTTATTATGGGACGTGTTTGCGATCTCTACCTATTTTACCGTTTCGTTACTGTTCTGGTATTCGGGTCTCATTCCCGATCTTGCCACGGTACGCGACCGCGCCCGACTCAAATGGAGGAAAGCAATGTACGGCGTATTGTCCTTCGGGTGGACAGGATCGACTAAACACTGGCAAAGGCATGAAAGTCTATCGCTTGTGTTGGCAGGGTTAAGTACGCCGCTGGTATTATCGGTGCATACAGTGGTATCGTTCGACTTCGCCACTTCGGTTATCCCCGGCTGGCATACAACTATTTTTCCTCCTTACTTCGTTGCCGGTGCTATATTTTCAGGATTTGCCATGGTACAAACGTTATTAGTTGTTACCAGAAAAGTACTGCACCTGGAAGAATATATTACCATGGAGCATATAGAAGTGATGAATAAAGTAATAGTACTGACGGGTTCTATTGTTGGTATAGCTTATTTAACAGAATTGTTTGTGGCATGGTATGGACAAAACAAATACGAAGGGTGGGCTTTTATGGAAAACAGGGCAAACTTGTTTAGTCCATATGGATGGGCCTATTGGTTAATGATGAGCTGTAACGTACTCTCTCCTCAAATATTCTGGTTCAGAAAACTCAGGAGAAATCTTACTGTTACATTTTTTATGTCGGTGATTGTGAACATCGGTATGTGGTTCGAACGATTTGTGATCATCGTAACATCCCTGTATCGCGATTATTTACCCAGTAGCTGGAGTACTTACTACACACCAACTATCTGGGAGATCGGATTTTATTTAGGTACGTTCGGACTGTTCTTTACCTGTTTTTTTCTGTTCGCGAAATTTTTTCCGGTTATTGCTTTGGCTGAGATCAAACATATACTCAAAAAATCGGGTGAGAATTACAAGGCGCATGCGGCCGATATCGACCGCAAACCAACATCCGAATTCTTTGAAGAAACGCATGAAACGAATCATCATTAAGAATGCATAAAACAAAAACATCGTACATCTTAAATCGTACATAATATCATGGCCATAAAAAAATTTGCTGTCGGTTGTTTTGATGAGGAAGGCGTTTTGTTCGATGCCGTTAAGCGTGTCCGTAAAGCGGGTTACAAGCTGCACGATGTCTATACACCCTTCCCCATTCACGGCCTGGATAAGGTGATGGGCTTACGCGATACAAGTATCCATACGGCTGGTTTTATTTACGCCGTTTTTGGAACCGTTACGGCATTAAGTTTTATGACCTGGGTGTTCACCAGCGACTGGCCTTTGAATATCGGGGGAAAGCCAATGTTTGCTTTACCAGCCTGGATCCCAATTATGTTTGAGTTCACGGTGTTGTGCTCCTGCGTGGGGATGGTACTTACTTTTTGTTATCTCTGCCAGTTAGCCCCATTCGTAAGAAAGCATCATTTTCATCTCCGCTCTACCGATGACCTGTTTGTGATGGTCATTGAGTGCACGCCAAAAACCAGTGAAGCCGAAGTGAGTACTTTCCTGGGAACGATCGGGGCCAAAGAGATCAATGTACAACGTGCAGAAACCGGATGGTGGCTTGGGCGATATGACAGGGAACAGAAATTACTTGACACTAGAACCGAGACCGTTACTGTACATTAGAATTTATAAAGATGAAAAAAGTATCAATCATAACTGTTATTGTGCTGGGTATAGTCATCTGGGGTTGCAGTGATGTAAAAAGGGAGCCAAGCAGAGTGTATATGCCCGATATGGCATATAGCCGCGCGTATGAAACCTATGCTTCCACCGCCAACCTCGATTCATTGGGAATACAGTATACCAGGCAACCGGTGCCGGGTACAATCAAGCGCGGGGAACTTTTTCCATTTGCTTATGCGCAGGACAAAGCCGGTGATTCAACAAATTATGTTTTGTCGAAGCAGGTCCCGAATCCGATCGATTCAATGCAGGCAGTACATATGAAAGAAGCAGAGAGATTGTACCTGGTGAATTGCGGTATTTGCCATGGAACGAAACTTGATGGCAACGGTCCGTTGTATAATGCAGGAAATGGTCCCTATGCTGCTGCCCCGAAGAATCTGGTAACGTTAGACATGCCTGATGGCCAGATGTTTTATTCCATTACTTATGGAAAAGGACAGATGGGTCCTTACGGTCCTCAACTCAGCACTACACAGCGTTGGATGATCATTAATTATATACGGGCGAAACAAGCTGAAGCAAAAGGCGGTGGCGCCACTTCAACTACAGCAAAGGCAGGTGATTCAACAGCAACAATAAAAGCGCCTGCAGATTCAACGGTGAAAAAATAACTAGATACAACCAGTAAAAAAGTTGATAATGGCTATTAAAGATTTTTTTGTAATACCAAAACGATACAGAACCTGGTCATTGGCCCTGATAGGAATTGGTGTGTTGTCTGTCATTGTTGGTTTTATTTTCTACGGTTCCGGCGGACATGGAACACCGGAAGAGATCATGCATCACAAAACCCGCTTTTGGGCAACTTTGCTTCATAATAGCATCTATTTCTTATTAATAACTAATGCGAGCATGTTCTTTATCGCGGTTACTTCACTTGCATTTGGCGGATGGCAGATGTCATTTCGAAGGGTGCCTGAAGCAATCTCGGCTGCGGTGCCTGTAATAGGAGTGATAGCTTTAATTGTATTACTTGCCATCGCATTGGGCGGCCATCATATGACGCATATCTATCATTGGACAGATACGGCAGCTGTTCAAAGCGACAAAATTCTGAAAGGGAAAAGCGGTTTTTTGAATACTACCTTTTTTACTGTTTGGACCATACTGGCAATTGGCCTATGGATAGTTCTGGGGTATAAAACACGAAAACTTTCTCGTGAAGTTGATAATGGGGGTCTGCAAACACTCGAACAAAGGAAAAAATACATCTGGAGAAATACCGTTTGGGCTGCTATCTTTCTTGTTTGGTTTGCTTTAACCGTAATGTCAACAGTTCCGTGGTTATGG
Organism: Chitinophagaceae bacterium; assembly: GCA_014379345.1. Classification (GTDB taxonomy): domain Bacteria; phylum Bacteroidota; class Bacteroidia; order Chitinophagales; family Chitinophagaceae; genus Flavitalea. Next base: position 90,804 of record JACMLY010000067.1, read on the forward strand.
TTAATGAGCATTGATGCGCATTGGTACTCTACCATGTACAGCTGGTATACTTTTGCAAGTACCTGGGTGGCGGGGATCGCTTTGATCATTTTATTTGTTGTATATCTTAAAAACAACGGCTATCTCGAGTATACCAACCAGGAGCATCTGCATGATCTTGGAAAATTCATGTTTGCATTTTCTGTTTTCTGGACATACTTATGGTTCTCACAATACATGTTGATCTGGTATGCTAATATTCCGGAAGAAACCACTTATTTTAAAAACAGGACCCAGGGAGTATACAGTGGCGTATTCTGGTTTGGGTTCATGATTAATTTTTTAGCGCCACTTTTAATATTGATGCGGAGAGGATCTAAACGGAACTATACCACTATCACGATCATGGCACTGGTTATTATATTTGGCCACTGGCTTGATTTTCACCAGATGATCTTTGCGAGTGTAGCACCAGACCATGTGGAAATGAATTTATTTGATTTTGGAGTGGCGCTTGGATTTGTGGGAACGATCATGTTAGTAGTTGGGAATGTATTGAGCAAATATCCGCTCGTGTCGCAAAATCATCCTTTCATGAAAGAAAGTATTATTCATCATACTTAATGTGAGTAGTGAGTGGTGAGTAGTGAGTGACTTATTTAACTCACCACTCACCACTCACTACTCACCAATTGTGTGTACAAAACTTATTGAACTACCATGTCAACAACAGCCATTTTTCTGCTAGCTATACTTGCTCTGGGGTTTCTGATCACCTTCCAGATAGCAAAGGCCAGTGAATATGTATCGATCTTAAAAGGGGAGAAAAAAGCATTTGAACAGACAAACAAGATCAATGCATTTCTGCTGGTAGCTTTCCTGGTATTGGGATTGATCGGGGTATACTGGTGCAACAAATTGTATTTTGGGCGCACACTGATGGCATTTCCCGCTGCATCGGATCATGGAGAGCAGATTGATAAAATGATGTATATCACCATTGCGATCACCGGCTTCACATTTGTGCTTACCCAGATATTATTATTCTGGTTTTCTTTCAAATATCAACACTCTGAAAAAAGGAAAGCCTATTATTATCCCCATAACACAAATTGGGAGATTTTATGGACTACCGTTCCAGCAATTGCTTTGTGTGTGCTTGTTGGATTTGGGCTGTATTACTGGTACCAGATAACCGGGGATGCTCCAAAAAATGCGTTACAGGTGGAGATAACCGGTAAACAATTCGGCTGGATCTATCGATATCCGGGTAAAGACAATACATTCGGAAAGAAATATTTTAGGAATATAGATGAAACCAATAGTAATGATCTTGGTTTGATATGGGATGATAAAGCTGCCCAGGATGATATCGTTACTACAGAAGCAATGTATATTATAAAAGATCAGCCTGTGCGGATAAATATTTTTTCCAGGGATGTGATCCATGATGTTGGTCTTGCGCATTTCAGAATGAAGATGGATGCAGTGCCGGGAACGCCAACCACAATGTACTTCACTCCTAAATACACTACGGAGGAAATGAAAAAAATTACAGGCAACAAGAATTTTGAATACGAGATCGCGTGCGATCAGATGTGCGGGAACGGGCACTACGGGATGAAAGGCCTTATTAAAGTAGTAACGCCGGCTGAATTTGTGCTCTGGAGGGCAAAGCAGAAACCCAAGTACACGGATGCAGTAAAACCGAAAGATCCTGGTCAGACTATTCCTGCTACCGGGGATACAACACAAAAAACGGTAGCGGTTGCCAATACAGTTTCGGCTGCACTTAAAAATTAAAAAGTACCTGGTTAAACTAAATTATCTTATCTAAAAATTTTCTCATGAGCGATGGAGCAGTATTGCACGGTCATCCTGAAGTAAGAACTACTCATGAAGTGCACCATGATGAACATCATGTTCATCATCATCAAGAAACTTTTATTACGAAATATGTGTTCAGCCAGGATCATAAAATGATCGCCAAGCAATTCCTGATCACGGGGATGATATGGGGTGTTCTCGGCGGGTTGATGTCCGTAATATTCCGTTTACAAATAGGCTATCCGGATCAAAGCTTTCCAATCCTGGAACAAATTCTCGGTCGCTGGGCCAAGGGTGGGAAAATAACCGCCGATGCTTACTACGCGTTGGTGACAATGCACGGAACGGTCCTCGTGTTTTTTGTACTGACTGGTGGATTGAGCGGTACGTTCGCGAACTTTTTGATCCCTCTTCAGATCGGTGCCCGTGATATGGCATCCCCATTTCTGAATATGCTTTCTTACTGGTTCTTTTTTACTGCCAGTATAGTGATGTTATCTTCTTTTTTTGTGCAAACAGGTCCTTTCAGTGGTGGATGGACGGCCTATCCTCCATTGAGTGCTTTAGGGGATGCCTCGCCTGGATCCAAAACGGGAATGGATCTTTGGATCACCGCCATGGCATTGTTTGTTGTATCGTCATTATTGGGAGGTCTTAATTATATTTCCACCGTACTGAATATGCGTACCAAGGGAATGAGCATGACAAGACTTCCTCTTACCATCTGGGCCCTTTTCTTTACAGCGGTGCTGGGTGTTTTGTCGTTCCCTGTGCTTTTATCAGGGTTCATTCTTTTATTATTCGACCGTCATGCCGGAACCAGCTTTTACCTTTCAGACATATATATGGCCTCTACCCAGCAGGCCTTACCTAATGAAGGAGGAAGCGCTATTTTATTTCAACACTTATTTTGGTTCCTGGGTCACCCGGAAGTTTATATAATATTATTGCCGGCTATGGGTATGGTATCAGAAGTGCTGAGTACCAACTCAAGGAAACCAATTTTTGGCTATATGGCCATGGTAGGCTCTTTATTTGCCATTGCTATTCTTGCGTTTTTAGTTTGGGCGCATCATATGTTTGTAAGCGGCCTGAACCCGTTCCTCGGTTCTGTGTTTGTATTGCTTACTTTATTAATTGCAATTCCATCAGCCATAAAAGTATTCAACTGGATAACGACGCTCTGGCGGGGTAATATCCGCTTTACGCCGGGAATGTTGTTTGCGATCGGTTTTGTGAGTCTGTTTATATCTGGGGGATTAACAGGGATCTTCCTCGGAAATTCAACACTCGATATTCATCTGCACGACACATACTTTGTGGTAGCGCATTTCCATATCGTAATGGGGGTGGCATCCTTTTTTGGAATGTTCTGTGGTATCTATCACTGGTTTCCGAAAATGTATGGACGTTACCTGAATAATACCATGGCATATATCCACTTCTGGGTAACCATGATCGGAGCTTATCTTATTTTCTGGCCGCTTCACTATGCAGGACTCGCTGGTATGCCTCGTCGCTATCTCGATTATTCAAGCTGGGAATCATTTAACCAGTTCAGTGATCTGAATAAATTCATTTCTACAGTGGCGATGATCGTATTTGCGGTTCAGCTGATGTTTATTTTCAATTTTTTCTATTCCATATTCAAAGGCCGTAAAGTGGTTACACAGAATCCATGGGGATCTACAACATTGGAGTGGACTGCCCCTATTCGCCCGGGACATGGTAACTGGCCAGGTGAGATTCCCGAAGTGCATCGCTGGGCATATGATTATGGAAAAGATGGAAGAGAATTTATACCGCAAACTGAGCCCGTAAATCCGGATGAGAGTAAGCATTAATGTGCTGATGCGGATTGAAAATTTGTCCCGCAATTGCGGAAGAATTGAATAAGCTTGTTCTGTACGGATGAACAATTGGTAAAAACATGTATAAGAAAATGATCATCCCGTCGGAATGAAACAAGGATGAGATACATAAAATGCTAGCGGGTGGATACAGGCGAAAGAATTATTGATGATTAACGAACCGAACGATGAAGTGAGCCCGCTGCGGGGACCGGCGATGATCGGCGCGGTGGAGCCGGAACAACAGAAAAATAATTTTAATAGATGGTGCAGGAAACCGTGAAGCATTCAAGTTCTTTTACAATCGCCAGCAAGGTACGGGACTACATGCTGCTGATTAAGTTCAGCCTTAGCTTTATGGTTGTGTTCTCGGCCGTTGTCAGTTACCTGTTGGCGCCGAAGATTGTGGCGTATGACTGGGGGATGATCATGCTGCTTTTTATTGGCGGCCTGTTGATTACCGGTAGTGCCAACGCAGTAAACCAGGTGGTAGAGAAAGATACGGATGCCATGATGAAGCGCACGGCTAAGCGTCCTGTTGCTTCCGGAAGGATGAGTACCGGGGAAGGATGGGCTTTTGCGATCATCGCCGGGCTTGCGGGTGTTTTTATTTTGTGGTATTTTTTCAATGGATTGTCAGCTATCATCGCGGCTTTTAGCTGGTTCGTGTATGCTTTTATGTACACGCCTTTGAAAAAGGTAAGCGCGGTTTCGGTATTGGTAGGGGCTGTTCCGGGGGCACTGCCTTGTTTGATCGGATGGGCAGCTGGCCAGGATGAATTAACAGCAGGAGGATGGGTTTTGTTTGCGATCCAGTTTTTTTGGCAGTTCCCGCATTTCTGGGCCATAGCATGGATCGCGCACAAGGATTATAGCCAGGCAGGTTTTAAATTGATGCCGTCGGTGGAGGGTCCTACAAAATATTCAGCGATTCAATCGGTTATTTATTCGCTGATATTAGTTCCGGTAGGAGTACTGCCTTACCTGGTTGGAATGAGTGGTGTGTTTAGTTTCTGGATTGTATTGGGTGCGAATATATGGATGGTTTGGCTCTGTGTAAAATTGTACCGCAGGATGGAAGTAAAAGCAGCCAGGGCAGTCATGTTCGGCAGTTATATTTATTTGCCTGTTGTGTTGTTAGCCCTATTGGCAGATAAACTTTAAGGAATAAAAAAATAAATTGTGATAACAGAAGTAGTGAGTACGCAACGAAAAAAAATACATCCCCATAAATTTACCTTATGGGTAGCGATAGCCAGCATTATCATGATGTTCGCAGGGTTAACTAGTGCCTATATCGTAAAAGGAAGTCTGCCAGGTTGGTCAACCGTTGAAATACCGCAGCTTTTTTATTATTCAACGGCAGTTATTTTATTGAGCAGTGTGTCTGTGCAAATGGCGCTGAAAGCGTTTAAGGAAAGAAATATGGCATTGTATCGCCAATTGATCACCGTAACGGCAGTGCTTGGGATTGGGTTTATCGTTATGCAAGTGTTGGCTTTTATGCAATTATGGGATCGCGGACTTACTATGGAGGGGTCTTCAGGTGCCGGGCAGTTTCTGTACATTATATTCGGATTGCATGCACTGCACGTGGTGGGCGGAGTAATTGCATTGCTGGTAATGTTTATTAAAGCATTTAGTTCACGCATCAGGAACTATGATCCGGTTTCGGTTGAGTTGGCAAGTACCTATTGGCATTTTGTAGATCTTTTATGGATTTACCTGTTCATATTTTTTATTATGTCGATATAACAATCAGATTGAATAATAAATTTTTGAAGAACCTTAATAAAATAGCAACATGGCACATGTAGTACCTGCGAATCAAAAATGGTGGGCCGGGGGAAGAAGTCCCTTCAATGTGGAGTATGGTAAATTAATGATGTGGTATTTTTTGATGAGCGATGCGTTTACATTCGGCGCATTCCTAATCTCTTATGGCACCATCCGTTTTTCGAGCAATGCATGGCCCGATCCGAATAAAGTGTTTTCCTCATTCCCGTTTATGGGACATGCTAATCTGCCCCTGGTATTTGTGAGCTTAATGACTTTTATCCTGATCATGAGTTCTGTGACAATGGTATTGGCAGTGGCTTCCGGGCATAATAATGACAGAAAAGGTGTTGTTAAATGGATGTTTTGGACGATTATAGGCGGATTGGCATTTTTGGGTTGCCAGGCATGGGAATGGACACACTTGTATCATCAGAATGCGTGGTGGGGAAGGAATCCTTTTACCAATTATGATGGAACAATGGCTTCTACAAATTTTACTAATTTCTTTTTTACAATAACCGGGTTTCACGGATTTCATGTTTTTTCGGGAGTCGTCATTAATGTTATTATGTTTATTATGGCATGGAGAGGAGATTTCGACAGGAAAGGACACTATTTAATGATTGAAAAGGCAGGTCTGTATTGGCACTTCGTAGACCTGGTATGGGTATTCGTATTTACCTGTTTTTACTTATTCTAAAAAATTATCGCAGTATAAAACTATTGTATGGAGAATGTTGAAGTAACAACGAACGCGCACCACGGGGAAGAAAAAGGAAGTTTCGATACCAAAGCGATCTGGAGAACATTCTGGATTTTGTTGGGGATCACTTGCATTGAATTGGTGATCGGGATGTTTATCGCTCCCAGGTTTCCGCATGATATGAAAATATGGTTCAATATCCTTTATATCATCTTTACTGCTGCCAAGGCTTTTTATATTATTGCAGAATTCATGCACTTAAGACATGAGATCAAGAATATGATTATGACTATTGCGGTCCCTGCGATGTTGTTCTTATGGTTCATCGGCGCTTTTTTATGGGAAGGTGCTTCTTTCAAGAATTTAAAAAATACGTATGATCCTGCTTACAAGGAGCGAAGTACTACTCCTGTAAAACAACAACCGGCACATGATGAACACGATACACAAAAATCCAGGGAACTTCATTAACCAGATCCTGCTTACTGTTATCCGAACCATCGCTTAGCGACGGTTTTTATTTTACGGCTACATTGGTATAAACTGCGTGCTAATAGGAATCGCATGTTGTGAATAATAAAGCTTTTTTAACCTTCCGGTTCAGGCGCGGACAACTACCTTTGCGCATCTGCAGATTAAATATTGAAAAGGAAAATTTCAGTGAATACGTGGACTACATGATCAGGTTTTCAGGCCTTATTGGGAAGCTAATTTCAAACTAGTATAGTGAGCAGAAAAGCCCTTTTAGCGTTATGCCTTGCGGTATTATTACCTGCAATAAGTTATTTACTGGTTAAGAAATTCAGTGAAAGTGCTATTAGCATGCCGCAGAGGTATTTTGCCGATTCGGTAATCAATAAAGTAGTGAACGGTAAAAGTACAACCGATACTATATGGCACCAGGTAGCCGACATCAGCCTTACAAATCAATTAGGTAAACAGGTATCCCTAAATGATTTAAAAGGAAAAATTATCATTGCAGATTTTTTCTTTACCCGTTGTCCTTCCATTTGTCCTACACTCACAACTAATATGAAGGGGTTGCAGGATGCCTTAAAGATAAAGGATGCACGAAAAAGAATTGATTTGGATTTTGTTCAATTCTTATCCTTTAGTGTTGATCCGGAAAGGGATTCGGTGCCCGTTCTTAAAAAGTATGCCGATAAATTTGGCATTAACCATGATACCTGGTGGATGCTTACTGGTCCCAAAAAAGATATATACGATTTTGCCCTCAATGAATTGAAGCTGGGATTACAGGACGGAGAGAGCGTTGACTCAAACTTTATTCATACCGGTAAGTTTGTACTGCTCGATAAGGAGAGAGTGGTCCGGGGTTATTATGATGGATTGGATACGACTGTTTTATCCAAACTTGCAGAGGATCTTACCTTGTTGATGCTGGAGAAAGACAAAAAGAAAAAACGTAAATTTTTTTAGGATGTTACCACCCCTGCTCGCAAAAAACGATCGCCAGGCAAAATGGTTGATCGGCATTGTATCATTTGTGATCTTTACAGCGGTTGTCATTCTTAGCAGGGTAAAGCTCGAGCTGGAGCTGGGATTTGATGTTCATGTATTTGCTTTATTGAACGCCTGCATCAATACACTGGTTAGCATTTTGTTGGTGGCCGGCATAATTGCCATAAAGCGCCGGAATTATCTGTTGCACAAAAAACTGATGCTTGCCGCTATGATCCTGTCTGCTTTATTCCTGGTATCGTATATATCGCATCATTTGCTGGCCGGAGATACCAGATTTGGAGATATCAATCATGATAATATAGTTGACCCATCAGAGTTGTTGCTTGTTGGCAACACAAGGATGCTTTATTTTGTTATTCTTATGACCCATATTTTCCTGGCTGCCATTATTCTCCCGTTTATTTTATTTACTACTTACCGCGCAATGATCGCTGAGTGGCCTCAGCATAGAAAGATCGCAAAGATCACCTGGCCAATCTGGTTGTATGTTTCTATAACAGGTGTGGTAGTATATTTGATGATAAGCCCTTATTATTGATTTGATCATGAAATCACGGATGTTTAATTTCAAATCATGAGCAAACTCCGCGATTCTTTTTGGATCTTAAAAATGATACACCTGTGTGTATTGACCGGAACATCCATATTTGCAATTATTTCTTTATTGATTACCGCTAATAGCCCCGTTACAATAGTGAATGAATCTACCGGTAAAATATTACAGGTAGTTGCTGTTGTGTTTTCTGCCAGCTCGCTTTTCATCGGATTTGGTCTCTTTAAAAAAAAGATAATGGCCGCCAGAGCCTCTATCGACCCGGCCGAAAAGCGGATGGAGCGATATCGAATCGCCTGTATTATCTGGTGGACAATGATCGAGGCACCGGGTCTGTTTGCAATAGCAGGCTACTTATTTACTTCAAATCTTGCATTCTTTTTTCTTGCGGCTCTGCACATCCTCATATTATTGCTTTTCACGCCACGGAAAGGAAATATTATCCTTTTGTTGAATTTTAACAACGAAGAGGTCACTCATCTGGAACGAAAGGAGAAGTTTAACTCATGATCCGGAACCACACTAAGTACAATAATACGCTTAGTGATTACCTGGTGTATACCGGTAGTCAATACTTTCCCATTTAGTTTTACGTATTGGTATCGGGAAAGCAAAATCCTTCTATGAAAAACCCTGTGTTGTTGTTATCAGGCCTTGTATTACTCTCGCTGAATTCTATTTTTGCTCAGGAAAAAGATACCGCCAGCCTGGGTATCTACATTAATTCTATTTATGATTTCAGGCTCGATGAGAAAAGTTTTATGGCCGATGTATGGTTGTGGGTTAATTATAAAAACGACAGTCTTGATTTTGAGAACTCCCTTGACTTTCCCAATAGCAAAACAGCCGAGTTCAGCCATTTTACCAAAGAAAAAAAAGGTGGTTGGAATTGGGTAACTCAAAAATGCAAAGCGCAGGTGATGCATCAATGGGATGTATCCTGTTTCCCTTTCGACAAACAGCATCTAAGAATCGAGATTGAGGATTCAGAGTATGATACCTCACAACTGGTATATTTAGCGGACCAGGCTAATTCTAAATTAGATACCTCATTCAACTCAAATGAATGGCATATTGAAAAGTTTATGGTATATGAGGATGTTCGCACCTATCAAACTACCTACGGTAATCCTGAACTTTCAGGTAAAAGTTCTTATCCAAGGGTTGTGGCTGAAATCATTATTCAAAGGAATAATTCATGGATCATGCTGGCCAAACTGCTAACGGGTGCCTATGTTGCTTTCTTTATTTCCTGCCTGGTATTTTTTGTATCGTCCGAAAACCAGGATTCTAGGTTTGGACTATGTGTAGGAGCCTTGTTTGCTGCCATCGGAAATAAGTATATTGTCGAATCAATTGTTCCTACTTCTACCACGAATTCTTTGATGGACAATGTTCATAATCTAACCTTTACTTTTATTTTGCTCATCGTTGTTATCATTGTCATTTCACTTTCTCTCTTTGAATCAGATGATGTAAGAAAAAAGGCGCTTTCGTTACGACTGGATAAATATGCTTTTTTTTCTACCCTGGTTTTGTATTGTGTCGTGAATGCTGTTTTGATCTACAATGCAAGTAGTTAGTTAAGAGAACTTAATTATTCCATAGAAACATCAATTGGTTAAATTAGATAGATGTTTCTTTCGCAGGATCCCAGAAGAGCTTGTCGAAATTCACGATGATATCATTTTTAACAAGAATGCCTTCTTTTTTTAAAAGCGCCTCCATCCGGGTGGGTGTTTCAAAATGATGCTTGCCCGAAAGCATTCCATTCCTGTTCACAACCCGGTGTGCGGGAATTCTCGGTTTTAATGAGTGCGCCCCATGCATGGCCCAGCCAACCATCCGGGCCGAAAGTTTTGTACCGAGGCATGTAGCGATCGCACCGTAAGAAGTTACTCTTCCCTTAGGGATCTGGCGTACGACCTGGTATACCAATTCGAAAAAAGATTCCTCTTTCCTCCCGGAAGGATTGACACGGGAGATCGATTCCTGTTTCGCATTCTTATTTTTTGTCTTCGGCATGGCTTCTGTTTAATAATAGAGTTGTCTTCAGGGGTTCGGGTACGTTCATGTACTCATAGGGGCAGTGTTTACAACCATTTCCACAGCAATTACCACGTTCAAGATGGTAGGCTTCTGTCAATACAATATACCCTTGTTCATTATAATAAAAATCAATTTCTTCGATCAGGTTCTTCTTCACGGGAAAGTTCTTTTAATTCTTTGTCTTTATCCGGCAAGGTGTCAGCAGGTAAACGAAAGCTGATATAATGGATCTTTTGGCTCTGTGCTATGTCAAGACTTTCGTAATGCGTTTTAATTTTTAAAACTTCGTTCAGATCAACCTGTTGATATACGTTTTCTAAATCAGATTCTACTTCCAGCTCGTATAATTTGATGACCTGTTTGGTGAAATTATACAATGACGGTGAATCTGTTTTTAAATGAATAATTCCTCTTTTTGTCAGTACAGATTGGTAAATGCGTAAAAATTTCGGATGTGTTAGTCTCTTTTTTGCTTTAGAGCCTCTCAATTGTGGATCAGGGAATGGCAACCATATTTCGCTGACTTCTGCCTCGGAAAAATAATCGCTGAGCTTATCAATATGGCTTCTGATAAAAGCCACGTTTTGCAGGTTTTCTCTTATTGCCAGTTTTGCGCCTACCCATATACGATTGCCTTTTAAATCGATACCGATAAAATTTCTTTCGGGAAAAAGTTTTGCAAGTCCTACAGTATATTCTCCTTTTCCACAAGCCAGCTCGAGGGTAACAGGCAGATCATTTTGAAAAAATTCTTTCCATTTCCCTGGCATCCCTTTTGGATATTGGAGTACATTCGGGAAACTGAGTAGCTCTGCGAACCGTATTAACTTTTTTTGGCCCATGGATCGCAAAAGTAGGAATTTAAAAAAACAATAATAGTGATTAGCCAATTGGCCAATTAGCAAATTGGCCGATTAATATTAGCTAATTAATTTCATTGGCAAATCGGCTAATCATCACATCGGCAAAAAAAGTAATAACATCTATTGGCCAATTGGCGAATTAGCAAACCAGCCGATTATATTAGCTAATTAATTTGATCGGCTAATCGGCTAATCATCACATCGGCAAAAAAAGCAATAACATCGATTGGCCAATTGGTGAATAAGCAAACCAGCCGATTATTAGCTAATTAATTTCATCGGCTAATCAGCTAATCATCACATCGGCTAATCAGCAGCTATTTAACTTAACAATCATGTTCAAAGCTTTATATAGCAATTCGATTACTCTCCACCTCATTAATGAAAGTAACCTAGGTGTTGTTTATGAAATGTTTAAAGGATTTTCTGATTCGGCTGAAATGTTGCAGGAAATCAATGAAAGTTATTTGCCTGAATTTGAAAATGGGCAAAGGACCAAGTATGGCTTTTATGCCTTGTTAGAAGGAGAATTGGCCGGATTGAGCCTGCTAGGTATCAGTTCCTGGAAAGAACGTAAAGGTTATACAGGTGCTGATACGCTTTTACATATGCGTGGAAAAGGTGTTGCGCCAGGAAGTAAACCTCATCTTTTCTACCTGGCTTTTGAAATACTGGGCCTTAACCGCCTGGAAACAGGATGCCTGGTATCAAACCTTGCATCGAAAAGATCAATAGAAAAAACGCCTGGCTTCCAATTCGAAGGGATTTCTCGGGAGTCAGGTATTAATGACGGGGGAGAATTTGAAGACGAATACCTGTATGCTATTTTGCGTAAAGATTGGTTAAAGCTCTATGATAAATCTGTCGTGAAAACGATTGCTTAGATAGCGACAGCCTGTCAAATTATGTACAATCGTTAAAAGATTTATCTATTTAGAATGCCCGAATCGCAGGAGGAGAAATTATTGAATCTTAAAAAATAAGCTGGTAACGCCTTTTGCCCAGGTATTTGTTTCTGTTTTGAATAAACTTCCATTAGAATAAAAATTGATTGTTACATCCGGAGAAGAAGGTGAGGTCGAACAAAGACAGGATGCAGTGGCACCAACAAACATTTCAAAGGGCAACTCATTTATTTGAAAACTATATCTCCAGCCACCGGGAATAGCCGCGTTTGTCTGCGCTCTTTGACCTGTGCTATCCGTATATTCCCCAAACCAGGTTCCGGAACTGGTGATCACTTCATAGGTCAGGTTAAAGCTGAGTGATTTTTCAGGTATACGTTTTTTGCATTGAATGAGGAAAAGGCAAAGGGATAATAAATAAATAGGTTTCATGAAATCTAATTATCAAACTTTTTCAATTTAAAAGTACAAGGATCTTCCATTATACCAACGAAATTGAAACAAGAATGTATAAAGTCTAATAATTTACTCATTGGTTAACCAGACTTACTGAAAACAAAAAACCCCATACCAACATATGGCAGGGGTTTTTCAAAGCTGTAGAGGGAGGACTCGAACCTCCACGAGGCGGTTAGCTGTAGCACAATAATCTGTGGTGGTCAACCCCAGTCGCTCAGATTGCTCCGAACGGCATTACACTACGTTTATCCCGTGATCCCCACCCCCGAGACAAGAGGGCATGTCTGCCAAGATTCCATCACTCCACAGTGTCTATAAAGAACTTTCAGATGCAATGTTAAGAAAATAGGCTATTCGTTACAATTTTTTCAAGAAAAATTTTGAATATTTAGAAATTTAGTAAATATTTGAACATAATATTGAAAATTTCAAATAAACCGGACTAAATGAATGGGAAATTGCACCTTGATAAACTTGATTTGCAGATCATACATGAAATGATGGATAACGCCGAAATTTCCTACGCAGATCTGGGAAAAAAACTTTTTGTTTCCGGAGGTACGATTCATGTACGGATCAAAAAACTGGAAGAAGCTAAGATCGTTAAAGGAAAAAGACTCAATGTGGACCTTAAGCAATTGGGATACGATGTTATTGCATTTATCGGAATTTATCTGGAAAAAAGTTCGTTGTATGATTCTGTGGCAAAAGAATTGTACAAGATTCCCGAGATTGTAAGGTTGAATTATACCACTGGTAATTATAGTATGTTCGCCGAGATAATATGTAAGGACATTAATCAATTGCGTTTCGTATTACACGATGAATTGCAGAAAATAAAAGGAATAGAAAGAACGGAAACCTTTATTTCCCTGGAAGAAAGCTTTGGCCGGAATGCCCAGGTATTTAAACCCTAAGAAGTTTAAGAGATAATTACATAATTGAAGCGTATCGTTATGGCAATAAATTCCTGCAGTCATTCTTTAACCTGCAATGCATCCCGTAAGCCACTTCCCAGCATATTGAAAGCCAATACCAGCAGCATGATCGCGAAGCCCGGTGCTAAAGCCAGCATAGGATTATGAGTGATGATGAAATTATAGTTTTCTTTGATCATTAATCCCCAACTTGGCTGCGGGGGCTGCACGCCTACGCCCAGAAAACTTAACCCTGCTTCAATAACAATTGCGGACGCAAAATTAGAAGCGGCAACAACAAGTACAGGGCCCATTACATTCGGCAGTATATGTCGAAAAATGATTCTTGTGTCGGAAAAACCCAATGCCCTGGCAGCTTCAACATATTCCATTTCCCTTACTATTAAAACCTGTCCGCGAATGATTCGCGCCACATTCACCCACATGGTTAAGCCGATAGCAATGAATACCTGCCAGTAACCTTTACCTAATAATAATGTGATTGCAAATACAAGCAGCAAAGTGGGGATACTCCAGATAATATTGATAAACCACATAATTACATTATCGGTTGTTCCGCGGAAGTATCCTGCCAATGCTCCCAGCACAATACCAATCGTAAGCGAGATGACGACGGTTATCAGGCCAACACTTAAACTTACTCTTACGCCAACAAGCAAACGGCTGAGGATATCGCGTCCGTATTTGTCAGTGCCCAGGTAAAAGCGATGTGTTTTCACGATGTAATTCTTATTTTCTGTTTTGGTATCAGAGAACGGATAGCTGATCTTTTCTGTAAGTCCTTCGTCAATATATTTTTGAACTACTAAGGTGTTGTTCTGTTCATGGAAGGCTGTTATAGGGATGTACAGAAATCGGTCTTCGGTCCCTGAAGCGAATTGCTGAAATAAAGAAGTGGATCTATGCTGCTTTTGTTTTGGTAGCAGTAGAAATTGTTGCGTATAACCGGGTTTTTCTCCGCCAATTTCAAGAATCATTCGATTTGCATCCGGTGAAGGGTCGGGCGCTATTAAATGCGCGAACAATGCTGTAAGAAATGAAAGCGCGATAATGATCACTCCAAATATGGCAGCTTTGTTTCGCTTCAGCTTTCGCCAGATATTGCGTTGGTTGTATTGATCGGGCATTGATTACGCAATATTATTGTTTTATACGCCTTCCCTTCCATTCATAACTTCCAAATCTTCCAAGCCATCCTGCAATAATTGTATACAGGATATGAAAGGGCTGCATTATAGGAAAATAATTCATTAATTTTTTTTCTGAAAAAAAAATTGCTACAGCATTCACAAATGGAAACTCAATAATGATTTTAGCCGCCAGAAGTAATAATAAAAAAAATAACCAGGTGGCCTTCCACAATGAGGAAATTGCCAACACCAAAAAGCAAAGATTTATACTATACACGAGCAACAATATCCAGAATAATCTTTTTTCATCATAATGGGTTGCTTTACTGGCCCAACGGATGCGTTGATTAAAAAAATCTTTCCAGGTATGTACGGCATTGGTAGTAACAACAACCTGCTTGCTTTTCAAATAAAAAACACTGGCAGGATACCGTTTGTAAATTTTATACATCAATAGCATATCGTCGCCTGATGCAATATTATCCACACCCTGGAAACCACCTACCTCATGAAAGGCCTTTTTTTCATAGGCCAGGTTGGCTCCATTGCACATTGTATGAAATCTTTTGTATACAGACGCACCTGTAATTCCCTGCAGCGTTAAGAAATCGAGCGCCTGGAATATTGAAAGAAAAGAACCATCGGTTTTGATCTTTACAGGGGCGGCTATGAACTTTGCCCCGGAAGCGGAATAATAAACTGCTATATCAGATAACCAGTTTGGACCGAATGAGCAATCCGCATCGGTGGTAACAATGAGTTCACCTTTTGCAAGATCAATGGCCCTCTCAATCGCCAGTTTTTTGTGTGATCTTGTGGGGAGATTACCGGTAACGGGGTCAGCTAATTTTACAGCCCGTATATCAATGGCCTCTCCCGATAAGGTTTGCAGTATATTCCAGGTATTGTCCGTGGAATCGTCATCTACAATAATTATTTCAAACTGCGGGGAAGGGTATGTTTGTTGCCTGAGTGAATCAATCAACGGGATGAGATTTTTCTCCTCGTTCCTCGCAGCAATGATGACGGAAATAAATACACGTGCGCTGGAGCCTCCGGCAATAAAATCGGGAATTTGATTCCAGGCTCTTCTGTAATAATCTATTAACAAAGCATAGCAAACAAGCAATAAAAAAAATATAAATAGAAAGATGGCCATTTAAGAAAACAAATTGGATACTACAGACTTACAGGGTAAAGGTGCAAATTTTATTTGAAAATGGCTGGTTGTTTACCGAACAGCTCGATTATACTAAGATGGCGAATTTCGACAAGTTGTATTTCCATCATTTTAATTGTCTGATTTCAGCAGAAAAAAAATCTATTCTAACTATTTGCATAAACCAGGAAAAAGGGTACTTTTGAATAGTTGTATAAACAACTATATGCCAAACAACCAATTCAAGAAAGGCGAATTATACAGTTTTATTACCGGCAAAGCATCAACAGCCATTGCCAGAAGATTACAAAAAAAATTTAACGGTTCGGGATTAAATGTAACAATTGAACAATGGAGTGTTTTGTATCATTTATGGAAGAATGATGGAATCAGCCAGCAGGAATTGTGTAATGCTACTTTTCGTGATAAGCCCAGTATCACCAGGTTAGTAGATAATCTTGAAAAATCACAATTGGTTAAAAGAGTTGCGTCAGAATCTGACAGGCGCATCAACATGATCTTTTTAACAAAGCAGGGACAAAAATTAGAGGATGAAACAATGACAATTGCTGAAGAAACTTTAAATGAAGCACTGGAAGGGATTTCTGTTCAGAATATCAATTTATGTAAGGAAATATTGCAACAGGTATATGATAATTTACAATAATTAGCGTTTTGTTTCGGAACATTATTTTATTTGAATGATCTCAAATTAAATTATTTATATGAGCACTACCACCCAACAACAAAAAGTTCTTAAAGGAGGCGAATGGATAATTAAAGAAAGTTCAGCCTTCGAAACCTTTATACCCGAAGAGTATAATGAAGAACAGCAAATGGTAAAAGACATGTGCGCATCGTTTCTTGATACGGAAGTACTGCCCATTCTCGACCGTATCGATAAACTTGAGCCGGGGCTGATGCCGTCTCTGGTAAAAAAGGCAGGAGAACAGGGATTGCTCGGCGCATCAATACCTGAACAGTATGGCGGATTGGGAAAGGATTTTATTACTTCCACCCTGGTGAATGAAGGATTGGGTGGCGGGTTTTCATTTTCTGTTGCCGTATCAGCCCATACAGGTATCGGCACCTTACCGATCTTATATTTCGGTACTGAGTCACAAAAGGAAAAATACATTCCAAAACTTTCAAGTGGCGAATGGAAAGGAGCTTACGGATTAACCGAACCAAACAGTGGAAGCGATGCCTTGGGTGCGAAAACCTCGGCAAAGCTGAGCGATGATGGGAAACATTATATCCTTAATGGCCAGAAATGTTGGATCACCAATGGTGGATTTGCCGATATATATACTGTTTTTGCAAAGGTGGATGGAGATAAATTCAGCGCTTTTATTATTGAAAGAGGTTTCGAAGGATTTACGCAAGGCCCCGAAGAGCATAAAATGGGTATCAAAGGATCTTCTACGGTACAATTATACTTTCAGGATTGTAAAGTACCGGCCGAAAATCTTCTGGGAGAAATTGGTAAAGGGCATGTGATCGCCTTTAATATATTAAATATCGGGCGGCTGAAATTGTGTGCTGCCGCATTAGGAGGTGCCAAGCGGGCTGCTAATACTTCAATACAGTATGCCATCACCCGTGAACAATTTAAAACCTCCATATCAAATTTTGGCGCGATCAAAAATAAGATTGCTCAAATGGCTATTGATATGTGGGTGTGTGAAAGTGCTTTGTACCGTACAGCCCGTTGGATAGATGACAAAGAGCATGAACTGCTGAAAGCGGGCAAACCATTTAACGAAGCCCTGTTGGGCGCTGCAGAGGAATATGCGATCGAATGTGCCATGTTGAAAGTGTATGGCAGCGAGGTTCTTGATTTCGTTGTAGACGAAGGTGTTCAGATACATGGTGGAAATGGTTTTAGCGACGAATATGTTATTTCGAAAGCCTACAGAGATAGTCGGATAAACAGGATTTATGAAGGCACCAATGAAATTAATCGCTTGCTAACTGTCGATATGGTATTGAAAAGAGCTATGAAAGGGAGATTGGATATAATGGGGCCTGCAATGTCTGTTCAAAAAGAACTCATGAGTATCCCTGATTTCGGTAGCAGTGATGATGAGGCTTTTGCAAAAGAAAAAAGGCTGATCTCAAACTTCAAAAAAGCGATTTTAATGACTGCAGGTGCAGCCGTGCAAAAGCTAATGATGAAGATTGAAGGCGAGCAGGAAATATTAATGAATATTGCCGACATGGCGATTGAAACCTTTAATGCTGAGAGTGCTTTACTAAGAGCTATTAAACTGACAGATCAGAAAGGAGAAGAAGGTTGCCGCTTTGAATTGGATATAACACGGACTTATCTGTATGATGCAGCAGATAAAATTAATAAATATGGGAAGGATGCAATCAATGCATTTGCTGAGGGAGATGAACAGCGCATGATGTTACTGGGAGTAAAAAGGTTTACCAAAGCCGAACCGTTCAATAGCAAAGAGGCGAAAAGGCGGATTGCCGATAAACTGATAAACGATGGAAGATATCACCTATAAAGCAAGTTCCATTGTTAATAAGCCCCGCTGTATGGTGGGGTTTTTTATTTTAGGGTTTGAATAAATCCTGATTGTATCTTTATCAACATTCTAAAAAATACATTCATATCATAATATGAAGAATTCATCAAGACGAGAATTCATAAGGGATTCGGCGAAAACCGCAGCCGGTATAGGATTTATCTCATTAACATCAAATTCTGAATTTGCAATGACAGCATCAAAAAACCTTTTTGTTCATCACGTATACTTTTGGTTGAACAATCCCGACAGTTCAGAGGAGTTAAAGAAACTACTGGAGGGCCTTCAAAAACTATCGACCGTTAAAACAATAAAAATGTTTCATATCGGAAAGCCTGCCGGAACAAACCGGGATGTGATCGATGGCTCTTATTCGGTTTCATGGCTTTTATTATTCAATAACCGGGCAGACCAGGACAGTTACCAAACAGATCCAATTCACCTGAAGTTTATTGACGAATGCAAACATTTATGGAAAAAAGTGGTGGTATACGATTCAATCGATACGTGAAATAATTCAGAATGAGCAATTATTACGCTCTGCGGCGAAAATTGCAAAACAGACCCTCCATTCGGATGCATCCTGGCAAACACTGACGGCAAAATAATTGAGGCTTCAGAAAAGCCAGTTATCTCAATGGTATAAGCAATGGTTAGCGGCCTAACATTACTTATCGGTAACGGGCCTCTTTTCAATTAAGAATTTCCAATAGCGTTTTGGCATATGTCGTATATGTAAGTTCATATTTCTTCTGGCTGCAATATTCACGCTGCTGAAATATTGTTGCCATAGTTGTTGGTACAATGTCTCTTCTTCCGCAATACAGGGGCCGATATTTTTCCCGTTTTCAGTTTCCGGGTTGAAAATCATCTCAACAAATTCGGTCGTACTTAAGTCATAGAATATTCCGTAACGTCGTTGGACATCATAGATCATCCATTTTTGATCGGCATACCTTTTCTGAAAATGTTTTATGATTAGTGGGAGGACATTGTAATCTGGTTGTACAGTTGCATAATATAATTGATCCTTCGTTAATTGAAATCGTACAAAGGCTTCCATTCTATGTTTTTCGCGTGCTACTTTGTTTGCAGTTTCGGCGACCATTAAAACAGAAGGATCACTGTAATCATATTCTACACTGGTAGCACACCGGAATACATACTGCACATAGCTTAGGATTGTATTTTCGATCCTTTTAATTTCTGACAAGTAGGTTTTATAAACTTGTCCCTGAGCTTTTTGGGATATACGTTGTTGTAAGCCTTGCCAAACCCTGGCTGATTTTATAGGATCAGTGACAGTGAAGTGATCGTTTCCAAAAATGTTTTTTTGATGATCTTTGTATTTTGTGAGACAGGCATCTTTTAACCTGTATTCATACACATCAAATATTGCCGTAAGCAAGCCTTCAAAGCTTCCGTCATAGATTACGGTATTCATATTCAAAATATTTTTAGTTGAGATGAAAAGTTCGGACGGTACTTACTATTACCAACGAAAAGTATTTGATGCCGGATCTGCTTTTCGGTCAGATCCCTTTTTTGAAATGCGGTACCGTTACAGGCAATGAAATATTTTGCGCGATTAAAAGCAATTCCTATTTTTTTTAAATGCTCCCAGTTTAGTTTCTTAAACATTCTGGCATCACATATTTTTTTGGCCGACTGAATTCCAATACCAGGCACACGCATCACCAAATGAAGATCTGCTTTATTGATATCGAGAGGAAACAGATCAAGGTGTCTAAGTGCCCAGCTCAACTTTGGATCAATGTCCATATCAAGATGGGGATCCTGTAATGATACGATTTCATTGACCTGAAACCCGTAAAACCGCAGAAGCCAATCGGCCTGGTACAAACGATTTTCCCGGATCATAGGTACGGGAGTGCCAATAGCCGGAAGGCGATTATCATTACTGATAGGTATATAGCCCGAATAATAAACCCGTCTTAGATCCATTTTTTTGTAAAACTGATCAGCCATCCATAAAATCTGGAGATCGGTTTCCGGAGTAGCCCCGATGACCATTTGCGTACTTTGGCCTGCGGGAACGAATAAAGGCGTTTTTTTATATACTTTTTTTTCTTCGCGATTTTGCAGAATTGCACCTTTCAGATACTTCATCGGCCCGATCATATCCTCTCGTTTTTTGTCGGGAGCCAGTAAGCGCAAACTATTTTCGGTTGGCATTTCAATGTTTACACTGAGCCTGTCTGCATAAAGTCCAGCCTCCTGTAACAATTCGTCACTTGCTCCCGGAATGGTTTTTAAGTGGATATAACCATTAAAATGATGCTCGGTCCGAAGTTTTTTGGCAATGCGCACCAGCCTTTCCATTGTATAATCGGCATTTTTGAATATTCCGGAACTCAAAAAAAGGCCTTCAATATAGTTACGCCGGTAAAAATGAATGGTAAGATCAACCACTTCTTCAATAGTAAAAGCCGCTCTTTTGATATCATTGCTGCGCCTGCTCACGCAGTAGCAGCAATCATAAATGCAATGATTGGTTAGCAGTATTTTTAACAAAGAAACGCAACGCCCGTCTTCGGTATACGCGTGGCAAATTCCATTACCTGTTGTTCCCAACCCTTTTGATTCATTTTTTCGATGGCTCCCGCTGGATGCGCAGGAAACATCATATTTTGCGGCATCCGCAAGAATATTCAATTTCTCAAAAATCCGGTCACACATATTGCTAAATTAAGTAGCAATCATATACCAAAATATTTAGTTTAATATTTAAAGGAATATTTTGTTGTTTCTTAACAACTGGCGAATAGACCGAAGAAAAAACCGCCTTTTTGATTCCTCAGTAACGGAGTAAATCCCGCTGATGATGCTGTGTTCGGTTCAACCGACGCTCCTATAATGGAAACTCCCGGTCAGTGATATTGAACAGATGAAGGGATTTGAAAGCATATGCAAGTAATTTTTTAATAGACCACTTAACAAATGATTAATCTATTTCTTGCATATTAAAATTTTATATCGTTATCTTTGTTCCGTTAATATTTGAGCTATATAGCATTTTAGTATTTGAACGATATTCTGCTATTTGTCCGCGGTTAGTCTTCTTTACTCTGCTTTTTACTCGAATTTTTTGTAAATCTTAATTTTCAGTTTAATGAACATTTATGTTTCAAATTTAAGCTTCAACGTGGCCGATGAAGACTTAAAAGATTTTTTTGCAGACTATGGAGAAGTATCGTCTGCTAAGGTAATTACGGATAAATTCACCGGTAAATCCCGTGGATTTGGATTTGTTGAAATGCCTGATGATGAAAGTGCTAAAAAAGCAATTCAGGAATTAGACCAGGCTGTTGTAGAAGGTAGAACCATTGGTGTTTCCGTGGCTAAACCTAAAGAGCAGCGTTCCGACAACAGATCCTTCTCTGGTGGAGGTGGTAATCGTGGCGGCGGCGGCGGTGGAAATCGCGGCGGCGGCGGTGGCGGTTATAATAACAGATATTAATCTGATATTACTTCAACTATACAAAGGACCCTTCATGGGTCCTTTTTTGTGTTAAACAATGAGGTCTTCTGATCCTCGCAATATTTCTTGATTATATATAACCGTTTCCTGGTTACTATAATAAAATATTCAAAGGATTTATGAGTTCATTCGATACATTTTAATAGCTGAAACTGTAAATTTGTAGACTACAATAAAAATCATGAGCGAAACGATTACTACAGTACCCGTGTTATCTGCCAAAGATTTTTCCACCGACCAGGAAGTTCGCTGGTGCCCAGGTTGTGGCGATTATTCGATTTTGGCACAGGTACAGAAAATTATGCCTGGTCTCGGAATCCCCAAAGAAAATATAGTGATTGTTTCCGGAATTGGCTGCAGTAGCCGGTTTCCGTATTACATGAATACTTTCGGTTTGCATTCTATTCATGGCAGGGCAACGGCCATCGCTTCCGGACTGAAAGCGGCACGTCCCGACCTGAGCGTATGGATTGTTACAGGCGATGGCGATAGCCTGAGCATCGGAGGTAACCATACTATTCATTTATTACGTCGCAATTTCAATGTAAATATTCTGCTTTTCAATAATCAGATTTACGGACTCACCAAGGGTCAATATTCTCCCACTTCCGAGCCTAAAAAGGTTACTAAGTCTACTCCTTATGGAAGTATAGATCATCCTTTTAATCCTTTAGCCCTGGCAATGGGAGCCGATGCCACATTTATTGCGAGAAGTATGGATCGTGATCCAAAACATTTACAAGCTTTGCTGGTACGTGCTCATCAACACCAGGGGACTTCTTTCCTTGAGATATATCAGAACTGTAATATTTTTAATGATGGCGCTTTTGAAGCTTTCACCGAGAAAGGCACTAAAGCCGATAATGTATTGTTTGTAGAGCAGGGCAAACCACTTATTTTCGGTGCGTCACAAAACAAGGGTATTAAGTTAGACGGTTTCAAACCGATCATAGTAGAACTGGGTAATGGCATCAGTGCAGATGATCTTTGGGTGCATGATGAGAAGGATTTTTATAAGGCCCAGACCCTTGTTCGAATGTTCGACAATCCCAGTATTGAAGGTCATCTTCCACGCCCCTTTGGTGTTTTTTACCAAACCGACAGGCCCTGTTATGAAGAAATGCTTTCTCTTCAACTGGAAGAAGTAATTGGAAGTAGGGGAAAGGGAGATCTCGATAAGTTGCTTAGAGGCAACGAGACCTGGACTATCCAGTAATAATGCAGGATGTGTAGCTAAATCATCAATTAAATCTTCGGGTTGCATTTACTTCTATTGTTCAAAGGGCAAAAGATGGAAATTTCCTTGCATCAGGCATAAAAATAAAAATGCCAGCGATGGAAATCGCCGGCCTGTGCTTACCTCTGAAACCACAAAAAGAAAGAATTTGAAATGAGGTAAAATCTCAATAAAAGTTTATCGTACTATCATAAATACTAGAGCGAATATTATCTTTCACACAGGAATAAACACCGTTTCACGGATGTTAGAAACAACTTGTGGTGACACAAAAGCAAAGGATCAACAAAAACAGAGGTAGCGATTGGGTTTTATAGGTAGCGGATGCCCGAACAATAATAATACAGGTAAAAATGGTAAACTATATTTCTGAATTGGAATTCTTAACTGGAAATTGGATGGTCGGGAATAAGGAGATTGGATAGAACTTTTTATGCCGAAGGAGGATAGTCGCTCAAAGCATAAGGTTGGTAAAAATAAAGACTGTTTTCTTAATAATCAATATTTTTTGCAAATATTTCTTTTACATGATCCGGATGATCTTTTCTCTACGCAAAACTTGTCAGGCAGATTGCCTTTCCAGCTCCTTTCCGGCCGCTCTATAAATTTTTTCCCGCTTGTAATGATACCACCATTCCGGAGCTGTTTTTTTCATTAATGTGTCGATACTCCGCATTCCTACCAGGTTCCACGCCCCCTGCACAATGCCTGGAATAGTACGTTGAACCGCGCGCAGACTCATGGCAAAGCCACTATCAAGATATTCCATATGATGCCAGTAACCTGCAGGCATAAACAGCGTGTCGCCATGTTCCAGTGTTACCTCATACCCCTTTGCCAGTTTGAGCGCGGGAAATTTCTCATAGTCAGGATGGCCATTATTTTTGTAATAATGACTAAAGTCGGCCAGGCTCAATACTTCAAAGGGCTTGCGGTACAACTTATGTTGTTCTGTATAGGGAAATAGCAACACTTTTTTACGCCCAACAAACTGAGTATGGATTATATGCGACATGTCCATGTCAAAATGCATATGCGTAATACTTGTAGCTCCCCCAACGAACAACATCGGGAACCTTTTTACAAACCCCTTCATCAGATGATCTGGCCAGGTGAAATCATCGGTCAACTGAGGGGCATGGTTAAAAATATTAAATAAAAAAATCCTCCACTGCGCAGGCCCGGTTTTAACCATATCCACATAATCTGCAAATGTTGTATACTCATCCGCCTTATTTACAGGTGTGTACGCATCACTTTTAATATTGTTATAGATTCCAACTTGCTGAGTTCCTACTACCTCTTTAAAATAATCCCATGACCATTTATTATAAGCGGGCCATTGTTTTGCAAGGCTGGTTATAACAATGGGCCTTCCGGTTTTATAATAATTTTGCTGAAAATCTTCATCACTGATCTTTTCTACTTTCTCTATTGGTTGTAAAAGCATCTTGAAAGATTTGACGCAAAGTTAATATTTAATCTATTTTTTATTAACGCGCTAACATGTTTCTTTGTTCAGCCTGGTTTTATAACATTTTTTTGAGAGTAGATTTTATTGGTGTGGATATCCTTCGCGTTTATTGGTAAATTTACCTTATGTTATTGCATCTTCATCCTGAAAATCCACAACCCCGGAATATTCGAACCATCGTAGATTGTATAGAAAGCGGAGGAATTATAATATACCCTACCGATACCATCTATGGCCTGGGCTGCGATATTTTTCAAACTAAAGCAATTGAGAAAATATGCAGGATTAAAAACATTCAGCCTCAAAAGGCGCAAATGTCTTTCATTTGTTTTGATCTCAGCGATCTTAGCCGATATGCCAAAAGTATCTCAACTCCTATATATCGCCTTTTAAAAAGTCATTTGCCCGGCCCTTACACATTTATCTTACCCGCGAGCAGAGAAGTACCTAAAATTTTAAAGAGTAAAAAAGACACGATTGGTATTCGTGTTCCCAATAATAACATTGCAAGAACGATTGTGAAGGAATTAGGTCATCCAATCATTAGTACCTCTTTGCCAGGAGAGATGGTGGAAGAATACACTGATCCGGAGATCATCTATGAAAATTTCAAAGGTCTTGTTGATATTGTCATACAGGGTGGTCCGGGTGGAATTGTACCCTCCACTGTTATAGATTGCACAACAGAAGAACCGGTTGTTATTCGGGAAGGGTTGGGCGAATGGGTTGTGGAATGATTTATTTTTGAACGATGATTATAAACCCGGCTGACCCGGTAGATACCGCGGTCCTTTATCAAAAATTCTTTCCCCGGTCATTTGTACTGGAAACTCCCAGAGTAATATTGAGGCTACTTGAGCGCAATGATCAGCACCTGTTTTCACCCCTTACAAAAAGTAACGAGATCTGGAAATATTTTACGAAGGATCTTTCTGAGGAATCTGCATTGAAACAATGGATCGAAGAGGCATTAATGGAAAGAACCAATAGCAAACGGATGCCTTTCACGATCATCGACAAGGATACCAAAAGCATTTGCGGAAGTACCAGTTATGGTAATCTTTCCTTTTTCGATAAACGGGTGGAGATCGGCTGGACATGGCTCGGTACCGAATTTATGGGTACAGGCGTGAACCGGCAGGCTAAATTTGCATTGCTGAGTTTTGCTTTTGAGGTCATGAAGATGGAGCGTGTGGAAGTGAAAACAGATAACCTGAATGAAAGAGCAAAAACAGCATTGCTTAAAATAGGAATGAAACCTGAAGGGGTCTTAAGAAGCCATATGCAAATGCATTCGAATCGAAGAAGGGATTCGGTATATTACAGCATTCTGCAGGAAGAGTGGGAAAATGTCAAATCGCTTTTCTTTGCCGACCTGGTGTAGGGTTAAAGTTTAAGGTTTAAGGATTAAAGTTTACAGTTGAAAGCGGATCCGTTGTTGGTGTCTTCACGAACAATAGTGTGACATAAAGTTTATGTATACGTCGATTACCTTCTATTCAACATTGACTTTTACCCCCACCTGTTGTTGGTAAAACACGAAAAACGGCGTGAAACTTTAAACCTTAAACTTTAAACATCACTCCCATTTCCAAAGACAATTGAGAAGAAGAGCAGCATTGAAAAGTTTTACGGTGATAAGGCGATAAACCATGTACTTCGATGGCCTTTCGATGCTCTTCCGTGCCATACCCTTTATTGGTGATCCATTTGTAGTGTGGATATTGAAGATGAAGATTTTTCATAAAATCATCCCGATATGTTTTAGCCAGGATACTGGCAGCAGCTATTGATGCATACGTCGCGTCTCCTTTTATTATACATTCATGCGGAGTTCGCCCGTACCTGGTAAACCGGTTACCGTCGATCAATAACAATCTGGGTTTCGTTTTTAAAGTATCAATGGCCAGATGCATGGCTTTGAACGAAGCTTTCAGAATATTGATCCGGTCAATCTCTTCATGATCTACCTGGGCTACACTAGAAGCAACAGCATGTAACTCAATATACGTTCGCAATTCATATCGCAGCTCTTCGGGAACCTGTTTAGAATCATTTAAGGCCGGGTGAAAAAAATAAGGCGGAAGAATAACTGCCGCTGCAAATACCGGTCCTGCCAAACATCCCCTGCCTGCCTCATCGCAGCCGGCTTCAATTTTTTTGGTTTGATAATTCGTTTTCAGCAAGCAGGTTCTTTCGCCAAAAATAAGGGGATGGCAAAATTTTTAGAAATTAAGTTTTCAACCTGCATAACTTGGTGGCAACAGGTTTGCATTATATACAGACGAAACCATATATTATGAATACATTTTCTGAAGTCATTAATTCGGGTAAGCCCGTATTGGTTGATTTTTATGCCGAGTGGTGTGGTCCTTGCAAAATGATGCCTCCCATCCTTAAAGAATTAAAAAATATGATGCAGGATGAGATTACAATTTTGAAGATCGATGTTGATAAAAATCCGCACGTAGCTGAAGCTTTTCAGATACAGGGAGTACCCACCCTTATTATATTTAAAGATGGAGAAATTAAATGGCGACAATCCGGAGTATCAAATGCCAACCAACTACAGCAGGTTCTGCAACATTTGCCTGATAAAGTGGGCGGATAGGTTTATATTGAATTTTTAAAGATTCTATTTATAAAAAATCTATCATGTCATTTTCAGAATGGCTGCATGAGCCGTGGCCTTGGTATGTGGCGGGGCCGTTAATTGGATTAATTGTTCCCCTGCTGCTAATAATCGGCAATAAACCATTTGGCATATCCTCTTCTTTGCGACATATCTGCGCAGCATGCCTTCCGTCAGGAATTCCTTATTTCAAATACAATTGGAAACACGAATCATGGAATTTATTTTTTGTAGCCGGTATCATCATCGGAGGGGCAATAACTGCGCTTTGGTTCAACAACCCTAAGCCCATATTATTAAATCCTATCCTGGTAGGGCAATTTCAACAACAGGGCATTACCAATTTCAGAGGCCTTTTACCTCCCCAGCTTTTTAACTGGAATAATTTGTTTTCGGCCCAGGGATTCTTGTTAGTTGTAGTAGGAGGTTTTTTGGTTGGATTTGGAACACGTTATGCAGGCGGATGCACGTCAGGACATTCTATCATGGGCTTATCAAATCTCCAATGGCCTTCTCTGGTAGCAACCGCTTGTTTTATGGCCGGCGGATTTGTCACTGCTAATCTTATTATTCCCATTATACTGAAATGGTAATCCATGAAAACAAATGAATTGATCGAAAGACCTTCTAAAGAATTCAATAACGACTTTGAAGTACAATCTCTTGACGAAGGATATATTCAGCACTCAGCACAAGATCATTTCCCGCAACAAAAGCTGCCATATCTTTTTGCTGGTGTTTTATTTGGAATACTCCTGGTGAAGTCTGAAGTGATCTCATGGTTTCGTATACAGGAAATGTTCCGCCTTCAAAGTTTTCACATGTACGGCATTCTTGGATCCGCGGTGATAGTGGGAATAATTTCTGTTTGGATGATCAAAAAATTTGATATTAAAACGATTCGTGGCGAAAGCATACAATTGTTCCCTAAAAAATTCAATAAGGGCCAGATCTATGGCGGCTTGTTGTTTGGTTGCGGATGGGCATTGACCGGAGCTTGCCCGGGGCCCCTTTTTGCTCAGATCGGGACAGGCGCTTTCATTGTTATCATAACCTTATATAGTGCCATAGCGGGCACATGGTTGTATGGTTTGATAAGGCACAAACTTCCACATTAATTCTTTTCCTGATCCCGGTAACAACTATTCGTACACTACCTTTGCGCCGCCATGCGTGTAGTCTCGACTTCCCATTCTTCGTCCAGGCCGGTTGCTAATTGGATACTGATCGGCGTTTTTATGTTATTGGTACAGGTAATCCTTGGCGGTATTACCCGTTTAACAGGGTCAGGTCTGTCTATAACGGAATGGAATGTGGTAACAGGCACCCTTCCCCCATTAAACGAAGCGAAATGGCTGGCAGAATTCGATAAATACAAACAAACTCCTCAGTACCAGTTACTCAATGCTGATTTTATACTTGCAGATTTTAAATTCATTTTTTTCTGGGAATGGCTACATCGTTTCTGGGCAAGATTGATCGGCGTTGTTTTCGTTATTGGATTTGTGTACCTGGTGTCAAAAAAGCAGTTAAAAAAGAGTATGGAAAAACCCCTACTTATCCTTTTTCTGCTGGGAGCATTGCAGGGCGCCATTGGCTGGATCATGGTTGCAAGCGGCCTAACCGGTGATGCTGTGTATGTAAAACCCACCCGCCTGGCTCTGCATTTCACTTTCGCTTTGGGTTTAATATGCTATGCTTTCTGGTTTGCTCTGCAGTTGACGATCCCTGCTTCACAAAAGATCCTAGCTCCCGCTGTAAAAAAGTGGACCTGGCTGCTGGTGGCATTGCTACTCGTTCAGCTGATTTATGGTGCTTTAATGGCTGGGCATAAAGCGGCAACAGCAGCGCCTTCATGGCCCGAAATAAATGGAATGCTGATCCCTGATAGCATTTTTACTGAAAAGCCGGTACTGCTTAACTTCATTGAAAATAAAATTACCATTCATTTCATTCATCGCAGCCTCGCTTATATCTTATTAACGGTGACAATCCTGTTTACCCTGAAATTATACCGGCTTCCAAAGATCTCTTCAGTCTTTCGAAAAATCAGGTTGATCCCACTCATATTAATTATAGGCCAGTTATTACTGGGAATTCTAGCAGTTTTGACCAGTCCTGGCATTGTGCCTAATCATTGGGGATTTTTTGAGTGGATGGCCCAGTTGCACCAATTGGTTGCCATGTTATTTTTACTTAGCCTGATAACTATATTGTATCTTACCAATACTAAATCTTTTATGCAGCTTTCATAATCTCAGGGCCGCCTTTACGTTTAAGAGTAACATGCCATACCTAAAATAGTGTGACCTGTTTCGTAGTAAGCCGATGAAGCCATTTTTAAAAGGATTATATCATTCATTTCCCGTGCAGTTAGTATTGCTGCACTTTAAAAAGTTCCAGGTTCTGTTGCTGTTCTGGTTTTTGATGTTCAGCACGGTGGGTGGAACATTCATGCATAGTTATGGTGCAGATTCATTATTTCTTGCCCCTGAATACCTGGGCAATGTGAATGCCATGAGTGCTGCAATTATGGGAGTAGCCATAGGCGTTTTTATCATGAGCTGGAACATCACCACATTTATTTTATTTTGCCGTCATTTCCGGTTTCTGGCAACAACCTCTAATCCATTCTTAAAATATTGTGTCAACAATGCAATCATCCCGCTGATATTCCTTGTATATTATTTTACCAGGGCTATTGAGTTCGATAAATACAAAGAATTAATGACCGGGGTTGAGATCCTTCTTGTAACAGGTGGCTTTGTTTGCGGACTGATCCTTCTTATTGCCATATCATTGATCTATTTTTTCAGAGCCGATAAAACAATCATCAGGCGACTTACTCCTGTTATCAGTAACCCGCAATTGTTCAAGGCTCAGTTCAAAAAGAATGAAACTAAGCTAGGCGAAAGCCGTCTTATAAAAGTTGAGTGGTATTTAAATAATGCTTTTATATTAAAGAAAGTCAGGGATGTTTCACACTACAGTCGCGAGTTCATTGAAACAATATTTAATCGTCATCATTTTGCAGCAGTCCTTTCCATCTTTATCGCCTTTATATTTCTGATCGTCATTGGATTTTTGATGGACGGTCCTGTTTTTCAATTGCCGGCAGCAGCCGGTATCACTATTTTCTTCGCCATCCTGATCGCCATATCCGGTGCGTTCTCCTATTTTTTACAAAGTTGGAGTATTCCCTTTCTGGTGGCTTTGATTTTTGTTTTGAATCTGCTCTACAAATACGATGTATTTGATCCCAGCAATAAAGCCTACGGTCTTAATTATATCAATAAAACCGACCGCCCTGCATACAATAAAAACGCTCTTTCTCGGTTAAGTTCTCCTGACAACATTGCAAGCGATATCAGGAACATGATTGCTATCCTTGATAATTGGAAGAAAAAGCAGCCGGAAGAAAAGCCGCTTATTTACCTGATCAATACCAGCGGCGGTGGAAACAGGAGCGCGAATTTTACCATGAATGTTCTTCAGCGCCTCGATAGCCTGAGTGGCGGAACACTAATGGATAAAACTTTTTTGATCACGGGGGCATCCGGCGGAATGTTGGGTGCAAGCTATTATCGCGAGTTAGCAAGACAAAGACCAGCCGGAATTAATCCGTTAGAAAAAAAGTATGTTGAAGATATTTCGCAAGACCTTTTGAATTCACTATTTACTTCCTTTGTTGCCCGTGATCTGGCCTCGCCTGCACAAAAATTTAAGGTGGGTAATTACAGCTATATAAAGGATCGCGGCTATGCATTTGAACAAAAACTGAGTGCTAACACGAGAGGTTTTCTAAATAAAAGATTAAAAGATTATGCAGAAGACGAGAAAAATGCAAGAATCCCCTTGATATTCTACAATTCGGTTATTACCAGCGACGGAAGAAAAATGATCATCAGTACCCAACCTGTAAGTTTCTTAATGAAACCGCTTCACGATACTGCCAATATATCGGCTATGGATGCGGACGGGGTAGATTATCAGCGTTTATTTGCAAACCAGGATCCAATGAACCTCCGCGTTTTGACTGCCTTGCGGATGAATGCTACTTTTCCGTATGTGCTGCCGAACGTATGGCTGCCAACAAAACCTGTTATTGACGTAATGGATGCGGGGTTGCGTGATAATTATGGCCAGGAAAGCGCTGTTCGTTTTGTGCACGTATTCAGGGAGTGGATAAAACAAAATACAAGCGGTGTTGTGTTGTTGCAAATCCGCGACCGAAAAACGGGTGGGTGGGATAATGAATATAAGTCGGAAGAATTCAGTGAACTTTTTACAAAGCCTTTTTTATTACTGCAATACAACTGGTATAAGATGCAGGAGTATAATCAAAATGATCTCCTGAGCATGTCACAAACCATCATGGGAGAAAAGCTGTATAAAATATCTTTTCAATACGTTCCTAAAAAAGAAGATGCCGGAGCGGCGCTGAATTTTCACCTGACAAAAAGAGAAAAATACAATATTGCGACTGCTCTCGATAATGAAAACAATACGCAGGCATTTCGGCAATTTCTTGAAATATCACACCTGATTTCTAAGAAGGCTGCAATAGCCGGAAAGCCTTAGGCTTTATCCGGATATTAAAGACAGAAGAAGTGGAGACAGGGTCTCCGTCAATATGCAATGGTGCATGCCCGGTATTATGAATTTGGATGCTTTTGGTTTGAAAATAAATAATATTCCTTCTGTTTAAATGGTCATCGAGTTGTTGTAACGCATTGATTCCTGTGATCTGCCCCAGGATAGAGAAAGGCAGCATCAATTTGTTCATCTTCTTTACGATAACAATATCCATCAATCCATCTTTTAAACTGGCATGAGGGGCGATCTTGAAATTATTTCCGAACTGGTTACTATTGGCTATACTTATAAAAAAAGCCTCTGTTTCAAAATTTTTTTCTTTTGATTTAATAGTGAAGACATAGGGACTTGCCTTAAAGAAATTAATGGCAGATATTTTCACATAAGTCTGGAGCCCTCTTTTTTTTTCTTTAGCAAAGTCATGAGCCACCTGCGCATCGAATCCGAGGCCGCAAAGCATACACGAAAACTGATTATTAATGTACAGGCCATCTACTTTTGATGCATTTCCCTGAAAGATAATTTCCAATGCTTTTACCGGAGATACCGGAATTTTGGCAGTAAGCGCAAGCCCATTGCCCGAACCCATCGGTATAATACCAAACCTGACTTCCAGATCCATCAAAGCTGCGGCCACTGAACTGATAGTTCCATCACCGCCACAAATCACAACATCCGTAATTTTTTCAGCGATGATTTTCTTTCTTAGATTTTCATAATTGCCATTTTTAGAGCTGACTTGGATTTCAAAAGGAATATTTTGCTCAGTTGTTTTTTTATGAATAATATCTTTTAACGAAGTTTTTTCTTTTGTACCTGAAATGGGATTGATGAGATAGACAATTTTTCGAAGCATCCTGCAATATAATTAACAGCCAAATACAGATCGGATTTAGTTGTATTTCTGTTAGATTTTAGTATCCTGACAAATTACAAAGCGCTTGTCTGGTTGTCAGTTACCTTAAAGGGCATGAAGTATATTCTACATTAATTAGTTAAGTTTCCTTCATGTTTATGCCATCTTCAATGGTGACCTTCTTCGATTTGTTCTTTAAAACCTCATACGGAATTATAAAGGTTATTCTCTCAGCTCAAAAAATAGCTGTGTATTTTCGATATTAAGATTGCTTTAATTTTAGTGGTCGCAACAGTATTGTTGCGCCTGGGCATTCTACATTTAGCATTCTAAGAACCATGATAAACCCTACATGTGCGCAAAACAATTCTCATTATCTCGCTTTCCCTTAATGGAATAGCCGCTTTGCTGATTGTTGGTAGACAGGCTTACAGGGCCTACTTCGCGAAGTACGGGGAATATTATTATCACCAAACGCGGCGAAGCATGCATGATGTGTTACCGGTAGACAGCAGCGATATCATTTTTATAGGAGACTCGATCGTAGAAGGTTTACCCGTAACGGAATTGTTTGGCAGGCATGTCAAGAATAGGGGTATAGGAAATAACCGAACAAATCATGTATTGCAACGCATCAGAACATTGCCTAGATGTCGAAAGCTATTCATTTCTGTGGGCATCAACGATATAACTGCCGGAGCTGCTCTAAGCAGGATTCTGGTAAATTACGATAGCATCATAACTTATGCCAAGGCTGATCAGATATATGTAAGTGCCGTATTACCAACACGCGGCATCCACGCCATTCACCGCAACAGGATCATTAATCTCAATCGAAAATTAATAGGGTTATGCCGCCAACGATCCGTTTATTTCATTGATGCACATACACGACTGAGTGAAGACGGAATATTGAAAAGTGAATATACTATTGACGGCGTGCATTTGAATGGCACGGGGTATATGGTTTTGATGAAAATCGTGAGCGAGTTTCTTTGAAAAACCAAATTTTATAGAGGTTTTCCTATCCATGGTAACCTCCATGAAAACGTTTTATTCTTGTTAAGGAGAGACAGAAGTGGTTTTTCCACAATGAGATGCAGTAGCAGGCCCGCTAAGGTAGCCATCAGCATGGTGCCGATAAAAATCAGATTGACGGTCATGCTGGAAACATCTATAGCGAACCTTGATGTGAGATAAGCTGCCATCTTGTAACAAAACATTATTACGGCCGGATGGATGAGATACAGAGAATAGGATGCGTCTCCTATAAGCAATAGCTTTTTTGAAGGCGCTGTAAGCCATGACTGTCGATCGATGCTTACAGCCATCCAAAGCGTGATCCCGAACAAAACAATCAACAAATAATAGTAATTTATGTCCCATCGGTTCTGTTCCAATACAGAACCGGAAAGCGCAGCATAAGAAAATACTGACATCGAAGCGATAATGATCAGTATTACGAATTGCCGCAGCGACAAGCTGGCTTTACCCTTTTTTGAGAGATACCCGATGAAACAGCCTGCCAAGAAGTACAGTATCATCGGATTGAGGATAAAATTCAGGAAGGGTGAAAAGTCGCCGATATGGGTGTAGTGTTTGAAAACGATTAAAAATCCCCAAATAATAAAAAAGTAAGAAGTTCTCTTATACCCCAATAGAATGCAAAATGCGAACAAGAGGTAAAACCATACTTCATAACTAAGCGTCCAGGCGATATCGATAAAATTCTTTCTCAACGGGCTCGTCGGAAATAATGAATAGCATTTTACTAAATAAATAAAGTCGCCCATTCCGCTCAATCTTACAGTAACTCCCTGATTCTCCTTTTTTATAAACAGATAATATATGAGCATGATGGTTGCCACCACCCAATAGATCGGATATATCCTTATAAACCGCTTGCGCAGGAACTGTGCCACACCCTTCCTTGATTCCAGATCTTTGAGATGGATATAGGTAATAATAAAACCGCTTAATACGAAAAAGAATTCGACTCCGAGCCACCCGTATTCCCATACAGAGGCAAGTAAAGGTCGCATATTGAAATATGCTTTACTATTCAGGCTGCAGTGAAAGAAAAGAACCATCATGGCAGCGAGGCCTCTAAGCGCCTGGACATACAGTAATTTATTGCCTGAATTAAATTTTTGGCTCGAAAGCATACGCAACTAAGATATGCAGTAGAAA
Source organism: Chitinophagaceae bacterium (assembly GCA_014379345.1). GTDB lineage: Bacteria > Bacteroidota > Bacteroidia > Chitinophagales > Chitinophagaceae > Flavitalea. The sequence goes on from JACMLY010000067.1 coordinate 125,510, forward strand.
AGAACAATTTATTACCCTAATGTTATATTGCTTTTGTTCTTTCTGAAGAGCTCATTTTTAAATAGCTAATTAACCCACATAGCCATTTAGTAATATATATTTATCAACAGCCAAACATTGCTCAAGCTTAGTTGCAAGCCTTTTATTAGGTTAGTTGTTTGTACAGTCCTTACCACTTTATCAAAGCGCTTGCCCAGGTGTAGCCGCTCCCAAAAGCAGCCAGGCAAACAATATCGCCCTCTTTAATCCTTCCTTCCTGCCAGGCTTCACATAATGCGATCGGTACAGAAGCAGCTGTGGTATTTCCATAACGCTGAATGTTGTTGTAAACCTGGTCATCACGCAAACCCATTTTGTGTTGTACAAACTGACTGATGC